>NZ_JBQFUX010000007.1:0-202001 GCF_056539405.1 Ruegeria sp. BB5 | reverse complement strand
AGGCTCCATGGGCGTCGACAAATACTGGTCCCCCGTTAACCGCGTCGACAACGCATATGGCGACAGAAACCTCGTCTGCACATGCCCACCAATGGACGCATACCTCGACGCAGCTGAGTAAATCACACCCCCCGCCAAAAGGCGGGGGGTACACCGACCAAAACAACGCAGCCATATCAGGCAGGGGGAGGAGAAATGAAACACTATGTCCTCGGCAACAACCACGTACAGTTGGCCCGAACGGCCTCTGAACGGCTGCGAAGTATCGACGTTTTTCTGAACGATCTCGAGGCCGAAGGTTCGGCCGAAATGGTTACCGAGTTTTTTCATGCTCTGAATGATCTTGTCGAAGACCACACCTATGCCGTCACCATTCGGAATACATCCGAAGCCTTTACTGGCGACCCCCTGTATTGGGCGGGTCGCACTGCGATTTTTTGGGGCGACATTCACAAACCCTGGCACTGCGCCAGACAGGACAAGACCCGCGTTGCGCAGATACTGAATCTGGCGTCACGCTCCATTCTGGTCGGGGGGGCTGCTCTGCTGCTGGCGCACAGCGCGAAGACTGATGAGCCCCTCGCCGCCATTCATCCGAATTTCTCGGCCGCAGCGCAGGAGATCGGACTTGCCGACTGTCATAAACCCACGCACAAATCACCCGATGGGCGGGTACACAGTGCCGCGACCAAACTGAGCGCCCTGCGCCTGCTGGCGGAATTCGTAGCATTGGACCACGGTGAACATCTAGCTGAAAGTCTACGCGGCTACATTGGCCTGACCGAACCAAAACGCGGCTGTGCAAGCCAGTTGGCCAACCGCCTGATCCAACGGTCCGGGGCTGATCCGATGGTCCGGCAGGTGATCGAAAAGATGCTGAACAATGTCGAAGACCCGCTGAAAATCTCGGACCTGTCGCAGGCGCTTGGGGCCTCGACCCGTCAATTGCAGCGACGGTTTCTGAACAAGACGGGTGTCAAATTGTTGACCACCTATCGCGAGCTGCGGCTTGAGCGCGCCTACAGCTTGCTGCGCTATACCGACATGCCACAGCTTGAGATTTCAACAGCAACCGGGTTTTCATCAGCTTCTGCCCTGGGGCGGGCTTTCAGGGCGCAGTATTCCACCACGCCCGAGGCCGTTCGCAGCTGCCGATTTGCCGGAGAACTTAGGGATCACGGCGCGCTGCACTAACCTGCCAGACACCCCTTGCCGGGCCCGTAGGTCCGGGCCAATCTGCACGAATTCTGCACAACTGCTGCAAAGGTTCTGCGATCTGCCCCTGCAATCTTGAGGAAACTCAAGCAGGAGGCTGATATGCCCAATGAACTTATAATCCGGGGGGTGCCCCGCTCACTTGCCCATGATGGCTGGTGGCTGGCCAGTGAAAGTGGCACGTCGGTTGACCCAACGCCCCCGCCTGCGACCCCGGGAAACGTGCTGGACGGCGTCCGAAGGTTTCCGCGGATTACTGCACTGATCTTGCTTGTTCTGCTGGGCGATCTACTGTTCTGGGGCCACAAACCCGGGCTCTCACTGGCCCTTTTCGCTTGGTGCATCTTTGCTGCCATCTGGGTGAACAAGCACGCCCGCTCAAAACTACTGGTGCCCGCAGTTGTGTTGATGCTGGCCACCCTGCCCTTGATAGAACATGTCCAGCTTTTGTCGGTGACCTTCCTGATCGCGGGGCTGCTCAGCGCGATCGTGTTATTGCAAATCCCACCAGAGGTCAAATACCGCAAGCTCTTTCCCTGGCTGGCCGGTGGAGTCTTGCGCCTGATCAAAAGGGTTCCGACTGCCGGGCTCAAGGAATGCGCAACACACGTTCGGGGATGGCGCCGTAAACCGGTAGCACATGGCGAAACCGGCCGTTCAATAGTTCATGTATTCATCCGCAACTGGGCCTTTCCGTTGGGTGGCTTCTTCGTGCTTGGGGCGTTGCTGATCAGTGCAAATCCGGTGTTGGAACATGCTTTGTTCCGAGTGCTTAAGGTCGATTTCGACCTGTTTGTGCTAATCCGCCGGATCGCGTTCTGGGGCGGGCTGGCCTTGTTGATCTGGCCGGTTTTGACAGCCCCCGCGCCGGATGCGCCTGTGGCAGCCCCCACCCTAAGCTGGAACATGTCACGCCTGTTGAACGCCGGATCGGTTTTCAGGGCATTGGTTCTGTTCAACCTCATGTTGGCGGCGCAGAGCATCATGGATATCTCGATCCTGTTCGGCGCCGCCGCCCTGCCCGAAGGTATGAGCCACGCCACATATGCCCACCGCGGCGCTTACCCCCTGCTGATGACGGCCTTGCTGGCCGGGGCCTTCGCATTGGCGGTGCGCCCCTTTCTTGGGCAAAGCCCAGCGTTGAAACCCTTGTTGCTTGTATGGCTGGCGCAGAACGTTTTGCTGACCTTGTCCGCAGCGTTCCGGTTGGACTTGTATATCGACGCGTTTGGCCTGACTTACCTACGAATCTACGCGCTGATCTGGATGGGATTGGTGGCAATTGGGTTGGCCATGGTGGCCTGGCAGGTGCAAAGGGGGCGTTCGTCTGTCTGGTTGATGCTGCGGGTCACTATGTTGAGCGTGGGAACCCTCTATATCTGTGCGTTCATAAATTTCGCTGCGCTGATTGCGGCGGATACATTGTCGCGTGCTGCAGTTTCGGATACTGCGACCCGGACCGACTGGACCTATCTGTGTGGTTTGGGGCACTCGGCCTCCAAGGCAATTTCTACCCAGATTGCCAAACAGCCGATCATGCACATTCCCGACTGGGCGCAAAGCTGTGTGCATCCTGCCCCAACCCATCCGAACTGGCGCGAATGGGACTTTCGCACCGCACGTGTGAATGGCTATCTTACAGCGAACCCCAAAGGCGAGGCGCAATGAAAATCCTGTTGGTTGACGATGATCCCCGCCTGCGCGATCTGGCTGGTCTGACGTTGGAACGCGCCGGCTTTCAGGTGATCACCGCCAGCGATGGCCAGATGGCCGTGACCCACGCCGCCCGCGAAGCACCGGATCTGATCGTCCTGGATATTGGCCTGCCCGAGATGGACGGGTTCGAGGTCTGCCGCCGCATCCGCGCCCGATCCGAGGTTCCGATCCTGTTCCTGACCGCGCGCGATGATGAGATTGACCGGATACTGGGCCTGGAAATGGGCGCGGATGACTATGTCACCAAACCCTTCAGCCCACGTGAGCTGGTGGCGCGGGTGCGCGCGATCCTGAAACGTGCATCCGGGTCACGATCCAGCCCGACCTTGACGCATGGGCGGATCACGCTGGACCCAGGCGCGCATGTCTGCAGGTTGGACGGAAACGCCATATCGCTGACCGCGACCGAGTTCACTTTGCTGGCCACTCTGGTCGAACGTCCCAGTCAGGTACACACCCGCGCGCAGCTGATACAGGCGGTCTGGGGGGCGTTGTCGCAAGTCTCGGACCGTACTCTGGACAGCCATCTACGCAACTTGCGGGGTAAGCTGGCGCAGGCCGGTTGCACTGGGGTGATCGAAACTGTGCATGGTGTCGGCATCCGCATTCAGGACACCGCGGCATGAGGCGCAAGTGGCGCCCCAGCCTTGCCTTCGTGCTGGGCGGCGCCCTATGCGGCACATTGCTGTTGTCTCTGACCGGGCTGGTTGCGTTTCGGTATCTGGGACCGGAACTGGGCTATCGCAATGCCGCCGTTTTGCTGGCGGTGATCATCACGGCGGCCACGGCTGTTCTAGGCTGGTTGTTGGTGCGGCTATTGCTGCGACCGATCTTTGCGCTGGAACGTTTTGCCACGCAGGTTGTTCGGCACCCCGCCGATCCCCTCTCGCCGCCCTCACGTTTTGGCACTCAGGAGCTTGGCACCACCGCCCAGCGCGTCATCGACATGGCCGAAACCCTGCGCAACCGTGAAACCACTATCCGCAGTTTCTCGGACCATGTCACGCATGAGCTGAAGACGCCTGTTGCAACACTTAGGGTAGCGACGGAATTACTGCGCGATGATGACACGCTATCGGCTGAAAACCTGAGGCTAGTGGACCAGATTGCCGGCGCGGGCGTGCAGATGGAACAGCAGATCGACGCCATGCGTCAGGTAGCCCGCGCGCGCGAGTCGCGTCATGAGGGGGTGACCTGTCTGAACGCCGTGCAAGACGCATTGTGCCGCGATTTTCCCACTCTCGAAATGCGTTTTGACGGCGGCGATCTAATTATCCCGATTGGTTCCAATGGCTTGCTAGTCGTGTTGCGCCAATTGCTCGGCAACGCGCAAGAACATGGCGCGCAGGTTGTGACCCTGTCGGCAACAGGAGACGATACCGAAGTGATCCTACGGCTTAGCGATGATGGGCCAGGAATTTCCTCCGGCAATGCAGCGCGGGTATTTGATCCGTTCTTTACCACCAAACGCGATCAGGGCGGGACTGGTATGGGGCTGTCCATCGTGCGCAATACACTGCGGGCACATGGTGCGGATATCTCGTTACTACCGACACATGACGGCGCTGCTTTTTCGATCTGTTTCTCGACCAAATAGGCGCAGATCATTCCCAGGATCAGTCAGTTTTCTCGACGGTGCTAGTCGATCCAATCTGATGCGCCCCTGAAGGTCACGCTCAGATAAGATTAGGTTTCAGTCTCGTTTTCTTCGTGGCGCGCACGCCGCAGATCATTGATCATCGCCTTGGCAAGCGAGACACACATCAGCAACAAGACCACGCTAAAAGGCAGCGCACCAATGATCATGGAATTGGTCAATGCCTCAAGCCCACCGCCCCCGGCCATCAGCAGCGTTCCAATCACCAGCGTCAGCAACCCGCCCCACAAAACACGGTGCATGACCCCGGTTTTCTCGGCCCCGCCGGACATAATCGTGTTCATCACCAGAATGCCGGAATCCGCAGACGTGACCAGAAAGGTCATGGTCAGCACCACGCACATAAAACTGATGATTACCAGCAGATGTCCCGAGATCATCTCGCTGAGCGTCACAAATAGCGTCGCCGTGGTCGAGGCCGCGAGAATGGCGCCATCGGCGTCTCCGTTCAGTTCCAGATCAATGGCCGAGCCGCCCAGAATGGTCATCCAGGCAAAACAAACCAAAGACGGTGCAACCACTGCGCCAAGGATGAATTCGCGCACTGTGCGCCCACGCGAGATGCGGGCCAGAAACAGACCGACAAAAGGGGAAAAGGCAATCCACCACGCCCAATAGAAGGTCGTCCAGCCCGATTGCCAGCCGAACAGCCGCCCCGGTGTACCTGCATCATAGGCGGCCTGCTTTGTCGTTTCAGGCAGGTCGGCCACGTCCCCGCTTAACCCTGCCAAAAAGCTGTCACGCGTGTCCCAGGCATCAGTAGCGCCGGGAAACAGCTCGGTCACGAAGGGGGCGGCTTCAGGTGGCAGGGCTGCGGCATACTCGGATTGGGACATCGGGGAATGGGCCTGAAGGCTGAGCGGTATAAAATTGACGATATAGTCCACCAATGCCTGCCCATAGATCCTGATCGCAAAAGAAAACGAGCCAAAGAAAATGAACACCGCCAGAAGAATCAGCGACAGGATCAGATTAAGGTTCGAAAGGTATTTCACCCCTCGCCCCACGCCGGACACTGCCGAAAGGGTCGACATCATCATGACCAACGCCAGCGCCGCAATCAGACCAGCGGTCGAGGGTTTCATGACCCCTTCCATCAACCATTGCGCACTGGTGATCAAAAAGGCGCCATCGACAAGCTGCGACACACCGTACCCGATGGTCACCGCCACCCCGAGGATGGTCGCCACCACGCCCAAAATGTCGATCACGTGGCCCGCAACCCCGTTGGAATACTCGCCCAACAGCGGCGTCAGCGCCGTTCTGATCGTCAGAGGCATGTCGCGAGTATAGGCGTAATAGGCCAGGCTCAACCCTGTCACCACGTAGATTGCCCAAGCGTGGAACCCTGTATGCAGAAAGGTATAGCGATAGGCACCCTGAATCGCCTCGGCGCTTTTCGGGGCGACTTCACCAGACATGGTCAGCGGATTTGATTCCCACAGGCCTAGTGGTTCCGCCGTGGCATATACCATCAGCCCTACGCCCAGCCCGGCCCCGAACATCATCGAAAACCATGAGAAGTTGGTGAATTCGGGCCGCTCATCATCACCCCCCAACCGCATACGCCCGGTGGCAGGAAGGAGAGCAACCACAAACAGAAAGAAGGCAAACAACGCGACCGAGAGGTTGTAGAAGACGTTAAACTCGCTCAGCAGCCCGGATTTCCACGATCTCAGCGTGTCATTCGCATTCAGCGGCCAGACCAACGCCCATAGCACCAGCAACGAGACAGCGATCTTGCTGACCAGCGCAATCGGCAGGTTGTAGCCCTTGTAAAACCCGCTGTCCTGCCGTTCGATTTTAAGATCCGTAAAGGGGTCTTGCAGCGACATTTTGCGTGGGCCCACCTCGGTTTCCGTGCCGTTCAGCATCCGAGAAACCCCGGAAGACTGCAACAATTTTCAGGTCTTGCGGGAACTACTTGTTGGCAGTTCGCAACCCAGACAGCCATTCCCGAACGGTCTGAAATGCCGCATACAGCACCGGGATCATAAGCAGACCCAGCGTGCTGTCCAGGATCATGCCAAACAGTACCGGATACCCAACCGAGACCCGTGCCGCCGCCCCTGCCCCGCTGGACAGAACCAGAGGCATAACCCCCACGATGAAACACAGGCCCGTCATCGTCACCGGCCGGAACCGGATTTCAGCCGCCTTTAAGGCCGCGTCCTTAATGCTGGCCCCGCTTTCACGTTGCTGATTGGCAAATTCGACCACCATGATCGCCTTTTTCGCGGCCAACCCGATTAGCAGCACCATCCCCACCTGCGCAAAGATATTGCTGGTCAGGTACGGTAATACCACCAATGGGATCAACGCGCCCAACAGGGCAAAGACCGCCGACGTGATGATCGACAGCGGCAGAATCCAGCTTTCATACAGCACCACAAGAAACAGATAGGCCAAGACCAGCGCCGACAGCATGATGAAGGGCACAAGCCCCTGTGCCTTCACCTCTTGCTGGGTGACACCCGACCAGTCGATCCGAAACCCATCAGGCAGCGTCTTGTCGGCAATCGCCTGCATCGCGATGATTCCGTCGCCCGAACTGATCCCTTCGGCCAATTGCGCACTGACCGAGGCCGCCGTGAACAGGTTGTAGCGCGGGATCGTGTCCGGTGCGAGGACCGGTTCGCTGCTGACGAAATTGCGCACGGGCAGCGAGTCTCCGGCGCTGTTTTTGACATAGATGTTATCCACGTCATCCAGCGTCTGACGGAATTCGGCATCGGCTGAAATCACCACCCAATAGACGCGCTCGTCCAGTATGAAGTTGTCCACGAAGTACGAGCTAAGATTGGCCTGCAACGCGGTAAAGATATCCGCCACGCTGACGCCCAGCGTCTCGGCACGGTCTCGGTCGATGGACAGCTTGTATTGCGGGCTTTGGGCCGAGAAATCGCCATGTGCACGCGAAAACTCGGGCGCGGCATTCAGGGCGGTTACAAAGCCGTTCATTACCGCATCCAATTGTGCCCCGTCGCCTTTGCCCAGATCCAGCAGTTGGACCGAGATACCCCCCGTCGAGCCCAACCCGTGAATGGTTGGAAAGGGAAACACGTATGAGACCCCCTCTGGCAATGTCGCCAGCTGTCGTTCAAGCCCATGCATGATGGCGTACCACTGCAAATCCGGACTGGTGCGTTGATCCCATGGGGTGAGCGTAACAATGGCCATGCCCACATTCGAACGCCCCCCGGCCAGCATGGAATGACCCGAGACCGTTGTGACCGCTGCAACCCCTGGCGTCTGTTCGATCAGATTGCCCACCTGCGCCATGAAGGCCTGGGTGCGCTGTAACGAGGCCCCGTCCGGCAGTTCCATCGACGCCATCAGAACGCCGTTGTCTTCCTGCGGAATCAGGCCGGTGGGCACAGTTTTGAACAGATACACCGTCACGCCGACGGCCCCGGCAAACACCAGCAGCGACACCGCCATATAACGCAGCATCAGCGCCACAAGGCGCAGGTATTGGCGCCGTAGCCAGACAATCACTGCCGGAACAATCGCCAGCGGACCGATGGGCTTGCTGTCAGTTTTCAGCATCATCGCGCACAAGACCGGTGCTAACGTCAGGGCGTTCACCGCAGACAGGACAAAGGCAAAGATGATCGTCAGCGCGAACTGGAAATAGATCGTCCCCGTCACGCCGGGAAAGAAGCACACCGGCACGAACACGGCCGCCAGAACAAAGGTCGTCGCCACGATCGGCCGGTTGACCTGAGACATCGCCTTCAGGGTCGCCGCACGCGGGTCCAGCCCCTCATCCCGTAAGATACGTTCGGCGTTCTCGATGATGATGATCGCGTCATCCACCACTAGGGTAATGGCCAGAACCAAAGCGAACAGCGTGATCATGTTGGCGCTGAACCCGATAGCATAAATCAGCGCCACAGCACCCAGCAGCGACACCGGGATGGCGATGGCCGGTACGATGGTTGCACGCAGGCTGGCCAGAAACAGAAAGGTCACCGCAATCACCAGCCCCGCCGTCAGGGCCAGCGTCGTCATGATATCGCGGATCGAAACACGCACCGCGTCAGTAACGTCATAGGTGATCTCATACGACACGCCCTTGGGAAATTTCGCCGACAGATCCTTCATCAAGGCGCGCAGTGAGTCTGAAATCTCAAGCGCGTTGGCGGCGCTTTCCTGATAGACGGCGATAGTGGCCGAGTCCTTGCCGTTCAGCTTGGTCGACCCGGAATATGTGGCCGCGCCCAGCTCGATTCGAGCGATGTCCTCAAGCCGCGTGACTGACCCGTCGGGGTTCGAGGCGACAATGATCCGCCCAAATTCCTCGGCATCGCGCAGCAGCCCCTCAGCCCGCAGCTTAAACTGGAAATCGGTTCGTCCCTCGGCAAATGGCGGAGCCCCGACCTGTCCGGCGGCGGCGATGACGTTCTGATCCTCGATGGCGTCGGCAACCTCGGACGCGGTGATATTCAACGCGGCCATACGCACCGGATTGATCCAGACCCGCATGCTGTATTCCAGCTGACCGAATTGCGACACCGTCCCTACCCCCGGCAATCGCTGCAACGGGTCGTGCAGGAAATCAGCACCGAAATTGCTGAGAAACAGCTCATCCCGCGATCCATCGGGCGAGGTCAGGTTGATCACCACAATCATGTTGCCTGACCGCTTGGTAACCTCGACCCCTTGCTGCAATACGGCCGAGGGCAGTTCGGAACTGGCCAGCGCCACGCGGTTTTGCACCTCAACAGCCGCCACGTCGGGGTCAGTGCCTAGCTCAAAGGACACGTTCAGCATATAGGTGCCGTCATTCGAGCTTTTGGACGACAGCGATAACATGCCCGGAATGCCGTTCACACGCTCTTCGATGGGGGTGGCGACGGATTCAAGAATGACCTGCGCGTCCGCCCCCGGGTAAGACGTATCCACATAGATCTGCGGCGGCGTGATATGCGGGTATTCGGTAATCGGGATCAGGCGTACACAGACCGCGCCGAACAGAACCATCAGGATCGCAATCACGGCTGCAAAATGCGGCCTGTCGATGAAGAAGCGTGCGATCAAACTGGCCCCTAACCCTGACTGTCTACTGCTTTCACGACCAGCCCGTCATGTATCTTCTGAAGTCCCTGCACCACCACACGGTCGCCTTCGCTCAGCCCAGATACCACCTGAGTGCGGGTCGCGGTCTGAGTGCCGATCTCGATATTCTGCCGGTGGGTTTTGCCGTCACCGTCGACCGAAAACACGAAATAACCCTGCTTGTCGAACTGCACAGCGTTGCGCGGAACTGTCAGCACTTTGGGCTCCTCTGAACCGGCCAAACCCACGGTCACGAATTGACCGGGGATCAGCACGCCGTCAGGGTTGGCGAAACTGGCACGTAGCTCAATCGTGTCGGTGTTCTGGCTGACGCTGTCGCCCACGAATATGACTTTGCCCGTGGAGGCATAGGTTTCCCCATCCGCCAGTTTGATGTTTGTGGTCAGTTTGATGTTGCCCGGCGTGATGCGCCCTTTGCGGCGTTCTTGCAGCAAGACCGGCTCGCTGATGTAAAAACTCACCAGCATCGGATCAACGCTGTTAACCGTTGCCAAAACTCCGGTATCGGAGCTTACCAAATTGCCCGCATCCACCGCTGACAACCCGATGCGTCCATCAATGGGACTGAGAATTTCCGTGTAATCCAAATCAATCTGCGCGATCTTCAAATCGGCCTGCGCCTCGTCCACCGCTGCCTGCCCTGCGGCATAAGTTGCCAATGCCGTGTCCAAAACAGCCTGTGGGACATCGCCCTTATCGAACAGAGCCTGCTGACGATCCAGCGCCGCCTTGTCGGTCTGCGCGCTGGCCAGCGCGCTTTTCAGCGCCGCCTGTGCGCTGTCCACACTGGCCGCGTATTTCTTCTTTTCAATGCGAAACAGCACATCCCCTTTGGCAACTGTTCCGCCTTCGGTAAAATTGACCTCTTCCAGAAACCCTTCGACACGGGCCTGCAGATCGACGCTTTGATCCGCCACGACCCGGCCAACAAACTGGGCCTTATTCTGCAATTCCTCCAACGTCACCGGCGCGACGGTCACACTTGGCGGCGGCGCGTCGGACTGGGCCGCTGCCGGGCCCGGCAGAAACAGGGGGATCAATGCGCAAACAAACAGCTTGGTAGGGTTCATCAAGGACCCCCGGTAGTTTGTGATCCCTTCACTATCCCTGCATCCCCCAAACGGTGCAACGGTTTTCTGACTGTCACGGCGCACGCATTTCCCTGCTATATCAATCCCTTTGATACAGGGCTTGCCTGTCGCTGGTTCTTGGGATTTTCTGACGCCAACCACCAATTAAAAAGCCGGGCCTTCATGAAACTTGAATTCCATCACATCAACTTTGTCTCGGACGATGTTGAGCGGTTGCACCGTTTCTACACTCAGGTTCTGGGGTTGGCCGATATCCCGATTGAGAATTTCCCTCGGCCCGATGAGACCGACGACAAGGGCTATAGCGGCAAGATCCGCTTTGCCACCGACGGGGCCATGCAGATGCATCTGGCCGAAAAGAACCTCGACGTCGCGTTCAAACATGGTGAGACTATCAACCCTGTCGAACGCGGCCACATCGCGTTTCGCACCGATGATATCGAGGCGTTCAAAAAGCTGCTCGACGACAACGGCATTCCGTATTCGGACTATGGCACCGCATTCGCGAAAGAGTGGCACCAACTGTTCTTCTACGACCCAGAGGGCAATATCATCGAGGTTCATCAAGCGGTTTAGCCAGCATCGGAGGCATTGATTGAAACAGGCCGTATTGGTTGTCGACGTCCAACCCAGCTTTGACCCGCCTGATTGGCTGGTCGAACGCAGCCGTCTGTTGGCGACCAAATTCCCCTCGGTCGCTACCGTTGAACGCCATGACGAGGACAAAGTTCCCTTTTTTCGGCAAATTGGGTGGAAGCCACGTTCTGTCGACGAAAGCCTTGTTCAGGCAGATCATATTGTCCTGAAATATGGCTACAGCCCGCCCCTGGAAGTCATCGCACAATTTCAAAGCTGGAGAGTCGACCGAGTGCTGGTCTGTGGTATCCAGGCCGACACCTGCGTTCTTGCCGCGGGGTTCGCCCTATTTGACGCGGGCCTGCAACCGACCATAATTGCCGATACGGTTGTTGGGTCTTCGCTTGATCGCAGCGGTAAGCTGGGCGTGGACCTGTGGCAGCATCATTTTGGCCAGGTGATTGATAGGCACTCGGATATTTTGTGACGTCGCAATCCCTGTCCGCATCGGAGAGGAGAGCTATTGTGACCTCGAACCCCATTTTAAGAAAAACAGCCTTTGCCATTTTTGCAGCCATCCCTTGTGCAGCATATGCAGAAGGCTTTTCACTGACCGGCCAATACGAAGGGCGCTATGCCTGTGACAGCACCACGGGTGGCGTGCCCTCAAGCTGGTCCGACCCCATGAGCGCCGGGATCGTTCAGGACGGAGACCGCATATCCATCGACCTGCGATACACGGACAAACAAGAGCTTGGGGCTGAATACTCGCTTTATACCGGATCAGTTGTTCTGAACCCCGAGGGCACCTTGGTCAGCGGCTATTTCGAAGCCTGCGGCGGCACTTTCCCGTCGAAAGAACTTGCGCGGTTTTTTCCCGCTGCTGCAAACACGCCATTCAGTTTTTCGGTGACCAGTGTTTGGGCTTCGGATCAGGTGCCAAACCTGCCAGGTCTAACTGTTCAAACCTGCACCTGGAGCCTGCAGCGCGTGTCCACGGAAACACCCACAGTCAGGCCGTGCGAGACGGCGGCTCAATAAGGAAATTTTCAATCTGGACCTATTTCTTAAGTCCAGATGTTTAAATTGGATCCAAAAGACCCATATAGCCGCAATCTTATAAATTAACCGTGCTTGAACAGCGACAATTTCCCTGTCAGGCCCCCAATCAAACTGGATGGTCCCGATGAATTTTATTCTACGCGGTAGCCTGGTTACGCAAATCATCATCGGTCTGGTAGCCGGTGCCCTTCTCGCCACCCTCTGGCCTTCGGCTGGTTCAGCCGTCGGTCTGCTGGGTGATTTCTTTGTCGACGCGCTAAAAGCCGTTGCCCCCGTTCTGGTGCTGATCCTTGTCTGCGCCGCAATCACCAACCACAAGAAAGACAGCCAGGCCCGCATGGGGCCGGTGGTGATGTTATACATTCTCGGCACGTTTGCCGCTGCACTGGTTGCAGTGGGCGCCAGTTTCCTGTTCCCCGTCTCTTTGCACCTGACCGGCACGCCCGAGCTTTTGGACGCCCCGGACGGGCTGGCAGAGGTGGTCAAGAACATCCTGTTGAAGATCGTGGACAATCCGGTGAACGCGCTGGCGCAGGCCAACTATATCGGCATTCTCGCCTGGGCCATCGGCCTTGGGCTGGTTTTCCGCCACGCCAGCGACTCGACCAAGACCCTGATGTCTGATCTGGATGGCGCGATCACCAAGATCGTGGCTGCCATCATCCGGGTTGCACCCATTGGTATTTTTGGCATCGTGGCCTCGACCATTGCTGAAACCGGCTTTGAAACGGTTGCCAGCTACGGCCAGCTGCTGTTGCTGCTGATTGGCTGCATGGCGTTCATGGCGCTGGTTGTGAACCCGCTAATCGTGTTCCTGCGCATTCGCAAGAACCCTTATCCGCTGGTCTTCACCTGCTTGAAGGAATCCGGGATCACCGCGTTCTTCATGCGCAGCTCGGCCGCCAATATTCCGGTCAACATGGAGCTGTGCCGCCGCATGAATCTGGATGAAGAGACCTATTCAGTCACCATCCCCATCGGCGCCACAATCAACATGGCCGGTGCCGCCATCACCATCACGGTGATGACACTGGCGACCGTGCACACCATGGGAATTCAGGTCGATTTCTTCTCGGCTCTGTTCCTAAGCATCATCGCTTCGGTTGCAGCCACCGGCGCGTCGGGCGTCGCGGGCGGGTCCCTGTTGCTGATCCCAATGGCCGCCAGCCTGTTCGGTATCGACAACGCAACGGCCATGCAGGTGGTCAGCATCGGGTTCATTATCGGTGTTCTTCAGGACTCGGCGGAAACCGGTCTGAACTCGTCCACCGATGTGCTGTTCACGGCGGCAGGATCGTACAAGCAAGGCGATCCCTATCCCCGCAAACTGCCGATGGAGCGGGTCGCCGCCTAAGCGGCCCTGATCCCACCCCACAACCGTCAGGTTTTACTCGGCGGTTGTGGGGTCTGCACTACCCCACCCGGCGGCGCGCATTGCCGAAGTCAGATCCCGTACAGGACCTGGATCGGCAAATACCCTGGTTTTCAACGCCTCCAACGGAAAGTTTGGCCAGGTCCTGGCGTATAATTCTGCCAGTCTGCGTGCCTCACCCCGATCACCGTTTTTCCAATGCGCGGCCATCAGATAGGCAGTTGAAATTGGCCCGAATGGGCCGCCGCGCGCGATCGTATTCTCATAGGTTCGGATTGAGCCCGCATAGTCGCCGGTGTGAAACTGCGCCGCACCCAGCGCGTTTCCGGCAACCGACCCACCACCATCTTCAGCCAGCGCCTGATAATGCTGTGCCTGTGAAAGTACGCGTTCAAAGTCAGAAGTATAAAGCGATATCAGGGCGTCAAATTCCGCAATATGTGGATCATTAGGGGCCAGCTTGGTTGCCCTGTGATTCAGACTGACGGCCTGATCGAAATTGCCGGCAGCGAACTCAGACCATGCTCTGGCCGACAAAGCCCAGGGCGCATCCGGGGCCAGTTCAAGTGCATGGGCGCTGTTCTTGTCGGCGGCTGCAAGCAACTCCTCTGCGACAGGATCGTAGAACTGCAAAATGGCAAGCATGGTTTCCACCTGCGCAGCCCCTGCATAGCCGCAGTAATACAGCGGGTCCCGCTGTATAGCCGTTTCAAACACCATCAGAGCCGGGCGGAGCCGTTGTAAATCCACAACCGGAAAAATCAGGTCCTGACCAGCGCTACACAGGTTCATCGCCTCGACCCGGGTCGGAGAAACATCGTAGATCGTGGATTGATCGCCGGTGGTCGGTGGCGCATTGCGGCCGCTCAGATGCGTGGTTGCCACATAACCGCCAAGGCCCAGCAGAACCGCTCCGGTTACCGCTCCGACCAGCAGCAGGTTGCGCTTACCTCCAACCTCGGCCGCACCCGACCGAAACTCTGGCGCGTAGCTGCCGACGGGCAAGGTGATGACCACCGGGTCCGACGCGCCTTGCCCCCCGTAATACGCCTTAAGTTTGCGCCGAACGCGACCCGCGTCGACACGCACGACCCCTTCGCGTCGGGACAGGTCATCGGTGCTGTAACCATAGACGTCCATGGCAATCGTCTTGGCGCGGATTTCATCCGTGCGTCCGGCAAGCGCCTCGGTCACGACATAGGTCAGAAAGGACTGCATCCGCGCTGAACCCTTGAAATCCTTCGACGCGAGTACGCGATCAAGCGCCGACTGGATCTGTTCCTTTGGGAACGATCCTGCATCCCGTTGAGCGGTGTCGTCGGTCGCGGCAGTCAAGAACTATCCTTTCAAGGTAAGGACTTGGCGGCATGCTGCTACGGTAGCATGCGGTTTAATACGTTCAAGACATATTCTTGGACAGGCATGTTTGAATGGCGAATCCAGCGGATGCCGTTACAATGACAGATGATGACTTCTTTGCAGCACAGTTTCCCGGCGCGGCACATCAATTGCAGGCTTTGCGCGCGCGGGACAAGGAGTTTGACCAAATCTGCGCCGATTACCACGAGGTACTCCGCGAGTTGGCGCTTGCCCCGCGATCCGCAGGTGGAACGCAGACCCGTTACCTCGCGGATCTGGCCGAAAGTGTCTCGGACCTGCGAAGCAGTATTGAAAAACGGCTGCACGCCCCTGACCGCACAAATGAGTGAAAGGTTGACCATGAAACTCTGTACCCTTCTGCCCCTGCTGATCCTGACCGCCAGCCCGGCCATTGCTCAGGACACCCCAATCATTCACGATGGTGAGTTCGAATACCTGCGCGCGCAGTTCGGCACGGCCTGGGACGCACAGGATGTTGAAATTGACGCCAAGCTTGCCGAAATCCGCGATGCAAATGGCGGCCAACCACCCAATTTCCTTTACATCCTGATTGATGACGTGAGCTTTGGTCAGATGGGCGACCGCAAGATGAACTACGTCATGGGGATCGAGACACCGAACATCAACCAGCTGGCAACCGAGGGTCTGTCGCTGATGCGAATGTATACAGAACCCTCCTGCACACCCACACGCACGGCAATGCTAACGGGCCGCCATCCAGTGCGAGCCGGGGTGGAAGAGGTCAAGGTGGCGCTGGTGGGCGAGGGTCTTCCGGCCTCAGAAGTCACTCTCCCTGAAATCCTGAAACAAGCGGGCTATAACACCGCCCATGTCGGCAAATGGCATCAGGGCGATATCGAACAATCCTACCCCCACAATCAGGGGTTCGACTGGGCCGCCTTCCCCCTGCACCAACAAGTACAGCTGAGCCTCATGACCCCCGAGGCGATGCGGTCCAATGCCATGCTCGGCTATGTACCCGAAGGACAGAACAATCAGTTCCTTCTGGACGCGCGGTTCAAACCCTACGGTCTGGTCACAGGTGTCGAGGCCGAGGCGGGGGGCGTGGCCCGCGAAGTCGACATGGCGGCGGGCGAGGTTTGGACCCAGGCGAAATACGAAGACATGAACCTGCGCTATCAGCAGCAAGCGCTGGAACAACTTCAGCGCGTTGCGGCTGAAGATGCGCCGTTCTTCCTGCAATACTGGCCGCTATACCCGCTAAATTTTGTCTATCCCGATCAGGCGATTTCACGGAACGGGGGCTTTCACGCGGACAAGCTGCAGCTGCTGGATGGTTGGATCGGTGATCTGTTGGACGCGCTGGAAGAAACCGGCGAAGCCGACAACACAATCGTGGTCCTGATGGCCGACAATGGCCTGATGTATCACTACGAGGGCACGTCGGGTCTGAACCAACTGATCTATCGCGGCGGCAAGACCCAGCATCTTGAGGGCGGCGTACGCACCGATGCCTTTATCCGCTGGCCCAATGTGATCGAAGCCAATAGTGCGGCGGGCGATATCTTTCACGTCTCTGATATATACACCACCATGGCCAGGATCGCGGGAGCGACGGACTATATCCCGCGCGATCGTGTAATTGACGGCATCGACCAGACCGCCCTTTTGCTGAACGGCGAAGGCCACGGACGGCGCGATTATGTCTATGTTTACGAGGGGCCGGTCCTACGGTCTGTGGTCAAGCAAGAGTTCAAGATGCACCTGCCTGCCCCCGGACAACCCGGCGCTGGCGCACCGACCTACAACATCTATCGCGACCCGCGCGAACAACACCCGCTGGTGGGGTATTCCCTTTGGGCCGGGGCCTCGTTTCAGGACATGGTCAAACGCCATCAGAAAATGATCGCCAAATACCCGCATTCCGAGATTGGCACTGGCCTGCCCTATGAAGGGATCGAAAACCTGCGTCCGGAATCGGAACTGGCGCGCGAAACCTTCATGAGCTGGCAATGAGGTAAACCGTAGAATTTTAGAAATAAACATCATAATGTTTCAATGTGAGAATGCCTCGGCAGCCATAGGCCAAGAGAACATCTTGCATACAAGGGGAGTACGGAATGAAACTGGGATGGTTAATCACCTTGTCATCAGGTCTTGTGGCCACATCGGCATTGGCGCAGGAAAACCCCATTCAGCACGACGCTGAATTTTACGTTCTGCAAGCCCAGCACGCCGACCAATGGGCACAGGATGATGCTGCTGTAAACGAAGCATTGGCCGCGTTTAGGGACGGCAACGGTGGCAATCCTCCGAACATCATCAGCGTGTTGATCGATGATTTGGGCTTTGGCGACATGGGCATCCCCGAATTGAACGCAGTGCGGGGCTATGAGACGCCAAACATCAACGATTTCTCGGATCAGGCCATGCGAATGGTGCGTATGTACACCGAGCCATCATGCACGCCGACCCGTGTGGCACAGATGACTGGGCGTTTGCCGGTAAGGATGGGGATGGGCGACACCGCCGTGGATATAGCAGGGTTTGGCTTGCCCGGCGATGAGGTCACCTTACCGGAAGTTTTGAAACAGGCGGGCTATGCCACAAGCCATGTGGGAAAATGGCACATGGGGGACATCGCTGAAAGCTGGGCCATGAACCAAGGCTTTGACTACGCCCAAATGGCCGTACACCAGCAAGGACAACTAACCATTTTCAACGATGATGCCATAAAGGAACAGGTATCTGTCGCGATCCGCGATTATGACGACAAATACACTTTGGACAATTGGTTCAGACCTGATGCATCCGCGATGATGACAGTAATCGAAGGCGAGGCCGACGGTCCGATCCGCGAAATCCGCATGGAAACAGGCGAACGTTGGAATGCCGCCAAATACGACGAGATGAACCAAGCCTTTCAGGACAAAACCCTGTCTGAACTTGAGCGTTTGGCCGGCGATGAAGAACCTTTCTTTCTCCAATATTGGCCAATGATTCCCCTGGATAACACGCGTGCTGGTCGTGACGGACCCGAAAGCGCCAACGGTGGGTTGTATGTCGACAAAATGCAGTTGCTGGATCAATGGCTTGGTGACCTATTCGCCAAAGTGGACGAGCTTGGGTTAACCGAGAACACCATCATTGTCGTAATGGGCGACAATGGCCATTTCACCAAGTATTCTCCGCAATCAGGGTTCACCCCAATGATCTTCCGCGGTGGAAAAGCTGACACGACAGAAGGTGGTGTTCGTGTTGATGCCTTTATTCGCTGGCCGGGAATGATTGAAGAAGACGCATTGTTGAACAGCATTGTTCATGTCTCTGACATGTACACAACGTTTGCGCGGTTTGCTGGTGCGGAAGAGTTCATCCCTCGCGACCGGCTTGTCGATGGTGTGGACCAGTCGGCCGCACTTCTATTTGCCGATGAATCCAAAGCGCGCCGGGATCACGTGATCATCTACTCGGTCGCCAAGCCCGAAGCCATCGTCAAAGATCAGCTCAAGCTCAAGCTGCCGGGACCCGGTGAAAGCCCGATTGTTGCCAAGTTTTTCGACCTCTACCGCGACACGCGTGAGGAGTATTCGGTGTCGACCGAAGTTGGTGCCTGGGGTGGACAGGAGTTCGTTCGGATTCTCGGGCGCCACAATGCGCGAAAGGAAAAATTCCCGGATACTCCTCCGGCCACGGGTGTTCCGTACGAGGGCATCGACAACATCCGCCCCGAGACACAGCAAGCGGTTGAAGCGTTCCTGGTCAAACGCCAATCGTCACAACAATAAGCTTAGACTGCCCGCAGTATTTCCGCGGGCGGCCTTTTCAACTGACAGCAGGTAAGGCGATGGCTGGAAACATAATCTTCGCACTTGGCATAGTGGTGTCGCTTGGCATTGGCTTTGTCTATTTCCGCGATCTGGGCGACATCTCGCAAATGCTGTTGAAGGTGAAGCGCGAGAATATGGTGCGGTTCATCCGGCATGAATACCGCCTGATCGGTATCGGGTTGAGCGCATTTGCCGTCTCCACGCTGACCTTTCTCTTTTTGGGTGGCGGGTCGTTCTGGTTGTGGGCTTTGTCTGCGTTGCTGGTGCTGTTCTTATACGGCTTCCCTTTTGTCTGGGTGCATCTGGGCCTGCGTAACCAGTTGAACGACGCGGCCTTCTTTCCGATCAGCGAGGCCCGCAAATATGTCGGCCCCACCGCGCCAGTCATCGTGATGGATCACAACGGCCATGCCCGCGCGCACCCGGATGCGCAGATCATGCGGCCTCATCTGGCCGGTGACGTAGACGGGTTGGGCGGCGAAGATGTAGTGATGACCTATTGCGCAATGGCCAACCTCGGCCAGGGATACACCCCACGGATCGAGGGCAAGCGACTGGACCTTGAGGTGCTGGCCCAGCACGGCAACAACCTGATCCTGCGCGACAATGAATCCGGCGAGCCGATCCAGCATATCTATGGCTTCCGCGAGGCTGACCGCGACCCGAACGCAGATGGGCTCGCCTGCCCCCTGCGCCCCGAGGCGCAGATGAAGCCCTGGCCGACCTACCGGATGACGTTCCGAGGATTCCAAAAGGCCTTTCCCGACGGCGAAGTCTTTCTGAACAAACCCTCGTCCAATCCTCTGCTGCGGCTGCTGGACATGGTGACCGAGATCACCTTTGGCTGGGGCATCGGCCGCCAGCATCAGGAAGAAGCACCCGTAATGGACAATATGGATCGTTCCGATGACCGGCTGCCCAACAAGACCTATGTCTGGGGGATCACAATCGGCAAGGATGCCGCCTGCTGGACGGATGATTTCGTCATCGACAACAACTGGATCGTCAACGCCACCGTCGGTGGCCGCGATGTCGTAGTCAGTTTGGACCCGAAATACGAAAGCTTGGGCGTGTGGTATAATGACAGTGGTCAGCCCGTTTCACATTGCGATTTCTGGGGTGTGTCGGACCAGGGTCAGTTGCAACGGGTAGAAACTCTGCGGGCCGGAATATTCTGGCACGTCTGGTCCGAGTTTTTCCCGGACACTGACATAAATCGCGTCGGCTCGGGCGCAACGGACTCTGAGGACGTAGCGGCATAGGACCCATTTCGGAAACACATAATTTAAGACAGAAATAGTGAGGTACAGAATGGTACAAACAAAAAAAACAAGGCTCGGCACCGTCACAGCGGCCTTACTGACATCCGTGGCAGCACCCACCTCGGCGCAGCAGTCCGATTGGTCTTACGAGGCCACTATCTATCTGTTCATGCCCGAGACCGAGACCAGCATTGAAACCCCTAGGGGTACGCTTGACGCGACACTTAGCTTTACAGACGCGCTGGAAAACCTCGACTTTGCGTTCATGGGCGCGCTGGCGGCAACAAACGGGCAATGGAGCGTGCTGGCCGACTATAACTATACCAACTTGTCCTTTGGCGATACCGGGCCTGGCGGCGGCGACCTTGAAACTTCGGTCAAGACACAGTTCCTGACGGCCTTACTGGGTTACCGAGTGCGCAATGATCCAACCGTCAAGGTGGACCTTGCGGGCGGCTTCAGGTGGTACAGTACCGACACTGATTTCTCGCTGACACCTGTGGGAGGTCCCGCCTTTACCTCTACTGCCGACGAAAGTTGGGTCGACCCGGTAGTTGGGGTCCGGGCACGGTTTACGCTATCCGATTCATGGACCAGCACCGCTTATGTGGATTACGGAGGATTTCGCAGCGGCAGCCAGACCTGGTCGGTTCTGCTGACTGCAGACTACATCATAAACGACAGGTGGATGCTGCGGGGTGGATACCGTTACATATCTTTCGACCACGATATTGACGGCAATGATTACGAATTCGATCAATCCGGCCCGCTGATAGGTGCTACTTACCGGTTCTGAGTGCGCAATCTTTAACAACCGGGGTTACGACAGATGCGCTGTGGCCTCAATCTCAACCATGGCTTCGTCTTCGACCAAACCGGCAACGATGATCATCGACATGGCGGGGAAGTGCCTGCCAAACACCTCTCGGTAGGCTGCGCCGACTTCGGCCTGTTTTGCCAGGTATTCGCTTTTGTCGATGACAAACCAGGTCAAGCGGGTCACGTCGGTTACCTCACCACCTGCGGCTTCGACAATGTCCACGATATTTTGCAGGGCCTGTTTCATCTGGCCAATAAAGCCGCCGTTGACGAATTCCTTGTTCGCGTCCCATCCGATCTGGCCGCCAATATGCAAGGTTCCGTCCTTAGTTAGAACGCCGTTCGCATAGCCTTTGGCCGGAAGCCAGCCGTCGGGCTGAATGATCTTGTGGCTCATGTCGCGTCCTTTCTGAATGTTTCCAGCTTGCTGCGGATGGTATCTGGCCACGCCTCGGGGCGGCCATCGGCGTTGACGTGGACCAATGTCGCCAAAGTTGTCAGCCGCACCTCGTCCCCACAACGGGCGGTCATCGTGTACCCCGCCGAGCTGTTGCCGATCTGTGTGATTTCAAGTTGAAAAACCAATTGGTCTCCATGGCGGCTGGGTGCGGGAAACTGGGTCTGGATCTGAACAGTTGGTACGGCACCTGCGCGATGCAGATCGTGGAACGGCGCGTTCAAGCCTTGATCAAAGAACGCCTCGACGCAATCATTGATCATCTCGAAGTAACGCGGAAAGAACACGATCCCGGCAGGGTCGCAATGTTTGAAGAGCACCTTTTGATGAAACTCAAACGCCATCAGACCCCCACATATTTTTCGGAAATTTCAGGGGTCAGGTCAGTGATGGCACCGGTCCAGACGGTGCGGCCCCGCTCCAGAATGACCGCTTTGTCAGACACAGCCGCCAACTCCTTTAACGATTTGTCGATCAGCAGGATCGCCACGTTGGTCTCTTGCCGCAGGCGGTGCAGCGCTGCCCAGATTTCCTGCCGGACGATCGGGGCAAGCCCCTCAGTGGCCTCATCCAGGATCAGCAGTCGGGGGTTGGTCATCAGCGCGCGACCTATCGCCAGCATCTGCTGCTCTCCTCCCGACAGGGAAACCGCCCGTTGCCCCTGCCGTTCACCCAACCGGGGAAACAGCTCGGTCACGCGGCGCAGGGTCCAATCCCCTGGGCGTGCCGCCGCAATCAAGTTTTCACGCACAGTCAGGCCGGCAAAACAGCGGCGCCCTTCGGGCACCAGCCCCACGCCTTTGCGCGCGACCTTGTGACTGGGCAGCGCATGCAGGTCCTGACCGTCCAGCGTCAGCGTGCCGTCTGACCGGATCATCCGGCAAATGGCCTTTACCGTGGTGGTCTTACCCATCCCGTTCCGCCCCATCAGGGCAGTGACTTCACCCTGCGCAATCTCAAGACCCACACCAAACAGGGCCTGACTGACACCGTAAGAGGCGCTGAGGTTTTCTATCCGCAGCAGACTCATGCCTCGTCCCCCAGATAGGCGTCGCGCACCTCGCGGCTGGTGCGGATTTCTTCCGCCGTGCCCGTGGCGATGACCTTGCCATAGACCAGCACGCTGATCCGGTCGGCCAACGCAAAAACCGCGTCCATGTCATGCTCGACCAGCAAAATGGGCGCTTCCTGCCTCAGCCCGTCAAGAAAACCCGTCAGTCGTTTCGACCCTCCGGCACCAAGCCCGGCCATTGGCTCGTCCATCACAAAGGCTTTGGGGGACAAGGTCAAAGCAACTGCAACCTCCAATTGCCGCCGCTGACCATGGCTGAGGTTGGCACAGCGCGTATCGCGGTCATCGCTGAGGCCCACGCGCTCCAACGCTGCCTCGGCCCGCTCGCGCAGCGCGGGTCGTTTCAAGGCAGGTCGCCAGAACCGCCAAGCCATATGCTCGGCCCCCATCGCGCCCAGCACGGCGTTTTCCAGAACGGTATCTTCCATGCACAATTGGGAAATCTGAAAGGTGCGCCCCAGCCCGGCCCGCGCCCGCGCCTGCGTGCTATGCCCCGAGACATCTTGACCATTCAGCAGGACCCGCCCGGAATCTGACTGCAACCCACCGCAAATCTGTTGGATCAGCGTCGATTTGCCCGCCCCGTTAGGGCCGATGATCGCATGGATTTCGCCGGGTATCAGGTCAATCGACACGTCGTCCGTGGCCTTAAGTGCGCCAAAGCTCTTGTCAAGGTTCAGAGTGGAAAGGACGGGATCAGACATGTGCCCCCTCTTTCCCGGTCAGCAGACCGATCAGCCCCCCGCGCCCGAACAGCACAATACACAGCAGGACCACACCCAGGTAGACGTGCCAGAAGTCAGTAAGCTCGCCCAAGAAATGTTCCAACGCGACAAAGACGCAGGCCCCGATGACCGGCCCCATCAAGCGCCCCACCCCTCCGATGATGATCAGCACGATCAATTCACCCGACAATTGCCAACTGAACATCGTGGGGGAGACAAAGCGGTTCAGGTCTGCAAACAGCGCGCCTGCCAACCCGGTGATTGCCCCCGAAAGGACAAAGGCCAACAGCTTCAACCGCATCGGGTTCAGGCCCACGGTCTCAACCCGAGTGGGCGTCTGACGCGCCGCGTTCAGCGCCAATCCGAAGGGTGAGCCCTGAAGGCGGGCGAACAGAAACAGCACCACACAAAGCAGCGTGAAACAGATGCCATAGAACTGGATCGGTGCTAGTGTGTTCAGACCAGGAAAGTCGTTGCGGACATAGATCGACAGCCCATCCTCACCCCCGTACTGCGCCCAGGAGATCGCGAAGTAGAAAAACATCTGCCCAAAGGCGAGCGTGATCATGATGAAATACACCCCGGACGTGCGCAGCGACAGCAGCCCGATAAAGAACGCCACCATCCCTGAAAGGATCATCGCCACCAGCCAGATCACCGGCATAGCTTTGGTGCCATCGGTGGAGAATAGTCCCAGATCAAGCGCCGTGTAGGTCTGCGCGTGATAGGCAAGGATGCCCATCGCGTAGCCTCCGATCCCGAAGAACACGGCGTGGCCGAAACTTACCATGCCACCGATCCCAAGGATGATGTTTAACCCCACCGCCGCCAGCGCAAGGATCACCGCTCGCGTCACCAGTGTGATCGTAAAGGGCTGGTCTGCCATAACGGCCCAAAGCGGCAGTGCCAGCAGACCCGCGATCATCAAGGCGTTGAGGTATGTCTCATTCAGCCTCATACGCGCGCTCCGAACAACCCTGTGGGCCGCCAGATCAGCACCAGCCCCATCAGCACGTAAATCCCCATCGAGGCCAGCGCCGAGCCGCTTTTCTGTGCCGCGCCATTGTCCATGAACAGCTTGAACAATTCGGGCAGGAACACCCCGCCCAGCGTGTCGGTCAGCCCGACCAGCAGCGCGCCGATAAAGGCACCACGAACTGAACCGATCCCGCCGATGACAATGACCACAAAGGCCAGGATCAGCACCGGTTCTCCCATCCCGACCTGAACCGATTGAATCGCCCCGACCAAAGCGCCAGCCAATCCGGCCAGCGCCGCGCCCAACGCAAAAACCAGCGTGTAGAGTTTCGAGATATCGACGCCCAGTGCCGCGATCATCTCACGATCATTCTCTCCCGCTCGTATTTGAATGCCTAGGCGGGTGCGTTCAATCAGCGCCCAAAGACCCACAGCCACGGTTAGCCCGATACCAATCAGGGTCAGGCGATATAGGGGGTATTCGATCCCGCCCGGCAAAGTGACAGGTCCGGACAGCGCGTCGGGAATGTCCAGAAACAACGGAAAAGAGCCAAAGACCCAGCGTGTTCCTTCAGAAAAGATCAGGATCAGCGCGAATGTGGCCAGCACCTGATCCAGATGCGGCGCGTTGTACAATCGCCGGATCACCACCATCTCGACAATCGCTCCGGCCAGCGCTGCGGCGGCCAGGGCGGCAACCAGCGCCAGCAGGAAAGACCCAGTTGCGCCCGCCACAGCCGCCGCCGCAAAAGCCCCTACCATGTAAAGGGACCCGTGCGCCAGATTGATCAGGCCCATCACGCCGAAAATCAGCGTCAGACCAGCCGCCATCAGGAACAGCATCACACCGAACTGCAGCCCGTTAAGGATCTGCTCGATAATCAGGATCGAGGACATGGGAACTCCGGTGGTCTGCCCGCCCCGCAATCGGGGGCAGGCAGAGGGTCAGTTACATTTTGCACTCGGCCGCATAAGCGTCAGAGTGGTTTTCCAGCGCAACGCCGAGGATCTTGTTGGTGAATACATCACCTTCCTTGATGACTTCACGCGCATAGATGGTCTGAACCGGATGATGGTTCGGGCCAAAGCTGAAATCACCGCGGGTGCTGTCGAACTCGGCCGCTCGCAATGCCTCTCGGAAGGCATCTGCATCTGAAGGATCGGCCTTGTTCAGCGCCGACAGCAACAGGTTGGCGGTGTCAAACCCTTGACTTGCGTAGAGCGAAGGCAGACGTCCGTATTCCGCCTGAAAGCTTTCCACAAACGCCGCATTGGTCGGGTTGTCGATATCCTTGTTCCACTGGGAGGTGTTCACCACACCCATTGCCGCATCACCAACTGCCTGCAGGATGCCCTGATCAAAGCTGAAGGCCGGACCGACCACGGGCAGGTCGATCCCACTGTCGGCATATTGCTTGAGGAAGGAAATCCCCATACCGCCTGGCAGGAAGAAGAACACGCTATCCGCTTCGCTGGCCCGGATCTGAGCAATCTCGGCGGCATAGTCGGTCTGTCCCAGTTCGGTATAAATTTCACCGGCCAGATCACCTTCGAAGAACCGTTTGTAGCCTGTCAGAGCATCCACACCAGCCGGATAGTTTGGGGCCAAGATAAAGCTGTTCTTGTAGCCCGCACCATTGGCATAGGCCCCGGCGGCCTCGTGCAGGTTGTCGTTCTGCCAGGCGACGTTGAAATAGTTCTGATGGCAACCTTTCCCGGCCAAGGGAGACGGGCCCGCATTGGGCGACAGATAGAATACGTTCTGGTTCACCGCCGCAGGCACAACCGCCATGGCAAGGTTGGACCAGATGATACCGGTCATCACATCGACCCGTTCGGATTGGATCATCTTGTCCGACAACTGCACGGCGATGTCGGGCTTGCGCTGGTCGTCTTCGATTACAACCTCAATATCGTCGCGGCCCGATTGCGCGATGGCCAGCATGAACCCGTCCCGCACATCGATGCCCAACCCGGCCCCGCCGCCAGACAGCGTGGTGATCATCCCGACCTTGACCTCGGCCACCGCACCGGTGGCGCACAGCGCGGAAACCGCAGCGGCCGCTAGAAACTTTTTCATCTTCATCTCCCTTCGTTGGTCTTTCGAACGCGCCTTTTGCCAATCTTCCCCGCGTTCAGCCTATGCCCCTGACAGGGCGTTCTTTTTTGTTATGCCGCTATTCACACCGATCACGCCCCGTTCGTCGAGGGGGATTTCAACCTGAAGCGCTGAATTTTTCCCGTCGCAGTCTTTGGCAACGCGTCGCAGAACCGGATCGAGCGTGGGTACTTGTAGGGCGCGATTACGGATTTGACATGAGTTTGCAGCGCCTCGCGCAGGCTATCCTCTGCCACAGCACCTTCGGTCAGCACGACATGCGCCTCGACAATTTCGCCCCGATCCGGGTCTGGGGCGCCTATCACTGCGCATTCCAGCACGGCCTCGTGCGCCAGCAGCGCGGCTTCGACCTCGGGGCCTGCGATATTGTACCCGGCCGAGACGATCATATCGTCATTGCGTGCCGCGAAATGGAAATAGCCGCCCTCGTCCTGATAGAAACTGTCGCCGGTGATGTTCCAGCCGTCGTGAACATAATCCTTTTGACGATCATCATTCAGATATCGGCAGCCGGTCGGGCCTCGCACCGCCAATCGGCCAATGTCGCCCGTTTTGGCCTCAGTCCCGTCGCGGTTCAAAACCTTCGCTTCGTACCCTTTGACCGGCCTTCCGGTGCAAGCGGGCCGGTGATCGTCGAACCGGTTTGAGATGAAGATATGCAGCAATTCCGTGGCCCCGATGCCATCGAGCATCGGCTTGCCTGTACGTGCAATCCAGTCGTCATAGACGGGTTTGGGCAACGTCTCGCCCGCCGAAACGGCAGCGCGCAGGCTGGACAGATCGGCCCCGTCCTCCATCGCTTGCAACATGACCCGATAGGCGGTTGGAGCTGTGAAACAGACGGTGGCTTTATACTTCTCGATGATCTCGATCATACCGGAGGGAGAGGCTTGTTCCAGCAAGGTCGCCGTTGCCCCAAATCGCAGTGGAAACACCGCCAGTCCACCCAGCCCGAAAGTGAATGCCAGTGGAGGGGACCCGACAAAGACGTCCTCAGGCTGCACGTTCAGAACCTCGCGCGCATAGCCATCGGCGATGATCATCAGATCGCGGTGAAAGTGCATCGTGGCCTTGGGCTCTCCGGTCGAACCTGAGGTGAATCCCAGAAGGGCAACGTCATCGCGACCCGTTTGCACGCATTCGAACTGAACCGGTTTTTCCAGCGCCAGACGATCAAGTTCGGCATCGTGGTTTGAGGTGCCGTCGAACCCCACGACGCGCTCTAGGAACCGGCTGTCCTGTGCGCAGGTTTCCATTTCCTCCATCAAACGCGTATCGCAGAGGGCGAACTGGATCTCGGCCTTGTCCACATGTTTGGTCAACTCTCCCGCCCGCAGCATGGGCATAGTGTTGACAACCACGGCCCCAGCTTTGGTCGCGGCCAGCCAGCAGGCCACCATGGCCGGGTTATTCGCCGACCGGATCAACACCCGGTTACCGGGCTGTACCCCCAGATCTTCGACCAGCACGTGCGCCAGACGATTGGTCCAGTCGGTCAGCTCTTTATAGGTCCGCTGCCGCCCATTTCCGATCAGGGCGATGTTGTCTCCAAACCCCTTGTCCACCATCGCATCGGTTAGCTCATACGCCGCATTCAGAAGGTCGGGATAGTCGAACCCGTCCAACAGAAAATCTGGCCGCTGCTCCTCGGACGGCAAGCTATCGCGGCTGAACGTATCGATATGCGCGGACGGTCCCAACATCACTTCCCCTCCCTATGAGCGGCCATTGCCTGACGGGCGATGACCACTTTCTGAACGTCCGAGGCACCCTCGTAGATGCGCAACGCCCGGATTTCACGGTACAGCGCCTCGACCGGCATGCCTGATCGGACACCGTCACCGCCGAACAGCTGTACCGCCTTGTCGATGACCTGCTGCGCGTGGTCGGTGGCAAAAAGCTTGGCCATTGCGGCCTCACGTGTGATCCGTGGTGCCCCACTGTCTTTGGTCCAAGCGGCGCGGTAGACCAGCAGCGCCGCCGCATCGACGTCCAGCGCCATATCGGCGATGTGCCCCTGCACCATCTGCAGATCGAACAGCGGCGCGCCTTGCACATGACGGGCGCTGACCCGCGTCAACGCCTCATCCAACGCGCACCGGGCGAACCCCAAGGCCGCTGCCGCCACGGTCGAGCGGAACACATCCAGCACTGACATGGCGATCTTGAACCCGGCACCGGGCGCGCCGATCATCGCCGACGCTGGGATACGCGTATCAGAAAACCGCAGTGTCGCCAGCGGATGCGGAGCGATGGTGTGCAGCTGTTCGGCAACCTCAAACCCCGGCAAGTCGGGTGTTACCACAAAGGCAGACAATCCCTTAGCACCCGGCGCCTCGCCCGTGCGGGCGAACAGGGTGTAGACATCGGCAATGCCCCCGTTCGATATCCAAGTCTTTTCGCCGTTCAGAACATAGTGATCACCATCACATGTCGCGGTCATGGCAGAATTCGCCACATCGGATCCTGACTGTGGCTCGGTCAGCGCAAAGGCTGAAATCGCCTGCCCGCTGCGCGTTTTTGGCAACCATTCGGCCTTTTGCTGGGGTGAGCCGAACAGGGAAATCGCACCGGTGCCAAGGCCCTGCATGGCAAAGGAAAAATCGGCTAACCCATCATACCGGGCAAGGATTTCCCGGGTCAGACACAAAGTCCGCACATCCAACTGGCCGTCTTCATCCGCAGTTGGCTGCAGCAGCCCCGCCGCACCCAAGTCGCGCACCAGCGCGCGGCAGGCGGCATCCGTGTCCGCGTGGTCGACCTTTAGCTCCTGCACGACCTCTTCGACTCGCGCGGCCCAGCTGCGGTGGCGTGGCTCGAAAAATGGCCATGACAGGAAGCTGCGATCTGCCATCAATCCCCCTCGAACTCTGGTTTTTCTTTGGCGACAAAGGCGTTGTAGGCACGCTCAAAATCGCCGGACTGCATGCAGATGGCCTGCGCTTGTGCCTCGGCTTCGATGGCCTGTTCGATCGACATGGACCATTCCTGCGCCAACATGGTTTTGGTCATCATATGCGCGAAGTTCGGTCCCGCAGAGATACGCCGGGCCATGTTCTGCGCCGCGCCCTCAAGCTGATCCGCCTCGACCACGCTGTTGTAGAACCCCCAGCCAAGCCCCTCCTCGGCGCTCATAGACCGCCCGGTATAGAGCAGCTCTGCCGCCCGCCCCTGCCCGATGATACGGGGCAAGATGGCACAGGCTCCCATGTCACAACCAGCCAGCCCAACCCGTGTGAACAGAAAGGCGCATTTCGCCTGTGGTGTGGCGATACGCAGATCGGATGCCATGGCGATGATCGCTCCAGCCCCAACGCAGATACCGTCCACCGCCGCAATCACCGGCTTGCCGCAATTCACCATCGCCTTGACCAGATCTCCGGTCATGCGGGTAAAGGCCAACAACTCTTTCATATTCATGCGGGTCAGCGGGCCGATGATGTCATGCACATCGCCACCCGAGCTGAAATTGCCACCATTCGACGCAAAGACCACGGCGTCCACATCATCGACATAGACCAGATCGCGAAACCAGTCGCGCAACTCGGCATAGCTGTCGAAGGTCAGCGGGTTTTTCCGCTCAGGCCGGTCCAAGCTGACCGTGGCAACGCGGTCTTGCACCTCACACTGGAAATGTTTGACGTCACGGATCATTAGGCTCCTCCGGCAGGCTGAATTCAGTGGTGAGCGTCCTTGCATCCTCGGCCGAGAATTGACCCAGCATATCGGCGATCCATGCCTCATGCGCGGCGGCCTGGCGGGCGAATTCCGCGCGGCCCTTTTGGGTCATACACACACGATGGGCGCGGCGGTCTCCAGGCACCGGCACCCGCACCAGCAGGCCATCGTCAGCCAGCCGGTCCACGATCCCGGTCACGTTGCCATTGGAGACGCGCAGCACGCCCGAAATCTCGCTCATTTTCAGGCCGCCCTCAAAGCGCGAGAGCGCTGCCATCACGTCGAACCGGGGCAAGGTCGTGTCGAACTCGGCCCGGAAATTCTCACGCAGTTTGGCCTCGATACCTCGGGTGGTTTTCAACAGACGCAACCACAGGCGTAGCCGTTCTTTCGAGGCATCCTCAAGCGGGGGGTGTGCAAGGGTCGGGGTCATATTTCACCTCCCGAAAGGCTGAGCATGTGTCCGTTCACGGATTTCGCAGCGTCCGAGCACAGCCATTTCACTGCGCTGGCGACCTCATCCGTTTCGATAAACCGGCGTTGGGGGTTGCCCCGGTGAAGCGAGGCGGCGGCGTCCTCTGCGCTCATCCCCGTTTTTTCGACGATGGTTTCGATCGAACGTTCCAGCATCGGCGTGTCTACAAAACCGGGGCACACGGCGTTGACGGTGATCCCGGTCGGGGCCAGTTCAACTGCCAGCGAGCGGGTCAGGCCGATAACCCCGTGTTTCGCGGCGCAATAACCAGAGACGTAAGGATAGCCTTTCAATCCCGCTGTCGAGGCGATGGCGACCAGACGCCCGGCGCCCGCCCTCTGCATGTCTGCCAGCCCGGCCTGCCAGACGTTGAACACACCGATCAAGTTGACCTCGGTCATGCCGCGCAGGTCATCCGCCGTCATTTTGGCAAACGGCACCGAATGCGCCGCGCCTGCATTGGCGATGACCGCCGTGACCGGGCCGCGTTGGGCGCGGGCGGACTCGAAAGCGGCCTGTACTTGCACCGTGTCGGTCACATCGCAGACTTCGAAAGGTAGCCTCTGCTGCTGCAAGGTGACCTCGGTCCGACCCAAAAGAGTGATCGCCACGCCATCCTCTGCAAACGTCTTCGCAATCGCTGCACCGACCCCGGTGCCACCGCCTGATATGACCACATGACTCATACCTTACCTGCCATTTCCGCGTCGCGGTCGGCCAGACGCCAGGCCTGATCGCGCCCAGCCTCATAGGGTTTTGGCCAGATCTCCTGCCTGTCGCCCAGCGCCGTGGCTGCGTGCAAGGTCCAATAGGGGTCGTTCAGATGCGGTCTGGCCAGACAGACCAGATCAGCGCGCCCGGCCATCAAGATCGAATTGACGTGGTCGGCCTCGTAGATGTTGCCAACTGCCATTGTCTTGATGCCACGTTCATTGCGGATACGGTCCGAGAATGGGGTCTGGAACATCCGCCCATAAATCGGCTGCGCCTGTGTCGAGGTCTGGCCTGCGGACACATCCACGATATCCACCCCCGCCGCATCGAACATCGCCGCGATCTCAACGGCCTCTTCCGGTGTGATGCCGTTTTCACCCGCCCAGTCACTGGCCGATATACGCACTGCCATCGGCTTGGCCTCGGGCCAGACCGCGCGCATGGCCGCGAACACCTCAAGCGGGTAACGCATGCGGTTTTCCAAACTGCCGCCATAGTCGTCGTCTCGTGTATTTGAAAGCGGAGAGATGAAGGACGAGATCAGATACCCATGCGCCGCGTGGAGTTCTATCATGTCGAACCCGGCGCGATCAGCCATTTGGGCGGCTGCTGCGAACTCAGCCATGACGCGATCCATATCCCACCGATCCATCGCTTTGGGTGTGGCGTTGTCGTCTGACCACGCAATGGCCGAGGCGGAGATCAGGGGCCAGTTGCTTTCCTCCAACGGCTGATCCATGCCCTCCCAACCGATGCGCGTCGATCCCTTGCGCCCTGCATGACCGATCTGGCAGCAAATCTTGGCGTCGGTCTCGGTGTGGACGAAATCGGTCAGGCGGCGCCATGCCGCCTCATGCTCGGGCGCATACAGACCGGGACAACCTGGCGAGATGCGACCATCGGCACTGACACAAGTCATCTCGGTATAGACCAGCCCTGCCCCGCCCTTGGCGCGCTCGCCATAGTGGATCAGATGCCAGTCGGTCGGGCAGCCATCCACGGCCTTGTACTGTGCCATGGGTGAGACCACGATCCGGTTCTTCAACTCCATCCCACGCAGACGGAATGGCGCAAACATGGGCGCGCGGGCGGGAGCGTTGATCCCGACCCCCGCTTGCGCCATGAACCAGGCCTCGGCCCGGCCCAGCCACCCGGCATCGCGTTCGCGCAGGTTTTCATGGCTGATCCGTTGCGACCGGGTCAGCATGGAATAGTTCAGCTGCACGGAATCCAGATCCAGATAGCGTTCAACATCCTCGAACCACTCAACCGAGTTCCGCGCCGCCGATTGCAGTCGCAGTACTTCGAGCCGCCGTTCGTCTTCATAACGGGCAAAGGCAGCCTCAAGCGTGTCTTCGCTGTGGATATACTCGGCCAGCGCAATCGCGCTTTCCAACGCCAATTTGGTTCCCGACCCGATCGAGAAATGCGCCGTAGCCGCAGCATCCCCCAGCAAAACGACGTTGTCGTGGCTCCATTTCTCACACAGCACGCGCGGAAACCGCAGCCAGGCTGAGCCACGGATATGGTTGGCATTGGTCATCAGAGCATGCCCGCCCAGATGATCCTTGAAGATGTCTTGGCAAACGGCAATCGAGTCCTGCTGGCTCATCTTGTCAAAGCCATAGGCATCGAATGTCTCTTGTGTGCATTCGACAATGAAAGTCGCGGTGTCTGGATCGAATTGATAGGCATGGGCCCAAACCCAGCCCTTATCGGTCTTCTCGAAGATAAAGGTAAATGCGTCGTCGAATTTCTGGTGCGTTCCCAGCCACACAAACTGACACAGGCGCTGGTCGATATCCGGTTTGAACACTTCTGAAAACTCGGCGCGGGTTTTCGAATTCAACCCGTCCGACGCAATGACGACGTCATAGTTGGCCATATAGTCCAAGGCGGATGCAGCCTCGGTTTCGAACCGCATCTTCACATCCAATTCGCGGGCGCGGGCCTGCAGGATCAGCAACAGCTGCTTGCGCCCGATGCCGCAGAACCCATGCCCGCCAGACACAGTGCGCTGGCCTTTGTGAACCAGCGCCACATCGTCCCAATAGGCAAACTGTTCCCGAATTCTCTCAGCGCTGATCGGATCGTTGACCGCCAGATTGTCCAACGTTTCATCGGACAGAACGACGCCCCAGCCAAAGGTGTCATCGGGTCGGTTGCGCTCGATCACCTCAATCTCGGCCGCCGGATTTCGAAGCTTCATCGAAATCCCGAAATAAAGACCCGCCGGTCCGCCGCCAAGGCAAGCAATGCGCATCGCTAAACTTCCCTTCATCCGTCTGAATACCTTAAACGCTAGACCGAGTCGCTTATCCCTTCAAGCTAAAATATTTTATGCTTGAAGTTTTTTTGCGGGAAGTTACGCTTTCAATTATTCTCCAAAACGTCGGGTGGCCGGATGGTGGTGCGTGTCGAAACAAAGGACGATTTGGCGGTTGTGACGATCGACAACCCGCCTGTGAACGCGGCCAGTCAGGCAGTGCGCGCGGGGCTGTTGGCAGCCATTGCTGAGACCGAAGCGAACACCTCTGCCAAGGCCGTCATACTGTGCGCTGAAGGTCGGACATTCACTGCTGGTGCGGATGTACGCGAGTTTGACAAGTCGCCAATGGAACCCCACCTGCCGGACGTCATCCAGGCGATTGAAGACACAATAAAGCCCTGGGTCGCGGCACTGCACGGTTCTGTCCTTGGCGGTGGACTTGAGATCGCGCTTGGGTGCAGTCACCGCGTGGCGCTGCGCAGTACCAGGTTTGGCCTGCCCGAGGTAACGCTGGGCCTGATCCCTGGCGCGGGCGGCACCGTTCGACTACCGCGCCTGATCGACCCGCTTGAGGCGCTGAACATGGTGACCAGCGGTAAACCGATCTCTGCTACGACGGCGCTGAACCTAGGTCTGATTGACGATATCGCCGACGGTGACCTGATGGCCTGTGCCAGTACGCTGGCCCGGTCGGCCGCAAACGCTCGGCCTAGAACTGCATTGCGGCACCGGAACGCCAAACCAGTTACGGACCCAACAGCTTGGGACGCGGCAAAGGCCCGCGTCATCTCAAAAGCGCGCGGCGCACATGCGCCTGTCGCAGCAGCAAGGGCAGTGCAAACCGCGCTCGATCTGCCCGCGGATCAAGCTCTGGTTCAAGAGCGTGAGACGTTTTTGACCCTGAAATCCGACCCGCAAAGCGCGGCCTTGCGATACATCTTCTTTGCTGAAAGATCAGCGTCAAAACTGTCCGAACTGAAGGACATGGAACCCCATCCGCTCACAAGCATCGGCGTGATTGGTGGGGGCACCATGGGGGCCGGGATCGCCGCCGCCTGCCTGCTGGCAGGGCTGTCAGTGACCTTGGCTGAACGGGACGAAGCTACCCGTGCAGCCGGGCAAGGTCGCATCACAGCCATCCTAGACAACAGCAGAAAGCGCGGCCTGATTGACCAAGGCAAGCAGGAGGCTCTGACCGCCGCTTTATCAACCACGACCACATTCAAGGCTCTGACCGAAACCGATCTGATCATCGAGGCTGTATTCGAGGACATGGAGCTGAAAGCGCAGGTTTTTCAGGAGCTTGATAAACATATCCGGCGCGACGCCATTCTAGCCAGCAACACGTCTTATCTGAATATCAGCGCCATGGCCGCCCAAACCAGACACCCCGAACGTGTGATCGGCCTGCACTTTTTCTCACCCGCCCACATCATGAAACTGGTTGAGGTCATCATCCCAGACAGTGCCGCCCTATCCGTTGTGGCCACAGGGTTGGCACTGTCGCGTAAGCTTGGAAAGATCGCCGTGCCCGCCGGTGTATGTGACGGGTTTATCGGCAACCGCATCATGTCTGCCTATCGACGTGAATGCGAATACATAGTCGAAGACGGTGCCCTTCCATGGGACGTTGATCAGGCGATGCGCGATTTTGGTTTTCCCATGGGCGTGTTTGAGATGCAGGACCTTGCGGGCCTCGACATCAGATGGGCCAAGCGCAAAAGCCGAGCCGCGACCCGCGACCCCGCCCAGCGCTATGTTCACATTGCCGACAAGCTGTGTGAGGCGGGACGTTTCGGGCGCAAGGCTAGCCAAGGTTGGTACGATTACGCGGACGACAAAGCGACCCCATCGCAATGGGTGGAAAACCTTGTTCTCGCGGAATCCGCGCGCAAAAAGATCGCGCGCACTCCGATATCCGACACCGAGATCATCCAGCGCATTCTGTCCACTATGCACACCGAGGCGCAGGCTCTTTTGGCGGAAGGCATAGCACGCCGCCCCGAGGATATCGACGTGGTCATGGTCAACGGTTATGGGTTTCCACGCTGGCGCGGCGGCCCGATGTTCCTGAAACACCACCCTTAGGTGGATTAAACACCCTCAGAAACTCGGCGCGATCATGTTGGCATAGTTGTTGGCCAGCACCTCGGCATCAGTGCGGTTGAACTTGACCGAGGGCAGCGCCTGCATGTCGATCTGTGCCGCATTGTCGAATAGTTTCGCCAGATCGACGGTCAGATGAACCTCTTGCTTTCCGTCTGCCAAAACCACTGCCGGAACTGAAAACTCGACCTCGCGCGCGTTCTCGGAAAACCCCACGTGATAGACCAGGGGGGACACGTCCCCACCCACTTGCAGCGCCCCTTCGAATACGACAAATTTGTACCCGACCTCCCAATTCCAGGCCATCTGACTGTTGGGGTCCAGGTCCCCGCGCACCTCAATCGAGCTGTTCGCAACCGGATCGACACCGATCAGAAACCGCACAGTTTCAATCGATGGCAATGGCACGGCAGGCAAGGTGATCGAATGCGCGCTGTCCGCATTGTCAAAGCGCAGCAAATGATAACTTTCGGGTTCGGGATAGGTTTCATCCCCGTGCCCGAAAGACAGGTTGCTGAGGTAAAACCTGAAGTCGCGCACCCTGAAAAGACCCTGCCCGCCCGGATTATCATAGATGAATTGATCATAGATCAGAGGCTCATCCCCCATCTGGGCGTGGAATGTCAGCGTGATCGGCGTGGCTTTGTTTTGCCCCGGGTTCAGCACGAACCACCCCGCGATCAGGACCACCAAGGCTGAAACTACAATGATCGGACGCATCACGACCCTCCCTCGAACGGGTTGGAAAACTGCGGGTTGGTCAGAAACGCCTCATCCGTCAGAGTGTGCAGGAAGGCGATGATGGCCTGGATTTCATCGGGCGTCATGCGCAGGCCCACCGTTTCCTGCCCCGCCTCGGGCGCGTTGTCGGCCTCAAGGATCAACGGGCTGAGTGTATCGCTGACCACGATACCATCGTTGTAATGGTCCATTACATCCTCCAGCGTGTCGAACCGACCGTCATGCATGTAGGGAGCTGTGACGGCGATGTTGCGCAGGGTCGGAACCTTGAAAAACCCCTTATGCGCCGGGTTGCCCGTCACCGCCATCAGACCGTCGGGCAAGGTCTCATCCGGATCCAGCCCGTTGTTGGAAAACCCGTCCAGCGCATCGCGAAAGCCCGAGGTCAGGAACTGACTGTGGCAATCGATGCAATTGCCGCCCCTCAGGGACACCTTGGTATCGGGATGCGCCATGAACAGCTTGCGCCCATGTTCTTCCTGCGCGGTCAGCCGGACCTCACCCCGTAGGTATTGATCGTATTTCGAGTTTGACGAGATCAAAAGCCGCATGAAAGTCGCCAGCGCCTTGGCCGTATTTTCGGGCGTGACCGCACCATAGGCTTGACGAAACATCTTGCGATAAGACCCTGAGGCCTGAAGCTCTTCCATCAGCGCATCGATATCCTGCCCCATCTCATCCGGATGTTGGATCGGCATCAAAGCCTGCTCTTCCAACGAGGTCGCACGGCCGTTCCAGAAAAACCTCTCCTGCCCCCAAAGCAAATTGGCGAGGCTCATCGAACTAAAGTCCAGCTCACCCCCGGACAATGTCGGCGACTTTGCCAGCCCATCGGTAAACGCCAATTCCTGCACGTGACAGGTTGCGCAGGACACCTCATTGTTGCCCGACAGGATGGGGTCATAGAACAGGTGCCGGCCCAACGTGAACGCCTCTTGCGTCAGCGGGTTGTCGGGCGGAACGGCAAACCGCCCGAACACAAAAGGGGCTGAGAAATCGGCAATGGGCGTTGCCGTCGGGCCGCGCATCCGATCCCAGACCATCCAACCAGCCACCGCAATCCCTGCGGCGGCCAGGATCAACACAACCCAACGCATTCCGCCCCCCAACGGCCGTCAGTGGTGGTGAACAAACCCCGAGCCGAACAGTCCTTCGAGGTTATCCACTCCCTTGTTGTAACGCTCTTTGAAATCAATCGTGGCCAGACGCTCTCCGGTCTCCAGATCATGAACCGAGATCGTATGGCTGGCCAGATCGGCGATGAAATCCACATCGGTCGGATCATCTTCAGCCCCGTTGCCCAGATTCAGCAGATTGTTCTGAACGGCAATCAAATCGCGCCCCGAAGCCGAGGTGAAAAAGATCATATGATGCGCCCCCGGATCGGCGACGATATCCGGCCCGCTGGGCACCAGCTCGGGCAACGCGGCCAATTCATAGCGTTTCACCACACCCGGCAGGGCATGCGAGATGAACAGCTCATCCTCGGTGCCGTAGAATTCCAGAGGTACAGCCGTTTCATTGGCAACACCGCTATAGATCACTTCGGCCTCACCAAAACTCTTGGAACTGGCGTCATAAGGTACTTTCCACGTCTCGAACCCGAACATTGTATTGGCCAGAATGGCCGGTTCGATATCTGGATGGATGCCCGGGCGGGCAAACAGCACCTCGACCGGAGAGGACGGAAAGTCCAGCGGCTTTTCTTTCTCAACCACGATGTTTTCAATGGGCTCCAGCGCGTTCAGATCAATGACTGTCAGCATGTTGCCAACACCGGTGGCCAGATCCGGATGCACGGTCGACGTCACGACCATGCGGTCCTCAAAAGCCGAGATACCATGCGGATACATGATATAGGGCGCGCCTTCGCCCACCTGGCTTTTGCGGGCTTCGATCACTTTTACGACTTCATTCGTCTGTGGATCAAAAACGCCCACCGAACCGCCATCATCGCCGCCGGTTCCGCCCATGAAGGTCACGAACATGTATTCCTGACCGTTCGAATTGGCCCACATGATGTCTTCACCCACCATCTGTCCCTGCGTATCCAGACAGGTAAAGCCCGAAATTACCGGCGCACCGCCCGCATCGCGGGCCAACCCGACCTCGGCCAGACTGCACGAGGGATCAAGCCCCGTGGCATAGAGCCTGCCATTCGGGCTGTAATACAGATGGTGCAAGGGATGCTCCATCTCAGGCTGTTCTACTTCGCTGAGGATTTCTCCGAACCGATCCGACTCCGGGTCCAGCTCAATGATTGCGATACTGTGACTCGTATCCAGCGTCGGCAGCCCGCGCAGCAGCACCATGCCCTGGCTTTCCTCGCGGTCCTGCGACAATGCGGGCGACAGACCTGCCAGTATCAGGCCCGCACCGATCAGAACACTACGTGTAGTATGGCTGAATTTCATAACTTCCCCCCCTGAGATGAAATTTAGGAATACTTGTGAATAAGATGCACCTTACCCGACGTCATATCACAATACTGGAATGGAACCAAATTCATGGGGGCCGAAAGATTTGTTGACGGATGGGGCATTCCTCACTCAATGTTCTAGGCATCAGAGGATAAGGAACCGAAGCTGTGACAGCCACCCTTCGACAACCGATGATGCGTCGCGACACCGGGTGCGATCTGGTCGTCTAACCCGCGGGGACAGACCGTTATCATCTGACCCGGCTTCGGGTTTGTTCCACCTTTTCAGGCTGATACCCAAATGATCCAACCAGATGGATTGCGCATGGCAATCGATATCGGCGGTACGTTCACTGATACCGTCCTGCTGAACAGCGCATCGCAGGTGGTGGCAACCACCAAAACTCCCACCACTCCACATCGCCCTGCCCTTGGTGCCGTTGCGGGTGCCACGCATGTGCTTGAAGCCGCTGGTGCCGATTGGCATCGGGTAACCGGTTTCATTCATGGCACCACGCTGGCCACCAACGCGTTGATCGAACGACGCGGGGCCACGACCGCCACCATCACCACGCGTGGGTTCCGGGATATCCTCGAGATTGCTTATGAGCGGCGCTACAGCCAATATGCGATTGATCTGGTCAAACCCGACCTGATCGTACCGCGTACCCATTCGCTGACCATCGGTGGGCGCATGGACGTCAACGGGCAGGAACTGGAACCGTTGGACGCGGCGGCCATCGGGCCTTTGGTGGACCAACTGACGGCGCTTGAGGTCGAGGCCGTCGCCATCTGCCTGCTGCACGCCTATGCCAACCCTGCACATGAACTGGCCCTGCGCGATCTGCTGGCGCTGCATATGCCCGATCTGGTCATCTCTCTCAGCCACGAGGTCAGCCCCGAAGCGCGCGAGTTCGACCGGCTGTGTACCACCATTGCCAATGCCTACGTGCAGCCGCTCATGGCCGGATATCTGCAGGATTTTGAGGCGCGCTTTCGGCAGATGGGATTAACCTGCCCGATCCTGATGATGACAGCAGGCGGCGGCATGACCACGCTGGACACCGCCGCCCGGCTGCCGATCCGATTGGTGGAATCTGGCCCCGCCGGGGGCGCCATTCTGGCCGCCCGCATCGCCGAGGCCACGGGCGAAACCGACGTGTTGTCCTTTGACATGGGCGGCACCACCGCCAAGCTGTGCCTGATCGACGAATATCGCCCTCAGACCGCTCGCAAATTTGAAATCTCACGGGCCGAACGCTTTATCAAAGGCTCGGGCATGCCGGTTCGGATACCGGTAATCGAGATGATCGAGATCGGTGCCGGGGGCGGTTCCATCGCCAGTGTAGACCGCCTGGGCCGCATTCAGGTTGGCCCCCACAGTGCCGGATCAGATCCCGGGCCGGCAGCCTTTGGAAAGGGCGGGGAAAACCCGACGGTCACCGATTCCGATCTGACGCTGGGCTTGATCGAGCCTGGGCATTTTGCCGAAGGACGGCTGCAGATCGATCAGAGCGCAGCGCAACAGGCGATGGCGAAAGATGTGGGCGACCCTTTGAGCCTTAACCCCGATCAGGCCGCCTTTGCGGTCAGTGAGATTGTCGACGAAAGCATGGCCAGCGCAGGTCGTATGCACGCGGTCGAATCCGGCAAGGTTCTTGGCCACCGGTTGATGATCGCGTTTGGCGGCAACGGTCCGTTGCACGCCACTCGTGTGGCTCGGCGTGCCCAGATGCGGCGCGTACTGATCCCGCGTGATCCGGGCGTCGGGTCGGCCGTCGGGTTCCTGTTTGCACCGGTCTCTTATGAGGTCATCCGGTCACGCTATGCCCGGTTGGACAGTCTGGATATCGACGGGTTGAACCAGTTCTTCGACAGTATGCAGGCCGAGGCTGAACAGGTTGTTCGCGCCGGTGCGCCCGACGGGGCACTGCTGCAACGCCGGATCGCCTATATGCGATATCACGGTCAGGGGCATGAGATCGAAATCCGCCTGCCCGACCGGGCTTTGGCGACCTCAGATTTAGATGCGCTGAGGCAAGCGTTTGAGACGGAATACAGCCGACAGTTCAGCCGGATCGTGCCCGGCATGACGATCGAGATTCTGAACTGGGGGCTGTCTGTTTCATCGCCCGCAACTGCGCATGAACCTTATCCCGACAACCCGGTCCATCAACAGGCAGAAACCACCGAACAGCGCCAGATCCTGTGCGACGTCACCGGAGAATGGCGCGCCGCAGGCGTCTACAACCGCACCGACCTGACATCCGGAGCCGCGCTCAGCGGTCCGGCGCTGATTGTCGAGGCACAAACGACCACATTTGTTAGCGCAGATTTCAGCGCAACCGTGGATGGCCAGGGCAATATCTGGCTGACGCGGCAAGAGGAGGCCCAGGGATGATCCAGTCAGATACACGCCTGCAAGTGATGTGGAACCGACTTCTGGCCGTGGTCGAGGAACAGGGTCAGGCGCTGATCCGCGCGGCCTTCAGCCCCATTGTGCGCGAATGCGGCGATATCTCGGCCGGGATATTCGACATGCAGGGCCGGATGCTGGCACAAGCTGTCACCGGCACGCCCGGACATATCAACACCATGGCCGAGGCGGTCAAAACTCTGCGCGCCAGATTTGCCCAGACCGATATGAAACCCGGCGACATCTATATGACCAACGATCCGTGGATCGCCTCGGGTCACCTGAACGACTTTTTGCTGATGATGCCCGTGTTCCACGGCGATACCGTCATCGGCTATACGGCCTGTACCTCGCATCTGGTCGACCTCGGCGGGTTGGGCATGGGGCCGGAAGGGTCGGATATCTATGACGAAGGGCTGCTGATCCCGCCCTGCAAACTGGTCAGCCAAGGCGAGGTCAACGCGCTGGTGCTTGAGATCGTCAAAGCCAACTCTCGCGAACCCATCGCCAACGAGGGCGACATTTATGCCCTGATCGCCTGTTGCGAGGCCGGGTCAACAAGGCTGGTTCAGATGATGCAGGAATTTGGCATCACCGACCTGAGCGCGCTGTCCGAATACATCATCGAAACGTCACGTCGCGGTACGCTAGATGCTATCGCCGGCCTTCCCAAGGGCACATGGCAACATGTGCTGAAAGTAGATGGTTACGACGAAGAGATCGAGCTGCACGCAGCGCTGACCATCGCCGATGATCACCTGTTGCTGGACTTCGACGGCACAGCGGCCTGTGTGGGTAAAGGGATCAACGTGCCACTGAACTATGCAACCGCCTATTCCGTCTTTGCCCTGCGTTGCATCATCGGGGCGGATATCCCGAACAATGCGGGTTCGCTCGATCCGTTTCGGGTGACCGGCCCCAAGGGTTGTATCCTGAACGCGCAACCTCCGGCACCGGTGGCGATGCGGCACACGTTGGGGCAGATGACCCCCGACCTGGTCTATGGCTGCCTGTCGCAGGCCCTGCCTGAAAAGGTTCCGGCCGAGGGGGCATCATGCATGTACGATCTGCCCCTGCGCCACGCGCCTGAAGCGATCGACCGGGGCGATAACCAGTTTGCGTTGGAATTGGTGTTCAATGGCGGCACAGGCGCACGCCCCGGGCTGGACGGTCTGTCGGCCACGGCCTTTCCCAGCGGCGTTTGGGGCAGTCAGGTCGAAACCACCGAGGCGGTTGCCCCTGTGCTTTTTCACCATCGTGAACTGCGGCCCGATTCCGGTGGCGCCGGGCGTCTGCGCGGCGGTCTGGGGCAGCATATCGAACTCAGCGCGTCCAAGGATCAGGATTTGATGCTGTTCCTGTCGGTCGAGCGGATCAAAAACCCTGCCAACGGCCGAGAAGGTGGGTTGGACGGCGCGCCCGGTCGCATCACCGTGATGCCGGAAAACCGCCAACTGCCGGGCAAAGGTGAGGTTCGGATCAAGGCCGGTGAAACGCTGATCTTTGAAACTCCGGGTGGGGGTGGCTTTGGCCTGCCCGAGGAACGCTCGGAGGAGGCGGTGCAAAGCGACGTCCGCGCGGGCCTTGTCAGCGAGGCGATGGCCCAAACCCAGTATCGGAGGCAAACATGACCCAACCGCACCCGCATATTGCGTGCATGTCCCCCTATGCGCTGGCCAACCTTGACGCGCCCGAGGGCAAAACCCTGATCTCGCTGTCGCAAAATGAAAGCCTGCGCCCGCCCAGCCCCAAGGCGACCGAGGCGGCGGCGCAGGCGTTGGGCAGCTCAATGCTCTATCCCGATCCGGACTGGACGGACCTGCGGCACGCACTGGCCGAACTGCACGGGATAGATCCCGATGGTATTTTGTGCGGCAACGGATCGCTCGACCTGATCGGATGCCTGGCGCGTGTGTTCGCAGGGCCAGACCGGGCGGTGCTGGCGCCCGCCCATGCCTATCCGTTCTTTCAAACGGCGGCGCAGGTGACAAACGCGCGGTTCGACCCTGCCGCCGAAGTAGATGCCGTCGTCAGTGTCGACGCCATGCTTGCCGCGGTCCAACCGGATACCGGGATCGTCTTTGTCGCAAACCCCGGCAACCCGACCGGCACGCGCATTCCGAAAGCCGAACTTGTCCACCTGCGTCAGGGCCTGCGGCCTGACATCGTGTTGGTGATCGATGAAGCGTATGGCGAATTTTCTGATCACCTGGGCGAGCGGTGTTTCGATCTGGTTCAGGGCGGAAACACAGTTGTTTTACGCACGTTTTCAAAAGCATACGGCATGGCGGGGTATCGCGTCGGGTGGGGTCTGTTCCCACCTGCCATCGCCGGAGAGTTGCGTAAAGTGATGAACCCGAACAACGTCCCGGCCAGCGCCCAAATAGCTGCCGCGGCAGCCGCGCGGGACGATGCCTATATGCGCGAAACCTGCGAGATCACCGCAAGCTTGCGGGATCAGGCAACGGCCCAGTTGAAACAGGCTGGGTTCGCGCCTTATCCCAGTTTCACCAACTTTGTGCTGCTCAACATGGGCAGCACCGAAGCCGCAGCAAGCGCGGACCAAAGGTTGCGGTCCGAGGGCGTATTCCTGCGCCCACAAGGCGGCGCGGGCCTGCCTCATACCCTGCGCATGACCGTCGGTCCGCAGGCGGCGATGGTCAAAGCGATAGAAATCCTGACGCAATGGAAACAGGAAGAACAGATATGACAGCTTCCAGAGGGCGGGCCCGGTTCGGTCTGCTGGTGCCCTTCACCAACACCAATTTTGAGCCTGACCTGGCCCTGATGTCCCCGGCAGGCGTTTCACTGCACGTAGCCCGATTGGGTGGGTATGACGAGGATGAAATCCCCGACGAATCCCAGATGCACGATCTAGGGGCCGCCGACTTGGATGAGCCTTTGCGCCTGTTGATGGGAACCAAGCCGGACGTTGTCTTTTATGGATGCACCTCGGCCACACTGACTCATGGCCCCGAGTTCGACCGAGATCTGGCCAACCGCATCAGCGCCGATAGCGGGGCCAAGACGGTGACCGCAGCGGGGGCGTTGGTGCATGCGTTGTCCACCCTGGGGGCCAAGCGTATCGGTTTCGCCTCGCCCTATGTTCCGGCGATCAACGACATGGCGATTGCTTTTCTGGGCAAGCTGGGGGTGGACACGATCCAACGCTCGGAAGTGTCTGAACCGCTTGGCAATGAAGGCCAGGGGGCGTTAGAGCCGGATGCCGTATTCGAACTGGGCCGCGGGGCTGATCACCCCGAGGCCGACGCGCTGGTTCTGTCCTGCACCGACATGCGCAGCGTCGAGGTCATAGCCCGGCTGGAAGACGTGGTTGGGAAACCGGTGATCAGCTCAAACCAGGCGATGCTGTTTCAGGCGTTGCAACTGTTGAATATCGATGAACCCATCCCCGGGTACGGACAGCTATTGGAACGCGAAAGGTGATCCGAGCGGTCAATCCTTCAGTTCACCAACGGATGTCACTCCGATTTGGGCCATGGTGATGCTGAATTCTTCGCTCAACACATCCCAAAGCTGCTGCAGGCCCGCCTCGCCTGCGGCGGCCATGGCAAATTGCAGGATGCGGCCAAAGAACACATAATCCGCACCCGCGGATAGGGCCTTTATGGCGTCCTCACCGGACTGCAACCCGCTGTCATAGAACAACGGGTATTCGTCGCCCACGGCGGTGCGGATCTCTCGCAGCGCTTCAATCGCCGCCGGGGCGCTGTCCAGCTGCCGCGCGCCATGGCTTGAGACCTGAAGGGCATCAGCGCCCGCTGCTTTCACGGCCAGCGCATCCTCGGGGTCTAGCACCCCTTTGACGACCAGCTTGCCCTCCCATTGATCGCGCAGACGGGCCAGCGTCTCCCATGTTGCCTTTGCGCGGCTTTCGGTGCGGTCGAACTCGTAACCCTCAGTCAGAAAGTTCGCCATCTGAGGTTTACCTGCCATCAGGGTTGAAAGGGACCACTTCGGATGCAGGGCAAAGTCCACGAATTGGCGTGGGCCGATCCGAAAGGGCATCTTGAACCCATGGCGCAGCTCGCGCGGGCGCCGCCCGACCTCGGGAACATCCACGGTCAGCACCAGCGTCTCGTAACCTGCAGCTCGGGCGCGATCGACCAGCTTGAAAGTGCCCGAGCCGTCGCCGCTGAAATAAAGCTGGAACCAGGCGTTGCCTTCGGCTTCGACAACAATCTCCTCCATCGACGTCGAAGCGACCGTGGACACGCCCAACGGTACCGAATACTGCGCAGCCAGGCGGGCCAGCATCAGATCAGCCCCGGGTGCGGACAGGTTACACATGCCCATTGGCGCGATGCCGAAGGGGCGTTGTGTGGGCTGGCCGAAGACTTCGGTCGCCAGAGACCGTTCGCTGACGTCCCGCAACACCCGCGGGCGTATTGTCATAGCGTCCAGGGCGGCACGGTTGCGAGCCGCGCCGGTTCCAAGCCCCGCCGCGCCGTCAATGTAGTCGAATACCATCCACGGCAGACGCCGCCGCGAAATGCGGCGGGCGTCTTCTGCGCTGTGGATCGCGTTGCTTGGGATCAAGCCTGAACGGCCTTCATAAAGCGGTCACGGATGACTACCGGATCCATTGTGATGACAGGCATCTTGGCATTCCCGCTTTCGCATTTGCTGACAATGATGGTCATCTGTTTGGCATCCAGCGCCTCTTGCAGCACACGGCCTGTATCTTCGGCCTGGCATTCGATCACACGTTCGCACCCGGCAGCCTCGGCCATTTTCGCCAGAGAAGTTTTCTGCCCCGCATAGGTCGGTTGATCCCCGGTTGAGCCATAAGAGCCATTGTCGACGATCAGCAGGATATAGTTATCGGCCACGTTGTTGGCGATGGTCGGCAGCGTGCCAAGATTGGTCAGTATCGAACCATCCCCGTCAATAACGATCACCGGCTTCGGCTGCGACAGCGACAGCCCAAGACCGATGGATGAGGCCAGCCCCATCGTGCCCAGCATATAGAAATTGGTCGGCTGATCATCGATGGCGTGCAGTTCCTGGCTGGGGATACCGATGTTGCAGACAACCAGTTGATCACGCAGGATCGGGGCGATTTCTTTCAGAATCTCAGAACGGATCATTGGTCGCCGTAGCCTCCCCAGAAATTGGCATCGGTCAGGATTGCGACCGGCTTGTTGCACATGAAGGTGTATTTCAGGATCGCATCCAGTTCCTCGACATCCGCCTGATGGTGAAAGTGGTAGGTCGGGATGTTCATCTGCGCCAGCAAGGCTTTGGTGTGCACAGCCATCTCGACCTGGCAGGCCACGGGCTCGCGCAGCTCTCCACGATACGAGATCAGCATGGGCAGCGGCATGCGATAATACTGGATCAGCGTTGCCAGCGTGTTGATGGTCACTCCAATCGCCGTGTTCTGCATGATGATGGCCGGACGCTTACCGCCCATCCACGCGCCTGCGCACAGGCCCATCCCTTCGTCTTCCTTGTTTGACGGGATGTGGAAAATCTCGTCCCGCGCGTCGATCTCCTCGATCACGCCAGCAAGCTGCTTACACGGGACGGTGGTTACAAACGAAATATCGTTCGCCACCAGATCGTCAGTGATCTTCTTGTCTATGTTCATTTCCGGTCTGTCAGTCCTGTTTGGGGCGCCCGGGGCGCGATTGATGGTTCAGATGCCACGATGCACATGCACCGCACATCCGGCATGACGGACGACGCGCGACGCGGTCGATCCCAGAAAATAGTCGCTGAGGCCCGGCTTGTGCGAACCGATGACGATGCAGTCAAAATTATTGCTGTTGGCATAGTCAATGATGCTCCGGGCGGTGTGGCCCTTGACGATCTCGGGCTGGATGCCCTCAAGATCCTCAGTCTTTTCTTTCAATACTCTGGCAGCGGCCCGAAAGCCTTCCGCGACCATCTCTTTGTCCAGATAGGCACTGACCGAACCCTGTGGCATCTCATAGACGTGCAGCGCGACGATCTCGCCACCCTCGGCGGTCAGCGCGCGGGCGACCTCTAGCGTGTGTTGCGAAATATCGTGATCCAACGCCATTGGAACCAGAATTTTCTTATACATGAATCCCTCCGTTTCTTCCGGGCCTATGCCCACGGCATGAGGATGATTTTCGGTGCCGCAACGACCCCATTGCGCAAGTCACGAAACGCCTCGGCGCCTTCAGAAAGAGCCCGTTCTTCAACCCAATCCAAACCACCCAATCGGCCATCAAAAATGGCCTGCGCGGTTTGCCGGAAATCCTCGGCCGTATATGTATAGGTGCCGATAAAAGTGATTTCCTGCAAGGTCATGCGGCGTATATCCAGCCCTCCGGCGTCTTCGCCCAGCCCGACATGGGCAATTACCCCGCCCGGCTGAACTATCGTTGAGGCCATGGACCTAGTGGCAGCAAAACCGACCGCGTCGATCACAAGGGGGAAGTCTTGCATCGTCTCTTTGACCACGTTGAACGCACCAGTGCTCTGCAAATATGCGCGCCGTCCGTCGCTGGGTTCAACGATAACCACATCATCAACATCCATCGCAGACAATGCCAGCGCTGCGGCCACACCGATGGCGCCGCCGCCAATCACCAACGCTTTGCGATCCATCGTGGGATGCAGCGCCTCAAGGCCCAGCCGGACCGCGTGCCAACTGACCGCCAGAGGCTCGGCCAGCGCAGCCATTGCAAAGCTCACATGTGCCGGTACTTCGACCAGATTGCTGGCGGGCATGGCGACATATTGGGCAAAGGCCCCTTCACGCGGTGGCATTGAAATGATCTGACGGTTGGCGCACAGGTTCTCGCGCCCCGACTTGCACGCGCTGCACTTGCTACAACTCACCAGCGGGTTGATGGTGACGCGCGCGCCATCGCGTGGGCCGCCTACAATCGTGCCTGCGGCCTCGTGCCCAAGGATCAAGGGTGCCGGGCGGCGTGCATCGTGGCCCAGATAGGCGTGCATGTCCGATCCGCAGATGCCGGCGGCCTCGATCCGGATAAGATGTTCGGCTTCCCGCGGCGCAGCATCCGGGACATCCCGAAAGGCCACTTGTTCTACACCTTCATAGACCAGAGCTTTCATTTCGCCGTAAACCCTCCGTCAACCATCAGCACCTGCCCGGTGACGTAATCCGAGGCCTTCGAGCACAAAAACAGGATCGGCCCGTCGATATCCTCAACCCGCCCGTTGCGCTGGGTACAAGTCTGAGCCGCGTTGCGAGCGGCACGTTCGGGATCATCGAACACGGCTTGGGTCAGTTCGGTCGGGAAGAATCCCGGCCCGATGGCGTTGGCGGTGATCCCGTGCGGCGACCAGGCCTCGGCCATGGCGCGGGTCAGTTGCCCGATCCCGGCCTTGGTTGCACCATAACCAATGCCCCCCGGAAAAGCCCGTGTGGTTTGCAGCGAGGCGAAATTCACAATCCGTCCCCAACCGCGTTTCTTCATGGCAGGCACCATCGCCTGGCTCAGGAAAAACGGCGCGCTGAGGTTCAGCGCGAGCGTGGCATCCCAACCTTCGGCGGTGACATCATCCGCTGCTTCGCGCGTGTTTACCCCGGCCGCGTGAATAACAATGTCCGGCGATCCGAATTTCGAGCCTATCTGTTCCACCAACGCCCCTGTTACCGATCGATCGGCCACATCGGCAACCACGGTTTCGGCACGCTCACCGATTTCGCGTTTCAAATCTGACAGTGCCTCGGCCCGGCGGGCCACGCCAACCACCTGAGCACCGGCAGCAGCCAGAACAACCGCCACCCGGCGACCAAGCCCCGAACTGGCCCCGGTCACGCAGGCCACCTGCCCCGTCAGATCAAAGAGAGATCGGGGGTCATCCATCTGAGGTCAGGTCAAACTGTTCATCAGGAAAATACTTGGCCAGACGAACATCTGCCGCCCGGGCGTGCCCCTCCATCCCTTCCAGGCGGGAAATCCGGGCAGTTGCCACAGCAATGGGCTTTGAACCTTCGCGCGTGGCCCTCTGCCAGGTGACGATTTTCATGTACTTGTGAACACTCAGCCCGCCGGTATAGCTGGCCGCGCCGGATGTCGGTAGCACATGGTTGGTTCCGGTCGCTTTATCGCCGTAAGAAACCGTCGTTTCCTCACCCAGAAACAACGAGCCATAGCAGGTCAGCCGATTCAGCCACCAATCCAGATCTTCAGCCTGAACGGTCAGATGCTCGGGCGCGTATTCGTCCGAACAGGCCGCCATTTCTTCACGATCCGAACAAACGATCACCTCGGCATAGTCACGCCACGCGGCCGAGGCGTTTTCGCGATTCAGTTCCGGCAGGTCTTCGATAAGCGTTGGCACCAGTTCCATCACTTTTTCGGCCAAGGCACGATCATCAGTGACCAACCAAACCGGCGAGTTGTAGCCGTGTTCAGCCTGAGAGACCAAATCGGTCGCAACCACATGCGCATCGGATGAACTGTCGGCAAGGATCAGGCTGTCAGTAGGCCCTGCGATCATGTCGATGCCGACCTTGCCGTACAAGATACGTTTGGCTTCGGCGACAAACTGATTGCCAGGACCAACCAGGATATTGGCGCGCGGCAATCCGAACAGGCCATAGGTCATCGCGGCCACACCCTGCACGCCGCCCATGGCCAGAATGCTGTCGGCCCCGCAGATATGCGCCGCATAAACAATCGCCGGGGCAACCCCTGCGCCGGGACGCGGAGGGGAACAGGCCGTGATATGGCGGCACCCGGCAACCTTGGCCGTCGTGACCGTCATGATCGCGCTGGCGATATGGCTGTACCGGCCACCAGGCACATAGCATCCCGCCGCATCCACCGGGATCGCCTTTTGGCCAGCGACGAAACCCGGCACGATCTCCATCTGAACATCGGACACGGTTGCCTTTTGCGTTTCCGCAAAGCGGCGCACGTTATCATGGGCAAATCGGATGTCAGCCTTCAGTTTTTCCGGCACCAGCGCGATGGCGGCGTCAATCTCGTCTTGAGTCATTAGGACATTGCCGTCGAATTTGTCGAACTTGGCGGCATATTCCATGGCCTTGGCGTCGCCACCTGCCTCGATATCGGCAAGGATGGTCTTGACCGTTTCATGCACTTCGGACGCATGAGATTCAGGGGTCAGCGTCGCCTTTTTCAGATAGTCACGAGGCATAGTCAGCAAGTCCTATTGGTAGATTTCAGGTAGCAAAGTGGTCGACACCGCCGGGACATACGCGATCAGCAAAACCACGATAAGCATCGTTAATACGAAAGGCACAGCACGGGCGGCAATCTTCAGAATGGACTCGCCTGTAATGCCAGATACGACAAACAGGTTCAGGCCCAGAGGCGGGGTAATGAAACCCACACCCAACGCGGTGATCATCATGATACAGAACTGAATTTCGTTCATGCCGATATTGTCCGCCAACGGCTTGAGGATGGGGGCAAGGATGACGATATTCGGTGTCGTTTCCATGACACATCCAGCGGCAATCAGGATGCCGATCATCAGCAGGATCAGCAGATAGGGGTCATCGGTCAACGATGTGATCGAGGCCACGAACCCCTGCGGCACACCCATGATCGCCAGCGCCTCGGCTAAGGGAGCGGAGAAGGCGATGATGGGCAGGATAACGCCGTTCACCTTGGCGGAACTGACCAGCATTGAGGGGAAATCGGCCAGCGTCAGCGTACGCAGGATAAAGCCCATGATGATAGTGACAACAACGGCGGTGGCGCCGGCCTCCGTCGGAGTCAGACGCCCCGAGAAGATACCATAAAAGATAATGCCTGGCACGATAAAGGCGTACCAGCCGGATTTCAGCGCTTTGCCTAGATTGGCCAGCCATTCGCCCATAGTCATCATGCCGCCGCCCTCATAGGCATAGAGGCGATTCATGATGATGTTGGTGACCAGAATCGACACCAGAATGGCCAAACCGGGGATCAACGCCGCCAAGAACAGGGTCGAGGCAGAAATACCCAGAACAAGGCCGATGATGATATAGGCGATGGACGGCGGGATCAGGATCCCAGTACAGGCACCGGCGGCCACCAGCGCGCAGGCATAGGGGCGCGGATAACCACTTTCGACCAGCCGGTTGATGGTCATGCGGCCCACTGCGGCAGCCCCCGCCGCGTCCGAGCCGGAAATGGCCGCGAACATGCCGCAGACCAAAACGGTGGCGGATCCGAAACCGCCCTTGGCGAAACAGGTCAGCGCCTCGGCTACATCCAGAAACTTGCGCGATAGCCCAGTGCGCACCAGCACGTCGCCGGTCAGGATAAACAGCGGCACGGCGGTCAGCGCAAAAGCGTCGATGCCGGTGAACAGGCTTTCGCCAACAAGGCTGAGCGGCAGGTCGCCCGACATAATCAGCATGACAATCGCAGCCGTACCAATCGCGGCCCATACCGGAACCGCAAGCGCGATCAGGCCCACGAACATGATTACAGGCAGATAAAAATCCCAGCCCAGCTCAACGGTTTGATTGAGGGAATTCCAGAGCATCCTGTTTCTCCTCAGTCAAACAGCTTGTCGCCTTCGAAAACGGGCGTGCCGTCACGAAGGGATTTCAAATCACGCAGGAAGGATTGGATCAGACGCCAGATCATCAGCGCGAATCCGGTGGGCACCGCCATCAGGAACCACACCTTGGACACTCGCAGCCCGTCCGTCACCGAGCCGAACTTGGCCGAAACGTGGACCGCCTCGAACGACCAGTAAAGTGCAATGATCGCCACGACGAACATCACCAGGTCGCCGAATATATACAACAGCGCTTTGGGTCGTTGCGGCAAGTAATGCATGATTACGTCGATGCGGATATGGGCGCGTTCCCGGACCGCAGCCGCAGCCCCGATCCACGCAAGGTAAATGAAGGAATAGCGAACGATTTCCTCACCCCAGATCGAGGAAAACGCGAAAATCTCTCGCCGCAGAACCTCGATGGCCATCGTAATCACCAGCATCACGTAGAACACCAGCAGCAGCCAGCGTTCGGCGTTGCGGTCTATGTTTTGAAGAACGGTCATCGTATCCCTCGACAAAAGAGCAGTCAGGCGTTGGCCTTCTGTTACGGGCCGGTTTCGGCCTGACTGCTAAGGATGATAGCGGGCACGTTGGCTGCGCCCGTCGGCTTGGTATTACGCGTCGTGGACGTAGTATTTGCCCTGCGTTCCGGCCGCTTCGACCAGCTTTTCAAAATTGTCCATTGATCCGGCCAACTCGGTCTTGAACGGATCCCATTCCGACCGCTGATAGCCACCGACATCTTTCCACTCGGCCAACTGATCATCTGTCAGCGACTGGAATTGCACACCGGCCTTGTTCAGTTCAGCCATGGCAAAGGCGCGGGCCGAGGGTACTTTGGACAGGTTCTGGTGGCTGGTCATTTCCGCCCCCCACATGATGCCTTCCTGCACATCCGCAGGCATCGAGTTGAACCATTCCAGGTTACAGGAATAAACCTGACTGTCCGGCACTGCCTGCGTAAAGGTCACGTTGCTGAGGATGTCCTTGAACCCAAATACGTAAAGCGCCCCAACCGACGGATCGAGCGCATCGGCCACGCCCTGTTTGATCGCCGACGGCGTTTCACCCCAAGCCACCGGCGTCGGATTCGCGCCAACCATCCGGTAATATTGCTGCAACATCTTCGAGCCCGGCACGCGGAACTTGACACCGCTCATATCGCCCGGCGTGACGATTGGATTGCCGCCCTGACGCACCGCAACGACGCGCGGGTCGATCACCACATAGAACAGCGCCTTGAAACCTGCGGCCTCGACCTTTGGGTGAACCTCATTTTTCCAGGTGTCGGAATGCACCAGATTGGTGAAGCGTTGGTTCGAGCCGCACAGATAGGGCATGTTGATCAGGTCAACCGTGGACGCAAAAGGCGCGAAGTTCGACAGCGAATGCTGCGCGGCCTGAATGGTGCCGCCTTGCACTTTCTGCACCAGTGATCCGCCCGCACCCAGCTGACCACCCGGCGCCAGTTTCACATAAACCTTGCCATTGGTCGCATTCTGGATGTTTTCCTTCAGGTCCAGCTGCATGATCGGATAGCTGCGTGATGCGCCCAGCACGTAGGCCGTGGCGATTGTCATCACATGCTCTGCCGCGTTCTCGCGATCTTTCTCCTCTTTGGCGGTCTGCGCTGCGGCCTCGGACGACCACAGGACGCCACCCGCACCAGCGACCAGTGCGGCGGTGAAGGCACCACCTGCGCTAAGCTTTAGGAAATTGCGGCGCTCTGCCGAGGCCAGTTCTTTTCTGTCGTTGTTCATCAATTGCCCTCCCAAGCAAAAAAGTCAGCCGTCGCTTTCTGCGTCGCGGTCAGCTTCCCTTTTCAGAATTGCGACAACGAACAGGATCGACGCCGCGAACAGGACCAACATCTCTCCTACGTCCCCAAGAAACGCGCTGCCCGCAAATGCCCCCATGGCAACGTTCGCAAAATAGATGACGAACACGATGATGGATGCGGTCAGAAACATTTCTCAGGACTCCCTTTGGAATCGGTCCGGCCTCATTTGTAAGCGCTTACATGAAAAATGCAAGCGCTTACATAACAGCTTTCCTTGCGACCCGGTTAAGTTTAGACTTATTGGCAAAAGTGAATGGCGGATTTGAAAATGTCGAAACTTGGATCGGCGCCAACATTGGATGATGTGGCCAAACTGGCTGGCGTTTCGACCGCAACCGTATCACGTTGCCTCAATAACCCAGATCAGGTGGTCAAGGCGACGCGCCAGCGCGTTCAGTCAGCTGTAGACGCGCTGGGTTACGTGCCAAACTTTGCTGCGCGCGTGATGGCAGCCAAGCGGTCCTCGACGATTGGTGCGATTATTCCGACGATGGAGAACGCCATCTTCGCCCGTGGCCTGCAGGCGTTTCAGGAAGAATTGCACCAGCACGGATATACGCTGCTGGTCTCAAGTTCGGCCTACAAACCGGAGATCGAGGAAGAGCAGATCCGAACGCTGGTCGCGCGTGGCGCGGACGGCTTGCTGTTGATCGGACATGATCGCAAACCGCAGATTTACGAAAACCTTGAGCGATGGAAAATTCCAACTTTGGTCGCTTGGTCATACCTGCCCGATGGGCAGCTTCCCTGTATCGGCTTTGACAACCGTGCGGCAATGGCCGAACTGGCAAACCGTGTGATCGGTTTGGGCCACAGAAGGATCGGCGTGATTTCAGGCATCAGCGCAGGCAATGATCGCGCTCGCCTGCGGATCGAAGGTGTACAGGATGCGGTCAGACAGAATGATCTGACATTGTCAGACCTGACTATCATCGAAACCCCTTATGAGATTGAAAACGGGGCCGCGGCTTTCTCGGGCTTGATGGCGCAGGATATGCCGCCCACCGCGATCCTGTGCGGCAACGATGTTTTGGCCGTGGGCGCCCTGCATCGGGCGCAGGAAATGGGATTGAGTGTGCCCGGGGACGTCTCCATCACCGGATTTGACGATATCGAGCTGGCCCGGATTGTCACGCCCCGCCTGACAACCGTACACGTCCCGCACCGGGAAATGGGCCGCAGGGCAGCATCAGAGCTGATCGGAATGCTTGAAAACAAGGCAGGTGGCAGCGGTAAGCGGCTGGACACACATATCGTAGTGGGCCAATCCCTCGGGCCGCCTGCTGACAGCTAGGCGGCTTCGGCCTCCATGGTGCGGAAATCGTCTTTTAGCCAGGCATGGCTCGCACTCATGGGGTCGGTGAAATGCTGCCGTATCAGCGTAGCCATTACCTTTTGGATAAGTTTCGAGGTTGTTTCGGGATACACCTCGGTTGTGAACAGCGACACGGTGCGCACAAAGTTCCGCCCCGGAAACGGGATCGCCCTAAGACTGTCGTGGAACCTCTGAGCGCGATGGAAACAGGCGGCGGTCGTAATTGCCCAGCCGCTACCCTCGGCAACCAGCCCGATGATCGAGTGATTGCATTCCAATTCGAACCGGTTGGGCAGGTTGTATTTGCTGCGGGTCAGCTGAATCTCGATCTGTTTGCCGATCATAAGGTCGCGTGAATAGCGCAGCAGAGGCAACTCTGCATCAGGCGTAAGCAGATCTTCGGGTGTACCCTGATATCCAATGGGCAGGATCACAATAAACGGATCGCGCATCAGCGGGTATTCGATCAGCCCTTCCGTCCGTTCCGAAGGCCGCGTCGCGACGCCAGCGTCCAGTTTATGCTCTTGCAGGTTGGCGATGATCTCGTGACTAGGGCGCGTATAATGGCGGAAACTGCATCGCGGCAGGGCCTGAGCCAGAAAGCGGAATAAATCAGGCGCGATCTGATTGTCGAAATCGTCGATCAGGGCCAGCCGCAGGTCTGTTGCATGCTGCCAGTTGCCGGATCGGATTTCAGCCTCGCCCCGTTTCAGCACAGTCAGCCCATCGCGAACATATCGCGCAAAAACCTCACCCGCAGGAGTCAGACCCATTGGGCGACGCCCGTGATCGACCAGATCGACGCCCAGCGCGCCCTCAAGGCTACGCAGGTGGTTCGAGACGGTGCTGATCGACAGCCCCGTCTCGGATGCGACCTGTTGGATCGACCCTGATTTGGCCACCAGCCGGAAGACTTCCAGCCAACGAAGGCTCAGAGATTTCGACACCGCAAACACCCATTGTTTCGATTTCTTCGAAACGAACCCAAGCAAAGTTTTGCGCTGGCGGCAATGGTGAAGTCGACTGACGGGCTGGAATTACTCTCGCATCCGCTCGAATCCCGGATCGTAAGGTGACGGCGGTATGACCGTAGCGCGCACGCGATGACCGCAGGAATCCAGCTCCATTTCAGCCCCGAAATCGGCCAGTTCGGGATCGACAAACCCATGTGCCAGATTGAGCCCGGTGCGGTGCCCCCAATCGCCCGAGGTAATTGTGCCCACAACACGCTCACCTTGCATCAATGACGCGCCGGGATGCGCAGGCTGTTGTGTTGCGTGGACCTGCAGAGCAACCAGTTTTTTGCGCGCGCCCTCTGCCTGCCGTTTTAGTAATGCGTCGCGCCCGATAAATTCACCCTTGTTCAGCTTCACAAAGCGATCCAGCCCCGTCTCAAACGGATCAAATTCGGTGATCAGATCGGCCTTCCAATGTAGAAAGCTCTTCTCCATGCGCATGGATTCCACTGCCCGCGCGCCGAACAGTTTCAACCCGTACGCGTCCCCGGCCTGACGCAATGCCAGATAGGCTGCATAAAGCGAGGCGTTGGGCACGTGGATTTCATAGGCCAGCTCACCCGAGAAACTGATACCCATAACCATCGCCGGGGCGATTCCGACAAAACATTCCCGCACGCTGAGCCACGGAAACGCCGAAGCGGACCAATCGCCACGTGCGCAGGCAGACAGTACATCGCGGGCTTTCGGGCCAGCAAGCACCAGAATGGTCTGATCACTAGTCAGGCTGCGCAGCTGAACGTCCTCGCTAGCCCTAACATGCTGTGCCAGCCAATCCATATCGTGAAATTCACTGGCGGCGGCCGAGCCATACCACAGACGGGCGGGGCCCCGATCGCTGGCGGGCAGGTTGGTAACGGTCGCCTCGGCCTTGACCATGCCGTGATGGTTCAACAAATACCCCAGCCCCACCCGGCCCTCGCGCCGGGTGACGGCGCCGCAGAACATCCGGTCCAGAAAGGCATGCCGATCCGCACCCGTGATTTCGATCCGGTTGAAACCATTCACCTCGGCCAACCCGACGCCGGTTTGCACATTTGCCACCTCAGCCGCGACCAGATCAAAGGTTTCGTCAAAATCGAAACTAAGCGTCGGAGAAAAGCTGGGGGAAGGCTTGATGTACTCCACCCTTTCCCACCCGTTGACCACGGTGAATTCCGCCCCTTCTGCCGCCAACACCGGCGTTAACGGCGTCGTCTTGGCCGGTCGTCCGGCAGGGCGGTGTTCATGGGGGAAGTGAAACCGGAATTCGTTCTGATAGTCTTCAATTGCTTTCAGCGCCGTGAGTTCCACATTCGCATGACCCGTGAACCGGCGCGGGTCCAGACACCAAGTGTCATAACAGGCCTCTCCATGCACGATCTGCTGGGCCAGCAACCAGCCATGGCCACCGCCTTCGCCCAACCCCGCACGCAACCCGATGATACAGAACGCATTGCGTTTGCCGGGGATCGGCCCAACTAAAGGCGCGCCGTCAATGGTATAAGTGATCGGCCCGTTGACAATCGTGTGGACCCCGACCTCCATCAGTGCGGGCATTCGGGCAAACGCGCCTTCGAGCACGTCAGTCACCCGGTCCAGATCATCCGGGCACAAGGCGTTGACAAAGTTTGGGTCGATCCCGTCCATCCCCCAGGTCTTGCAACCCTGCTCATAAAACCCCAGCAGCAGTCCGTTTTTTTCCTGTCGGCAGTAATAGTCGCTGATCGGGCAGCGCAGCAGAGGCATACGGTGTCCTGCGTCCCGGATGGCGGGGATTTCTTCGGTCAGGAAATACTGATGCTCCATCGACGCGACCGGATGGTGAACCCCCATCATCGCGCCAACCTCGTTAACCCTGTAGCCGCAGGCATTCACCACAACATCGCAGTCGATGTCGCCATGTTCGGTATGCACGGTCCAAGTGTCGTCGCTGTGTTGTGTCAAGGCCGTAACGGGGGTGTTGCGATAGACCTCAGCCCCGGCTTTGCGCGCCCGGCGCGCCAGCGCCTGACACAGCTGGGCCGGGTCGATGTCTCCATCCATGGGATCCCACAGCCCGCCAATCAGGTTCTCGGTCGAGATCAAAGGGTGGCGGCGGGCGCATTCCTCGGCGTCGATCACTTCGAATTCCACATCCATCCCGCGTGCCATCGATGCGAAATGGCGATAGCCATGCATCTGCGCCTGCGTGTTGGCCAGACGGATACCACCATCGCCATGATGATAGTTGATCGGATAATCCGGGTCCTCGGCCAGTTCCTTGTACAACCGGATCGAATGAGATTTCAGACCAACCATTGTCTGGTTCATGCCGAAATTCGTCACCTGTGCCGCCGAATGCCATGTCGTGCCCGAGGTCAGCTCGTTCCGCTCGACCAAAACCACGTCCGCCCAACCTTCTTGCGTCAGGTGGTACAGCGTTGAACATCCGGCGATCCCGCCGCCGATGACAACGACCTTGGTGCGCGACTTCATGGCTCTGCTCCCTCTTGTCCACGACAAGTTTTGCGGAAAAAAGGGCTGAGCCGACAACAGAGGCATCGACTGTATTGAAAAATCGAAACTGCGATTGAGGATTTTGAAATTCGCAATTCCCCTTTGCTGCAAACTGGATTTGCCGATTAGGGTTTCCGAAAGACGCGCGGGAAAGGAAAGGGATGTCCTCGGAAGGTGCCAAACGAAGCGGTCGGCGGGCCCGGCATGCGCAGCGCGCGGCCAAGCCTCTGATCGATCCCTGTCCGCCCGGTCAAAAAGGCGGCGCGTTCAAGCCATTGACGCAGCCCGAGATCACACAAATCTACGACACCGCCCTGCGCCTGCTGGAAACATTGGGCATGGGCGAGGTGCCGGATCGGCTGGCCACAGATCTGCGGGCGGCTGGCGCGCAGCCGGGTGAACAGGGTCGGTTGGTGTTTCCACGTGAAATGGTAGAGCGCGTAATCCAGGGCGCTGCCAAGACATTCACCTTCCACGGTCGGGACGAAACCCGATCCATTCAGGTTGGCGGCGACCGCGTGTTCTTTGGCACCGGAGGGGCCGCCGTACAGACCCTGGACATGGATACCAGTCTGTACCGCCCGTCGACATTGGCTGATCTGCATGATTTCGCGCGGTTGCAGGACACGTTGGCCAATGTCAGCTGGTTCACTCGCTGTTGTGTGGCAACCGACCTGCCGGATGTGCGCGATCTGGACATCAACACAGTCTATGCACTGGTGCGCAACACGACCAAACCAGTGGCAACTTCATTCACGCTGGCCGAGAATGTCGCCCCGATTGTCGAGATGCTGGATATCGTGGCCGGCGGGCCGGGTGAGTTCGCAAAACGCCCCTTTCTGAAGGCCCATATCAGCCCGGTAATATCTCCGCTGCGTTACGGCGAAGATGCTGTGGACGTGGTCTACGAATGTATCGCCAACAACATCCCCATGTCCTGCATCACCGCAGCACAAGCGGGTGCAACGGCGCCAGCAACCCTCGCGGGGTTTCTGGCGCAATCATTAGCTGAGACATTGGCCAGCCTAGTAATGGTCAACGCGATCCAACCCGGCTTTCCCATGGTGTTCTCCAACTGGCCCTTCATCGTGGACCTGCGCACCGGCTCGTTTGCCGGGGGCAGCGGTGAAACCGCCATCCTGAACGCCGCTTCGGCGCAGATCACAAACTGGCTGGGTCTGCCCTCGGGTGTCGCGGCGTCGATGGCCGACGCAAAGGCCATCGACGCGCAATACGGCGCGGAAAAGGGGATGACATCGCTGGCTGCCGCACTGGCCGGGGGCAACCTGATCTATGAAAGCTCGGGCATGACTGCCTCGCTATTGGGTGTCAGTTTCGAGGCTTTTGTGTTGGATAACGAAATGCACTCGCACACCTACCGGGCGTTGCGTGGGATCGAAGTGACTGAGGAAAACCTGGGCTTCGACGCGATCTGCCATTCGGTTCTGGGAGACGGTCATTTTCTGGGCAGTTCGCATACGTACGCGGCGATGGAGCGGGATTACTTCTACCCGGACCTGGCCGATAGGAACGAGCCGCGCACGTGGCAGGAAGAAGGCGCACCAGACGCTTGGTCGGCGGCACGCGAAAAGGCCAAAGAGGTGTTGGCCACGCATCATCCGAAGTATCTGACCGACGCTCAGGATGCCGAAATCCGCAAACGCTTTCGCATTCTGATCTGATCGCGCCAGACCATTTTCAATCGACAATTCTGCCGCTAGGCTCACCCACAACCGACAGAGAATGGGGACCTCATGACCAATTCGTTTTTCCAGCCGGTCTCGGCGATGGAGCTTGCCCGGTTCGCCGGCATTCCCACCTTCATGCGGCTGCCCAGCATGACACTGGATCACGACCGCATTGCCGAGGTTGAACTGGGTCTTGTTGGCATTCCTTGGGATGGCGGCACCACCAACCGCCCAGGCGCGCGGCATGGTCCGCGTCAGCTGCGGGATTTCTCGACAATGATCCGCGCGATGAACCCGGTGACCGGGGTCGCGCCATTCTCAATGGTCAATTGCGCCGATCTCGGCGACGTCGCGCCGAACCCGGTGGATATCGGGGATACGCTGGAGCGGGTGACCGCGTTCTACTCGGATTTGCAGGATCGCGGCATCACCCCTCTGACCGCTGGAGGGGATCACCTGACCACCCTGCCCGTCCTGCGCGCGCTGGCCATATCCGGCCCGCTTGGCCTGATCCAGTTCGACAGCCATACCGACCTGTTCGACACCTATTTCGGTGGTCACAAGTTCACCCACGGCACACCCTTCCGCCGCGCTGTCGAAGAAGGGCTGGTTGATCCGAAGCGCTTTGTTCAGGTCGGCATTCGCGGTACCGCCTATAACACGGAAGACATCGAATGGGGCGAGGCGCAGGGCATCCGCATCATCCGCATCGAGGAACTGTTCGATCGCGGCATCGACGACGTCATGACCGAAGTGCGTAGTATTGTCGGAACGGCACCGACCTATTGCACTTATGACATCGACTTCGTCGACCCGACCTACGCGCCCGGCACCGGCACGCCCGAAATCGGCGGACCGAACAGTTTTCAGGCGCAGCAGGTTATTCGCAAGATGGCTGGCGTCAATCTGGTCGGAGCCGATCTGGTCGAGGTCGCGCCGCCCTTCGATCCCGAGGGCGGCACAGCCTGGCTTGGTATTTCGCTGATGTTCGAACTGCTCTGCGTGCTAGCGCAGGCAGTGGATGCGCGGCGACCTTAGGCCCCACTGACGTTCTCAGCGATCATCGAGATCATCTCGAACATCACCGCTGCTGCTGTCAGGGCGGTGATGTTGTTGGGGCTGTCCTTGGTGGGCATCATGCAGACGACGTCTCCGCCCACAATGTTCAACCCTCGCGCGGCGTGCAGAATGCCGACGGCTTCGTCAATGTCGAACCCCTTTTCGCCGGGTTCCAGATTGGACACCGCAGGCGCAACTGTCGGGTCGAGGCAATCCAGATCAAAGGTGATATAGACCGGGCGATCACCCAGAACCTCTTTGGTCTGTGCCACCACATCTGCAAGCCCGCGCTGGCGGAATTCGCGCATGGTGACGATGTTATACCCATAGTCGTATGAGGGTTGCAGCCAATCCAGACTGCGCGGATGGCCACGAAGACCGATCTGCATGGATCGTGTCGGGTCGACCTGCCCCTGATCGGCCAGATAAGCCCCCCAATGCGCCGCCGATTTCTTGGCACCCAGAAAGTGATCGACCTTGGTGAACACATCCGTGTGGGCGTCCAGATGCAGAAAGCTAATCGGCTCACCGCCCGCTAGCTTGCCCCGGCCCAGCGCTTGCACGATCCCGCCCGTAATGGAGTGATCGCCACCGACCGAAACAGGCCGCGCACCAGCTGCATCGATATCTTTGTAAAACTGCGTGATGCGCTCGATGCAGTCCTCGTTGTCATTGGCCCTGGGGAACGGCACGTCGCCCACATCGGCAATCCGCGCAGTGTTCCAGGGATCGATCCCAAACAGCGAATGAACACGGCGCTGCACGGCCGAGACATGGCGCAAGGCGCGCGGACCGAGATGCTGATCCCGCTCGGTCGTGCCATTGCCGGTGGAATGGGGCACGCCAGCCAGCGCGATATCCTGCCCTTCAGGCCCGACATTCGGGCAGCGGAACAGGGTGGGCACCCCCCACCAGTAAAGGTTTTCCATCATGGATTGTTCATAACGGTCTGTCATTGTTGTCCCCGGTAAAAGAAAAACGCCCCCGGCGGAAACCGGGGGCGAGAATGTTCAGAGTTTCTCGTCTTCTCGCCGGAAGGCCCCTTGCACGATCCGGTCCATGACCATGGCCAGGAACAGGATTGCAAAGCCGCCCAGCAGGCCCGGACCCTTGGCGGCGTATTGCAGCGCCTCAAGAATTTCCTTGCCCAAACCACCACCGCCGATCAGCGAGATGATCACCACCATCGACAGACACATCAGGATGGTCTGGTTCACCCCGGTCATGATGGACGGCAAGGCCAGCGGGATTTCCACATCTTTCAGCAACTGCCATTTAGACGCGCCAAAGGCGACGGCCGCTTCCTTGATGCTTTCCGGAACCCCGCGCATACCCAGCGCAGTCAGACGGATCACCGGTGGCATGCCAAAGATTATCGTGGCCAGAATGCCCGGCGGGTTACCCGTGCCAAAGAAGGCAATGATCGGGATCAGATAGACGAAGGCCGGAAGCGTCTGCATCAAGTCCAGCACAGGTTCCGCTGCTCGATAGGCGCGTTTGGACTTGCCAAACCAGATGCCCAGCGGGATGCCGAACACAACACACAGCAGCACCGCAGCCCCAACCAGGGCCACTGTCTCCATCGCCACATCCCAGTAGCCCAGCAAGGCGATATAGGCCAGCGAAGACGCGGTGAAGATCGCCACGCGCGGACCCGCCGCACGCCATGCGGTCACGCAGATGACCAGCATCACAACCGGCCACGGCGACCCGATCAACGCCACCGTCAACGCATCCAGAACCGAACGGACACCGGCGACAATCCCGTCAAAGACGTCTCCCCCAGCAGCGGCAGCGGCGTCAATCCTCGCCTCCATCCAACTGGCCAGGTTAGAAAACAGCGTTCCCTCGCCCGGGCCCAAAATGATCTCGGACACCTGTTCCTCGGGGAAGGCATCCAACAAGGGCAACGAAGCGTTCACCGTGAACTTATAGACGATCAATGGCGCAATCGCGGCCACCAGAATGGCACCCATCACTGTGTTGCGCGTGGAACGGCCGCTTTCCGTACTGGCCGGATCCGTCCGCCATTTGGAATACTGCTTTTCATAGACCCGATCTGCGTAAAATCCCTGCACCAGTTTGAACACCAGCAGCATCAGCAGGCCAGTGACCATAATACCCACAGCCTCGGACTGTGCAGCAGCAGCCTTTTCAAAGCTGGAATCGGCGGCCTTTTGGATGTTTTCAGCCAGTTTGGTGAATCGGTCTATGTCGGCCTTTTCCGTGGCTTCCCCAGCCCGTTCCAGCAACTCGTTCGCGCGGGCCTGCTGGCGCTCGGCCCGCTCGGCCAGGTCGGCCCCGGGATTGCCCCAGGCCCCACGTCCGATCTGAACCCACGCGATGATTTCCAGGATCAGGAAGGTCCAGAACATGCCCCAGATTGCACGCGACGCCGACCAGAAAGGCCCAAGCACCGCTGCCCACAGGTTGAACGTGTTCGGAACCGGGCTGGTCGCATCATGGATTTTGTGGAACGCGTTGACATAGTAATCACCGCTCGGCCCGACGAAATCGTGAATGGACTGGTCCAGCGCCTCGCGGTCGACCTCGATATCTGAGGCCGCCGTTACTTTGACCTCTGTGGTTGCATCAGTCATTTTTGCCCCCCTGAATTCCGCGCAGCAGGCGTGGTTTGGTCACAACGCCCACATCGGCACCCGCGTCAGTGATGATCACTGGCATATCCGTATTGACGGCCAGGTCGATCAACTGATCCAGATCCGCCCCTTCGTCTGCACGTGGCGCGCCCTCGGTCGGGCCGGAATAGCTTTCCATGGGTTCCATGATCGAATGCGCCTTGACCAGTTTGAGCTTGGAGATGCCCTGCACAAACTCGCGCACATAGTCGTCCGCCGGGTTCATGACGATGTCTTCCGGCGTGCCGATCTGAACGATCACGCCGTCTTTCATGATTGCAATCCGGTGACCGATGCGAATGGCCTCATCCAGATCGTGAGTGATAAACAATGTCGTCTTCTGCAACTGCGCCACCAACGCCTTGAACTGATCCTGCAATTGCAAGCGGATCAGCGGGTCAAGGGCCGAAAACGGTTCGTCCATCAGCAGAATTTCCGGGTCCGAAGCCAACGCGCGGGCGATCCCCACCCGCTGCTGCATACCGCCCGACAGTTCTTTGGGCAGGCGATCCTCATATCCAGTCAGGTCCACCAGACCCAGCGCGTGATCGGAAACCGCCCAGCGTTTCGATTTGGAAACCTTTCGAATTTCCAGCGGATAGGCCACGTTGTCGCGCACCGAACGGTGCGGCATCAGCGCCATATGTTGGAACACCATCCCGATCTGCTGTGCCCGAATGCGCCGCAGTTCATTTTCGGAAATCTTGGACACGTCGTGCCCCAGAATTTCGATCTTGCCTGCGGTCGGCTCGATCAGGCGGTTCACGTGCCGCACTAGCGTCGACTTGCCCGAGCCCGATAGGCCCATGATGCAGAAAATCTCTCCCCGAGGCACTTCGAAGGTGGCACCCTGCACACCCACGACACAATTGAATCTTTCCAGAACTTCGGGCTTTCCTATGCCCTCGTTCCGCACTGCGGTCATGGCTTCTTCGGCCCGTGCGCCAAAGATCTTCCAGACATCCGTCAGTTTCACGACTGTTTCTGTCATTTTTGTCCCTTCGATGCAGAACAGGCCGCCGGGCAACTCCGGCGGCCTGTCCGAGTTTCAGCCCTGATTGGCGTCACTCACTGTGACATCCAGTCCAAAACGGCATCTTCGTTGGCTGCCACCCACTCTTCCGCATAGGCAGCAGGCTCTTTGCCTTCGATCACCAGCGCATAGGTCATGGCGGAAACCGAATCGGTATCCAGCTTCATGTTGGCCAGCAATTGGGCAACCTCGGGATATTCATCCTCAAGCGCCTTTGCATAGTGCAGGTGCAAATAGGCCAGATCCCAGGCTACACCGGCCTCGGACTTTTCAAGCCAATCCGGATCGTCGGTTGGCTGAAGCACATTCCACTTGGACGCGTCATAGGCCGGCTCTTCCAGAATCTGCATATCGTGCAGGGCAAACACGTAGTGCGGCGTGTAGCAGAACCCGACCCATGGGTCGCCTGCCTTGATCGCATTGTCGAGGTTCGCATAGGCGACGGTCTCGTCAATCTCGGTCAGCTCCATAACCTGATCGTAGCCGTATGACTTGGCCCGGATTTTCTCGACATTGGTCGAGGCCCAACCCGGCGCACCGATCCATACTTCACCCTGGCCGTCACCATTACTGTCAAACAGCGCGGCAATGTCGGGGTTGGTCAGATCGTCGATCGAACGGATGTCGTTGGCATCCGCTGTCGCCTTGTCGACACACATGCCCTGGAACGCTTCAACACCATTGGGGTTAAACGCAACGGTGCCTTTGTCGGTCACATAAGTGTCGTGCAGATTCTGCTGGTTCGGCATCCAAACCTCGGGGTGAACATGCATCGCACCGGAATCCATCGCCTCGAAAACGATTGGGTTGGTACCGTTCTGCAGTTCGACCTCAAGCCCGAGGTTCTGTTCAATCGCTACCTTCAGGATATGCGCTGTCGCATTCACCGATGGCCAGTTCGGCACACCGATCACGATGTCCGCGGCCATAGCAGGCCCGGCGATCGCCATTGATGCGCCTCCCAGTAGCGTTGCAAATTTTTTCATCTGATATCTCCATGTTGGTCGTCTTTAGTGCTTATTGTTGTCCCCGGTCTGACCGAGACGCACCTTTCGAACAAATGCCGGAAAGCCGAATTACCTGTCTTCTTAGGTAAACAACTTGCTACTCCGGGATTGCCCGAAAATTCAAACATGCCAGCACGCCGCCCATCAAGAGCTTCGCGCGACAAATTCCTTAATACGACATTATCGTAGGTTAGTTTCGCTTTTTTGCAAATCGAATGGCTGTGACGTCTGAATTTTTTGCATGAAGGCTTCTGGCATAACTTTGTCCATTTTGTTCAGAAAGATAACAACCGTGATGATAACCATGAAACGGTTGCGGGTTGGACCTACCCCAACCGGAAGATCAATTGTCATGGCCGCCAGAATAGCCAACCCTTCAGGGTCGCTCAGCAATACTGCTTGGTCCGGGCAGTGCATCAACGGGCACTTTCAAATCTTTTCGAATAGAGCTGTCGCCTCTTTGCGGGTGGTCGATGGATGTCACTGGCGCATATTTTAGAGCAAACGGTTATTCTTCAGGAGCATACATGAACACCAAGTATTTCGCGCCGCACGGGGGCCATCCCGCGCAGGACCAACTGTTGACTGACCGCGCTGTTTTTACGGACGCTTATGCCGTCATTCCCAAAGGCACAATGCGGGACATCGTGACCAGCTTTTTGCCGTTTTGGGACGACACGCGCTTGTGGGTAATCTCGCGCCCGCTGAGCGGCTTTGCCGAAACATTCTCGCAATACATAATGGAGGTGCAGCCGGGCGGGGGTTCTGACCGGCCTGAGGTCGACCCCGAGGCCGAAGGCGTTTTGTTCGTTGTCGAAGGAACAGCGACGTTGAACGTCGAAGGCGAAACCTACGAATTGACCCCTGGTGGCTATGCCTATTTGCCTTGTGCAAGTGAATGGACGCTGCACAACCACGCTAAAGAAACGCTGCGGTTCCACTGGATCAGAAAAGCCTATGAGGCGGTCGAAGGGCTGGATAAGCCCGATGTTCTGATCCTTAACGAAAACGATATTGAGCCGACAACCATGCCCGGCACAGACGGCAAATGGGCCACAACACGGTTTGTCGACCCAAGTGACCTGCGTCACGACATGCATGTCACGATTGTCACGTTTGAGCCGGGTGCAGTCATCCCATTCCTCGAGACGCATGTAATGGAGCACGGGCTCTATGTCCTCGAAGGAAAAGCTGTTTACCGGTTGAACAATGACTGGGTCGAGGTTGAGGCCGGCGATTACATGTGGTTGCGCGCGTTTTGCCCCCAGGCCTGTTACGCTGGTGGTCCGGGCAAGTTCCGGTATCTTCTTTACAAGGATGTAAATCGACACATGGCACTGAGACCGGGATCGGTTGCCTACCCTCAGCAAAAGCGCCTCAGTACGGCGGCTAAATAGCAACTATTTAGCCAGGAACATACGATGGGCCGCCTCGATTTCGGGGCGGCTTGGTCGTTCGGCCTCTGGTTCCTCAAATCTGATCCTGACAGTAGGATTTAGGAACAAACAAAAGCGGCGCACCTCGGCACGCCGCTTTTTTACTGTGTCGCGTGGAATGCCATTTCAGGCATCATTAGACGTGATCGTCATGTCCAATCGACCCCTGACCGTGACCCGCCATACCACCTGAAACCTCTTCGGTTGCCTCGTCCGAAAGTTCCTCGGGCAGAACCAGGTTCAAAACAATCGCGATGACGGCGGCGGGAAGGATACCCGAGGTGGCCAGAACCTTTAATGTGCCGGGCAGATACTGCAAAGCACCGGGCTCAAGCTGCAATCCAAGGCCAAGGCTCAGCGCAATCGCAAAGATCACCATGTTGCGACGGTTCCAGTTCACGTCCGACAACATCGAGACACCCGCCGCGACCACCATGCCGAACATAACGATTACGCCACCGCCAAGCACTTCGATCGGGATGGATGAGATAATCGCACCAATTTTCGGGATCAGACCACAAATGATCAAGAAAAGCGCACCGATGGTGACAACCATGCGGCTCATGACACCGGTCATGGCGATCAGACCGACGTTCTGGCTGAACGACGTATTTGGCAACGCGCCAAAAAGGCCCGAGATTGCGGTGCCGACACCATCGGCATAGGTCGCGCCCTGAATTTCCTTGTCGGTCGCTTCTCGTCCAGCGCCGCCCTTGGTGATACCAGACACGTCGCCCACCGTTTCGACCGCTGATACAAAGGACATCGCGCAGAAGCCAATGATCGCCGCGACCGAAAATTCAATGCCGAAATGCAGCGGGTTCGGCAGTGCGAAGGAAGCCGCGTTGCCAACATTGCCCAGATTCACCTGACCAAGTGCAAATGCCACCGCGTACCCGACCAACAGGCCGATCAGCACCGCCGACACAGACAACATACCCCGCGCAAAGAACTTCAGACCAAGCGTGACCACGATCACGGTGCTTGCCATGAACCAGTTAAGGCCCGAGCCGTATTCTTCGGTACCGATGGCGGGCACACCGCCAGCGGCGTATTGAACGCCGACCTTCACAAGCGCCAAACCAATCATGGTCACCACTAGACCTGTCACCAGTGGCGGCAGCGCAAATCGAAGACGTCCGATGAACAGCCCTAAGAACGCATGGAACAGCCCACCAACAACAACGCCGCCCATCAGGACAGCAATGGCATCAACGCCCTTTCCAACCACCAGCGGGATCATGATCGGGATAAAGGCGAACGATGTCCCCTGCACGATGGGCAAACGGGCTCCGACAGGACCCACACCAATGGACTGGAACAACGTGGCGACGCCCGCAAAGAACATCGACATCTGGATCATATAGATCATCTGCGGAAAATCAGGACTGTTCGAGCCGAACCCAAATCCGGCCGCGCCGCAAACGATAATGGCTGGCGTAACGTTCGAGACGAACATCGCCAGCACGTGCTGAATGCCCAGTGGGACCGCTTTGATAAGTGGTGGTGAGTAATTCGGATCGCGGAGCTGCTCCGGCGTTCCGATGGTTGCATCTGACATTTTGTCTTTCCTCCCTTGAGAGACGTCAACCGGCTCCTCTTCCGGCTAGGTTTCTCATTCTGTGATTGTGAAGGGCTCCTCGAACCAATGCTCCTCAAGGTTGGGCCCGGTTCCAATTCGGTCGACCACTGCAAAAAGCCCGGGCGCTTGAAGAGGGGTCAAAACCCCATGCCACGTGTTGCGGTGGTAATTCACGCCCTGCCCCGGTGCTGTTTTGAATGCGATAGGCTGTCCGGGGACTCCATCTTCGTCGGGCGCCACGACCACAACAAAGGGTTTGTCCGACAAGGGCAGGAAGGCCTGACTTCCATCCGGGTGACGTTCGACCATGTCCAGTTTGATCGGCAGGCTGAACGACTCGGACTGAAACACGCTGATCCCGGCGCGCCCGTCATGGAAATCCAGCGCGGCGCGGTCATGATACCGCGCGCACTTGCCCTGATTGATGTATTTGTCCACGTCACCAGCCACTTCGATGACATCGCCGAATGGCGCAAAGGCCTCGGACGTCAGGGGCAGAAGATTCAGGACAGTCGTCATCCCGCGAACTTCTCGATCAGGCGCAGTTCCGCGATCCGTTCTACCTGGCGGCAGGCTTCGGCAAATTCGGTGTCGCGGTCGCTATCGATACGGCGGTGGAAGGCGTCTAGAATGCTGGCTTTCGTGTTGTCCTTGACCGCAATGATGAAGGGAAAGCCGAACTTGGTTGTGTATGCCTCGTTCAGCGCTGTGAAATTCGCGCGTTCTTCGTCCGTCAGCATATCCAGACCGGCCCCGGCCTGTTCAGCCGTGCTTTCCTTGGTCAGACGACCTGCCGCGGCAAGCTTGCCCGCCAGATCCGGGTGGGCAGTCAGAACACCCAGACGTTTTTCGGCAGAGGCCGTACGGAACACCCGCGCCAGCGCGTTGTGAACTCCGGCAGCATTGTCATGGGTCGGCCCAAGCTCCAGATCATACGCACCTTCGGCAATCCACGGGCTGTGTTCGAATATGCCGCCGAATTCGGCAACAAAGGTGGGCTGGTCCATTTCGGACGGGGTGAGGCGTTGCATCGGGGGGTGTTCCTTTGCCCAGTGATCGGCAATCTGTTCGCGCGTCGCGAACCAGACACCGTCATGTTTCATGAAATGCTCCAACGCGCGTTTCAGCGCCATGGCGCGGCCCGGCCGACCAATCAACCGACAATGCAGACCAATTGAGAGCATCTTGGGCTCACCGGCTTCGCCTTCGGCATACAGCATGTCGAAACTGTCTTTCAGATAGCTTTCGAACTGGTCGCCAGTGGTGAACCCCGCCTGAATCGCAAAGCGCATGTCGTTGCAATCCAGCGTATAGGGCATGATCAACTGATCTTTGCCACTGGCCTTTGTCCAATAGGGCAAATCGTCGGCATAGCTGTCTGCGATATAGGCAAAGTCGCCTTCCTCGGCAGCCAGATCGACTGTATTCATCGAGCAACGGCCCGTGTACCAACCGCGCGGCGGCCGGCCCGTGACCTCGGTATGCAGACGGATCGCTTCGCGGATTTGCGCGCGTTCTTCGTCTGGGCTCATGTCTTTGTGTTCGATCCACTTCAAGCCATGGCTGGCGATTTCCCACCCTGCGTGCTGCATCGCCGCAACTTGTGCCGGTGCGCGGGCCAACGCAGTGGCCACGCCATAAACAGTTATGGGGAGGTCTTGCAGAAGCTGGTGAACGCGCCAGAATCCGGCACGGCTGCCGTATTCATAGATCGTCTCCATGTTCCAGTGTCTTTGGCCCGGCCAAGGGGCGGCACCGGTGACCTCGGACAAAAAAGCCTCGGACGCGGCATCACCATGTAAGATGTTATTTTCACCGCCCTCTTCGTAGTTCAGCACAATCTGAACCGCGATTTTGGCATCATTGGGCCAATTGGCTGTGGGCACTTGCCCACCATAGCCGGTCATATCTCGTGGATAACGCGTCACATCAATTTCCTTCTTCTTGAAATGATGAATACCCCAGATAATCGACGATGTTTTTCAAAAAATACAACAAAGAGTTTCGGCCAGTCAGCCTTTGCCTCTTGGGGAGTATTCGGATTAGTAATTTCCAAGTTTTATAGAGAGGCGCAAATGTCAGGTTACCTAACTACACATGTTCTGGACACGGCGCGGGGGTGCCCTGCCGAGGGTCTGAAAATCGAACTTTTTCGAATTGAGGGGACTGGCCGTACATTGCTGAAAACCCTGTTCACCAATGACGACGGCCGCACGGATGAACAAATCCTGCCCGAAGCCGAGTTTTCATTGGGCGAATACGAACTGATCTTTTACGCCGGAGACTACCTCGACGCCTGTGGGACCCCGCTCGAAGACCCGCGGTTTCTGAACGTCATCCCAATCCGCTTCGGAATGTCCGAACGCTCGCACTATCATGTGCCGTTGCTTCTTTCGCCCTTCGGCTATTCGACATATCGCGGCAGCTAAGTGTCCTTCTAAGGCGTGTTCGTCTCAGCAATCGTTGAACCAATACGCTCGATTATGAACTCCATGAACAGGCGTGTCTTGGGGTCCTGCATACGACGGTGGGTAAACAAACACGCCATTTGAATCGGTTCCGGTGGTGTTTTAACCGCGACCGGAACCAAGGTACCGGCGTTGAGGTACTTTGAAATCTCAAATACCGGCTTCAACGCGATGCCGTGCCCGGCCAGGGCCCAATCCGTCAACACGTCGCCATCGTCTGACTCGTACCGCCCTGAAACACGGAATCGCTTTGGTCCGGTTTCGGTTCTCAAAAGCCACTGGAATTCAGTTGCACCGGGAAACCGCAGGCTGAGGCATTCATGCCCGTTGGCGACAATATCGTCGCCACTTTCTGGCATCCCATGTTTCTTGACGTATTTCGGGGAAGCACACAGAACCCGTTCCACGTCAGCAATCTTTCGAATGCGCAAATTGCTGTCTTCGGGCTGACCAAGGAAGAAAGCCAAATCCAGGCCTTCGGTCGTGATATCCACATTTCGATCAGTCAGCCTTAGCCGAACATTCACCTCAGGGTATTCAGCCAGAAATTTTGGCACCTGCGGTGCTATCAGACGCCGACCAACCCCCAAGGGGGCGGCGATATACAGCGATCCCTTGAGGTTCTCGGTGATATTGACGATTTGCGCTTCGGCGTTCTGGACGGCTTCAAGAATTTCCGTCGCCCCCCGATAAAACGATTTTCCCTGTTCTGTCGGCGTCAGGCTGCGCGTTGTACGTTGAAACAGACGTACACCAAGATGTTCTTCAAGCTGGGAAATCCTAGCCGAGGTTACCGCCGGTGAAACCCGCAAATCGCGGCCCGCGGCAGACATGCTGCCTAATTCATAGACACGGACAAAAGTGCGGATGTTATCGAAGTAGGACATTTTTTTGCATTTTTTGATACTGCTTGGTCTTTCGTAGCAATACCAGAGGAAAACTCTATCGCATAGAGTGCCGAAGAACTTAGAATCTTAGGAGCAATGCCATGTACGACTTGGCCGTAATGTGGGAGTGGATCGCCTTTTCTGTCCGCTGGCTGCATGTGATCACCGCGATGGCGTGGATTGGCGCGTCATTCTATTTTATCGCGCTGGACCTCATGCTTAAGCCGAACCCTACCCTACCGGACGGGGCTTATGGCGAGGAATGGGAAGTACATGGCGGCGGGTTCTATCACACCGTCAAATACCTTGTGGCGCCTGCCCAGATGCCGGAACATCTGACCTGGCACAAATGGCAGAGCTATACGACCTGGCTATCTGGAGCGGCCCTTCTGATGATCATCTACTGGGTCGGCGGTGAGCTGTTCCTGCTTGATCCAACCAAGGTGGATTTGGCGCTGTGGCAAGGCATCCTGATCTCTGGCGGTTCGCTGACTATCGGATGGTTGCTGTACGATCAGATGTGCAAATCCAAGCTCAGCGACCACCCGACCGTGTTGATGCTGTTGCTGTTCGTGATCCTGGTGATCATGTCTTGGGGTTATAACCAGATCTTCACTGGCCGCGCTGCGCTCTTGCACCTTGGTGCGTTCACGGCAACGATCATGACGGCCAACGTGTTCTTTCAGATTATGCCCAACCAGCGGATCGTGGTCGAAGACCTCAAGGCTGGTCGGACGCCCGACGCCAAATACGGCAAGATCGCCAAGGTGCGTTCGACGCACAACAACTATCTGACCTTGCCGGTCGTGTTCCTGATGTTGTCGAACCACTACCCGCTGGCTTTCGGAACCGAGTATTCGTGGATCATTGCCAGCCTGATCTTCCTGACAGGCGTGACCATCCGGCATTACTTCAACACCATGCACTCGACCGGGAAAGGCCCGCACTGGACCTGGGCTGTCACGGTCATTCTCATGGTTATAATCGCTTGGCTGTCTTCGGTCAGGCCAACAGAAACATGGGAAGACGCCGAAGCCCGCGAGTTGACGCCATATGAACAGAAATATGCGTCAGCCGCCGGTTTTGAGGCCGCGTATGACACGGTGCTGGGCAATTGCTCCATGTGTCATGCGCGCGAGCCGGTCTATGGCACCATGAAATGGGCCCCCAAGAAGGTTTACCTTGAAACCCCCGGTGACGTGGCCCGGCAGGCCGACCAGATTTATCTGCAGGCCGGGATCAGCCACGCGATGCCGCCACCATCGGCGGTTCAGATGGATGAAGAAGCACGCCAGACCATTGTTGCGTGGATCAACGAAGTCAGAGATCAATAGCACCAACAGAGAAATAAGTGACAGGCAAACTGGGTTTTCATACCCAGTTTTTTTTGTTTTTCAGCCCGGCGCGAAAAAGCGTTTGCTGTGCTGCGCGATATGTTCGACGAACAGGCGCACCTTGGGGTCCTGAAGCTTTTTATGCGGATAAAGGCACCCGAAAATCGTCGGCACGGGGGGTGTCTTCGGTAGGACCTCGACCAGTCGACCGTCCTCAAGATAGTCCCGCACGTCAAAGCGTGGTTTGTTAACGATCCCTTTGCCCGCCAGCGCCCAGTCCGTCAGCACGTCCCCATCATCCGCATCGTATTTACCGTGAACTTCCAGCTTTCGCGGTCCCATGTCGGTGTTGAGGGTCCAGAAGTATTCGGGCGATCTGGGGTACCGCAGCAAAAGGCAGTTATGGGGCGTATGCAGAAGGTCATCCGGCGTATTGGGCACGCCAAAGTTCGACAGATATTCCGGAGACGCACACAGCACGCGATCGCAATCCGCAAACTTTCGCAGTTTCATGGTGGAATCGCCGGGCTCACCGATAAAGAACGCTATGTCCAAACCGTCGGCCATCATGTCCACCTTGCGGTCCGAAAGACGCATGCGAATCTCTGTTTCGGGGTAGAGTTCCGAGAATTCCGGCACCAGAGGCGCGACGATTCTACGCCCGACACCCAGCGGCGCGGTGATGCGAATGGCACCTCGCGGGGCGTCTGAAAAGCTGGCAACGCGCGCTTCGGCGTGATCAATCGCCAGCAGTACGGCTTTGGCCTCGTCGTAGAAAACCGATCCAACTTCGGTTGGGGTCATCGACCGGGTTGTTCTGTTGAACAGCCGCACACCCAAATGGTTCTCAAGCTCTTTCAATCGCTTGCTGGCCACCGCCGGGGTTAACCGCAGGTCGCGCCCGCCGGATGTAATGCTGCCCAGTTCCATCACTCTGACAAAAACACGCAGGCTTTCGATGTACGACATTCGATCCTCTCCTTGCGGAAAGACTGCGCCATGGCGTCTTCTTTTTCAACGATCTGTTGAAAGTATTTGCCGTTTCCGGCGATTTTAAGACTCAATCGTTGCGCCTATGGTCCCCCCGATCACCCACCTGAAAGGCAGGGGCATAGGGAGAATACCATGACGCATCGCACCGACATCCAATTTGTCCTGAATGGCAAGGATGTGTCCGTTCCAAACGTATCCGCAGACCAGACGCTTCTGGATTTCCTGCGGTTGGAGCGTCGGCTGACAGGCACAAAAGAAGGCTGCGCCGAGGGCGACTGTGGCGCGTGCACCGTTCTTGTTGGACGGCTTGGTGGTGAAGGGCTGGCCTATGTTCCCGTGAATGCCTGCATCCGGTTTCTTGCCTCGGTCGATGGCTGCCATGTCGTGACGGTTGAACACCTGTCCGGCCCGGACGGTCGTCTGCACCCGGTACAACAGGCGATGATTGATCACCACGGCAGCCAGTGCGGGTTCTGCACGCCGGGCTTCGTCATGGCGCTGTATGCACTGTGGATGCAAACGCCCGAGCCGACCAAAGCGCAGGTTGAAACCGCGCTCCAGGGCAACCTGTGTCGCTGCACCGGGTATGAGCCAATCATCCGTGCCGCCGTTGCCGTCAGCCGCTATGGCACCCCGGCATCGGACCACCTGAATACCGAACGTAAAACCATGACCGCACGTCTGGCCGCGCTCAAGGACGATCGGCGCGTTGTATCCGGACCGGAAAACAACCTGAGCATTATCCCCTCCAGCGTTGATGACCTTGCCGATTGCCTGCAGACCTATCCCAAGGCCACGATCGTGGCCGGTGCCACGGATGTGGGTCTTTGGGTCACCAAATTCCTGCGTAACATCGGGCCTGCCATCTTCACCGGTCATCTCGAAGACCTGAAAACAGTCGAAAGACAGGGTTCCCTCCTCCTGATCGGTGCTGGCGCCAGCTACACCGATTGCCAGGAACTTCTGTCTGAACACCTGCCACACCTGTCCTCCTACTGGGATCGCATCGCAGGGTGGCAGGTGCGGAATATGGGAACCGTCGGCGGAAATATCGCCAATGGCTCGCCCATCGGGGATACGCCGCCGGTTCTTATCGCGCTTGGAGCGGAAATCACGCTGCGGCGCGGTTCTGAAAGCCGGACGCTGCCTCTCGCTGAATTCTTCATCGACTACGGAAAGCAAGACCGCCAACCCGATGAGTTCGTCGCAAGCATCCATGTGCCCCTGCCCGGACCCGATGATCTGAATGCAGCCTACAAGATTTCCAAACGTCGTGACGAGGACATCTCCTCGGTCGCTGCTGGCATTCACATGACGGTCACGGACGGCACCATCAGCAATGCGCGCATCGCATTCGGCGGTATGGCTGCCACGCCCAAGCGAGCCGCTGCTGCCGAGGCGGCGCTGAACGGTCAATCCTGGTCGCGGGAAAGCTTTGAGGCCGCCGCCGAGGCGCTGGCTGAAGATTTCAGCCCTCTCACCGATTGGCGCGCATCGTCTGACTACAGAATGCTATCCGCCCAAAACCTGCTGCGTCGCTTCTACCTTGAAAACGACGCCCAAACCGACGCCCCCGTTCAACTGGCTTGCGCCTGATAAGGAGACAAAAAATGAAAGATAACGTTTCCATCACCGGGGCGGCCCACACCAATGTCAAACATGACAGCGCGATCAAGCATGTCACCGGACGGGCCGATTACACCGACGATATTGCCCAGCCCGAAGGCACGCTGCACGCGTATCTCGGCGTCTCGGACGTAGCGCACGCCAAGCTATTGGGCATCGACTTCACCGACGTTCTGGCCACGCCCGGCGTTGTCGGAGTGTTGACCGCGGATGATGTGCCGGGGGCCAATGATATCAGCCCGACCCATCTGAACGATGAACCGGTTTTCCCGACCGATGCCATTCAGTTTCATGGGCAGCCTTTGTTTGCCGTTGTTGCCGAAACCCGCGACATCGCGCGCCGGGCCGCAGAACTGGCAAAAATCAACTACGAAACTCTGCCCCATGCGCTGGACCCGATTGCCGCGCAGGAGGCCGGTTACCCGCATGTCACGGCACCGCTCAAGCTGGAGCGCGGAGATGTCGCCCCGGCGCAGGCTACCGCCCCCAACCGGATCAAGGGCCGCATGAGCGTTGGCGGCCAGGATCACATGTACCTCGAGGGTCACATCGCCTTTGCCATTCCGGGCGAAGACGACGATGTGGTCGTGCATTGCTCAACCCAACACCCGTCCGAGGCGCAGCATATGGTGGCGCATGTCCTGGGCGTGCCATCCAACGCCGTTGTGGTCAACGTGCGCCGTATGGGCGGTGGCTTTGGCGGCAAGGAAAGCCAGATGAACCTGTTCTGCGCGGTTGCTGCCATGGCTGCCAAAAAGTGGAACCGCGCCGTGAAAATCCGCCCCGACCGGGATCAGGACATGACGGCGACCGGCAAACGCCATGACTTTGTGATCGATTATGACGTCGCCTTTGACGATGATGGCCGCATTCAGGCTGTCGAAGGCAGCTTTGCCGCGCGCTGCGGGTTTTCAGCAGACCTTTCGGGGCCCGTGACCGACCGGGCGCTATTCCACGCGGACAACGCCTATTTCTATCCGAACGTGCGCCTGAACAGCCATCCGATGAAAACCAACACGGTTTCGAATACCGCATTCCGTGGGTTTGGCGGCCCCCAAGGCGTGATCGCGGCAGAGCGGATGATCGAAGAGATCGCCTATGCCACCGGGCAAGACCCGCTGGATGTACGCAAGGCCAACTTCTACGGCACCACGGACCGCAACATCACCCCCTACCACCAAGAGGTCGAAGACAGCATTCTCGACCGGTTAATCGGAGAGCTGGAAGAGACATCGGAATATCGCAAGCGCCGTCGGGAGATCATCGAATTCAACAAGACGTCGCCGATCCTGAAAAAAGGCATCGCGCTGACACCAGTCAAGTTCGGCATTTCCTTTACAGCGACTTGGTACAATCAGGCTGGCGCACTGGTGCATGTCTACAATGACGGTTCGATCCACCTAAACCACGGTGGCACCGAAATGGGGCAAGGCCTGAACACCAAGGTCGCGCAGGTCGTGGCCGAAGCCTTTCAGGTCGATTTCAGCCGGATCAAGATCACCAAAACGACCACCGAGAAGGTTCCCAACACCTCAGCCACGGCTGCCTCGAGCGGGACTGATCTGAACGGCATGGCTGCGTTGAACGCGGTCGAGCAGATCAAAGCGCGTCTGGTGAAATTCGCCGCTGAGAACTGGGATGTTACACCCGAGAACGTGGCCTTCCACGCCAATCAGGTGCATATCGGCGACGAAGTTCTGCCTTTCGACACGTTCGTCAAACAGGCCTATCTAGCACGCGTGCAACTTTCGGCGGCCGGGTTCTACAAGACGCCGAAAATCCACTGGGATCGGGCCAAAGGACAAGGCCGCCCGTTCTACTATTACTCCTATGGCGCGTCCTGTTCGGAAGTGACAATTGACACCCTGACCGGTGAGTACCGGGTAGAGCGTACTGATCTTTTGCACGACGTTGGACGCTCGTTGAACCCTGTGCTGGACAAGGGCCAGGTCGAAGGCGCGTTTATACAGGGCTTGGGGTGGCTGACCACCGAAGAGCTTTGGTGGGACGACGCGGGCCGTCTGCGCACCCATGCGCCGTCGACCTACAAAATTCCGCTCGCGTCCGACCGTCCGCGCATCTTCAATGTGAACCTCGCCGACTGGTCGGAAAACCGCGAGCTGACCATCAAACGCTCCAAAGCTGTCGGAGAACCGCCGTTCATGCTGGGCATTTCGGTGTTCGAGGCGCTGTCGATGGCCGTGGCCTCTGTCGCTGATTACCGCGAATGCCCGCGCCTTGACGCGCCAGCCACCCCCGAACGTGTGCTGATGGCAGTTGCGCGGCTGCAAGCGGGGCCCTGAGCCATGACTGCCCCCGGTTCCCTTAGCGAATTCCTGTCCACGCAGCACAGCGTGATCCGCGTAGCACTGACGCGTGTGCGCGGGTCGTCGCCGCGCAATGAAGGGACAGAGATGTTCGTGGCACCCGGGGCGCTGTGGGGAACCATCGGTGGTGGCCAATTGGAGTTCATGGCCATCAACGCCGCCCGCGACATGCTGCGCGACGGGGTGTTGCATCAGGATCTGGATGTGCCGCTTGGCCCGGAAATCGGCCAGTGCTGCGGTGGGCGGGTCGAGATGAAACTGACCCGCATGCGTGCGTCCGACAAATGGGCCGCCACAGAACGCGCGACCCAGCGCGACGAGGCTTTGCCACACGTCTATGTCATGGGCGCAGGTCACGTGGGGCGCGCTTTGGCCAATCAGTTTCAGCATCTGCCGGTGCGCTGCATCCTCGTCGACACCCGACCCGAAGAGGTCGAGCTTTGCACAGCCAATGTCGAAACCCGCGTCAGCGCGATCCCCGAGACGGATATCTGGGGTGCGCCTGCGGGCAGCGCCTTTATCGTTCTGACTCACGATCATGGATTGGATTTCCTGCTGACATCCGCCGCACTGGAACGTCAGGACGCCGCTTATGTGGGGATGATCGGGTCCGCCACCAAGCGGGTAAAGCTCAGGAACTGGGCGCACAAACACTGTGACGGACAGTCTATCGAACACTTGAAATGCCCTATCGGGGCAAGCGGTAGCCGCGACAAGCGGCCCAGCGTCATCGCCACCTTCGTGGTGGCCGAGGTGATGGCTGAATTGACCTCTGAAACTGCCGCGACCGCCCCGACCGGGGCAAACCAGGCGCCCCTGCGGGGCCACCATCACGACCGGAAAGGGAGATCGGCCTGACATCTGTCGGGCCATTCCGGTCACATCAGAGGAGGAGACCGTCATGGACGGGAGGACCTACGAATACAAGCTGTTTACCCGCAGCGACTTCAGCGCTTTCTGGGCGCTGTTTACTGACAACCTCGTGAATCTGCTGATCCTTTCCGGGGTCTGCCAGTTCGTGTTTCAGATGCCCGCCGAAATCGTGTTTGGCCGCATTGTTCCCGGTGCCGCCGTCGCGATTTTGGCCGGTGTTGCCGTTTATACGTACCTCGCCAAATGGGCCGCAAACAAACGGGGTGAAGACGTCACCGCCTTGCCCTACGGCATCTCGACGCCGGTTATGTTCGTCTACTTGTTCGGTGTGATCGGACCCATCTACTGGGCAACCAATGATCCCATGCTGGCATGGCAAGTGGGCATTGGCGCCGGGTTCATGGGCGGCATCGTTGCGGCCTTGGGTGCCATTGTCGGGCCTTATCTGAAGCGGATCACGCCGCGCGCCGGGATGCTGGGCACGCTGTGCGGTATTGCGCTGGTCTTTATCGGTTCCGTTCCGTTGGCCGAGGTGTTCGAAAACCCCATCATCGGCTTCACGTCGCTGCTGTTTATCCTGTGGGGTCTGATCGGGCGTTTTCGCCTGCCGGGCAATGTTCCGGCCGGTCTGGTCGCAATTGCTGCCGGTACGGTGATTGCTATCATCCTTGGTGAATCCAAAATCGACGTCAGCGGCATCGGCTTTTACCCGCCGGTCCCCTATTTCGGTGACCTCATCGCCGGTGTGCAATACCTGTTCGCCAACCCCGAGCTGTTCCTGGTGCTGATCCCGGTACAGATCTACAACTTCATCGAAACCATGAACAACGTGGAATCGGCCGAGGCCGCAGGCGACCACTACCCGGTTGGACTGTGCCAAGTAACGGACGGCGCAGGCACAATGTTGGGTGCGCTTTTTGGTTCGCCCTTCCCGACAACCGTTTACATCGGGCACCCTGCCTACAAGCGGCTTGATGCACATGCCGGTTACATCGTTGGTGTGGCTGTTGTGATCGCTGCCGCCGCTTTCCTGGGTTTCTTGTCCTTCCTTGCGGGCCTGATCCCGATTGCCGCCGCGGCTCCGGTCCTGGTCTTTGTTTCGGTCAGCCTGATCACCAACACGGCCTGGGCTGTAAAGCCAATGCACATGGCTGCCGTATCCTTTGCGATCCTGCCTCACATCTCAGCCTTCCTGATGGTCAAGTGGGGGTCTCTGATGAACGCTCTGCGCAGCACCGGTGTCGAGGGACTGCCCTCACTGGGTGACGAAGGCCTGACCGCAGCACTACTGATGGAAGGTGCCCATTACGAAGGACACCTTGCCCTGAGCCAAGGCGCGATCATCACTGGTCTGGTCTGGGGTGCCATTGTGGCCGACGTAATCGACGGTCGGTTCCGGATGGCGGGCGCGTTTGCTGTCGCTGGTGGGCTGATGTCCTCTGTCGGGATCATCCATTCCTACACGTTGCAGGTGCCTCAGTTCGACGGGATCACCATTGGTTACTTGATCATCGGCGCGTTCCTCTACGTCTATCCGATGTTCGCACCCAAAGAGGATCTTGAGCATCGTGTGATCGTACCGGATGAGCCTGATCTGATCGACGACGACTCACCTGCACAACAGGCCTAATCCATAGCGGGGCAGTCGCAGGGCTGCCCCCTACTCTTTCCCTATCCTACAAACGAGACCTTTCATGACACAGAGATTGCTTCGCGGTCGTCTGCTGACCTTTCATCGCGAACCCCTAAGCGGCGAAGATTCCGGCGCGTATACCTATCTTGAGGACGGCGCTCTGCTAATCCATGGCGGAATCATTCAGGATACCGGACCCTTCGCCGAGATCAGCGCCAAAGCCGGGGATGTGCCTGTGACAGACCACCGCCCGCACCTGATGATGGCCGGTTTTATCGACACGCATATTCACTTCCCCCAAGTGCAGGTGATCGCCTCATGGGGCGCTCAGCTTTTGGACTGGCTCAACAATTACACCTTCCCGGAAGAAACCCGTTTTGCCTCGGATGCACACAGCGCGAATATGGCGCGGGCATTCTACGATCAGCTCATCACCCACGGCACCACGACCGCCGTGGCCTATTGCTCGGTCCACAAAACCTCGGCGGATGCGTTCTTTACAGAAGCAACCAGACGAAACATGCGCATGCTTGGTGGTAAGGTCCTGATGGACCGCAATGCGCCAGAAGGTCTGCAGGACACGCCGCAAACCGGGTACGATGACACCAAAGCCTTGATCACCGACTGGCATGGCAAGGGCCGCAACGGCTATGTCATCACACCTCGGTTCGCGATCACATCGACGCCGGAACAGATGGCCATGGCGCAGGCCTTGGCGCAGGAGCATCCGGATTGTCACGTCCAGACGCATCTGTCGGAAAACAAAGATGAGATTGCCTTTACCAAGCAGCTTTATCCGCAGGCGCGCGATTATCTGGATGTCTACCAATCCTTTGGTCTGCTGGGGCAAAAGACTCTGTTGGGGCACTCGATCCATCTGGAGGCACGCGAGATCGACGCGCTTGCAGAAACCGGTGCACATCCCGTGTTTTGCCCGACCTCGAACCTGTTCCTGGGCAGCGGCCTCTTTGATCATGGCGGGCTGAGCGCGCGCGGTATCTCAAACGGGATCGCAACGGATGTCGGTGCTGGCACCAGCTACTCGATGCTGCAAACCTTGAACGAAGGGTACAAGATTCTGCAATTGCAAGGGCTGGCTCTGCATCCCCTGCAGGCCTTCCACTGGGCTACGCGCGGTAATGCCTGCGTTCTGGGTCTGGTAGACAAAATCGGAAACCTCGACCCCGGAACCGAGGCCGATGTCGTTGTTCTGAACGCCCGCAGCACCCCCGCCATGGCCCTGCGTATGGATCGCGTTGGCAGTCTTGCAGAAGAATTGTTCGTCCTGCAGATGATGGGAGACGATCGCGCTGTTGAAGAGGTCTATGTATCGGGTGCGCCCAGCAAATCTGTGACCGGCCAAACCTCCGAAACCAACTTTGCGTTCGATCCCGCGTAAATGATATCTGACCTGTGTTTGGCCGTTCCGTGACCGGTTAACGGCCAAGCATTTCAACGAACTGCCGGTGCAGCCCGATGCGGCCCGGCGCAACTAACGATCCTTTCCGCTTTTCATCATTACTAACCGAGATCGGGTTTTCACCGCTCTCAGTTCGAAAAATAAATTGTCATGGTTGACAAAGTATATTTCTCGATTATTTGTCATTCGTGACAATAAACGAGATCCTGATGCCCAGACCTTCGCTAAAAGACCAAAGATCGCACGAAATACTCGACGCCTATCTAACCTGCGTGGCGCGGTTCGGGCTGGAAGGCGCGACCCAGGCGCGGATCGCCGATGAAGCCGGCGTCAAGCGACCGCTCTTACGCCATTACCTTGGAAACAAGGACGAAATGATAACCGCGCTGGCCGAATACGTGATTGCCGGATTTACCGCGTCATTGGACGGTTTGCGTCAGGCTTTGCCAGACACGGCGACACCTTCGGACCTAGTGGACACCTTGTTTTCCGAAGATAGCGGAACCGATCCACGGCTGATGCTGGCCTATCAGGCACTGGTCACCACAGTGCCCGATCGCCCCGATCTGCGCCAAGGTCTGATGGACAGCCTCACGGATTTCTTCGACGTGGTCGAAGCAATCCTGCGGCGCGCGGCCCCAATGACATCAGACGCAACCTTACGCGCAGCAACACAGGGCATTTCGGCAATCTTTGTCAGCATGGACGCCCTGTCCCCGCTGGACCCGCCCGAAGCATGGCGCGCCGAATTGAAACTGGCCGCCTCTCTACTGGCATCGACACTGGAGGCTAAAGTATGACCCCGACGCGAACGGTGAACTACATTGCCCTGCCCATCCTGCTGGTGGCCACTGTGCTTGGTCTCTACTGGGTTTGGGGGCTGCTCTTTGTCTGGTGGATCGTCCCAACCATCATGAACAGACAAGCCTTTCTGGTGTTCGAAATTAACCGCGATGATGACCCGATTCTGTACTGGGCCATCGTCGGCCTCTGGGCTGTGCTGGGTCTGATGATGATCGCCGCCAGCCTGTTTCCCCAATATGCCCATCTTCTTGCCTGAGGTACTATGATGACCAAAATGTATCACCATCTACCGGTCGAGGCTTACACCTCGCAGGACTGGTTCGACCGCGAACAGCGCCAGATTTTCTCGCGCACTTGGCGTTTTGCCGGGCTGGTCGAAGATATCGAAGGACCGGGCCACTACCTGTCGGTTCAGGCCGGGCTGAACAATCTGTTCATCGTCATGGGGCGCGATCACCGGCTGCGCGCCTTTCACAACATCTGCCGGCATCGGGGTACCCAGTTGATCCGCGCGGTCGGCAAGACACAAAAAGCGCTGACCTGCCCTTATCACGACTGGACCTATGATCTTGAGGGCAACCTGATCTCGGTCCCGGATGAGGCCTCTGAATTTCCCGGCGGCGTCGACAAATCCTGCCTTGGCCTCAAACCGGCCAGCGTGGATGTCTGGCGCGGGATGCTGTTCGTGCATCCGGACCCTGACGCCCCCACCCTTGCCGAATGGTTCGGAGAGGTCGATCCCCTGTTGGGCCCGCACAAGCCCGAGGAACTGGTCGAGTATACCGACGGGCGCAACACCTATGAGATCAAGGCCAACTGGAAGATCGTTGTCGAGAATTACATCGACGTCTACCACTTGAGCCATCTGCATTCGAATACGCTGCATATGTATGACCATGCCAAGGCGGAATACGGATGGAAGGGGCCGCATTACCACTTTTGGGAACCCCCGTCCGAGGCCTACGCGAAGGACCACGAAGCCAAACTTCCTATGCCGCGTGTGATCGCTGAACCTCATACCGGTGCGTGGGTTCCTATGCTGTTTCCCGGCATTGGTATCGGGGCCAGCGAAGAAAGCTGGAATCTGTTCATCATCACACCGTTGGCCCCCGATCTGACACGGATCGAGAACCGCACAAAGGTTGCCAACGCTTCGAACTGGGAGTTCCAGAAGCAACAGTGGAAAAGCGCGGGCTTTTGGAGAGATTTTGGCGGCCCAAAATATCAAGGCGACGATGCAGCAGGCGCAGATGATCCGATGGCATCGGGCGATTTCACGACCGAAGATATCTATGCCTGCGAACAGCAGCAGAAATCGCTGAAAAGTCCGTATCTGGAAATCGGCCCCGCTGGGATTGGCGAAAGCCCGATCACGCTGCACCAGAAAGTGGTGCTGGATTTCATGCAAGACAGCTGAATGCCCTGGAGATTGATCATGAAACCAATCCAAGCCACCCTGATCGGAGTTGCGCTTGCATCGGCTCTGGTGCTGACGGCGCAAGCTGACGCACCGGAAGACATTGCCACGCGTATCCTACAAGCGCAGGATGAACAAAGCCTGCTTGCCACCTGGAGCGATTGGCACCCCGATGCCACGCATCAGATCATCCTCAAATACGGGATGGGGCAGCCGGACAACGTGTTCTCGTACCGTGTCGGGGATGACACCGACGCGGAAGACCCCGAGATCGCGAAGGCGTTGGAAGGTTACTCAGAAACAGCCCGATCAGCGCCCGTGATTTCATCGCACACCGAGGATGGCGTGTCGCACGTCACAGCCGTGACCGATGTCGATTATGATTGGCAGGGATACAGCGGCAGAATGCGTCAGACAGACAACTTTGTCTTTGCGCCTTATCTTGGCGGGACGGTGATCCAGTCCTTGACCACGACCTATGATTACCGATGACGGGACCTTGTTATGCAACGTGACTTTCATACCCTGACCGTGTCCGACACTCGCCGAGAGATCGGCGGCGCGGCCACCAGTGTAACTATCGACGTCCCGCCCGATCTGACCGATCTGTTTCAATGGACGGCCGGGCAACATCTGACGCTCAGGTTTCAGATTGCCGGTGCGGAGCAAAGGCGCAGCTATACCATCTCGAACCCGCCGGGATCGGCGCTGCGTATCACGGTCAAGCGCGTAAAGGATGGGATCGTTTCCAACCACATAGGCGACACCCTGTCGCCCGGTGGCACGGTCGAGGTCATGCCTCCATTCGGGCATTTCACCTTACAGCCCGGAGCCCTGAAACGCCGCACCCACTATTTCTTTGGGGCGGGCAGCGGCATCACGCCGCTTTATGCAATGATCAAGACCGTTCTGGCAGCTGAGCCCCATTCCGTGACCCATCTGGTCTTTGGCAATACCAATGCGAACAGCATTATTTTCCAGGATGAGCTTGAGCAGTTGCTGGAACAACATCCGAACCAGTTCACCCTACGCCATGTCCTGTCGCACCCCTCCATGCTCAGCTGGTTTTCACCGTGGCGCACGGGGCGGTTGGACGCAGATACCATTCAGGCGGCAATCACTGAAACGCCCCCCGTGGCGCAAGACACTCATTATTGGATTTGCGGCCCCGGCAGTATGAATACGGATATCCGGGAGGCGTTGCGGAATCTGGATGTGCCAGACGATCGCATCCACAAGGAAAGCTTCGGCGGAGACGCCCAAGACGACCTGAGCGAACCCGGCATGGCCGCAACCGCCCGGATCAGGCTTGACGGCAAGGTCTCGGAGGTGCCTGTTGCTGCTGGGCAAACCCTCCTTGACGCGGCGATTGCGGCCGGACTGAACCCACCGTTCAGTTGTCAATCTGGTGTGTGCGGTGCTTGTGCCGCCCAGCTTGAGGGCGGCACCGTTCATATGCGCAATCGGATGGCTCTGGAGGATCGTGACGTCGAGAAGGGGTTGATCCTGTGCTGTCAAAGCGTCGCAACACAAAAGGAGCTGTCCCTGCGGTTCGAAGATTAGGTTAAGTCAGGGCGTTTTGACGTAACCCACCTTACTTGAACGTCAGATCAGGTGCGTCGCGCGTGACGTTTTGCGTGCGGCTTTTACCAGCTTGATCAACACGCACGGCCAGCTTTTCGGCCGTCGGGAATCGTTCGAAATATGCAAAGTGGATGGCCTCAATTACGTCGATATTCTTGCATCTTATCAGGTATTCAGCTTGAAATTCGTTGGTGTCATCACCATCCGTCCGCGTGGTGTCTGTGTCTTGCCCCAAACCTATGGCCGAAAGTGTGACATTGGCCATCGCGGCGAAACACTCGGCCTCTTCGGGCACAACAAACAACTCCAGAGGTTTGGACAGGTCGGAAATGGCGACGGCAATAGAATCCCGCCCTTCATCGTTTTGCGCAGGCTTTTCGGTGCCAAGAATGCCGGCGGCGGGGACTGCCAGTGACAAGGTGAACTCGGCCCCGGAAACCACCATGTCCAGATCACCCGCAGCATGATCCTGCGCGACAGCGGTATGAGCCTGCGACACAAAAACCGCAGAGATCAGGATCAGGGCGAAAGCTGCGCTTTTCATAAACAGGCACCACTAAACAAAGAATCACCCGGATTATTCTAATATGTTTCAAATCCCGTGCAATCTTGGCCCCACGCATCGCGCCCCACCAATATTGGGGAGTATCGGGGTGACCAATATTATCCGACTATAAAACTCAGGTTGACATAGGTGACTAATTCACTCAGTTAATACATCATACGCGCCACATAACCGGCGTATGAAAACCTTTTTCTGACTGGAAAGGTCACCCCCATGACCCGATTTTTCACCGCCACCAGCATCCTTACAATTGGTGCTGCCTCCGCAGCTTTTGCAGCTGACGCACCCTCGAAAGCCGAAGTTCTGAATACCTACGCAAAAATCGCCGAAGCCAAATATGACGATAGCCTGATCGCTGCCAAAGCGCTGCAAGAGGCCGTAAACGCCCTGATCGCCGACCCATCCGATGCCACCCTGAACGCGGCCCGCGCCGCCTGGGTCGCCGCGCGCGTGCCCTATCAACAGACCGAGGTCTACCGCTTTGGAAACGCCATCGTTGATGACTGGGAAGGCAAAGTGAACGCCTGGCCGCTGGACGAAGGCCTGATTGATTATGTCGATGCCTCCTATAGCGGACCCACTGATGAAAACGAGTTTGCCGCGCTGAACGTGATCGCCAATCCAAGCTTTGAGTTGTCGGGCGAGGCCATCGACGCCAGCGAAATCACCCCCGAACTGCTGGGCGAAACCCTGCACGAGGCTGACGGGATCGAGGCAAACGTCGCCACCGGTTACCACGCCATCGAATTCTTGCTGTGGGGTCAGGACCTGAACGGTCACGGTTCCGGCGCGGGCAACCGCCCGTATACCGATTATGTTCAAGGTGACGCCTGCACCGGCGGCAATTGTGATCGCCGCGCCCAATACCTGAGCGCTGCAACCGCCCTGCTGGTCAGCGATCTGGAATGGATGGCCGCACAATGGGCCGAAGGTGGTGAGGCGCGTGCTGCACTGAACGCGAATGAAACCGCTGGCGTCAGCGCGATCCTAACCGGTATGGGTTCGCTGTCTTATGGCGAGCAAGCAGGTGAACGTATGCGCCTTGGCCTGATGCTGAACGACCCCGAGGAAGAGCATGATTGCTTCTCGGACAACACTCACAACAGCCACTATTACGACGGCTTGGGTATTCAGAACGTGTATCTGGGCAGCTATACCCGCATCGACGGCACCCCGGTTTCGGGCGCTTCGCTTTCGGACTTGGTGATCTCGTCCGATCCGTCGCTGGACGCCGAGATGAAGGTCAAGCTGGCCAATACCATGCAGGCCCTGGGCCGTCTGAAGTCGACCGCCGAGGCCGGTTTCGCTTATGACCAGATGCTGGAACGCGGCAATGAGGGCGGCGAGCAACTGATCATGGGCGGCGTCAACGGTCTGGTCGATCAGACCAAAACGATCGAGCGTATCGTGACCGCTCTGGAACTGGATCAGATCGAGTTCGAAGGCTCCGACAGCCTGGATAACCCTGACGCGGTTTTCCACTAAACAAACCCCGGATCGGGGCGTGCGCAAATTCACGCCCCCGGCTTTCCTGTCACGCAAAATTGTGACTTTCAGCTGGACCCGAAACAAATAACTTACTAATTAAGTAAGAAATCTATCGAGCACAGATTCGCTATGATCGTATGTCACTGCACAAATATAACTGACCATGATATCCGCGCCGCGATCGATTGGATGCGGACAGCAGATGCACACACGATCATCACCCCCGGCAAGGTCTACCACGCCCTTGGAAAATCAGCGGATTGTGGCGGCTGCATGCCGCTTTTTCTGGACACAATGCGATCGAACGATAATCTGGAAGTCCCCATGCAGCTCCGTGCCCTACGCACCAGAGCAACTCAGGAGAAAGCAGATGAAGGGCAACCCCAAGGTAATAGAATACCTCAACAAATCTCTGCGGCATGAGCTGACAGCCGTCAGCCAGTACTGGCTCCATTACCGCCTGCAGGAAGATTGGGGCCTTGGCCACATGGCCAAGAAAAGCCGTGAAGAATCCATCGAAGAGATGGGGCATGCCGACAAGCTAATCGAACGGATCATCTTTCTGGAAGGCCATCCCAACCTGCAGAAACTGGACCCGCTGAGAATTGGTCAGAACCCCAAGGAAACACTGGAATGCGACCTGGCAGCCGAGCAGGACGCGCGCGCGTTGTACGTAGAAGCGCGGGATTACTGTAGAGAAGCACAAGACTATGCCTCTATGTCGCTGTTCGAAGAATTGATCCGCGATGAAGAAAGTCATATCGACTTTTTGGAAACGCAGCTCGACCTGTACGAAAGGATTGGCGACGCCCATTATGCGCAACTCAACGCATCGAAAATGGACGAGGGCGAGTAGCCTTTTCATCCTGTCGGTGGTCGCCCTTGCGGCCACCCAAACCCCAGCCGCCGAGCTGCGGGACTATCACCTGAATTTCGAACCCAGAACCGAGGATGAGCGTGCGCGCATCGCCCGTGTCACCGCTGCGCCCACCGATTTCAGCACGCCCCAAAGGTTCGAGGACTTGCCCGCCGGTGCCGCCACCGTTCGCGCCCGTGCCGATGCTGACGCATTTTCGCAGCCCTCAGGAAACCTGAGCTTTGAGCAAGAGCTGGACTTTAAGGTTGGAAACGGACTGTTCAAGAAAATCTGGGTGTCTTCTCCGGCCTCAACTCTGGCCTCGGATGGGCTGGGGCCGCTGTACAACGCCCGGTCGTGCCAGCGCTGCCATATCAAGGACGGGCGCGGGCACACGCCCAACGGTCCGGATGACAATGCAATTTCGATGTTCCTGCGGGTTTCGATCCCCGGTGGCGGCGGATATGACGAGATCGAGGATTACATCGCCACCCAGCCCGAACCAAATTACGGCAGCCAGATGCAGGATTTGGCCCTGCCCGGTCATCCGGCTGAATATCGCCTGGATATCACTTACGAGGACGTCCCGGTCACTTTGTCAGATGGCGAAACCGTCACTTTACGCAAACCGACCTACGCGGCGGCTGACCTTGGATACGGGCCGCTGCATCCAGAGGCGATGCTCAGTCCACGTGTGGCGCCGCAAATGATCGGCCTTGGATTGCTCGAAGCGATACCGGTCGCGGATCTGCTGGCCAACGCTGATCCCGACGATGCCGATGGGGATGGGATTTCCGGGCGTCCCAATATCGTCTGGGCGATGGAATATGGCGCCCCGATGATGGGTCGGTTCGGGCACAAGGCCGGGATGCCCACGATCATGGAACAATCGGCGGCGGCCTTTGCCGGTGATATCGGCATATCAAGCCCACTTTACCCCGCCAGCCACGGCGATTGCACCGATGCTCAGATTGGTTGTGCGACCGCCCCGCACGGGGACGGTGACGTGCGCGAGTTCGAGATCGACCAGATCGGAATGGACCTTGTTGCCTTTTACAGCCGCAACCTGGGCGTTCCCGCGCGGCGGGACATGGACGACCCTCAGGTGCTGCACGGTAAGCAGGTGTTTTACGACACTGGCTGCGCGTCCTGCCACACGCCTGCCTTTGTCACTCATCGCATGTCAGACCGGCCCGAACAGAGTTTTCAGCTGATCTGGCCTTACTCCGACCTGTTGCTGCACGATATGGGCGAAGAGCTGGCTGATAACCGCCCCGAGGGTCGCGCCACAGGGCGCGAATGGCGCACGCCACCGCTTTGGGGCGTTGGGCTGACTGAACAGGTTTCGGGCCACACCCAGTTCCTGCATGATGGTCGCGCGCAATCCTTGCTGGAAGCCATCCTCTGGCATGGGGGTGAGGCACAGGCAGCCCGCGATACGGTCGTGGCCATGCCCAAACCCGACCGCGATGCCCTGATCCATTTTCTGGAAAGCCTCTGACACATGCGTATCCTTGTTGCCGCTGTCGCATTGACGCTGCCCCTAATTGCGCTGGCGCAGGACCGTGAGCCGATCTTGTCGGATGCGGTCGAAGGGCACATCCTTCCCGGCTTTGCCGCACTGGCTGAAACGACCGGGGTGTTGGCCCAAACAGCACAAACCGATTGCACCCAAACCTCGCCCGAATTGCGGGGCGCCTATCACGCGGCCTTTGACGACTGGATCTCGGTCAGCCATCTGCGCTTTGGCCCGTCCGAGGTGAACGGCCGCGCCTTTGCGCTGGCCTTCTGGCCCGACACCAAAGGGTTCACCCCCAAAGCCCTGTCCAGCCTGATCGCGACCGAGGATGCGGCTGTGGAAAGCCCCGAAAGATTCGCCGAGACATCCGTCGCCGGACGTGGCTTTTTTGCCTTAGAACAGATGCTTTATGAGCCCAATTTTGCCGATCAGGGCAGCGTCCCGTATCGCTGCGCGTTGATACAGGCCATCACCACCGATATCGTCAGCAATGCCCGCGCGATAAACGCAGATTGGGGCGGCTATGCAACTGCCCTAACCCAACCGGGCGACGACAGCCCCTATCGGTCCGACGATGAGGCCATGCAAGAGCTTTACAAGGCGTTGGTAACCGGACTTGAATTCACTGGCGACACCCGCCTTGGTCGTCCGATGGGCACCTTCGACCGCCCGCGCCCCAACCGGGCCGAGGCACGCCGTTCGGAACGCGCGCTTCGTCATGTGGAACTGTCCCTGATCGCCCTGCGCGATCTGGCCGCGCGCCTGTCAACGGACCACCCCAAGATTGCCGCCGATCTGGACAGCGCCTTTGACAAGGCCATCATCCGCGCGCAATCGCTGGACGACCCGGTGCTGGCCGGGGTCGCCACTCCGCAGGGCCGCCTTAGGGTCGAGGCGTTGCAGCAAGCCATCAACGATATCCGTGCGATTGCCTCGGCCGAGCTGGGTCCGACACTAGGCATCAGCGCCGGGTTCAATTCACTGGACGGGGACTGACCTGTTGCCCAGCCGTCGTCATTTTCTTGCCGGTCTGGCCGCGACCAGCCTTTCGCCGATACAAAGCTGGGCCGCAGTTGGTTCACCCGCCTATCTCGCCGCTGCCCTGTTCCCGGATGGCAGCTATCGACTAGCCGGGCTGGATACGGGTGGATACATCCTGTTTTCCATACCTCTACCTGCGCGCGGCCACGCGGCGGCAGCCCATCCGCACCGCGCACAGGCCGTGGCTTTTGCCCGTCGTCCCGGCACCTTTGCGGTGGTCATCGATTGCGCCACAGGCACCGAAGTCACCCGACTTAACGCCCCCGCTGGCCGCCATTTCTATGGCCATGGCGTCTTTTCCCCCGACGGCACTCGTCTGTTCACAACTGAAAACGACTATGATTCCGGAGACGGCGTGATTGGCGTCTGGAACACAGACAGCTACACCCGCATAGGCGAGTTCACTTCGGGCGGGATCGGTCCGCATGACATGCGATTGATGCCCGATGGTCAGACGCTGGTCATCGCCAATGGCGGCATCGAAACCCACCCCGAGACAGGGCGCACCAAGCTGAACCTGCCTACCATGCAGCCGCAGCTGACCTATCTGGATTTGTCCGGCACGGTTTTGGAACAGGTGGAACTGCCACGCGCGCTGCATAAGAATTCGATCCGCCATTTGGCTGTACGGCACGACGGTTTGGTGGCATTTGCGATGCAGTGGCAGGGGGACAAGGTGCATCACCCCCCTCTGCTGGGCCTACATCGTCGGGGCGAAGCACCGCGTTTGCTTTCAGCGCCTGATGCCTCGCAAAGCACGTTGCAAGGCTACGCGGGCAGTGTCGCCTTTGCCGGGGATGAAACCACGGTTGCCATCACCTGCCCACGCGGCAACGCCTTGCACCGGTTCGACGTCGCGAATGGCCAACTGAACGGGGATTTCCTGTTGGAAGACGTCTGTGGCCTTGGCTCCGGCCCCAAAGGGTTCGTTTTCACCACCGGCACCGGGATAGTCGGAGAGCTGACATCCACCCCCCGCATTTCAGCCCGGCCGGACTGTCATTGGGACAATCACCTGATCCCAATTCGCAAGCCTGCATAAACTCGGCAAATCCCCCCACATAGATTACACTTGGAAGAATCAAAATGCTGCCGTATTGGCGGGCGCTAAACCGGCACTTTAACCGCAAGGACTGACCTGATTGAAACAGACGCCCGACGCACCGCATTCCATCTACGGGGTAGAGAAATGGGGCAAAGGCCTCATTGAGGTGACGGAGCAGGGCGAGATCGGTCTGCGCAATCCCCTGGTGCCCGAGGCGGCGGCAATCAGCCTGCCAGGTATCCTGCATGATCTGGACGAACGCGGTATCAAGGCACCGATGTTGCTGCGCATCAGTTCGTATCTGGAAAACGAGATCGCGCATATCAACGAAAGCTTTCGCGATGCGATTGCACGTGTCGGCTACAAAGGCAGCTATCGCGGCGTATTCCCGATCAAGGTGAACCAGCAGGCCCAGGTGGTCGACCGGATCGTCGAGTTCGGTAAAAAGTATAACTATGGGCTCGAGGCTGGCTCCAAGCCCGAACTGGTTGTCGCACTGGCGCACCGTCTGGCCCGCGAGGCGCTGATTGTCTGCAATGGCGTCAAGGATGCCGAGTTCATCCAACTGGCCATCCTCAGTCGTAAGATTGGCTTCAACACGGTCATCGTTCTGGAAAGCCCGAAAGAGGCGGACACGGTGATCGAGGTCTATAACGAACTGGGCATCGAACCCCTGATTGGTGTGCGGGTCAAACTGACCAATCAGATCAGCGGCAAGTGGGAAGAAAGCTCGGGCGACCGGTCTGCCTTTGGCATGAACACTGACCAACTGGTCGCCACGGTGGACAAGCTGAAAGCGGCAGGTTTGCTGCATTGTTTGAAGCTGCAACATTCACACCTGGGCTCTCAGGTGCAGGACGTCAACGACGTGCGCCGCGCCGTTGGCGAGGCCTGCCGGTACTACACCGAACTGACGCGCGAGGGCGTGCCGTTGACCCATCTGGACCTCGGTGGCGGCATGGGCGTGGATTATACCGGTGAGAAAAAGGCTGCCGAGAACTCGATCAACTACACGGTCGAAGAATACTGCGCCAACGTGGTTGAAACCGTGGCCTACGCGATGGACGAGGCCGAGGTCGAACATCCAACGCTGGTGACCGAGAGCGGGCGCGCCGTGGTGGCGACGTCGTCGATGCTGGTGTTCAATGTTCTGGAAAGCACCTTGTATGACGCACCGAACGGCCCCGAGGTCGAAGCGGACGATCACCATCTGGTCTCAGACCTTGCCGCGATCAACGGGTACCTCAGTACCGAGCGTTTGCAAGAATGCTGGAACGACGCAAATTTTTACCGCAACGAGCTGCGCGCGTTGTTCCGCCGCGGCTATGTCGACCTGCGCCAGATGGCCCGCGCCGAACGCATCTATTTATCGCTGATGGCCCGCCTCAAGGCGCTGGCAGCAAGCGATGATTTGGAAACGGATGTGGACGACCAACTGGAAAAAGTGGCCGATATCTACCACTGCAACTTCTCGCTATTCCAGTCGCTGCCCGATGTCTGGGCCATTGACCAGCTGCACCCGATCGTCCCGCTGCAGGGGCTGAACCAGACACCCGACCGCCGCGCGGTCCTATCCGACATCACCTGCGACAGCGACGGTAAGATCGACCGGTTCATTCTGGCCGACGGTGTCTCACCCAGCTTGCCGGTACATTCCCTGCCCGAGGACCAGGAATACCTGATGGGCGTGTTCTTTGTCGGTGCTTATCAGGAAACACTGGGCGATCTGCACAACCTGTTCGGGGACACCAATGTCGTGACCATCGACCTGCGCGCTGACGGTGGCTTTGACCTGCTGCACGAACAAGAGGGCGACACCATCAGCCAGGTCCTGTCCTATGTCGAGTTCGATCCCAATGATTGCGTCGCCGCCTTCCGCAAAATGGTGGACGAGGCGATCTCGACCGGTACTCTGATGGCCAAGGACCGCAAAACCCTGATGAGCGCCTATCGCGACTCGATCAACGGCTACACCTATTACGAATAACCCCAGAGAGGAGATTACCCCCATGGGAACTTTGAGTGGCAAAACACTGGTTGTCGGCGCGGGCGGCGTATCCCACGCTGCCGTGCATAAGATGGCGATGAATTCGGATATCTTCACCGAAATCACTCTGGCCAGCCGGACCAAATCGAAATGCGACGCTATCGCCAAAGCGGTGAAAGAGCGTGTGGGCGTTGATATCGCCACGGCGGAACTGGATGCCTACAAGGTTGAAGACACGGTCAAATTGATCAAGGAAACAGGGGCCGAGATTCTGGTGAACCTCGCCCTGCCCTATCAGGATCTGGTGCTGATGGACGCCTGCCTTGAGGCCGGGATCCACTACCTCGACACAGCGAACTATGAGCCCGAGGATGAGGCCAAGTTCGAATACCACTGGCAATGGGCCTATCAGGATCGGTTCAAAAAGGCTGGGCTGACCGCCATTCTTGGATCGGGCTTCGATCCAGGCGTGACCAGCGTCTTTGCCAAATGGCTTAAGAAACACAAGCTGGACACCATCCGCCAGATCGACGTTCTGGATGCCAATGGCGGCTCGAACGATCAGGAGTTCGCCACTAACTTCAACCCCGAGATCAACCTGCGTGAGGTTCTGGCCGAGGTTCGCCATTGGGAAAACGGCGAATGGCACCATAGCCCCGCGCTGACCAACAAGGTTGAATACGACTTTCCTGCCATCGGGCGGAAAAACATGTACCAGATGTACCATGAGGAACTGGAATCGCTCTCAACCCATTTCCCCGAGATCGAGCGCGCCCGATTCTGGATGACGTTTGGCGACGCCTATATCAAACACGCGACCGTACTGCAGAACGTCGGCATGACACGCATCGATCCGGTCATGCATGACGGCAAGGAAATCATCCCGATCCAATTCCTGAAAACTCTGCTGCCCGATCCCGGCGATCTGGGTGCCGAAACCAAAGGCAAGGCCTGCATCGGCGACATCGCTACCGGTCAGGCCAAGGACGGCTCGGGTGAGAAGACCTATTACATCTACAACATCTGCGATCACGAGGAATGCTATGCCGAGGTCGGCAGCCAGGCCGTCAGCTACACCACGGGCGTCCCCGCCATGATCGGCGCGGCGCAGGTGATCAAAGGCAACTGGTCCGAGCCCGGCGTGTGGAACATGGAACAGCTTGACCCCGACAACTTCATGCACATGCTGAATGAGCAAGGCCTGCCTTGGCAAGTCCACGAACTCGGCGGCCCGGTCGAGTTCTAAGTCCACTCATTTCATCTTTTGCCAAATACTCCGGGGGTCCGGGGGCAGAGCCCCCGGCCTCTCCACCACAAGGAAACGCCGGACATGTCCGACATGATGACCACACAGGCTGGCGACGCCGGAGCCTTCCGCAATTTCGACCTGAACCGTGTGCCAACCCCCTGCTTTGTGGTCGATGAAAAAGCGGTCGAGCGAAACCTGACCATCCTCTCCGATATCGGCACCCTGTCCGGCGCGCATGTCCTTTCGGCGCTCAAAGCGTTTTCCATGTTTTCGTTGGCCCCACTGGTGCGCCAGCACCTCGGTGGCACCTGCGCCAGCGGCATTTACGAGGCGCGTCTGGGCCGTGAGGAATACGGCGGCGAGGTCGCAACCTTCTGCGCCGGGTACAAAGACGCCGACATGGATGAAATTCTGTCGCTGTCCGACCACATCATCTTCAACTCTCCGGCACAAAAGGGCCGGTTCCTTGCCAAAGCCCAAACCGCGAATGTTCAGGTGGGCCTGCGCATCAACCCGGAGCATTCCGAGGGCGAGGTGCCCAAATACGACCCCTGCGCGCCCTGCTCGCGTCTGGGCACGCCGGTCAGCCAACTGACCGCCGAGACCCTGACCGGAGTTGATGGTCTGCACATGCACACGCTGTGCGAACAGGGGTTCGAACCGCTGCAGCGCACGTGGAAGGCCGTCGAACCAAAACTCAAACCTTTCCTCGCACAGCTGAAATGGCTGAACTTCGGTGGCGGTCACCACATCACCCGTGACGATTATGACCGCGAGTGTCTGGTGGCGTTCATCAAGAACATCCGAGAGACATACGGTCTCGACGTTTACCTCGAACCCGGCGAGGCTGTCGCGCTGGATGCAGGTATTCTGGTCGGCGAAATCCTCGACCTGCCCACCAACGGAATGAACCTTGCCATCACCGATATCTCGGCCACCTGTCACATGCCTGACGTGATCGAAGCCCCTTATCGCCCCGCGTTGATGGACGAGGCCGAGGCAGGCCACACCTACCGTCTGGGCGGCCCGTCCTGTTTGGCCGGTGACGTGATCGGAGACTACACATGGGACAAACCGCTGGAGATCGGCCAGCGTTTTGCCTTCCTTGATCAGGCGCATTACTCAATGGTGAAAACCAACACGTTCAACGGCGTACCCCTGCCCACCATCGCCCTGTGGAACAGCGAATCGGACGAGTTGAAGATCATCAAACAGTTCGGCTATGACGACTTTAAGGACCGACTCTAATGAGCATTTTCCTCGACAGTGAACTGACCGCAACTGAGCGCACCGAAGATGCCCGGTTCCGCGTGATCCCGGTACCGCTGGAGCGCACGGTTTCTTACGGTTCGGGAACGGCCAAAGGCCCCGAGGCCATCATCGAGGCCAGCAATGAGCTGGAACGTACCACCGGCCACGCCGAGCCCTGCGTCGAGGGGATTTTCACCGAAGAGCCCGTGGATTGCGATGCGTCCCTGTCCGAGATCATGGAGCGCCTTGCCCAGCGCACCGAAGCCGCCATTCGCGCGGGCAAGGTGCCGGTCACTTTGGGGGGCGAACATTCGCTGAGTTACGGCGCTGTGATGGGTGTGGCTCGCGCCTTGGGTCAACCCATAGGCATTGTCCAGATCGATGCCCATGCCGACCTGCGCAATGCCTATCAGGGGGAAAGACACTCCCACGCATCGGTCATGCATCTGCTCGCTGAAGAAGGTATCCGATTGGCGCAGTTTGGCGTGCGCGCCTTTTCGACCGAAGAAGCGCAAAGCCGCCTGAAAAATCACGTTTTCCACGTGGATGCTGAGGAATTGGTCACCGGTAATATCCACGCCGTCGACCTGCCCGAGGATTTTCCTGAGCTGGTCTATGTCAGTTTTGACGTGGACGGGCTGGATCCCGCCATCATGCCCGCCACCGGGACACCGGTGCCCGGTGGGCTGGGCTACTATCAAGCGCTGCGGTTGGTCGAACATACCCTGAAAGGCCGCAAATGCGTGGGCTTCGACGTGGTCGAACTAGCCCCCAATGGCAATGCCGCCTGGGACTTTACCGCAGCGCAGATCGTCTATCGCCTGATGGCTGCCTGTTAACCCTCGGACGTTTCGTTCAGTTCCATGTGCCCCTCGCCCTTGTTCAGGGCACGGCGCAACATGGGTTCGAAGAACTCCAGCGGTTTGGTCGGGTAATCCGGGTCGAACGCCTTTTGGTCGTATTCATGGCAGAAATAGCGGCAGTCCTCCCAATAAGGGCTGTCGCGATACTTGTCGCGGGCGTTGCGGTCGCCGCCTAGATGATGGTTGTAGTAGTACCCCTGAAACACACAGTGATGTTTGAGAATCCAATAAGTCTTCTCACTGACATAGGGCTTCATCATCGCCGCTGACAGCTCACCATGGTTATAGGGTGACAGAATATCGCCGGTGTCGTGGATCAGTGCTGCGACCACGATTTCCTCGTCCGCGCCGTCTTCAAAAGCGCGCGTCGCGGCCTGCAGGCTGTGCTGATAGCGGTTCACGGGATAGGGCGTCCAGTCTTCGTCCAGCGACCGGATCGCGTCCAAAATCCGGTCAGGCAAAGCGGCATTGTATGCCTCTTCATACTCCATGACGGCGTCCCAGTCGGCCTTGGTGGCCTCTTCGAAACTGGTCCAGGTGGGTTTGTGGCTTTTGTCCAGCATGGCGCGGTCCTTTGGCTGATCTGTTGGAATCAGAGTAACGCATCCCTCCTACTCAAAAAAATGAATTGATTTTATCAATCTGATGAAAAAATAGTATCGCCATGCAATTCAAAGCAATCGAGACCTTTCTATGCGTGGCCGAGACCGGGGGCTTCCATGCCGCCGCACGCAAATTGAACGTGACACAAACCGCTGTCAGCGCCCGTATCCGGCTGATCGAAGAAGAAACCGGCAAGGCGTTGTTCACCCGCGGTGCAGGCGGCACCAGCCTGACTGAATTCGGGCAACAGTTCCGACCATATGCCGAACAGATGCTGTCGCTTTGGTCCTTTGCGGCACGCGAACTGCCAGCCCAAACGCAGAACCGGATCGCGCTGCGTCTTGGTGCGCAACTGAGCATCTGGGACCCGCTGCTTGTCGATCTGGCCGTTCAGTTCGAACAGCGCCTCGGGCAACTTTTGCTGACGTTGAACTATGACCACGATCTGAGCATGGTCGACGCGGTCGCCACCCATGTTCTGGACGCCGCATTGACCCACGAAACACCCAACGATCCGCGCGTGCAATCGCACGAGTTAAACCCCGAACGCCTGTTGCTTGTCAAAACTCCGGAAACGGACAATCCAGTTTTCGTCAATCTAGAACTGGGCGAGGTCTATCAGGACCACGTCCGTTCGGCTGCGCGGCAGGCCACGGGGCAAACGGTGTTTCTGGGCAATTGCCTGATGGCCCTGCGCTATGTCCTGCGGCGGGGCGGAACCGGGTATTTCCCGGAATACGTCATCCGAGATCATCTGTCCGCGGGTCAACTGACCCCCGTGGCCGGGGCCATTGACCTGCTGCTGCCGCTGCATCTGGTGACCCGCCGTGACAGCACAACCAGCGACGATGTCCTGACCTGCCTGACCGAGCTGCGCGCAGCCTAGGCCTGAGAGATCGCGCTCGAGGCATCTCTGTGGCGCCTGCGCAGCAACGGCCGCCCGGCAACCAGCAAGAACAGACAGGCGACCGCGATGCCGATGACCGCCGGCAGATACAACAGTATCCACAATTTCGGTTCTTCGATTACAACGGGTGAAACAAAGCCCCGCACGCCTTCCAGCACGACCAGAATCGAAAACGCCCCCAGGATCTGCGGCCACAGACCAAATCGCGAAAAGCTACCCAACATCAACGTGGCATACCCGGCCATTGCCACGGCGATACAAATGGCAATCCACGAAAACCGCTGATGCAATTCGTCGACCAATTCTCCGATGGGAAAGCCTTCGGCGACGCTGATGGCGGCGCGGTCTCGCAAAAGTTCAATGGTGGGGATGGCTTCGAGACTGCGCTCGGCCATGACATTCGAATTCGTCAGTGCGGAAATGTCATATGAGGCGTCCTCGAACAGCGTCGAGGACAAGGTTCTGCCCTCCTGATTCAAACGCAACGCGATCCCGTCCAACATCACCAAGTGGATCCCAGATTCATTGTTGACCAAATAGGCCGTTTTTGAGGAATAGCTGACCGGGTTCAGCGCATCTCGCCGATCTGATACGAAAACCTCGGACAGCGTGCCGTCCAGGTCAATCTTGCCGATATAGACAGTAACGCCAAAGGCGGGATGCAGGAATTCGCCTTCATTCAGCAATTGCGCGGTGACGTCCCCTGCTACTTCGGCTTGGCGCTGTTCAAGCTGCTCAACAGATGCGGGGCGCAAAAAGACGCTGATGACGGCCATCATCAGCCCGGCCACCAACCCAAACAGGAATACCGCACGGGCCAGCCGCCATGGGCTGGAACCGGTGGCCAGCATCACCGTCATCTCGCTTTCGCGGCTCAGCCGATTGGTGGCATAAACAGCGGCGGCAAACACCGCCATCGGCATCACCGTGCGGATCAGCGTTGGCAATGTCAGCGCCGAGAATTCCAGAAACACCATGGCCGATTGGCCACCGCTGATGACCCGGTCAAACAGGCTAACCGATCGGGTGATCCAGAACACACCGACCAGAACCAAGGTGAAAAAGCCGAACAGAATCAGCAATTGCCGCAGGAAATATCCATCAAAGCGCGACATGGGTCCTCTTACGTGTGTTCGTGGTGGTCGGACATTATGTCATTCCGTCGCTGTAGGAAACCGGGATTGGCCAATTGTCACCACCACGAAAAGCGCGGCAATGGCCTGGCTTGCTGAACCCAAGACTGTGGCGTGGCCGTTTCAAGCGGACTATGCCTCTGGAAACTCTAAAATTCGGATCAAGGTGTGTCCTCCTTACCCGCCCATCCCGCTGTATCTCGGCGCTGTGTATCTACCTCTTCAAATTCCTGCTAAACAAAAAAAACAAAACAAAAAAACATCCTTGAGCAGACGAGCAGATGAGAGGTCTAACCGCAGCGTTGGCAGTGCTCTTGACTATGAGCACGCCATTGGCATCGAAAGAAATACAGGTTGGCAATGATCCAGGCGGGCGGATTCTGGACCGCAAGGTTCAGATCGAAATCGCCAACAGGACCAACGCGCGCATACACATTGTCGGGGATTACTGTAACTCCAGCTGCACCATGCTGTTGGGGGCAGACGATGTGTGTGTATCCTCCGAAACGCTTTTCGGGTTTCACGGCCCGTACCGTGTAAACCGGACAAAGATGACCGAAAAGGAATTCGACCAGAAAAGCACTTCGCTTGCCACGTACTACCCGCGACCGATAAGAAACTGGTTCATGTCCAAGGCAAGGTTTGTGGGCCCGGATGAGTTTCTGTATGTGTCCGGTGAATATCTGATAAGCATCGGCGTGCAAGAGTGCGCGTAAGACTTCTGCAGGCTGTCACTTCTCACAACAACCCATATGCAGGTCGCACGACTCATGCGCATCCATTGAAACAGCGTTTTGAGTGGAATGGCAGGGGCAGCAGGGTTCGAACCCGCGACCTACGGTTTTGGAGACCGTCGCTCTACCAACTGAGCTATACCCCTAAGGTGCGCCTCAGATATGCCAGCCGCGCGACGGACTCAAGAGGCTTTTTCAGATTCCGCGCGACAATTGCATTCGACAAACAAGTTGCGTGCGGCGTTGAGTTCTATAAGACACGGTTTGGTCAGTACGAGGGACCCCATCCGTGAGTATCCGCAAAAAGATCGCCGACAGCGAAGCCGTTCTGAACTGGGCTGCGCGCCGCATCGCAAGCTATATTCGGATGGTCAATCGCAACACCACATGGCAACGCATCGGGTACGACGAACTGGACCAGTTGGTCGAACAGGGTGAGCCGGTGATCGTGGTGCTGTGGCACCAAAGGCTGGCGCAATCCCCCTATTTCTTTCCTTTGGAAAAAGGGCCGATCTGTTCGATCACCTCATCCGCAAGAGCGGGTAGTATGGTGGGCCGAGTGCAGAAATTGTTCGGCATGGATACCATCGCCATGACCAGCAAAAACGCAAATAACATTGCCATATCGCGCCAAGTGATCGGCAAGATTAAGCAGGGCATATCCATAGGCATCGCCGCAGACGGTCCGCGCGGTCCCGAACGGGTACTGTCCACTGTGCCTCTGGTCTGGGCGCGCACCTCGGGCAAGCGGGTGTTCGGCATCACCTTTTCGGCAGAACATGGCCGCGAGGCGGGGACATGGGATCGTCTTTTGATGCCACGCCCCTGGCGGAATAAGGGTGTCTTTCTGTGCCGGGAATGGACTGAAACCGTGCCGCGCAAAGCGTCGGAAGAACAGATCGAAACCCTGCGCCAAAGCCTTGAGCAGCACATGAACGACATCACCGCCGAAGCCGACCGCATGGTCGGGCGCGAACCGTGGTCGCCTAAGGGTTAACCGCCCCTCAGTCGTTGCATCAAATAGATTTCGCTGCCTTCGGGGATCGGTTCGGTTAACCCGCTGGCGATGACCCGCCCGTCGATGGCGATGGACACCCCCGCATCAATCGGGGCCTGCAATTGCGGATGAATCTTCACCAGTTCTCGCAGCAACTCGCCTGTGGTCCTGGCCTCAACCTCCACCACCTGCTGGCCCCCGGTCAGTGACCGGAGGCTGGACCAGAGGTGAACCTCAACCATTGTCCTTAAGCGCCGCCAGAATGCGGGGCGGTGACATCGGCAGTTGCTTCATCCGAACGCCCGCCGCATGCGACACCGCATTTGCGATGGCGGCCAAAGGTGGCACGATGCCCGTCTCACCCACACCACGCACGCCAAACGGATGGCCGGGGTTGGGCACTTCGACAATCACCGTGTCGATCATCGGCAAGTCACTGGCGACAGGGATACGGTAATCCAGGAAGATCGAGTTCTGCAGGCGGCCATCCTCGCCATAGATATATTCCTCGTTCAGTGCCCAGCCGATGCCTTGCGCGGCACCGCCCTGATACTGGCCTTCCACATAGGTAGGATGGATCGCCTTACCGGCGTCCTGAATGACCGTATAGCGGGTAACCGCAGTCTTGCCTGTTTCCGGATCGACCTCAGCATCAACGATATGGGTGCCAAAGGATACGCCTGCGCCTTCTGGCGTGGCCTCGAAATGGCCCGAGATAGGCCCGCCGGTTTGACCCATGTGGGCGGTGATATCGGCCAGTGGGCGCGGGTCGAAATCACCCGCGTTTGGACCCGAAGGTACAGCGCAGCCGTTTTCCCATTTAACCGCATCCGCCGGAATTCCCCAGCTGGCGGCAGCTCGTTCGCACAGCTTTTCAACCGCGTGTTTTGCTGCCTTGATGGTTGCCAAGCCGCTTGCATAGGTCACGCGCGAACCATGCGAAACGTCGTTATACCCCAGCGTCGCAGTATCGGCGACGGTCACACGGATGTTCTCATACGGAATGCCCAGAACCTCGGCCGCCATCAGCGCCATTGACGCGCGTGAGCCGCCGATATCGGGCGTGCCCACCATCAACTGTGCCGAGCCATCCTCGGACAGCGCCAGCGAAACCGACGTTTCACCCCCGTGGTTGAACCAGAACCCGCAGGAAATCCCACGGCCCTGCCCCGGCTTCAGCGGGGCTGAGTAATGCGGGTGGGCCTTCGCGGCCTCAAGCGTTTCCACCAAACCGATCCGCTCATACGTCGGGCCATAGCTGGCCTTGGTGCCTTCATGGGCGGCGTTTTTTAGACGAACTTCGATCGGATCGAGGCCCAGCTTCTTACACAGCTCGTCAATCACCGATTCAACCGCAAAAGCCCCCATCGGTGCACCCGGCGCGCGGTAAGCGGCCTGTTTCGGGCGGTTGGCCATCACGTCATACCCAATCTGGCTGACATTGGTCAGGTTATAGGGTGCAAAGGCACACATGGCGGTCATGTCACCCGGGGCGCCCGGAAACGCCCCGCCCTGCAGGCGGAACACGCCTTGGGCTGCCGAGATGGTGCCATCCTTCTTCATCCCGATCTTGATATCCATCGACGCCGAGGATGTCGGGCCAGTGGCCCGGAACACCTCGGACCGGGTCATCACCAGCTTAACCGGGCGGTTCGCCTTGCGGCTCAGTGCCAGCGCGACAGGTTCGATGAAGACTGTGGTTTTACCACCAAAACCACCACCAATCTCGGACGCAGTCACGCGCAGTTGCGAGGTTTCGATACCCAATAGCGCGGCACAGGTCTTTTGTGCGATCCAGTGGCCTTGAGTGGTACACCACAGCTCACCCTTACCGTCGTTGCCCAACATGCCCAAACAGGCATGCGGCTCGATGTACCCCTGATGGGTTGCCTCGGTGACAAAGCTGTCTTCGATAATCAAGTCAGCTTCGGCAAAGCCAGCTTCTACATCGCCGTGCCCGCTTTCGTGGTACCGCACGACGTTCGGGTGCATCCCCTCGGGTACGGAATAATCCGCAGCACCTTCGCGTAAGACCGGCGCATCCGGCTCCATCGCTTTGTCTACGTCGGTGACGTGCGGCAGCACCTCGTATTCAACCTCGATCAGCTTGAGCGCATCGCGCGCCGCCAAGGCCGAGGTCGCCGCCACAGCCGCGACTGCGTGCCCGTCATAGAGCGCCTTTTCACCAGCCATGACATTTTCCAGAACATTCCAGAATTCACCCTCAAGGCCGGGTTTGAACGGCACTTCGGCAAAATCCGCGCGGGTGACGACGGCTTTGACATCCTTGTGCGCTTCGGCCTGCGAGGTGTCGATCTTCACAATCCGTGCGTGGGCGTGAGGCGAACGCAGGATCGCGCCGTGCAGCATGCCTGGCGCAGAAACATCCGCCCCGAACTTGGCGCGACCAGTGACCTTGTCCAGACCATCGGGCCGATCCGGGCGCGTGCCGACGAAGGTGAATTGCGTTTTACGATCGTCGAGTGCCATTATGAAGCCTCCCGCAGTTCTTCGGCCGTTTCCATCACGGCGCGAATGATCTTGTCATACCCAGTGCAGCGGCACAGGTTGCCTGCCAGCCAGTACCGGGCCTCTTCTTCGGTCGGGTTGGGGTTCTTCTCTAGCAGCGATTTGGCCGCGACCAAAATGCCCGGCGTGCAGATACCACATTGCAGGGCGGCATGCTCGATGAACTTTTTCTGCAGCGGATGCAGAACGTCACCCTCCGCGATGCCTTCGACGGTTTCGATCTGCTTGCCATCGGCCTCGACCCCTAACATCAGGCAGGAACAGACCAAACGGCCATCAACCGTGACCGAGCATGCGCCGCAATCACCGGTGCCGCAGCCCTCTTTCGCACCAGTCAGATTCAGCTTGTCGCGCAGACAATCCAGCAGGGTTTCGCGCGGATCGCAAAGGTAATCGACCGCGTCACCATTCACTGTGGTGGATACGTGGAACTTGCTCATGCTTCCTCTCCCTTGGCGCGGGCATAGGCGATTTTCGCGGCGCGCTTGGCTAGAACGCCGGCGACCTCGGTACGGAATTCGATAGTGCCGCGTTTGTCGTCAATCGGGTTGCAGGCGGCGGATGCCGCAGCGGCCAGTGCGTCCAATGAAGCGTCGTCCAGCGCGCTGCCGATGATGGCCTTGGCACAGTCCTCAACCAGCAGCACGGTCGGCGCGACAGCGCCCAATGATACGCGCGCCTCGGTGACGGTGTCCCCGTCCAGACGCAGGCTGACGCCAACGCCAACCACGGCAATGTCCATCTCAGTGCGCGGGATAAAGCGCAGGTATGCGTCGCCGCCATTGTCGCCCCGTGCGGGGATGTGGACGGCCGAGATCAACTCGCCCTTGGCCAGCGACGTTCTACCGGGTCCGGTTGGGATGTCTTCGACCGCTACCTCACGGTCGCCATCCGGGCCGGTCACCGTGACCGTGACACCCGCCGCAACCATGGCAGGCACCGAATCCGCCGCCGGAGAGCCGTTGCACAGGTTGCCGGTCAGCGTCGCGCGCCCCTGAACCTGGGTCGAGCCGATCAGATCCATCGCCTCGACCACGCCGGGCCAGTCGCGACCCAGTTCCAGATGTTCGCTCATCTCGGCACCAGTGGCAGCGACGCCCAGCGTCCAACTGCCGTCGGCGTTGCTGTTGATATCGCGCACGCCGTCGATCTTCTTTATGTCGATCAGCGTATCGGGCGTCACAAGTTCTGATCGCAGTTGCACCAGAACATCGGTGCCGCCTGCCAGAAACCGTGTGATGCCCGTCGCGTTTGCGGCCAGTGCCGAAGCTTCGGCAAAGCTGGCGGGGCTGTGATAATCCATGAAATACCTCGCACCTGTTGATCAGGATTCACTGGGTTCAGAGGGGACGTTAGTGCAGCAGCATGGCCGCGTCCATGGCAGGAGCGACCAAATTTCATGTTACCCGATGTCGTTTCCAGACCTGAGGTCAGAGGTCGATCTCGATCACGCCGTCTGGCTGCGCCGCGCGACTTTGGCACAGGATCATCGCATCCGCGCGTTGCTGGTTCGACAGAACGAAATCGCGATGTTCAATGTCTCCCGAAATCACACCGCATTTGCAAACCCCACATATGCCGTCTGAGCATTTGACGTCCACGTGAATCCCCGCCTCGGTCAACACCTGTGCGGCGTCCTTTTCCACAGGTACGATCAATTCCCGACCCGATTTTGCCAGCCGTAAGGTGAACGGATGGTTTTCATATTCAGGCTGTTCAGGGACCGAGAAATACTCCAGATGCCGCGCGTCCTCGGGGAAGCCCTGCGCCTCGGCCGCTTGTATCACACTGTCCATGTAGCGGTCCGGCCCACAGGTATAAACGTGCCAACCCGGTTGGTAGCCTGACAGAACCGCATCCAGATCGGCGCGGGTGCCTTCGTCCGAGAAATGAAAATGTACATGTTCCGCCCAGGGCATCGCCGCCAAATCGTCCAGAAACCCCGCACTGGCGCGGGTTCTGGCTGAATAATGCAGCGCGAACGGCTTGCCCAGCGCGTGCAGGCGGTGGGCAAAGGCGATCATGGGGGTAATGCCAATCCCGCCGCCCATCAAAAAGGTCTTGGTGGCCGTCTCATCCAATTCGAAATGGTTGATCGGTTTTGAGATGAACACCTTGCGCCCTTCGTTAAAGATGCGGTGCAAAAGGGCTGAGCCGCCGCGCCCGTCATCCTCGCGCAGCACTCCGATTTGATAGGAGGACCGGTCAGACGGATCGCCAGACATAGAATACTGCCGCAGGAATTCCGGCGCGACCAGCACGTCCAAATGCGCCCCTGCGGTCCAGTCGGGCAAGGGCGCGCCGTCGATGGCCGCAAATTCGTACTTGGTCACATCCGCCGTCATCTTGTCGACTTTGGTCAGCTCAACCCGCATCACTGGCGCGTCGCCCGCAATAGTGTAGCGGTGGATTACCGACACATCACCGGCCGCTTTGCGGGCCTTGTATTCCTCAGCCGTGACCATCGCCTGATAGGCAGCAATCCCGGCCTCGCGGTCCATCGCAAAGGGATAGGGCCACGGGTGCGGCGCCAGATAAGCGGGGTAGACGGCCAACGTCTGATCTTCGTATTTCAAGTCAAGGTCTGTTTGCAGACCACGCCGGTTCAGCGGGTGAGCGGTGGGGCGATAGGCACCATCAGTCTGCAGTTCGATATTCCACCACCACTTCTTGACGTCGTTCAAACCGCCATTTCCGACCGCATCATCCAGCTTTGCCAAAACAGCTGCGGCCTGAGGCAGGTTGATCGCGGCCCAGCGAAAGGGGCGCTCCTGGAAAATACCCTCAAGGTTCCATGGACAGGTTTTCATGCACCGTCCGCACATGGCCCCACCGGACGTGCCGATCCGGTACGTGGCACATTTCTGGCTGTCGGATTTCCAGATTTCATAGCCGTTGAACATCAGCTTCGGCCCGGCCGTGATCGCCCCCGAAGGACATTCACGCGCGCATTTGTTGCATGCCTCGCAAAAGCTCTGCAGACCGAAATCGATGGGCTTGTCGTGGCTAATCGGCATATCCGTTGTCACCACACCGGACTTCAGGCGCGGACCCAGATAGGGGTTCAGGATCACCTCTCCGATCCGACTGACCTCACCCAGACCAGACAGAAGCAACAGCGGCGGTTGCAGCACTTCGCCGTCCATGACGGTATGCGCCTTGGCCTTGTATCCGAGGTTACGGATTTGCTGCGCAATCACGCCGCCAAGAAGGGAAAACCGCAAGTAAGCCCGCATGGACTGGCTGACCGCGATCCAGTCGTCACCACTGGACCCTTCCATGGTTTCACGCCCCTGGTCGATGATCATACTGATCGCCTGATCATGCGGGGGGTTGATTTCCTCTCCAGCAGCGTCGTGGGAATACCAACTCCATTCAGGGCACCGGCTGAGGCCAACGGCATCGGCACTTAGAAAATAGCTTGCGGCCTTAATATTCGCGGCATTGCGCGCGGCATCGGTAGGCTGCGACACCTCAGCACTTTCACCATCCTGCAAAAGCACGAAGGCCCCAAGCGCCCGGCGCTGCGCAAAGCTGGGGGCAGATTTGCGGACATAATGCCCACCCTTTGCCGCGTCCTGCAGCGGTTTGCCCATATCGCCAAACAACGCACGGGCGAACATGTCAGCACGCTTGGGGACGCGGGCGACATTTTCTTCGTCGATATAAGTGGTAGGGCTCTCAACGCGTTTAAGCTTTTCGAACGGATGTGCGCCGTCCACATAGCGCCGTTTGGCGTAAACGTCGCGGTTCAAGGCGTTCTTGGCAAACCCGGTGCCCAACCACCAGGCCGGACCCTGTGTGTGAAACCACGGCTGTTGCGCCATGGGCATCAGAGGCTGGTCATGCGTGATCTCTAACTCGGTCGTTACGGCGGCCAGACCGAACCGTTTGCCCAACCACGGGGCCACTATGTCGCCACCCTCAACCGTGGCTAGACCCGCCGCTACTGCCAGCCGGCCCAGATCAACCTCGGACGACATCGCGGTATGCGCCCGCGCGTCATAGCCCAGCAGGCGGATGTAATTGGCAATCACCACCGCATTCTCGGTCGCCAGCAGACAGGCGCGATGATCCTGCGCGTCGATGATCCACTCGGCCCCTGGCTCGGTCGGGTCTGGATCACGATTGTGTTCGTACAGAAAAACGATGGCGTGGCGATGCGTTTCCATCGGTTTGGGCGCGGCCTCCATGCTTTCCTTCAGGTCCGCCATGATCAGGTCGATTCCCGAAGCCAACGTCTTGGTCTGTCGCGTCTTCAGCGCATGGGATAACCGGTCGATATCGGGGTTGCGACGTGGCTCAGACAACAACGCCTCAGACGGCAACGGGCCGCAGCCCATCATCGAGGCATCATTGAAATAGCCAAATGCCTTAAGGTGGTTGGCGCGCTCGGACGGGTCCGCCGGAATCTCTGATCTCACCGGATTCACGAACCCGTCGCGGATGGCGTCCATCATCGCCTGAAACTCACCCATCGCGTTGACGATGCTTTCGGGCTGGTCCGGTTGGCGAAATCTCAGCTTTGGCATCGGGGGCACCACAGACAGATCCGGCATCTCGATCTGCCGCTCCAACCGCTCCAGCGGATACCGGCCCATATGGACAGGTCTGTTCTTATCCGAGAAAAAGCGGATTCCCATTGCGCGCCTCCTGTTGCTGACTGTCACCTAATGCGCCGTAGACAGCAAATCCATTCATGAATAGTCATAGATGATATGAGCAAAACTGATTTCACCGATCTGGACGGCAAAGTCTTGCGCACCTTTCTGACGATCCTCGAGGAAAGCTCGGTCTCAAAGGCTGCCGACCGGTTGGGTGTGACGCAATCGGCAATCAGCCACACGCTGGCCAAACTGCGGCAGGTTCTGGGGGATCCGTTGTTCGTGCGCTCAGGTCAGGGCCTGACCCCGACCGAGCGCGCCTTATCGCTGAAAGAGCCGGTACAACAGGTGCTGGACGGCATGCGGGCGCTGACTGACGAGCGTCCGTTTGATCCGCTGGCCGATGAGATCAGCATCCAGATCGCCACCAACGACATGCCGCGCGACCTGATCTTTCCGCCATTGCTGCACGCGCTTCGGGCCGAAGGCGTGCGCCTGCGGCTGGGGTTCATCCCGTCCGGCGTCCCCGACCCCGACCTGCTGCGCAGCGACCGGTGTCAGTTGATGCTGACCCCGCTGCCGCCCGATGGGCCGGATATTTTTCAAAAACGCGTACTGATCAGCCCGCTAATGATTTTCTACGATGCCGATCAGCGCAATCCGCCAGACAGTTGGCAGGCCTATTGCCAGTCTGAGCATATTGAAGTGCGATTTACCGACGGACGCAGTTCCCGCGCTGTGATGCGTGGTGTGGACCAAAGCCAGATCCGGCCACCAACCGTCACCCTGCCGCATTTCCACGCGATTCCGTCCTTTGTGAAGGGCAGCGACCTGATATCGACGGACACTGTGCTGATGAAACACGGGCCGTTGGCGGCACTGGACTGCGCGCCACTGCCGTTCGAGTGCGAGCCGGTCTCGATCTACATGGTCTGGCATCAACGTTCGGCCAATGACCCGGCCCATCGCTGGTTGCGCGCACGGATCGAGGCCATTGCCACGACGCTGCAGAATTGATCACCGGGGCGGTCGCGGATCAGAACCGTGCCTTGATCAAATGCATCAACGTCGCGCCGGTCTCGAAATAAGCACGTCGCAGGGCGGTCCAGCTTTCGCGGTATTCAGGAACCGCAGGCACAGGCAGCAGGCTCGGGTCGTCCTGCAGCAGGCTTTCTGCCATCAAGCGGCCAAAAACCGTACCCGGACCGATGCCCCGTCCAGAATATCCGTATGCTGAAAGGGCATTGGGACCGATCTGCGTGATCTTGGGGATGTGATCCAAGGTCATGGCGATGCGCCCATGCCATCCTTCGGTCAACGACTGACCGGAAAGTTGTGGAAAAAGCTCGGCCAGCTTGCGCCTGCACCAAGCCGCGTGAACCTTACGGCCTGCCTGGCCCAGATCGCCCATGCCCCCAATAATCAGCCGCCCTTCGGCATCCATACGGAATGAAGTCATGACTAATCCAGTGTCCCAGCACCCCTCTCCGCCCGGCAGAATACTGGCCCGCAGATTGTCCGACAACGGCGCGGTGAAGAACTGGAAATAATAGACCGGAACATAGTCCGGGGCGGTATCTTGAAGACCCTGATGATAGGCATTGGTGGCCTGGATTACCGATTTCGCCCGCACCAAGCCATGCGGGGTTTTCAGCACCCATTGACCGTTGTCGTACTGCATCGACTGCACCGAGCATTGGGTGACAATCCGCGCCCCGGCCTCGGCAGCGGCACGGGCCAGACCCCGCACATAGCCCAATGGCTGAATCGTTCCCGCGCGCGGATCAAACAGTGCGCCATGGAACGCCGCGCTGCCGGTCCTACGTGTTGCTTGATCAGCCGATAACAATTCAACTGGGGCGCAGGTGGCGGTCAGCTGTGCGTGACGCCTCTGCAAATCCTGTAGGCCTGAGGCAGAATGCGCGCAGTGCAACGTCCCATTGCGCACAGGATCACAGTCGATGCCATGCCGTTCGATCAGGTCAAACACATCCGCAGGTGCTGCGGCCAATAGATCGATCAACCGATCCCCGGCCTGCCTGCCCAGATGCGCGCGGATATCCTCGGGCGGCAACCACAGTCCGGCATTCGCCAAACCAACGTTACGGCCTGAACCACCGTGGCCAATGCCTTGCGCCTCCAACAGGCAGACCGACGCCCCGGCCTGCGCCGCCGTCAATGCCGCGGAACAGCCAGTATAGCCGCCGCCGATTACGGCCAGATCAACCGTTAGATCACCGCTTAGGGGGCGGTCTTCCACATGCTCGCGGCAGGTTTTCAACCACAGGGATTGGTCGTGGTCACTCACGCTGGGCTCCAGAATTTTGCGCGGATCATTGCGGTGGACTCAGCCGGTTGCAAGTGCCCTTTGATCATCACGGCCCATTGCGATCAGAAACGGCTCGACCTGTTGCCGCGCCTGAAACGCCGCCTTGTCCGACATGCCCTTCCAATCGGCCAGAACCAGTGATTGCGCCACGGCACCCCCCAGGGTCGCGCCCGGGCCGGTGACGATGAACAGGTCAGGGGCGAACTCGCGCGCAGCGGTCTGGATGGCGCGGGTAAAGTCATAGGTCTCGGTCACCTGATGGCCCAGAGTGTAATCCCACAGCGCCTGCGTATCTGTCGCGCCCGGCCACCAGATTTTGCCGCGCCCATCGATCAAGGGGCGATCAGGCTGCGCAAACAGATCCGGTGCCAGTCGCGCGCGCCCTTCCGCAGCGACCGGAGTCTGCAAGGACGTATGAAACGCCGCGTGGTTCGCCAACCGCATCGGAAAGCGTTCCTGTACAACAGGCTGAGAAGCTTCGAACGCCTTCAACCCCGCTTCGTCCCCGGCCAGCACCAACATCCCACCCAGATCGATGGACAGCGCCAGATCACACCCGTCGGTTGCGTTGATCCGCGCCACATCCGCCAGCAACTCGGCCTTGCGCGCCGGAGCATCCCGCCAATCGTCGCCCGCGTATGGATAGACAAGCTGCCCGCCAATCAACTGTTCCTGCATCAGCGTGCCCATCGTGTTCACCACCCGAAAACCATCCTGCGGCGACAGCGCACCACCAACGGCCAGGGCAATATACCAGCCCATCGAATTGCCGGTGACCGCGACAACCTCGATATCGTCCGCCAAAGCCTGCGCATCGGCAAACGAGGCCGCATAAATTAAGGGCGAGGCCACATCGCCCCGCGAATACTTGGACATCGTATACCGGCCTGCACCATCCAGGGCGGTCACGGCGTCCTGCCCCGTCTCGGCACGGATGGCGTCGAAGTTGTGGAACAGGTCCATCCACTGCGCGTGATGGCGGTGCAGAAAGCCCAGCTCGGGCTTGTTATAGGTGCCCCGACCGGGGCAGATGACGACGGCTGTGCGGGTCATTGGCGGCCTCCGGCCAGTTTCAGCGCGGCGGCAACGATACCGCCCTTGGATGGCAGTGGCGCGGCATAGGCCGGACCCGTGGCGATAAAGCAATCCTCGGCCACAACGCGTGCGGTTGGCGTTGCGGGATTTTCTTCGGCGAAGAATGTCATCAGCGCCTCGGACTGGCTGCCGGTGCGGCGGCATTCATCCACGACCAGAACATGTGCGCAGGGCTTGGTGGCCTCGCGCAGGGCCTCGACTGGCAAAGGCGCCAGCCAGCGCATGTCGATGATGCGCGTCTTTATCCCGGCTGCGTCCAGTTTGGGCAGCGCCTGTTGCGACAGGTAATGCCCGTTGCCATAGGTCACGATGGCCAGATCGGTGCCATCCCCATGCACGCCAACCTCACCCAACGAAATACGTTGATCCGGCGAAGGGTAGGTGGTCATCCATCCGCCATCTTGCGCCCCGTGCAAATCGCGCATCGGATAGAGCGCGATGGGCTCTAGAAACACCACCACCCTTTGCTCTTCCCGCGCCAACCGCACGCATTCACGCAGCATCTGTGCCGCATCTGCACCAGAGGACGGACAGGCAATGATCACGCCGGGAATGTCGCGCAGCACCGCCAGGGAGTTATCGTTGTGGAAATGCCCGCCGAACCCTTTCTGATACCCCAGCCCCGCAATCCGCAGCACCATCGGGTTCGTGAACTGCCCGTTCGAGAAGAACGGCAGCGTCGCGGCCTCGCCCCTGATCTGATCCTCGGCATTGTGCAGGTAGGCCAGGAACTGAATTTCGGGGATCGGAATAAAGCCGTTGTGCCCCATTCCTATCGCCAGCCCAAGTATGGATTGCTCGTCCAACAGCGTGTCGATCACCCGATCCGGACCAAAGCGTTGTTGCAATTTCTGCGTCACACCATAGACGCCTCCCTTACGGCCCACGTCTTCACCCATACAGACGACTTCACCGTGTTCCAGCATCAGATCGGTCAGCGCCCAGTTGATCAGGCGGCTCATGGGCTGGGGGTCATTCATCGCCCGCAAATCGCCGCCAAAGGCTTTGGCGCGCGCCTCGGCATCCGGGCCGTTGGTGGGTTTGCAGATACGTTTCGGTGGAACCAGACTGGCCACCACCTCGGCGGCATCTGACAAGTGAGGGCGGGTGGCGGCCTCGGCGGCGATGCGATCCGTGCGGGCGCAGGTATCATTGTAAATCTTCAACGCCTGATCCGGCTGCAACGCGCCCGCTTGATCCAACAAACGCACAGTATGCAGCAGCGGGTCGTTGGCCTCATCAGCTTCGACCTCGGCTTTCGGCAGGTAGGTGGTCGGCACATCCGCCCCGGCGTGACCGTAGAGACGCACTGTTTTCAGGTGCAGAAAGGCGGGTTTTCGGCGGGTTCGCACGTAATCGGCGGCTTCCTTGGCCACGGCGTAGGTCTCGAATATGTCTAACCCATTGGCTTGGAAATACTTGACGCCCGGCCGATGCTCCATCGACGATTGAATCCAGCCCTTCGGTGTCTTTACCGAGATTCCGATCCCGTTATCCTCGCACACGAACAACAACGGTAACGGCGTCGATTGCACGCTGGTCCAACCGGCCGTGTTGAACGCCCCCTGCGCGGTCGAATGGTTGGCCGAAGCATCCCCAAAAGAACAAACAGCAATCCCGTCCAAGGGCAACTCGCGGTGTTCCGGATCATGCCGCCGCGCCGCGCCCAGGCTATAGGCCGCGCCCACCGCTTTGGGCAGGTGGCTGGCAATGGTCGAGGTCTGCGGCGGGATCGTCAGCGCCTTTGACCCCAGCACCTTGTGTCGCCCGCCCGAGGTCGGGTCATCCTTGGAACACGCAAAGCTAAGCAACATGTCCCAGGCGATCTGCTGGCCCGGCACCTGTTCGGCCCGGGCAATCTGAAACGCCGCATCGCGATAATGCAGAAAGGCAATGTCGGTCGGGCGCAGCGCGTGGGCGACGGCTGCCATCCCCTCGTGCCCCGAAGAGCCTATCGTATAGAAGCCCTGCCCCGCCTTTTGCATCGCACGGCTGGTGCGGTCCAGCGCACGGCTGAGGACTTGCGACCGAAACAATGACACCGCATCGGGGTTGCTCAGACCCGGTCTGGGGGCGGCCCCATCAGGTAAATCGGTCTGTGCGACTCGGGTCAGGAAATTCTCGTGAACGATCTGAGCGCGATCCATGGTCGGTTCCCTGATCCTGTGTGACTTAATCCGGAGTGTTGCCGCAGCAGCACCCCCCCTTTCTTGCAGGCATTCGAGGGCAGAGGCAAAAGAAAGCCGCAAGCACCCGGGAAATAAACCTCCGATCCGATGCACAGGCTTACACGCGCATACCCTGAAGAAATACCTGCATTTGTATCGGGCTGGCGCGCGGCAAAAGCCAGTGATATTCCTTTCGAAAGGTATGAGGAATTGTCATATGATCGCCCCGCGCCGCTTTTTGCCCTCGATCCCCTCTTTGCTGGCACTTGAGGCCGTTGATCGCCTTGGCAGCGCCTCTGCCGCCGCTGAAGAACTGTCACTGACGCAAAGCGCAATCAGCCGTCAGCTCAAGACGATGGAGGAACAGCTTGGCGTCGCCCTTATCCAGCGCAGCCAGATGCGGTTGCATCTGACGCCTGCGGCAAAGGAATATGTCCAGGTCGCCCGCAAAGCGCTGAACCAACTGGCGCAGGCGTCGCTGAAGCTCAAGGCCAACCCGACCGGAGGGTCGCTAAACCTGTCGATCCTGCCTGCATTCGGCATGCACTGGCTGGCGCCACGCCTGCAGGATTTCGCCCGCCGCCATCCAGAAGTCACGGTAAATCTGAATACGCGGTTGCGGCCCTTTGATTTCGACACAGAACAATTCGACGCCGCGATCCACTTTGGTCAACGCGACTGGGCCGGCGTGAATTACCTGCCCATTATGCGCGAAGATGTAGTGCCCGTTTGCGCACCCGATATGCTGCCCGACGACAGCGATGACACTGAGTGGTTGATCAAAGCGCCCCTGTTGCATTTGGAAACACGCCCCGAAGCCTGGGAGAAATGGTTCGCCGCACAAGGCCGCGAGGTTTCTGGGATACAGGGAATGCTATTCGATCAATTCTCGACCATGGGACAGGCCACTATCCACGGGCTGGGCGTGGCATTGCTCCCAAGTTACTTGATCGAGGCTGATCTGGCAGCGGGGCGGCTTGTCCCAGCGTGGCACGGTCCGGGCGTCAGCCTTGGGAATTTCTATCTGGTCTGGCCACAATCGCGGGCGGAATCCGAACCACTCAGATCATTCCGAGCGTGGCTGCAAGGTCAGATTGATCCGGCCCCCAACACGTAAGCCAGAGGTGCAATGCGGTTCTGCGCCGCCTTCGGCCTTGCGTCCTGCAGAAGTAGGAGGGGCCAGGCAGGCGCGCGCATAGCCCGCGTCTGCCTGGCCCAACGGGAGGAGATGTTTCGCCAGAAACATTGATGACGGGCGGGAGTAACCGGTCTGATTAAGTATCCAAAGATCGGGCAATGAGTTCCTTCATGATCTCATTGGTGCCGCCATAGATCATCTGAACGCGGGCATCCGCGTAAAGGCGGGCAATCGGGTATTCCATCATGAACCCATACCCACCGAACAGCTGCAAGCATTCGTGCATGATTTCGTTTTGAACTTCCGACCCCCAGTATTTCACCATCGAAGCGGTCGCCGCATCCAGCGTGCCAGCTTCAAGCCGCGCGATGCAATCATTGACGAAGCTGCGCAAAACCTCAGCCTTGGTCTTGCACTCGGCCAGCTTGAAGCGGGTGTTCTGGAAATCCATCACCCGTTGACCAAATGCCTTGCGTTCTTGCGTGTACTTCACCGTCTCAGCGATGGCGAAATCAATTGCGCCCAGCGCACCGATGCCAATCGTCAGGCGTTCCCAGGGCAATTGGTTCATCATTTGGTAGAACCCCTGCCCCTCTTCCGCGCCCAGAAGGTTGGTCATAGGCACCTTAACGTCTTCAAAGAACAGCTCAGCCGTGTCATTGGCCTTCATCCCCAGCTTCTTGAGGTTACGCCCCTTGCGAAAGCCCTCGGCGTCCTCGGTCTCAACCCCAATCAGTGAAACCCCTTTTGAGCCCAGCGCCTTGTCCGTCTTGCACGCCACAAGGATCAAGTCTGCCGATTGCCCGTTGGTGATGAATATCTTGGATCCGTTCAAACGGTAGGAATTTCCATCCTTGTCGGCCGTCGTGCGAATGGCCTGCACATCCGAGCCAGTCCCGGGTTCGGTCATGGCAAGCGCGCCGACCATCTCGCCCGACGCCAGTTTCGGCAACCAGTTTTGCTTTTGATCTTCGCTACCATAGGCGCTGATATAGTGGATAACGATAGATTGGATCGCATACCCCCACCCGGAATCCCCGTGCGAGGACTGCGCGTACATCGTAACCGCGTCAAAACCTATGCCGCCACCCACGCCACCGTAAACTTCGGGGATCGCGCCTGCCATTAGCCCTATGTCGCCAGCCTTGCGCCACATGTCGCGATCCACGACACCATTTTCGATCCAGCGTTCGATGTTGGGGATCAGCTCATCATCCATGAACCGATCCGCCATTTCGGCAAACATCCGGTGTTCTTCGGTTACCCAACTGGCGGTCGTGGTAAATAGCTGCATGCGGTATCCTCCCCAAATCTTCCGTTGATCAAGGTAGCTTTGGAGGCATTGCAATCCAATCCACCCAACGCGTTGGAACGTAACGTTCTTTTGAATGTTCGGGTCCGGTCAGACCAGCGCCGCGTCCAGCAAGACCCGGGCAGCCGCCTTAGCATCCCCCGCCGGGTCACAGGTTTTCAAGAACACAGCCGTCACAATCGCGCCTTCCTGCAATAGAACAATCTGGCAGGCCAGATGTTCTGGATCACGGGCACCGGCCTTCCGAGCCAGATCGATAAAATGATCGAGCAATATGCGCTTGTGCTCGGCGGATTGCTTGTGGATCGGGTGGTCAATTTCCTGATACTCCGCCCCTGCTTTGATGAACATGCAGCCGCGGTATTCTTTCTCATCAAACCACTCGCCCAGCGCATCGAAACTGGCGAGCAACTGGCCGACAGGGGTATCTGCGAGCTCCTCGATCCGAGAAAAGAATTCTTTTCGGAAGTTCTCATCCCGCAACTGCAAGGCAGCCAGAATCAGCTCTTCCTTGGTGCGAAAGTGTTTGTACATCGAGGTTTTTGACACGCCCGTTTCCACCACCAGCTTGTCCATTCCGGTGGCGTGAAATCCGTCACGATAAAAGACCTGCAAAGACTTGCGGACCAGTTCATCGCGTTTGTTTGGGCGCATGTGTCACCTCCTACATGTACAGATCAGTACATAATACTGCACTGTCCTCACGGCAACCGTAGAGTGCGCTGCGGTGAAATTTCAAAATAAGACTTGCAAAAGTTTACAGATCGGTACACATTGCCAATAGATGTACCGATCAGTAAACCATGGAGCGTTCAGATGAGACACCATGCCAGCCTTTTCCCACCCCAGTACGTCCCGGTTGTTTTAACCTTGGCGATGCTTGCAGCCATACTGACATGAAAGACCACGCAATGAGCCGACCCCCGTTGCCCCCGTTCAGTTTGGAAACCGCCAAACAGAAAGTCCGAATGGCGGAAAACGCTTGGAACAGCCGCGACCCGGATGTGGTCACTCCGGCCTATACTGATGACAGCCAGTGGCGAAACAGGGCAGAGTTCCTAAACGGTCACGCCGAAATCCACGCCTTTTTGACCCGAAAGTGGAGCAAGGAACTGGACTATCGTTTAATAAAGGAACTGTGGGCCTTTTCCGGCAACCGTATCGCCGTGCGCTATGCATACGAATGGCGGGACGACAGCGGACAGTGGTTTCGGTCCTATGGCAACGAGAACTGGGAATTTGCACAAGATGGGCGGATGGCCAAACGCTATACCTCATTAAACGACTTACCAATTTCCGAGGGCGATCGCCTGTTTCATTGGCCACAAGGGCCCCGTCCCGATGATCACGCCGGGCTGTCTGACCTGGGGTTGTAAAGGGGTAAAAACATGCCGCGTGCCTTTTCCGAACTGACATTTACACCAGCCGTCCGTGCGCATCAGGAAAGGATGGGCTCAGCCAAGACTTACGCCAAGTTTGTTGACGGCGGTCCGCAGCAAGGCCATCAGATCGGACCGGTTGAAAAGGCCTTTATCGAAGCGCGCGATGGATTCTATCAGTCCACCGTTTCCGAGACCGGCTGGCCTTACGTTCAATATCGCGGAGGACCGATTGGGTTTCTAAAGGTTCTGGACCCACAGACCATCGGATACGCCGATTTCACGGGGAATAAACAGTATATTTCGCGCGGGAACCTGGATGGAAACGACCGGATCGCCCTGATCCTGATGGATTATGCCAACCAGAGGCGCCTCAAGATTTTGGGTCGGGTGGTTTTTACTGAGGGCGCGGCCGCCGCCGCCGACCTTTATCCCGAAGGTGCAAAAGCCCCCGCCGAACGCGCCGTCCGAATTCGGGTCGAGGCGCTGGACTGGAACTGCCCCAGCAACATCACACCCCGCTTTACCGAAGCCGAGTTGCGCCCCCATCTTAACGCGCTGGGCCAGCAACTGGCTCAGTTACAGGCCGAGAACGAAAAACTAAGACAGCAACTAGCGCAACGGTCCTGACCCCGTTGCACCCAAAATTCGCAAACTAAATCAGATAATAGGGTCCACAACCATGCTACGCTTTGCCTTGAATGTTGTTCATCTCGGCCTGATTGGGGCACTGTTGCTGGCTATGGGCCTTGCTTTGGCGTTTTTTGCCTCGCCTGAATCCGTGCGTTCCCCTCTTCCCTTTTCGCACGATTCCCTTTTGCTTGATCAGCTATCGAACAATTGATCTGCGCTGCGAAATTCTACGGAAATCTGACATGACCCCTTGACCTTCCCGTGACTGGAACCCTCATCTGGAGGGTAAAAGTGACGATAGGATGAGTCGGATGGCTGCGCCGCAGACAACTCAGTTGAAAATCTCAGGCATGGGATGTGCCTCTTGCGTCGGTCGGGTGGAAAGCGCCTTGCTGGATGTGCCGGGTGTGTCTGACGCATCGGTCAACTTTGCGACGGAAACTGCGCAGGTTACCTATGACGGTCAGGTCATCGGTTTGATCAACGCACTGTCGCATGCCGGATATCCCGCTGCGACCCGGCAAACGACCCTGAAGATCGCCGGTATGAGCTGCGCCTCGTGCGTCTCTAAAATCGAGCGCGCGCTGAAAGCTGATCCGGCAGTGGTCGACGCTCAGGTCAATCTGGCCACGGAAAGCGCGCAAATCACCTATGTCGACGGCGTAACTGATCCACAGATGCTGGCGAAACGCTGCGAAGAGGCCGGGTATCCGGCGCGCGTGGCGGACGCTGCCGACCCCCAGACCGATGGGCGCAAAACCGAAGAGGCCCATGCGCTGACCCGCGCCACCCTGTTTGCCGCCATCCTGGCCCTGCCCGTGTTCGTATTAGAGATGGGCGGGCATATGATCCCGGCTTTCCATCACTGGGTGCAGGCAAGCATCGGCGCGCAAACCAGCCATCTGATCCAATTCGCGCTGACCTCAGTGATCTTGCTGGGGCCCGGGCGGGTTTTCTACGCAAAGGGCATCCCCTCGCTGCTGCGCGGATCTCCGGATATGAATGCGCTTGTGGCTTTGGGCACGGGCGCGGCGTACTTGTTCTCGGCCACGGCCACCTTTGCGCCGCAGATCCTACCGCAGGGCAGCGCAAACGTGTATTTCGAGGCCGCCTCGGTCATCGTCGTTTTGATCTTGCTGGGTCGCGTGATGGAAGCCCGCGCTAAGGGCCGCACCGGGGCCGCAATCCGCAAACTGGTAGGCTTGCAACCCAAAACCGCGCGGGTCGAAATGGACGGTCGCTTCATCGACCGTCCGATCGCCGAGATTACTGTTGGGGACATCCTGCAAATCCGCCCAGGTGAGCGGGTTCCTGTGGACGCAGAGGTGCTTGAGGGCACCTCCTACGTGGATGAAAGCATGATCACGGGCGAGCCCGTTCCTGTGGGCAAATCCCCAACCGATCAGGTTGTTGGCGGAACGGTCAACGGCACCGGCGCGCTGCGCCTGCGCGCCACGCGGGTCGGGGCTGATACGGTTCTGGCGCAGGTCATTCGGATGGTCGAACAGGCGCAAGGGGCCAAGCTGCCGATTCAGGGGCTGGTCGACCGGGTCACCGCATGGTTCGTGCCGGTGGTCATCGCCGTCGCGCTGCTGACGATTGTCGTCTGGCTGATCTTTGGCCCTGCGCCTGCGCTGCCGATGGCACTGGTCACCGGGGTCTCGGTCCTGATCATTGCCTGCCCCTGCGCAATGGGTCTGGCGACGCCGACCTCGATCATGGTCGGCACCGGGCGCGCAGCTGAACTGGGGGTTTTGTTCCGCAAAGGCGATGCGCTGCAGCAATTGCAGCAGGCTAAGGTCATCGCGCTGGACAAGACCGGAACCCTGACGCTGGGGCGGCCCGAACTGGAAAGCGTCACCACCACCAACGGCTTTGATCGCGACACCGTTCTGCGGTTGGCCGCAGCGGTAGAGGCGCAGTCAGAACACCCCATTGCCACCGCAATCACCCGCGCGGGCCCGGACGATCTGCCCGCAATATCCGCATTTAAATCCCTAACCGGGCTAGGCGTTCAAGCGACGGTCGACGGACACGATCTGTTGATCGGGTCGCCGCGGCTGATGGCGCAGAACGGGGTGGACTTAACCACCCTGACTGCCGAGGCCGATCTGCGCGCCAGCGAAGGGGCCACACCTCTGTTCGTCGCCATTGACGATCAGGCGGCGGCTCTATTGGCGGTCTCGGACCCGGTGAAACCCGGCACGCAGGACGCGTTAGAACGATTCCACGCGATGGGCCTGAAACTGGCGATGGTGACCGGCGACAATGCCCGCACTGCACAAGCGCTGGCCGACAGACTGGGCATCGACCATGTCACGGCCGAGGTTTTGCCGGACGGTAAACTGGCCGCGATTACCGCGCTGCGTGAACAATTCGGAACATTGGCGTTTGTCGGCGACGGTATTAACGACGCCCCAGCGTTGGCGGCGGCGGATATCGGCGTGGCCATCGGAACCGGCACTGACGTAGCGATTGAAACGGCGGATGTGGTGTTGATGTCGGGTGATCTGCGCGGTGTGGCCAATGCGGTCGAGATCAGCCGCCGCACCATGCGCAACATTCGCCAGAACCTGGGCTGGGCCTTTGGTTACAACATCCTGCTGATCCCGGTAGCTGCTGGGGTGCTGTTCCCATTCAGCGGGCATCTGTTGTCCCCTGCCCTCGCTGCCGGGGCAATGGCGTTGTCCAGCGTCTTCGTGGTCGCCAACGCGCTGCGCCTGCGCCGTGTCCGGGCTGCACTGCCCGAAACATCCCAAGACCACACATCCCAAACGGTGACGCCATGAATATCGGAGACGTTGCAACCCAGACCGGCCTGCCCGCCAAGACGATCCGGTATTACGAGGATATCGGCCTGATCAAGCCTATGCGGGACGACAACGGCTATCGTCGGTTCCGTGAACAGGACGTACACAAGCTGAACTTTCTGGGCCGTGCCCGCGCGCTGGGGTTCACGATCGAGGATTGCCGTACTCTGATGGCCCTTTATGAGGATGAAACCCGCGCCAGTGCCGATGTCAAAAAGGTTGCCCGCGCGCATCTGGCGCAGATCGAAACCAAGATCGCCGACCTCAACGCGATGCGCGATACGCTGGGCCACCTGATCGACGCCTGTGCCGGAGATGACCGGCCTGATTGTCCGATCCTGCAGGATTTGGGTGGCAAACCCTGACACGGGGTTGCTCTTTGCGCGCGGCTTTGCTTTGTCTCTGCCTGGCAATCCGGCCCGCCAAATGAAATGGCCCGGACAACAGAGAGGATCACAATATGGCAAAAGTTGCGTTTCTGGGTTTGGGCGTCATGGGCTATCCAATGGCCGGTCACCTGCAGGCGGCGGGCCATGAAGTAACCGTATACAATCGCACTGCCGCAAAGGCCGAAGCCTGGGTTGCCCAACATGGTGGCGCGATGGCAACCACCCCGAAAGAGGCCGCCCAGGGCGCGGAGTTCGTCATGGCCTGCGTCGGCAACGATGATGACCTGCGGATGGTCTGCACGGGTGAAAATGGTGCCTTTGACGGAATGGCCGACGGCACAACTTTCGTTGATCACACCACCGTTTCCGCCAAGGTGACCCGTGAGCTTTATGCGGCGGGCCAAAGCAAGGGTATCGCATTTGTGGACGCCCCGATCTCGGGCGGTCAGGCGGGAGCCGAGAATGGCGTCTTGTCGATCATGTGCGGTGGTGATCAGGCCGCCTATGATGCGGCTGAACCGATCATGCAGGTCTATTCCAAGATCTGCCGTCGGATCGGCGACAGCGGCGCAGGGCAGATGACCAAGATGTGCAACCAGATCGCCATTGCCGGTCTGGTTCAGGGTCTCAGCGAAGCGCTACATTTCGCTGAAAAAGCCGGATTGGACGGTCGATCCGTTGTTGAGGTGATCAGCCAGGGCGCTGCGGGCAGCTGGCAGATGGCGAACCGCTATGAAACCATGCTGGATGATCATTTCGAACACGGTTTTGCGGTTGACTGGATGCGCAAGGATCTGGGGATTTGCCTTGAGACGGCAAACGAAACCGGGGCGTCCCTGCCGGTTACGGCGTTGGTCGATCAATTCTACAAAGATGTGCAAAAGCTGGGCGGCGGACGGTGGGATACATCTTCGCTGTTCAAGCGGTTGCGCGCGTTGGACTGACGGCATTGGGGGGCTGTCTGCCCCTTTTGGACCGTTCGGCCAATTCACCCCCGAGGATATTTTCGGCCAGATGAAGGGGAACCTCGTGAAAATTGGACAGGGAAGCGTATGAGCGACTTGACCGTATTCTGGGCGGATGCCCTGCGCGCCCATTGGGGGCTGGACGTCAAGCTGACGCGGCTGGATGGCGAATATGATCTGAACTTTATGGTGCGGGCTACCAATGGTCAGGATTATGTACTGAAAGTCATGCGCCCCGGATGCGAAGCAGAGTTCGTTGATCTGCAGGTCAAGGCATTGGCCCATATCGCGGGTGAGGCGCCGGGGCTGCCATTCCCTCAGGTCTATCCCGCCCTTACCGGGGCGCAGCTGCCGCAAATTGCCGATCAGCAAGGGCAGATGCGGCTGGTCTGGTTGCTGGAATGCCTGCCGGGGCAATGTTACGCCAAGGCCGCGCCTAAATCCGAGGCGTTGATCTTGAAATTGGGGCGTGTTCTGGGTGCCACCGACAAAGCGTTGGAGCGGTTTACCCATGACGGGCTGCATCGTGCAGATTTCAAATGGGACCTTACGCAAGCCGGTTGGATCGCCGATCGGCTGGATGCGATCACTGATCCTGCTCGTCGGGTTTTGCTGTCCGAGATTTGTGACCAGTTCGCGGCGATCTCGGGTCCGTTGGCGGAACTGCCGAAACAGGCGATCCATAGTGACGTCAACGACTACAACATTCTGGTTGAGGGCGAACTGGGTCAACGTCAGAGTATCTCGGGCCTGATTGATCTGGGCGATATGTGTGCTGCGCCGCGTGTCTGTGATCTGGCGATTGCGGGGGCCTATATCGTTCTGGATCACCCCAAGCCGGAACGCGCGCTTGCCGCTCTTGTGCAGGGCTATCACGTGGCTAATCGGCTGCGCCCCGATGAGATTGATTTGATCTGGCCCTTGCTGCGGATGCGGCTGGCGGTGTCCGTTGTAAACTCGACCCTTATGGCGATCGAGAACCCGGACGATCCTTATGTGACGATCAGTCAGGCCCCCGCATGGCGGTTCCTTGAGAATGCAGGCGTGAACGGTGACCTGATGGCGGCGCGGCTACGAACGGCCTGCGGTTTGCCCGTTACTGACGGGGCCGAACGCATCCACGCCTATCTATCCGAACATCGCGGCCAGTTCGCCCTGATGTTCAATCAGGATCTAAGCGATGCGCCCATGGGCTCGCTTTCGGTTGAGAACTCGACCTGGCCGCAGAACCCGTTCCAAATGCCACTGGAAGAGGCCGCGCGTGTGGGTGAGGAATTTGGCCAAGGCCTGTGGTTGGGCTTTTACAACGAACCCCGCCTGATCTATGCCGAGCCCGGGTTCCGCAAGGGGCCCTGGAAGGCTTCGGACCGGCGCACCGTGCATTTGGCGGTGGATGTGTTTGCCCCGGCAGGCACCGTGCTGCACGCGCCGATGAGCGGCCGGGTCGAAGCGGTCGAGAACCGCGACGCCCATTTGGACTATGGCGGCGTCGTGATCCTGCATCATGAAACGCCCGAGGGCGATCCCTTCTATACTCTTTATGGTCATCTGGACCCCGAAGTTTGTGACCGTCTGAAGCCGGGCGATCCGGTGGCGCAAGGCGCGGCATTTGCCCGGCTGGGCGATGCTAGTCAGAATGGCGGCTGGGCCCCACATGTGCATTTCCAACTGGCGCTAACCACGGATGGGATGCAGACCGACTGGCCCGGTGTCGGCGATCCCGATGAGATGGAGCTGTGGCACGCCGTCTGCCCCAACCCCGCGGCGCTGTTGAACCTGCCGGATGAGAAAGTGTTCTATCGCCCCACCGACAAGCAAGCGATCCTGCAGGGGCGGCACGATCATTTCGGCGGCAACCTCAGCCTGACCTATGACGATCCGGTCATGCTGGTGCGCGGTTGGAAACATCACCTGTTCGACGAATGGGGGCGACCCTATCTGGACGCCTACAACAACGTGCCCCATGTGGGCCACGCGCATCCGCGAATTCAGGCGGCGGCGGCGGATCAGCTGAAGCGGATGAATTCAAACACCCGTTATCTGCACCCCGCCCAGACAGCCTTTGCCAACAAGATTCTCTCGAAACTGCCGGATCATTTCGAGGTCTGCTTTTTTGTCAATTCAGGCACCGAGGCGAACGAGTTGGCCTTGCGTCTGGCCCGCGCCCATACCGGCGCCAAGGGCATTGTCACCCCGGATCACGGCTATCATGGCAACACCAACGCGGCTGTTGCGATCTCGGCCTATAAGTTCAACAAACCCGGCGGTGTCGGTCAGGCCGACTGGGTCGAGCTGGTTGAGGTCGCCGACGACTATCGCGGGTCATTCAAACGTGACGACCCGGACCGCGCTACAAAATTCGCGAATTTTGTAGACCCTGCAGTCGCTGCTCTCCAAGACAAGGGGCACGGGGTCGCAGGTTTCATTGCCGAGACCTTCCCCTCGGTCGGCGGCCAAATCATTCCGCCCAAAGGTTACCTGCCAGCGGTATATGAGAAAATCCGCGCTGCGGGCGGTGTGTGCATTGCCGATGAAGTACAAACCGGGCTTGGGCGACTGGGTGAGTACTATTTCGGCTTTGAACATCAAGGCGCGCTGCCGGACATCATCGTCATGGGCAAACCTATCGGTAACGGCCATCCGCTAGGCGTACTGGTTACGACCAAAGAAATCGCCCAGAGCTTTGACAACGGGATCGAGTTCTTTTCAACCTTTGGCGGCTCGACCCTGTCATGCCGGATCGGCAAGGAGGTGTTGGACATCGTCGATGACGAAGGCCTGCAGGACAACGCCCGCGATATGGGCGCGCGCCTGATGGATGGTCTGCGTCAGATTGAGTCCGATTTCGGATGCGTTGGCGATGTGCGAGGAATGGGCCTGTTTCTTGGGGTTGAGCTGATCAACCCGGATGGGTCCGAGGGCACCGAAATCTGCAAATACGTCAAAAACCGGATGCGCGATCATCGTATTCTGATCGGCAGCGAAGGGCCCATGGACAACATCCTGAAAATCCGCCCACCGCTGACGATCGAGGCCGAGGACGTCGACATGATCCTCTGGGCTTTGCGGGACGTTTTGACCGGAGTGGGTGATTTCACCCCTGCCCCAGCCTGCGATCACGAGCATCACCATGCTGGGTGCGGGTGCTGCTGAGAAATAAACCCCGGCCTAGGGAGGGCCGGGGTTCTGCGCCACGCTGCTGCCTAATGCAGCAGGGCTGCGGGGGGTTGGTGCCCGGTTGTGGGCAGCGGAATCGACGCGGTCATGCGTCGCAGCGCCAGTCCAAGTTGTTCTGATAATGAGGCCAGAGCGGGGGCAAAATCCGGTCGCACAATCAGGGACGCCATCATCATCGCGTCTTCACGGGAGCCTTCAGAGGCCGCCGCGATCATCTGCGCAAAGCAATTTTCGTCAGCGCCAAGACAAGAACACCCCAATCCGTGACGGATCAACGGGCGGCGCCCGTGATGCGCGCACAGCGAACACAGGCGGTCAAGCGACATCATCGCAGCGCGCCCGCATTCTGCGCCCAACGCAATTTCAAAATCGCTGGCGGCATCTGCGCGGCCCTGGGCACCATCACCCCAAAGCCGCAAGTACATCACGGCTCCGGCTTCGACGGGGCCAAGGTCAGTTAAGCGGCCAACAGCCGCCCCACCCCGAGAGGAAGTCGCGCTCATTTCGTCAGGATCAATTTGCCTGCGCGGGTGATGCGCAGCGTATACAGCTGGTCGCCCAATTCGATATGGGCCAGGTTACCGCCATTGGTCAGTTCTTCGGCCTTATGCGATGGCAGCATGGATACAGCATAGGATTGGCTGGGATTCGGGGTCTGCATATTCATCAGGACAACTCCAGAGGGGGCTGGGGCGAAATGCCTTAATCTGTTCGCGTTTCACTTGATCTGGCTGACCCTGACAGGGGTTGGCTGTGGACTTGAATAATAATCTGATTAAAATAGTCAGGTATGTCAAGGCCCGTTCTGGTGAATTCTCCAACCTCGCACGATTGCACCAAAAATTCAGGCAGGGTACCACTTTCTCAGAATATCAAACCAAGGGGGCAGTCAATGGCCGCGACTATCATGTTTGACCTGGATGGAACGCTCGTGGACAGTCTTCCTGATCTTGCAGCGGCCGCGAACAATATGTTGCGTGACGCCGGCGTAGCGCCCTTATCACAGGACCAGATCAAACAATTTGTTGGCAACGGGCTACCCAAACTGGTCGAGCGTGTGATTGAGCATTGCGACCTGCCGATGGTCCAGCACGGTGATCTGACCCGGATGACGCTTGCCCATTACAACGCCGCCTCCAGCGATAAAACCGTGGTCTATCCCGGTGTGCTGCAGGCGCTGAAGCATTTGCGTGACATGGGCTGCGTTCTGGGGGTTTGTACCAACAAACCCGAAGCCCCTGCCCGCCATGTGCTTGAGGCGATGGGGCTTGCACCCCATTTCGATGCCGTCCTTGGCGGTGACAGCCTGAACACCCGCAAACCCGACCCGGCCCATCTTGAGGCCAGCTTTGCCGCCGTTACCACAGCCGGTCCGCAGTTGTTTGTCGGAGATAGCGAGGTGGATGCCGAAACCGCTCAACGTGCACAAGTGCCGTTTTTGTTGTTCACCGAAGGTTATCGAAAATCACCGGTTGCCGACATTCCACATACAGCAAGCTACGACCGATCCTCTGAATTGCCCAAACTGGTTGCACAAGTACTGCTATCTCTGGAGCAAAGCGCCTGAGAGCCTATTTCTAGAGGGGGATCGAAACGGGTCGCGGCCAGTGACTGAGGGGCCGGCCGAGGGGGTAAGTAGCCAGCCCCTCACAGGGGAAAAGTGGTATCGTCCGATATGACCCGTTCGATAAAACACAGTTAACGAATCGGCCTGAATTTCGATATAGGGGGTTTCCCGTAGCGCGCCGGACAGTGTTGAAATCACAGTTAATTTTTTCGCCCATTTTGGCGCAAACAGGGGTTTTGCCCTGAAAACAGATAAAATAGGCGAACCCTTAGCGCGCTTGTAAGGCAGGACCGTGCGGCTGCCTGTCCTACCGGGCAAATGACGTTGGACGGTACAGTCCACCACCTTGGCGTTGAACTGGAAAATCCGCTGGATCACAGATTTTTTGGAACACACCGCGCGACTGTGGTCGAAAAATCCGCCGGTTCAGCGGCCATTCATCTTCCACTCTATACATCCGGTTCGTCTCTCGGTAAGGAGCGTGCTTCGACAATGATCCGTGTGTTGGACGCTCTGAGGGTGACCGCATCACCCAAGAGAGCCGAGCTATGAAACAGACAATCGCAGATGCGCTGAAGCGCAAAGGATATGATACCCTGACCCCGGTCCAGGAGGCCGTGTCCGCACCTGAATTGCAAGGAAAAGACCTGCTGGTTTCGGCACAGACAGGATCGGGAAAAACCATCGGGTTCGGCCTGGCCATCGCGCCGACCATTTTGGGCGATGCGCAGGTTTTCGGCACCTCAGACGCGCCTTTGGCACTGGTGATCGCGCCAACGCGAGAGCTGGCAATGCAGGTCAAACGCGAATTGGGATGGCTTTACGCCGACGCGGGGGTGTTCATTGCCTCGTGCGTTGGCGGAATGGATATGCGCGACGAACGCCGGGCCCTGTCACGTGGGGCGCATATCGTGGTCGCGACACCGGGGCGTTTGCGCGATCATATCATGCGCGGGTCGATTGATCTGACGGCCGTGCGCGCTGTGGTTTTGGATGAAGCCGACGAAATGCTTGACCTTGGGTTCCGCGAGGATCTGGAGTTCATTCTCGACGAAACGCCCACAGACCGCCAAACACTGTTGTTTTCCGCCACGGTTCCGCGCGCCATTGCCACCCTTGCCACCCGGTATCAACGGGATGCCGAGCGTGTAAGTACCGTCAGTGAACGGACGCAACACGCCGATATCGAATACCGTGCAATGAATGTGGCCCCGCGCGATGGTGAAAACGCGATCATCAACGTGCTGCGTTATTACGAGGCCCCGAACGCCATCGTCTTTTGCAACACACGTGCGATGGTTGCACGCCTGACTGCCCGCTTGTCGAACCGTGGGTTCTCGGTTGTTGCTTTGTCCGGTGAACTGACCCAAAGCGAACGCTCAAATGCCCTGCAGGCCATGCGCGACGGGCGTGCCCGCGTCTGTGTGGCGACCGACGTGGCCGCGCGCGGGATTGACCTGCCGAATCTGGATCTGGTGATCCATGCCGAACTGCCCAACAGTCACGAAACTCTTCTGCACCGTTCAGGTCGAACCGGGCGCGCGGGGCGCAAAGGGGTCAGCGCCCTGATCGTCGCACCGGCTTCGTTCAAAAAGGCTCAACGGCTGTTGAAATTCGCCAAACTGACTGCTGATTGGGGTCCGGCACCTTCCGCAGACGCAGTCAACGCACAGGATCTACAGCGGATGTTCGGCTCGGACGACTGGCAGGTGGATCTCGTCGAGAGCGAGCGCACATCGGTCGACGAACTGGTGGCCAGATTCTCGCCGGAACAACTCGCCGCGGCCTATGTCCGTCAATACAAACGTCAGCATTCTGCTCCGGAAGAGTTAAGCGACGTCAAAACCACAGGGACAAAGTCAGAGGCACCTTTTGGCCCGAGTGTGTGGTTTTCGCTGTCGGAAGGACGCAACGATAACGCGTCTCCGCGCTATGTTCTTCCCATGGTGTGCAAGGCCGGGAACCTCACCAAATCCGATATCGGCGCGATCCGTATCGCTGACGATATGACCTTTATCGAAATTCGCGAGAGCAGCGTTTCCGAATTTTTGGACGCGATTGGACCTGAGATGAAGGTCGAGGGCACAAAAGACATCGTGCGGTTGGACACGGTCCCCGACTTTTCGAAACCGACAAAGACAGGCCCAAAACGAGGCGTGAAAGGCAAGAGAGACCCGCAAAAGTCTGAGCGCAGACCGCCTCGCCTTGTTGATCCACAGCCTGCGAAGGCGCGAAAAAAGACGGCATCAAAGCCGCCTGAGAAAACCAAAGTCGACACTAAGCCCAAGCGCGATGGCGATAGCCTAAGCAGTAAAGGCAAAAAACCAAACCGCAGCCCAAAGGGCCCGCCGCCGCCCAAGGGAAAGCCAAACAGCAAGAAAAACCGCGCACGCGCTGCCGCGGCAAAGGGCGGCAATTCTGTACCGAGACGTTCAAAGTAAGCTGAAACGTTCCCCCGACCCGAATTCGCCTGTGTTCGTTCTTGGGAGGCAAACAAGCAGCACTGAAAAAGCGGCTTTTCTCGCGCTGTCAGAAAAGGTTTAATCCACCCGTTTTAAGCTTTTGCTAAATGGGTCAGTGGCATGAATATTGCAGACATCGTCGACTTTGGGCGTTACCCCCTGGGAAATGCAGATTTCGGTACGAAGGCAAGATCGTCACTGAATGAAAACGGTGTCTTGGTCCTTGAGGAATTCATCCGCCCCGAGGCACTGGCAATGATGCAAGCCGAGGCTTTGACGGGACACGACCAGGCATATTTCTGCACTCAAAGCCACTCGGTTTACCTAACGCCGCCAAATCCAGAGTTTGACGCATCACACCCGGCAAATCGTCAAGTGGAGTCGTCCAAAGGATGTATCTGCGACGACGTGGTGTCACCGACATCGCCCCTGCGCATTCTGTATAACGACCCATCCTTTCACAGCTTCATCAAGCAGGTCACGGGCGAGACTGAACTGCACCCTTATGTCGATCCGCTGTCGTCTATCAACATTCACTACGCAACCCGCGGACAAGAACTCGGTTGGCATTTCGACAATTCCTCGTTCGCAATCACATTGCTGATCCAGAAACCCGACACCGGTAGCCGTTTCGAATATGTAAAGGACCTGCGGGACGCGAGCGCAGGCGACATGAACTATGAAGGTGTCAGGGCTGTTCTGGACAAGGAACTAAAGCCACAAGTTCTGAACATGGATCAAGGCACGCTGGTTCTGTTTCGCGGTAGAAACTCCATTCACCGGGTCTCACCGAATGAGAGTGACAAGACAAGAATGCTCGCCGTGTTGGCCTATAACTCGGAACCTGATGTGGAACTGTCAGAGAGTGCCCGCATGACCTTTTACGGTCGATTGAACTGACGTCGGCTTACTGCAATGCAGTACGAACATGCGCGAGATGGGACCTGGAAGGCCGCCAGTTTTTTTATTGAGTCCAATTCTGAGGTGGCTCGCAGAAGCGCCGCCTCGCAATTTAAGATATTGATTTAAAATCAAAATGACCTGGAAACATCGACTGCAAGACAAACAAGCAGATTTTCAAAGCCTCTCGGGGTTTGAAAATATCTGAGTGCAAATGGAAGTCGGTCCAGAGCCCTTCCAACAAAGCAATCAATGCATCTGTTGCAAGTTTGGCGTCTACGTCTTTGTACCCACCTTCGCTTATGATTTGCTGCAACAGTTCAAGGATCACTGCCCGGAAACTTTTGTCCCGTGAGTCGATGAAAGGGAATATGTCGGGGTTCGAGAGCGCTTCGGCCCGAAATGAAAACCAGATCGCAACGTCCCGTGCATTCAGGACCAAAGGGTCGAAATCCGCCTTGAGGATTGAGATCAACTTGTCCGCAGGGCCTAATTCCGGACTGTCCGCGATTGCTTTCCACTGCCCGGCATAGCGCGCTGACAACTCCTCGGCCACGGCAAGCAGCAATTTCTCTTTGGAACCAAAGTGCAGGTTCACCATCCCCCTCGACAGTCCTGACAGCTCCTGGATTCTGGCCGAGGTCGTGCCGCGAATACCGTATTTATGGATGGCATCCGCAGCCGCCTGAATCAGCTGCTGTCGGTTCTGCAACTTACTCAGGTCGCGGGCATTGGTCGGAGTATCGGCCTCGAGAGTAATCTTGTTTTTCCTTCGCTGGGTTACTCGCCTTTGCTTTCTCGCATCTAGTGAAGCGAAAGTTCAAGGATTGACATTGAATGAATGTTTGTTCATTTTGTGATATATGTTACATAAAGGTGCCCCATGACCCTGTTCAACTCCGACTTTCAGTCCGTACGTGACTGGGACAACGAACACTTCCTGCATCCGTGGGAAGGGATGTCATTCCTTGGCCAAAATGAACGAACCTTTGCCGAAAGTGGCCAAGGCGTTCACATCGTGACAGAGGACGGAAAACGCTTGATTGACGGACCTGCGGGGATGTGGTGCGTTCAATTGGGCTATGGGAACGCTGAAATTGCCGATGCGATGGCCCAGCAAGCGAAAGAGATGGCGTATTTTTCGCCCTTCAACAACGCCAACTCGGCCCCAGCCCGGCTGGCACATGAGATCGCCAAAAGAACGCCGGGTGACCTGAACCATGTGTTCTTTACAACGGGCGGCTCAACAGCCGTTGATAGCGCCCTGCGGTTTGTGCAGTTCCGCAATAACCTGCTTGGCAAACCAGAAAAAAAGATCGTGATATCGCGGCAAAAGGCCTATCACGGTTCGACTTATTTGGCGGCCTCAGTATCTGGAAAAGAGCGCGACAAAGGGTGGTTGGACCAGGCCTCTCACCTGACGCGCTTCCTGCCGAATGTGAACCCGTACACGCGCCGCGCCGATCAAACGGTTGAAGATTTTCTAGACGAAAAAATCGCTGATCTAGAGAACATGATCCTTGAAACCGGCCCTGACAAGGTCGCGGCTTTCATCGCTGAACCGATCCTTTGTTCTGGTGGGGTCATCGTGCCTCCGCAGGGATATCATCAGCGCAGTTTGGACATCTGCCGGAAATACGATGTCCTGTATATTTCAGATGAGGTTGTGACTGGATTTGGGCGGCTTGGGCATTGGTTTGCATCCGAAGACGTCTTTGGCATTCAACCAGATATCATCACCTGCGCCAAAGGTATGACGTCTGGCTATGTCCCCATGGGGGCCTGCATCATCTCTGATCGACTGATCGCAGATGTCAGTGGTGAGAACGCGCCGGAGGCTACGTTTTCAAACGGGTTCACCTATTCGGGCCACCCGGTAAGCGCGGCAGCTGGTTTGAAAACCATAGAAATCATGGAGCGCGACGGTATTCTGGAACATGTCCGCGCGCTTACGCCGCTGTTCGAAGAACGCCTTCAGGCTCTGGCGGCCTTGCCGCTTGTGGGTGACGCCCGAGGTATGGGGCTGGTTGGCTGCGTCGAATGCGTTGCCGATGCTAATGCTGATAATCTTTTGGACCTTGATAAGTCTGTTGGCGCATTGATTGACCAGCATTGCCAGGAAAACGGGCTGATCCTGCGACCGATCATCAACATGTGCGTGTTTTCCCCACCGCTGATCATCACGGAAGGCGAGTTGAACCGGATGTTCGATATCCTTGAGAAAGGTATTCGGTTGGCGACTGAAGACCTGACACAGCAGGGTGCGTTTAAGGCTTAGAAGCCGTCTTGATGCGGCATCACTATTTTACAAGTTGCAATGCCGCATCGCCTTCCGCTGTCCTCAACCCGCCTGCATCGCCTCAGGCGGTAATTTAATCGGAAACTTGGCCCGCACCTCTGCATCAGCCTTGCTGCCAAAGTAGTTCGGATAGTGATTGGATAGGATGTCGTTGACCACCGACCGACTCCGCTCAAACATGTCCTGTCGACCTGCCTTTTCCCAAGTATCGGTCAGTTCCCGATCCAGCAGGGTCGGGTAGACATATTCCGTCTCCATGTACTGCAGGGTCTGCGCGTTACCAAGGAAATGACCCGGATCAATTGCGCATTCATGGATAACGTCGACCGAAAGCGTGTCGTCGCTCACCTCGATCCCGCGCAGCGTTCGCGAGATCATGCCCGCAGCCTCGTTGTCGATGACCATAGACTCAAAGCTGCAGCCCATCAGACTGCCAAGCATACCGCCAAATTCGCAGAGCCTGTTGGCACCGGCATGCGCCGCCAAAGCAAAGGTCAGTGCCTTTTCTAACCCGTATTGCGCATCCGGGATTTTGGAATCCGTCATGCCGCACCCAACGCTGGTCGGCAGGTTATAGAAATTGCCCATCTGGATGGCCGCAGCTGAAATTAACGCCTGTTCGCCACTACCGCCAGTAAAGGACCCAGTACGCAAGTCGGTGATGAAAGGCCAAGCTGCAAAGACGACCGGAGTGCCCGGATTGATGAGGTTCGCAATGGCGACGCAAGACAAGGTCTCAGCAACCGCTTGCGCTAAGGTTCCTGCCAAAGGCGCCGGCGAAGTCGCCCCGGCCTGTGGGGGAACGGCAAGATCGCACACCAGCCCCATCTTCGCCGTATCGATCAAGATCTCCAGATTTTCGCGCCCGAACCTAAGCGGGGATACGATGGGACAGCCTCCAAAGATGACCGAGGGCTTTTCAAGGAACTTGCCCTCGCCACCCGATGCCAGATCGAACAGATGGATCGCATCCTGAATGTGCTCGCGGGTTCTGAAGGTCAGGCAGGAAGGTTTTTCGCTACCCGCCAGAATGGCGTAGAGCATGCTCATGTCATGCTCATAATCCTGTGGTACATCCGTCGCCAAAACCGTGTCACCGGTCATGTGAATATTATCAAGCCGGTCGACCAAGCGGGTGAAGTCGTAAATATCCTTGAGCGTTGATGGCCTGTAACTGCGAGTCTCGGCATCAAAAGTTGTCACCGCCGTGCCGGAATTTGCGTAATACACCTTGTCCTTGGTGCAGTGCATGTCGTCCTTACCGGCCCGCGATCCGCGTGCATGGACATAGAATTCACTGGCGGCTTTGGCCAACAGATCTTCCATCAAGGCGCGAGGAAAGCACAACCTGCCGTGCGCGTTCAATGTCGCCCCTTTTGGCACCACAAGATCGAGAACTTCCTGCGTTGGGTCCCCCACGCCTGTGCGTTCCAGAATGCTAAGCGCGGCCTCGTGAATGCGCGACATGTCCGCGTCTGACAGGGGCTTGTATCGCCCACCGGGAATGCCCGGCCAGATTGCTTGCGAGGCTGCGTTGCTGGTTCGCACGGCTGCGCGTGCCTCACGCCCGCCCCCGCGCCGTCTTGATCTGCGCTGCGTTAGCTCTGTCATGTTCTTTCTCCGAATTTTGCGCGTCTCAGATCATGCTGAAGTAGTTGCGATAGAAGCCCGAAATGCTCCATTCCATCTCGGACAATGGCCCGGGGACGAAATGGTGCGAGTTCACGCCTTCCTGATTGTGCCGGATGATCCGTTCGTCATCGAGCGACGTGACATGCCACAGCCATGTCAGGGTATCCCTGTCATAGTCGCGCCCCTCTTCGGCGTCGCCGCGAACGTACCAGACGATCTGAATATCGGTGTCTTGCAGAGCACGCGGAACGAACCGGTACCCGACAACGTGATCGGCATAGACGAGGAAATAGTTTAGCGTACCGATCCCCAGATCGGTGGCCCCGCCGTCTTGGGATTTCAGCTCACCCAATGGCGGCGCCAAGGGTGCTCCATCCTTGCTGCCAGTCAAGTAACCGGGGAACAGCGGGTAACGCCGCCAATAGACATCTGCGCCCGGTGCGACTGCGTTTTCTCCAGTCAGATCAAGCTCATCAAGGGGAACCCCGGCTTCTTTCATCCGTTCGTGCAGTGCCCCGCTGAACTCAAGAACCTGGGCCGGATCTTTCAAGGAATGACTGCGCGAATAGTCCTGATGAGATGGCGCGCAGTGATAACATTCCAAGTAATTCTCCAGAGCAAGCTTCCAGTTCGCCGGAACCGGGTATGAGGCCTCATGGGCAATCTTCAGATTCTCAAATCCGAACGGCTTTGACAGCGGAGCCAGCCTATCCAAAGCGGCGTCCAGGGGCGGCGCGTCTTCGGACGGGCAAACAAAAATCAGACCCTGAAATATCTTTACATGAACCGGGAACAAACCGTACTGGCCCGGGTCAAAATCCGCCCCCATTGACCGCCCGTTTCTGAGCTTACCGTTCAGGTCAAAGGTCCACGCGTGATAGGGACAGATGAAGTTTCGCGCCTTGCCTTTCTGTTCAATGCAAACGCGCGATCCCCGGTGGCGGCAAACATTTTGATGCGCGCGCACCTCACCCTCGCGATCCCGAACGATGATGATGGATTCAGGTCCGTAGTCGAACAGGAAATAGTCGCCCGGCTCGGCAATCTGGCTGATATGTCCGACCCAGATCCAGTTGCGATTCCAGAACGTGCTGATATCGTTTTCGTATACTGCCTGAGACGTATAGAAATGGCGCGGCAAGGCGAACCCTTCCCGCTGCGCTTCCATCAAGTCGCGCATTACTTGCAAGTCATCTTTTGGCATAGCGCACCTCATGCAGATTCAAGGGAAACGATTTCCCGACGGAAAAATTCACGGTCGATGTCGCCCGCGTCGCGTTCAAAATTCCTGGCTGCCATGTGGCCCGAATATACAGCGTCAGCGATCAAACCGGGGTTTGCCGCATCACCGATCAGTTCCAGACTTGTCAGTGGCTTGTCGGGCAAATTTCGCAGTTCCTCATAAAGGGCAGTCTCTCGCGCGCGCTGCGTGACCAAAACAACTGATGCGCACTCGACGCTTTGTTCGCGTCCGGTATAGGCGCATTGAACTTTCGCCATTCCGGGCGTGATTTCGACCAGGGTCTGGGACAACACCAGCCGAACACCTTTTTCCAACAAGCCGCGTTGCACTTTGACCTGTTCCAAGGTCAATTCAGTGAAAGGTGAAACCATCGAGGCCGGGGTTACAAAGACGACCTCTCGCCCGGCCTGCGCCAGATGATCCGCCAACACACCACCGAGATAGGCCTGATCATCATCGTAGACCATAATCGGGCCATCCCCCGGCATTACCCCTGACATGATGTCGTCCGGAGTGAATACTTGTGAACCTACCTCTATCGATACGCCCCGAAACGCAGACTTCCCGCGACCGTCTCGCCGCCATGACGCGCCAGTTGCCAGAAAGACATTCGGAATGCCCAACTCGATAACCTCGCTTGCTGACAAGGAACTGTCGGTGAACAGTTGCACGTTCCCGCGTTGCTGCAAGTCATAGATCCTGTGATCTGTCACGCGCCTCCATGCGGATAGCCCGGCCAGACCGGATTCCTGCAACACGCGCCCCCCAAGCTCTTGCTTGGCTTCGGCCAAGGTTACGTCATAGCCCCGACGCGCCAATTGCATGGCGCATTCAAGCCCGGCGGGACCGCTGCCGACAACAAGCGCGGCTTCTTCTTTTCCTCGGCTCTCTATGATTTCAGGATGCCATTTCCGGCGCCACTCCTCCCCCATCGTCGGGTTTTGAGTACATCGGATAGGAACGCCCAGCGCGTCGGAGGACACACAGATATTGCAGCCAATACACTCGCGAATTTCCTCGATCCGACCTTCCTTTATTTTGTTGGGAAGAAACGGGTCGGCAATGGATGGTCGCGCTGCGCCGATGAAATCAAGGATACCTTTCCTGACAAGTGACACCATCAAGTCCGGAGACGTGAAACGCCCGACACCCACAACAGGCTTGGACGTCACCTGTTTGACGAATTCAATGTATGAGGTTTGAAAACCGTCGCGGGGCTCAAAACGTGTCGTCGCCGAGTCATTGCTCCAGTCCGCGACGTTGACGTCCCATAGGTCTGGCAGGTCTGCCAGCAATTCGACTACGGCACGGCCTTCTTCCTGCGCCTGCATCCCGTCTGATCCCAGCATTTCATCAACTGCGAAACGCAAGGCGATAGCACACTCATCCCCGACCTCTTCTCTGGTTTCTTCCAGAAGCTCTCGGGTTAAGCGCACCCGGTTCTCCAACGAGCCTCCGTATTCATCCGTTCGGTCATTGAACTGAGGCAGCAGAAAATGATGCGGCAGGGTCATGTGATGACCGGCATAAACATACACGATGTCAAAGCCCGCCTCGCGCGACCGCCGCGCCGCCGCGCGGTGCCACTTGCGAAACTCGCGAATGTCCGACTTATCCATCGCCCGAGCCTGTTTGGGATACGCTGTTTGCAAGGCAAGTTCTGACGGGCCTAGCAAAGGCGCGCGGCTCAGGTGGTTCTGCGCATGGTGGCCGTTATGTGCCAATTCAATGGCCGCCAACGAACCCTTGGCATGAACTGCATCGGTCATCAGGCGCAGCGCTGGAATATCCCGTTCGTCCCATAGTCGGTTTTCCGCATATGGGGACAAATCTGAAGTGGGATGAATTTCCGTCTCCTGATTGGACACTACGGCCCAACCACCCTCAGCCTTCATTGCCCGCATGGCAGCTTCGGCCTGCGGTCGCAGATGTCCCATACCATTGCAGTGGGGCACCTGATAGAACCGGTTTCGGGCCGATACTGGCCCGATCTGAATCGGTTCAAAGAGAACAGAATATCCGTCAGCGCCTGACATTGTCGCGCTTCCTCCAGAAAATTTGGAAATGGTTCTGTGGGATCGGCGGGCTTTCTAAGGCACCGCCAATCCCAGTTGTGTAGTTAGATGGTTCTAAAAGCCCGCTTTGATGCGCTCGAACTCCTTCAACATCTTCGCTTCAATCTCAGGATTGACCGCGTCGAAGAACAGGCTGCCGTCAAAGAAGCTGTCCACGTCCGAGAACCCGTAGGTCTCAATCAACTCTGGATCAGCTTGCGCAAATGCGTCTTCATTGGCATGGGCATAACCCCAGCTTTCGATGATATACTTACCGCTGGCGGCCGAGCTGAGCGCGTTGAGCATGTCGTAGACCTGTTCATCGGACTGTTTGGCAGACTTCAGATGCACGTAACCACAGACCCAGGTGGCGATGCCTTTGTCCACATCACGCATCATGACTGCCGGGGTTTCGTTCCAAATCAGGTTCAACTCCGATTGGTTCCAGCCCCAACCCAGGGTCACCTCACCACTGGCAATGGCTTGATCCAGTTGACCTGCATCAGACCAGTAGAAACGTACATTGGGATGAATTGCCCGCAGGTAATCCGCCGCCTTCTGGAACTCCTCTTCGCTCATATCGGAATAGCTTGAGGCACCAGTTGCCAGTGCAGCCATGGCGAACGCGCTGGAGGCTGCATCCGGAACGGCAACCTTGCCCTGATAGGCCGGGTCTAACAACAATTGCAGCGAAACATCATCAGCCGAAATCATGTCGGTGCGGTAGATCAGGCCAGTGTTCCCCCATTCGAAGGGTACCATATAGGTCTGCCCGTCGATCGTGATACCATCGACCTCTTTGATCTTGGGCATCAGTTTGTCCCAGTTTTCCAGCTTGCTGGTGTCAATCGGCTTGATCATATCCGCTGCGACCCATTTTCTCAGGGCGTCCGTACACGGATGGGCCAGATCGGCCTCAAACCCGGATTGAAGTTTGGTGAAAGCCTCTTCCACGCTGCCGAAATAAGTGTAGCTGGGCGGCCCGCCGTATTTTTCGACGTAATCACCAAAGAATCCCTGATCCTCATATCCGGACCAGTCGAAAACGGTCAGATCAGCCGCGTCGGCCAATGCTTGGCTTGCCGTGAAGGTGGCAACCACTGCTGCCGTAAGTGATGCTGTTTTATTCATGTGTTTCCTCCCAAAGATTCACGTTTGCCCAAGTCGATCACCGAGGCACTTTGAACCCCAAGCCAGACGGTATCGTCGCGGCTGTGATCAACTGTGTGAAAGTAGTTTGGCACTGCAACGGCGATGCTTTCCGGCAACCCGTCGACGCGCACATAATAGTGGACGCTTTCGCCATAGAATGCGACGTCCGACACCTTGCCCTGAACATGCGCGTCGTACCCATCCGGTTTTTCTGCGCTGATCTCCAATTGCTCGGGGCGAACGCCGACCAATAGATCCATGTCATGCACCTGAACGTTGGGGTTCACCCCAATAGTCATCGAGCCAAACCCTTGAACATTCACGTCCAGCGTGTCGGCGTTCTCAGCAGTCACTTCGGCATTCAGAAAGTTCATCCCGCCGATGAAAGAGGCCACTTCTCGGTTGCAAGGTTGGGAATACAGAACCTCGGGCTTGTCGACTTGCTTGAGCTGCCCAGCAAACATGACCCCGATCCGGTCGGACATGGTCATCGCCTCATACTGGTCATGCGTGACCATGACGAAGGTAATGCCAAGCTTTTGCTGCAGGCGGCGCATTTCCAATTGCATCGCTTCGCGCAGGTTTTTGTCCAGCGCGGATAATGGTTCATCCAGCAGCAACACCTTGGGTCGCATGACCAATGCGCGGGCAAGCGCCACACGCTGCCGTTGCCCACCTGACAACTCATTGGCCTTGCGATCTTGCAAGCCGCCGAGTTCCACCATCTCAAGCGCCTCGGCAACGCGTTCCTTGATTTCATTTCGCGACAGCTTTGTCTTTCGCAAGCCGAACCCGACATTGTCACCCACATTCAGATGCGGAAAGATCGCATAGCTTTGGAACACCATGTTGGTGGGCCGCTTGTTGGCGGGCACCTCGCCCATCGTCCGTCCGTCAATCCGGATCTCGCCCTCTTCGTGATCCTGAAACCCCGCGATGATGCGCAAGGCCGTTGTCTTTCCGCAGCCCGAAGGCCCAAGCAGCGAAAAGAACTCGCCCTCTTTCAAGGTCAGGTTCAGGTCGGACACGGCCACAAAGGAACCAAAGCGTTTTTCGACGCCCTGTATTTCGATGATGTTCTGTTCGCTCATCAGGTTGGTTTCCTTAGGTTTCAATCTGAGGATTGGATGGAACGGCGGCGGAAATATTCGGCAATCAACAGCAGCAGAACCGAGGACAGCAAAAGCAGCGACCCCAGCGCCAGTGTATTAGGCAGCTTTGCCGGAAAGCGGATCTGGCTCCAGATATAGACCGGCAATGTCGGGCTGTTGCCGGACAGGAAGAAGGCCAGAACAAACTCGTCGAATGACACGGTGAACGTGACCAAAAGACTGGCGATGATGCCCGGTGCAACGATTGGTAGGGTGACACGCCGAAAGGTTCCCACAACGCTTTCGCCCAGATCAAACGCGGCCTCTTCCAACGACTGGTCGAAATCGTCAAAGGCGGATTTCATGATCGACACGGCAAAGGGCAAGGCAACAAAAACATGGCCAAGGATCACTGTAGTCAGCGATGGCTTCAGTCCGACGCTGATGAACAGCACCAGCATGGAACTGGCAACGATAATGCCCGGAACGACCAGCGGGAGCATGACCAGACCTTCGGAGAATTCCCGCCCTTTGAACCGGTACCGGACATAGGCGCGCGCAGCGAAAAGGCCCAGAGACGTCGCCATCAAGGCAGTCACGCTGCCAACGATCAGCGAGTTCACCATCGCTTGAAGCAGCGTGTCCTGCTGACCCAACTGCGCGTACCATTTCAGCGTAAAACCCTTTAACGGGAAGGCCACGATGGTTCCGTCATTGAACGAAAACAACGGCAAAAGCAGAACCGGCAGGTAGAGAAACACCAGGTAGGCGATCGCGTAAACAAGCAACCATGGGATACGAATGGCCTTGGTCATCTGATCCTCCGCCCCAGAGCGGTGACGACCACCACGAACAGGATTGCAACGCAGCCGACCGAAAGCATGGCAAGCAGAGACAGGGTTGCACCCAAGGGCCAATTATTGGCCGCGCCAAACTGCACCTGAATCAAATTAGCCACCATTTTCCCCTGCGAGCCACCGACCAGGGCCGGCGTGACGTAGTCGCCCACCGTGGGGATGAAGATGATCAAGCAGGCGGCGATGATCCCTGGCACAGTCAGAGGCAAAGTCACGCGCACAAACCGTTCCAGCTTGCTGCACCCAAGGTCGGTTGCGGCCTCTAACAAGCTGCGGTCGATCTTTTGCAGCGACACGTAAATCGGCAGGATCGCAAATGGCGCCCATGCATGTGCAAGTGTAAGGACAACGGCGAATTCATTGTAGAGCAGGAAGGTCAGTGGTTCCTGTATCAACCCCAGCGAAATAAGGGCCGAATTCATCACCCCATTAAAGCCTAGGATCAGTTTCCAACTGAACACCCGCAGCAGGTAGCTGCTCCAGAAGGGAATGGTGATCAGCAATAGCCAGAGGGTCTTTTTCTGCGTCCGAAATGCGATGAAGTAGGCAATCGGATAGGCCAGACCGACTGTTGCCAGCGTCACCGCCCCCGCTATCGCAACCGATCGGATCATAAGATGCCGGACCAACGGATCGGTGAACGCCTCTTGGTAATTCGCCCATGTCAGCGTGCGGTCAATCTCGACATAGGTCTGGGTCCAAAAGCTGTAGGCGACAAGAATGCACAGGGGCACGGCCACAAGCAGACCGACATAGAGCGTCGCAGGCGCGCTCAGTGCCAGGCCCTTGCCCATTTCACTTCGTATGACTCCAGCCATGCTTCCCTGCTGAACTTTGCTTTCGGTGGCGCGACAATATCGATCACAAAATGGACAATCGTCCATTTAAATCTGGAATTTTAGGGCTAGCTGTGTCAACTGATATTTTCACAACCGGGGCTGGCCAATTTCCCAAAGGCCATTAGAAGGACCCGCAAGAGACTGAAAACAAACAAAACCACCTGATCAGATGACTGGAAGACGACAAGAAATTCGAGAACGAAACCGCCTATCACTGATCGAGGCGGTACTCGACTCGGTCGCAGAAAAGGGGATTTCCGAGACGTCGGTCAGCGAAATCATTCAACGCGCCGATTTATCCCGCGGCATGATTCACCTTCATTTCGGGGGTAAGGACAACCTTGTCGACGAAGCTGCGCGCTATTCGTCCGAGCAATATTACAATGGCATTTATGCCATGCTGGAAACGACCGGACAAACAGGCCAGGAACATATTGAGATGATCGTTCGGGGTGACTTGAGCGAAGCCATTCTCAATAAGAAAAACGTCGCAATATGGTACGCGTTTCGAGGTGAGGCCAGGAACAGAGCGGCAATCGCTGCGTTTTCAGATACCCGCGATGCAAAGCTTCGGAAACTGATCTTCAACGCGTTCGCCCGCATAGCGAAAGAGACTGAAATCGAACACCCAAATCAAGTTGCGCGCGACGCCACTCACGGCACGCTCGCCATGTTGGAAGGCATGTGGACTGACTACCTGCTTCACCCGGATTCCTTTGATCGCGACGAAGCAATGCGAATTGTCTTTCGGTTCCTGAGGGCAATGTTCCCCAAACATTTCGACCTTAGTGGCGCCCGGTTATATCAATGAAGCTTGCGACACAGTGCCTGTCTGGCCACTTTAGCTTGGGGTACCCGACAAGGTTTGCGCTTTCCTTCTTGTGTTGCAGTCACAAGACTGACTGAACGCGCCAGGTTTCCATACATAAGATTGCCTACAGCAATAGGCGTCCTTCGGTGGTTCGTCCCTGCCCTCATCAGGATTCAGTCGGCGCATAGCTTCCGTCTTTGCGATGCACTTCGCGCCCGCTGAGTGGCGGATTGAAGACGCAGACAAGCCGCAAATCAGCGTCTGTTGCGCGAACGAGGTGCCGGTCATGTTGATCCAATGCATAAAGAGTAAATGGCTCAAGCGAATGCCAGGTTTCATCGCCTGAGGTCTTTATCTGCCCTTTGCCTTCGATACAGTAACACGCCTCTAGATGATGGGTGTATTCAAGCTCAAGCATTTCACCCTTTTTGATGATCGTATCCGTAAGCGAAAACCCCATGCCATCAGATGCCAGCAACAGTCGTCTGCTGTTCCAACCCGGACCGGAAACATCCCGATCTGTACCTAGGATTTCATTGAGTGCCCTAACAATCATATTTCTGCCTCGTTACTACCGAACCGCGCGGTTCATCCCGCCGTCGGACAATATACTCTGACCGTTAATATACCGGGCTCCCTCGCTGGCAAGAAAGACACAAGCCTGTCCAATCTCTTCAAAAGTTGCTGACCGCTGAGCGGGAATTTCACGGCGGGCCCGTTCGGACAGGTTTACGTTCTCGCAGAAGCCGGGCAGCAGGTTATTCATTCGAATATTGTAACGTGCATAGCGATCCCCATAGAGCTTTGAGAAACTGTGCAAAGCGCCGCGCAGCATGCTCATGGGATAGGGCGCACGTGGTTCGATTGTGTTCATGGACGAAATATTTACGAAAGCGCCCCCGCCTTGTTCAATCAAGATGGGCGTGACGACACGAGCAATCTTGACGACGTTCAGCACATACATGTCCAGACTTTCGTGCCACAACTCATCGCTCAGCTCCAAAAGCGGTCCGTCAAAGTCGGGGTCGAATCCCACCGTTTTGATGGCTTCGGGCACCGTTCCGCCGTGGCCCATGTTGCTGACGATTGCATCAATCCGCCCATATTCGCTCATGGTGCCGTCGATCATTGCTTGCAGATCATCGACATCCAGCACAGAACCGCGGCGGCCGATGCCCCCAAGCTCCTCGGCCAGTTCGACCGAGCGGTTCGACGGGGACATCAGCGAGACCTTGTAGCCTGCTTTTGCCATTTCGACCGCACAGCCCCGGCCAATGCCTTGTCCTGTACCTGTCATCAGCGCGACTTTGGATTCGGGCATGGGAATTCCCTTCTTTATGCAAGCAGAGTATGAGATTTTTTGTGTTTAAATCAGTCTAACTTTTTACAATTAGGCCCACCTATCGAAATTTTGGCACGTTACTGTTAGATTTTCTCACATGATGGAAAACCTCAGACACCTTCGTGCCCTTCAGGCGTTTGACGAAACTGCAACCCATTCCAGCCTGACCAAGGCAGCGGGTGTGCTGAACGTCACCCACGGAGCGATCAGCCGACAAATAAAGTTGCTGGAACTGCACCTTGGGGTGACACTCTTTCATCGCCGCCCCAACGGCGTTGAATTGACCAAAGCCGGCAAACGCCTGCACCACTCAACACGCGGGGCATTTTCTGCATTGCAGTTGGGCGTGATGGAGGTGAAGCGATTACATCACCGCCAGTCGATTACAGTGTCTTTATCCACATCATTGGCGCTCAAATGGCTTGTGCCGTTACTAAGTTCGTTTCAACAAGAACATCCGGGTATCGCGCTATTGCTGGACACAAATGATGCCTTTGCCGACTTCGATACGTCCGAGGTTGATGTAGCCCTGCGATTTGGAGAACCGGGTTGGGACGGGCTTTATCACGAGCAAATAAGACAAGAGGAGCTGGTCGTCGTAGCCGCGCCATCGCTTGTCGAGAATACACAGCTGCCAATGCGTGCCACTGACATCACCGATCTTCCACTGTTGCACGATGCCTTCAACATCGGCTGGGAAAGCTGGGCCGCGCAAGTTGGTCTGAACGCGGATCAGATCAACTCGCAGAGCATCAAATACGTGGATAGTGCTGTGCTTTTGGAGGCCGCGATTGACGGACAGGGCGTGGCATTGGCAAGACACCTATTGGCGGCGAGAGACTTGGAAATTGGTCGTCTGATCCGTCTGGACGAAAGCCATGTTCCGCTGGATCGCGGGCTCTACTTTGTCTGTCGACCCAGCGATCAGGATCGAGTCTCGGTGAGAATTTTCAAGAAATGGCTTTTGTCGATTTGACCTACGGGTTTCATCAAATTCCCACTAGACGGATACGGCCTGCAACACTTGATCACGCGTAAGGTTATCTCTTGTGCCTTTGATCATGACTTCGCCACGCCGTAACACGACAAGCCTGTCAGCAAGGTCATAGGCAAAGTCGAAATACTGCTCGACCAGAACAATTGCCATTCTACTTGTCGTTCTGAGGTGCCGGATCACTTCGCCAATCTGTTGGATGATGTTCGGTTGAATGCCTTCGGTTGGCTCGTCAAGCAGCAACAGGTTCGGCTTTGTGATCAGCGCCCGCGCGATGGCCAGCTGTTGCTGCTGGCCGCCGGAAAGGTCACCGCCGCGCCGGTTCTGCATCTGTTTGAGGACCGGGAACAGGTCGAATATCTCATCCGGGACGAAATGCTCACTGACAGGCAGGCAAGAGAACCCAGTTTCCAGATTCTCGCGAACTGTCAACAAAGGGAATATCTCGCGCCCTTGCGGGACATAGGCCACACCTTTCCAGGCCATCCGATGCGCAGGTAAGACACCCAATTGTTCCCCGTTAAGCTCCAGTTTTCCACCGGAACGCGGATGCGTGCCCGAGATTGCCTTCATCAGGCTGGTTTTCCCGACACCGTTGGTCCCCATGACGCAGGTCACTTCACCTTGCCTGGCTTCCATGGAAATCCCGTTAAGAATTTGCGAGTGCCCATAGTGCAAAGTCAGATCGGTCAGCTTCAGCATTGTTTAGCGCCCCAGGTAGACATCGATGACGTCCTGATTAGATGTCACGTGATCAAGACCGCCCTCGGCCAAAACAGATCCTTCGTGCAAAACCGTGACCTTGCAGTTCAGACGCCGCACAAACTCCATGTCATGCTCAACCACCACAACAGCGCGGGTTTTTGCAGCCTGAACAAGCAAGTCTGTAGTGTGTTCACGCTCTTGCGGTGTCATGCCTGCGGCGGGTTCGTCAACCAATAGCAGACGTGGGTCTTGTGCAAGCAGCATGCCAATTTCCAACCACTGTTTCTGCCCATGGCTCAGTTCACCGGATTTGCGGCTTAGTTCCTGATGCAAACCAATTTCGGCGGCCAGATCTTTGACTTTCTGCAGATCATTTGCCGAAGGGCGATAAAGTAACACACCCAGCCAACCACGTTTGTTTTTAAGTGCCATCAGCAGGTTTTCCTGTACGGTCTGATCTTCGAAGACGGTTGGTTTCTGAAACTTCCGCCCGATCCCTGCCTGCGCGATTTTTGCCTCGGTCATGTCCAACAAAGAAATGGACTTCTTTCCCCAGATAACCCGCCCCTCATCAGGTCGTGTCTTACCTGTGATGATGTCCATGAACGTGGTCTTGCCTGCACCGTTAGGGCCGATTACAGCGCGCAATTCGGCATCACCAATTTGGAACGACAAGTTATTGATCGCGCGGAAACCGTCAAAAGTGACCGAGACGCCGCTCACCTCTAGCAGAGTACTCATTCAATGGCCTCCTTTTCACGCAACGCTCCGTCATCGGGGCCCAGGTTGGCACCGTGGCGATCCGGGTGCCGCCGGTCGCTCAATAAGTCGAATAACCCGCCTATCCCTTGCGAAGCGAACAGAGTGACCAGCACGAACGAGACGCCCAACAGCACCTGCCACCAGTCGACCCATTTGATGGTGTAGAAACCCAACGGAATGTTGGGCGCTTGCCCGCCGGTGAACCAGGTGCTGAGCAGGCTTACAAACGCCGCACCGATCACGGCACCATAGAGACGCCCGCGCCCACCGATGGCGACCCAGACGGCCAGATAGATAGACGCGATGGGGGCCATCTCCTCGGGGTTGATGATGCCTGCCTGCGGGTAATAAAGCGCACCCGCGATGGCGGCTGTGCAGGCGGTCAGGGTGAAGACGGTCAGCTTGTAAACCTCGACCGAATATCCAAGAAACCGCACCCGCGCCTCGTTATCGCGGATGCCGCGGATGACCGAGCCAAACTTACCCGAAACGATCCACGCCGCCAGCATGTAACCCAGTCCCAGCGCCAATGCCGAAGCCCAGAGGAACCAGATCGACACCACGTCCTGCGAGGCGGTCACGCCGGGCAAGTTCTGCAAGCCCGACAACCCGTTGTTGCCACGCAAACCGCTGTCGTTTTGGAACAGATACAGCGCCAAGGCCAATGTCATCGCCTGAGTCAGGATCGACAGGTACACACCGGTAACGCGACTGCGGAAAGCCAACCAGCCAAAAATCAGCGCAAGAAGACCGGGCACCAGCACGATCAGCGCCAACTGCAGAACCAAACTGTGGGAAAATGCCCAGATCAGCGGGAATTCCGATGATCCGACGACGCCGAAAATCTGCGTCCCGATGGCGTCCACGACCTCGGACGGTGTTGGCGGGATGTCGGCCTGCGACAACGACTCGACCACGATCAGGCGGGTGCGTTCGTACATCAGCCACATGCCGATCATGTAGCCGCCCAGCCCGAAGAAGGCGAAGTGGCCCAGCGACAGGATACCGGTGAAACCCCAGACCAGATCCATCGCCACTGCGATCAGGCACAAGCATAGGGTCTTGCCCAATGTCTTGACGAAACTGGTTGAGATTACGCCGATCCCGAACCCTTCGGACAGGATGGTCACGCCCAATGTGAACAATGACAGGATGGCCAGAAAGACCAGCACAGAAGGGTTCTTGGCGACGAAGCTGCGTTCCATGTCTCAATCCCCCGCCGCGCGACCTTTGAGGGCGATGATGCCCCTTGGTCGGAACTGGATGAAAACAATGATGAAGACGATCATGTAGGTTTGTGCCGCAAGGGTGTTCGAGGGGTTCATCCACTCGATCCCTTTTTGCAGGAAGCCGATCATCCCCGCCCCGGCCAGTGCCCCCCAGATGTTGCCAACGCCGCCTACGACCACGGTCATGAAGCTTTGAACGATATAGTCGCTGCCCAGATCCGACGTGACCTTGGCAAAAAGGCCAATGGCGACCCCTGCAATCCCGGCGATGCCGGAACCCAAGCCAAAGGTCAGCATATTCACCCGCCCGGGATTGATCCCCATTGATCCAGCCATGCGTGGGTTCTGCGTAACCGCGCGCATCTCAAGCCCCAGCCGTGTGCGTTTCATGATGTTCAGGAACAGCCCCAGAAAGGTCAGAGCCAGCACGAAGATCGCGATGCGGATATAGCTGATAGAAACCACATCATTCAGCACCCACGCCCCATCCAGCCAACCCGGCGCTGTCAGTGGACGGGCCTGCGTGCCAAAAATGTTCTTGGCCAGTTGTTGCAAGGCAATTGAGATACCGAATGTCGCAAGAAGCGTCTCGAGCGGGCGGGCATAGAGCCAGCGGATCACCAACCGCTCCATCGCGACACCCATGGCGAAGGTGACGGCAAAGGCCATCGGGATCGCTACGATAATCGACAGCGTGTGGTCGGGGATGAATTGCTGAACGACATAGCCCGTATAGGCACCCATCATGATGAATTCGCCATGGGCCATATTGATCACGCCCATCACCCCAAAAGTGATGGCCAAGCCGATGGCCGCCAGAAAATAGATTGATGCCAGTGAGATCGCGTCCAGCGACAGGTCGAGTGTCTGGTTCAACCCGACCTTGAATTCAATATGATCCAAAGCCTTCTCGGCAGCGGCAGTTACCGCAGGCGAGGCCTCGCGATAGGTTTCAAAGAAGACATGTTTGCCCAGCGCGTCATCGATATCCGCCTCTGCTACCAACGCGGAAACCGCCCCCGTTTCAGCCAAGGCGGCATATGCTTGAGTGCGAGCGGTTTCGTTGTTCAATTGTGCAACCGTGACGCCACCGACACGGCCTCGGTCGATATTCGCTGACAAAGCCGTGCGGATGTCGTCCTGAGACACACGCGGAGCCGCAAGGTTGCTGGCGACCAGCAAGTCATATGCTTCGTCCCGCGACAAGGCCTCTGATCCGGGTTCCAGAACGACAGCGATATTCTCATCCGTCGGCAGATTCGGCGCGACCATTCGTGTGGTCACCACCAAAGGGTTCAGCGCCGCGCGCACGTCGACACCCAAGTCGTTTGACATTTCCTCAACCGCAGCCACGCGAGCCGCGGTGTCTGCGTCGTACCCAATGGTCAGCAATCGTTCGAGCCGCTGTTTCTGCGCCTTCAAATCTGCATCCGTTTCATCCTCGATCGAGGCGCGCAAAGGTTCAAGCAGAGCGCCTTCGGGGTCACGTTGAATAGATTGCAGAGCGGCCAGGCGCCTTTTTCGATCCTGATCGGTCAGTTGGTACTGCACCAAAGCGGTCCCGATCATGGCGCGGACGCCGCTGTTGGGTTTCAATTGTTTCAGATCGGATTTCTCGTAGGTGCCGATTACCTCGCCTGTGTCGAAATCGGTCAGCTCGTATGACCGCCCTTCAACCTTTTTTCCCGCAAAGAACAAACCATCGGATTTGCGCATCCACATGTCCTTGGCGGCCCATGTTTCAAGCATCACCTGCGCTTGTGGTAACCCACTGGCCGTAATCGCATCAATCGCCGGTTTGATCGTCTTGCGCGAGCTTTTGGCGATGATCTCCTGATGGCTTTGCAAGATCGGCTCCAGGCCAGCCTCTTGCGCGTTGGCGGGCAGGCAGGCAAACAGAATTGCGAGGCTCGCAAGGAATAGTCGAAACATGTGGTGAAACCCGTGTGTCTTGGCGGCAAGGCGGGCGATTACACCCGCCTTGCTTGCAGATTAATAGTTCGACAGGGTCTGAACGCACGTCTTGGTTTCGGTGTTGTACATACCGCAACCAAGATCCTTCCAATCCGATTTCAGGACCGCCGATTCCGGCAGGTAATCGGTCCAGGCGTCGCCTGGCACAACATCTGTCTCGCTAATGATGTCGAACTGGCCGTCTTCCTGAATCTCGCCAATCAGAACCGGCTTGGCGAGGTGGTGGTTCGGCAGCATGACAGCAGTACCACCGGTCAAGTTCGGGAATTCCTGCCCGTACATCGCGGCGCGCACAGCGTCGACTTCGGTTGAACCGGCTGCGGTCGCGGCGTTCACCCACATGTTAAAGCCGATGTAATGCGCCTCCATCGGATCGTTCGTCACGCGCCCGTCGCCCATGGTGGCTTTCCAGGTGTCAACGAATTCGGCGTTCTCATCGGTGTCGGCCGACTGAAAGTAGTTCCAAGCCGCTAGATGGCCGACAAGGTTGGCGGTATCGAGACCCGACAACTCCTCTTCCCCGACCGAGAAGGCCACAACCGGGATGTCATCCGCCGATACGCCGGACGCGGCCAGTTCCTTGTAAAAGCCGATATTTGCATCACCATTGATGGTCGAGATCACGCCAACCTTCTTGCCATCTGCGCCCAGCGCAACCACGTCAGCCACGATCTTGGACCAGTCGGAATGGCCGAAGGGCGTGTAGTTGACGAAGATATCGTCATCCGCGATCCCCTTCTGCTTCAGATAGCTTTCCAAAATATTGTTCGTGGTTCTGGGATAGACATAGTCGGTGCCAAGCAACGCAAATTTCTCGACTCCCAGTTCATCCAGGAAATAGTCGGTCGCAGGGATTGCCTGTTGGTTTGGCGCGGCACCGGTGTAGAACACGTTTTTCGAGCTTTCTTCGCCCTCGTACTGAACCGGGTAAAACAAAAGACCGTTGAGTTCTTCGATCACCGGCAGAACCGACTTGCGACTGACCGATGTCCAGTTGCCAAAGATCACATCCACCTCATGAACAGTCAGCAACTCACGCGCTTTTTCCGCGAACAAGGGCCAGTCCGATGCGGGGTCCACGACGACCGCTTCAAGCTGTTTACCCAACAGACCGCCCTTGGCGTTTTGCTGATCGATCAGCATGAGCATGGTGTCTTTCAGCGTCGTTTCCGAGATTGCCATCGTGCCCGAAAGCGAATGCAGCACTCCGACCTTGATCGTATCTTCGGCCGACAATGCAGCAGTAGCTATGGCCGCAAAGACAACCGATCCGGCGAGCGTGGATTTGAGCGGTTTCATGTAATCCTCCTGGCGGGGCCGGGAGAGAGGGCTTGCGCAAAGGCACGTTTCTCTTCTACCTGATCCCCGCAACTGTTGTTGCGTTTACGTGTGGCGGTTGTGTTCGAGGTCCAATTCGCGCAGCCGTCACACACCCCCGGGTCATCTCCGCGGTGGCACCTATACGGTTTCTGCATTGCAGCAAGATTGGCAACTTGCCTCTAACTCAATTTGCGGAATCAGCCAGAAGCGCCCAATTTTTCATCCAAGACTAAGGTCACTGTCTAAAAATTAGACGCACGATGTGGAAATAAGCAGTTTCCGACACTGCAAGTTAGTGTTCTGACCCTTCAACAGAGAAACAAGAGGCACCAAACCACGCGCTAAAGGTGCCTTATTACCCAAGTTTCAGCCATATTACCCACGCACAGTGCGGTGCCGCCGCGTGCTGCTGGCACCGTCAGTTTGAGCACCAAGAAATTGGGCGACAGAACGGTTCTGGACAAGTTTCGCCAGTCGGGGTCCTTTAAGTGCCTGTTTCCCAGAACCACGACGCCTGATCTTGATGCCGTTCTATTGAACACAGCAGGTGGCGTGACCGGAGGCGACACATTCCGGTTTTCCGGCAAGGCAGCGGAAGGCACGGCGCTGACATTGACAACACAAGCCTGCGAACGCGCTTACAAGGCTCAGCCCGAAGAATGCGGCCAGATCACCAACCATCTGACAGTCGAGACAGGCGCCCGGCTGAACTGGTTGCCGCAAGAAACCATTCTGTTCAATGGCTGCACTTTGGACCGACGCCTCAGGATCGACCTGTGCCCGGATGCCCAGACGCTGATGGTAGAGCCGCTGGTCTTTGGGCGCGCGGCCATGGGCGAAACATTGACCGATATCCGCCTAAACGATCGGATCGAGATAAGGCGCGAAGGGGTGCGGGTGTTTCTGGATGCAATCCGGTTCTCCGGCGATTGGCACGCGCATATGTCCAAGCCGCATACCGCAAATGGCGCAGGGGCGATGGCGCTGATCGTCTTTGCCTCAAGGTCCGCCGCAGGTCAGTTGGACCCTGTTCGCGAAATGCTACCCGAAACCGCCGGTGCAACCCTTATCCGGGACGACCTGCTGGTTATCCGTGTTCTGGCCAAAAGCAGCTTTGCCCTTCGCCGCGCGTTGATGCCGCTTTTGCGCAAACTGAACAAAGACACGTTACCCCGATGCTGGATGCTCTGACATGAACCTGACCCCTCGTGAAAAAGACAAACTGCTGGTTGCCATGGCAGCCGAGGTCGCCCGAAAACGGTTGGCCCGCGGCGTCAAGCTGAACCACCCCGAGGCTATCGCCCTGATCACCGATGCCGTGGTCGAGGGCGCGCGCGATGGTCGTTCGGTCGCCGATATGATGCAAGCCGGGGCCGAAGTGATCACCCGAGGCCAATGCATGGAAGGCGTGCCCGAGATGATCCACGAGGTACAGGTCGAAGCCACCTTCCCGGATGGCACCAAGCTTGTAACAGTCCACAACCCCATTCGCTAATTACCAAAGGAGATACAAATGAACCGCATGCTCTTTCCCGCTCTTATTCTGGCTGGTCCGGCCATGGCCCACACGGACAGTCATGTTCATGCACACGGCAGCGATTACGCCGCGTTGGCAGCTGGGTTGGCCTTGATCGCCGTCATCGCCATCACCGTGATCTTGAAGCTGCCGAAATGATCCCAGGTGAGATCATATCTGCCGAAGGGTCACTGACGCTCAACGCCGGTCGCAGCAGCCGTCTTGTTGTTGTCGCCAATACTGGTGATCGGCCAGTTCAGGTCGGTAGCCACTACCACTTTGCCGAAGCAAACTCTGCCTTGGATTTCGATCGCTACACGGCCTTGGGGATGCGGCTGGACATCCCCGCAGGCACCGCTGTGCGTTTTGAACCGGGCCAAATTCGCGAAGTTATGTTGGTGCCATTTGAGGGGCGCCGGCACATCTACGGTTTCAATATGCACATCATGGGGGCTTTGAAAGATGCCGGGCAAGATCAGTCGGGGTGATTATGCCTCTATGTTCGGCCCAACGGTCGGCGACAAAGTACGATTGGCGGATACCGATCTGATCATAGAGGTTGAAAAAGATCTGATCGTGGAACGCGCAACAGCTGCACGGTTCAGCGAAACCGGGCACCGCGAAGATGTGTATGGAGAAGAGGTCAAGTTCGGCGGTGGCAAAGTCATTCGCGACGGGATGGGCCAATCTCAGACCACACGCGCCGAGGGGGCCGTTGACACGGTCATCACCAACGCACTGATTGTAGATCATTCCGGAATTTACAAAGCGGATGTGGGGCTGAAGGACGGGCGTATCGCCAAGATCGGCAAAGCCGGAAACCCGGATACGCAGCCTGGCGTGGACATTATCATTGGCCCAGGAACCGAGGCAATTGCGGGCGAGGGCCGCATCCTGACGGCGGGCGGGTTCGACAGCCATATCCACTTTATCTGCCCACAACAGATCGAAGACGCCTTGCATTCCGGCCTGACGACAATGCTTGGCGGTGGTACCGGCCCGGCACATGGTACTTTGGCGACCACTTGCACCCCCGGCCCTTGGCATATCGGTCGGATGTTGCAAGCTGCGGATGCCTTTCCGATGAACCTTGCCTTTGCGGGCAAGGGCAATGCCTCACTACCCTCGGCGCTGGAGGAACAGGTCAAGGCCGGGGCCTGCGCGCTGAAACTGCACGAGGATTGGGGAACGACCCCTGCCGCCATCGACTGCTGCCTGTCAGTGGCCGATGCGATGGATGTTCAGGTGATGATCCACACCGATACGCTGAACGAATCCGGATTTGTCGAGAATACCGTGGCTGCCATGAAAGGTCGCACCATCCACGCCTTCCACACCGAAGGCGCAGGTGGTGGTCACGCCCCAGATATCATCAAAATCTGCGGTGAGAACCATGTTCTGCCGTCCTCGACCAACCCGACGCGACCGTTCACCGTGAATACGGTCGAAGAGCATCTGGATATGCTGATGGTCTGCCATCATCTCGACAAATCGATCCCCGAGGACGTGGCCTTTGCCGAAAGCCGCATCCGGCGCGAGACCATTGCCGCCGAAGATATCCTGCACGACATGGGCGCGTTCAGCATCATCGCCTCCGACAGTCAGGCCATGGGCCGTGTGGGCGAGGTGCTGATCCGTACATGGCAAACGGCTGATAAGATGAAGAAACAACGGGGCCGGCTGCCCGAGGAAACCGGGGACAACGACAACCTGCGCGTCCGCCGGTACATCGCGAAATACACCATCAACCCGGCTATCGCCCATGGGCTCAGCCATCAGATCGGCAATATCGAAGAAGGCAAACGCGCTGACCTGGTGCTGTGGAACCCGGCGTTTTTCGGCGTGAAACCCGAAATGGTTCTGCTGGGCGGCACGATTGCCTGCGCGCAGATGGGCGATCCCAATGCCTCAATCCCGACACCGCAGCCTGTCTATAGCCGTCCGATGTTCGGGGCCTATGGCCGCTCGGTCGAGCATTCGGCGATCACATTTGTCTCTGAAGCCGCACAGACCGACGGGATTGGTGATTCACTGGGCTTGGCGAAGCAAACTGTCGCCGTGCACAACACGCGGAATATCGGCAAACGCGATCTGTTGCTGAACAATGCAACACCCCAGATCGATGTCGACCCGGAAACCTACGAGGTCCGCGCGGATGGTGAATTGCTAACCTGTCAGCCAGCCGAAGTTCTACCGATGGCACAGCGATACTTCATGTTCTGATTAAAAATTTCGCTGCATTGCAGCAAGCGCATCCCGGGCATGACCAATTGCCCACTACTAAGCGAGTGCAATATGACAGATACTATCACGCAAGGGAGGACCAACGTCTCGCAAGCATACGAGGGTCCCAATGGCACACACAGAAAATCAACCGCATTCCGGTTTTTCCGTATTCGGTCTGTTCTCGACGATTGGTTCGTCGATCTATTCGGCTCTTGCTCGATTGGCCGAAGCACGATCGCGCACCGATCAAATCCAGTTCCTGCAATCGCTGAGCGACGAAGAACTGCGCAAACGCGGCCTGTCCCGCGACCGTATCGTACAACACGTTTTCGCGGGCTCTATCTGGTAACAGCTGCCCGTTCCACAGAGGGGGCGTTGGCATGACCATCCTCCTTTGTACAGCACGGCAATATTCTGATCATTTACACGGCGAGCCTGCGGGCGCCCTGTCACTGACCTATGATGACCGTTTTTTGCGCCGCAAGGTTCTGACCTGCGAAAGTGGCGAACAGATTCTTGTCGATCTGGCGCAAACGACGTCGTTGAACCACGGCGGCGCTTTAGTTTTGGATGACGGTCGCGAAGTAGAAATACAAGCTGCACCCGAAGCGTTGCTGGAAATAACAGCCCCGGATCTGACGCGCGTCGCTTGGCATATCGGCAACCGCCACACGCCTTGTCAGATAGAAAAGGATCATCTGCTGATCCAAGTCGATCACGTCATCCAAGACATGCTTTTGAAAATCGGGGCTTCGGTGCGGGAAGTGCATGAACCGTTCACCCCCGAAGGCGGGGCCTATGGCCATGGCAGGACTCATGGCCACGCCCACTGACGCCGACATCCTGACGCTGACGCAATGGTTGTCGCCCGCTTACCCTGTAGGGGGCTTTGCCTATTCTCACGGGCTAGAGACCGCAATTGACGAAGGGACCGTCACCGATTCACGAGGCACCCAAGCCTGGATTTCAGATGTGCTGGAACATGGTTCTGGTTGGAACGACGCTCTGTTCGTTGTTTCGGCATACAACGCGCAGGATAAAGATGAACTTATCGGCGTCGACGTTACTGCACGGGCCTTTTGCGCGTCGTCCGAAAGAAAAATGGAAACCGAGTTCCTAGGACAGGCATTCGGGACGGTGACTGGAAATGTCTGGGATTTAGACCTTCGAAAGTACTCCTATCCCGTCTCACTAGGCCACGCCGCGCGTTTGCAAGGCCTTCCCCTTTTGCTGACGACAAAGATGTTTCTGCAAGCCTTTGCAAGCAACCTAGCCTCTTGCGCAACACGCCTTGTGCCGTTGGGCCAGACCGCGTCTCAGAAAGTGATCCGAGAATTGACACCGCTATGCGCCCGTATTGCCGAAACGGCGCAAAAGGCCAGCCAGGATGATTTGAACTCGACCACGTTCCTGACAGACATCGCGTCGATGAAACACGAAACACAGTATTCAAGGATGTTCCGAACATGAGCAGTATGAACGGCCCCTTGCGCGTTGGCATCGGTGGTCCGGTGGGCGCCGGAAAGACCACTTTGACCGCAGCGTTATCCGAAGCCCTGCGCGATGTCTGCTCAGTGGGCGTTATCACCAATGACATTTACACGCAGGAGGATGCCGAAGCGCTGATGCGCATGCAGATCCTGCCGCAAGACAGGATCATTGGCGTGGAAACTGGTGGGTGCCCACACACAGCGATCCGCGAAGACGCCTCGATTAATTTGGCTGCGGTCGCCGAAATGCAAGACCGCCATCCCGATCTTGATGTGGTTCTGATCGAAAGCGGCGGGGACAATTTATCGGCTACGTTCAGTCCGGAACTCGCAGACCTTACAATCTATGTGATTGACGTCGCCGCCGGAGAGGAAATTCCACGCAAAGGCGGGCCGGCGATTACGAAATCGGACATTCTGGTCATCAACAAAACCGACTTGGCGCCGCATGTTGGTGCTTCGTTAGAAGTTATGGAACGTGATGCGCAAAGAATGCGCAAAGGACGGCCGTTTTTGTTCTCGTCTCTTCGTCGCAGAAAAGGGGTCGACGTAATTGTGGACCTCCTTGTGAAAGGCGGAGGTCTAAGGATTTCGCAAGCGCGTTAGATCACCAGCAAAGATGGTAAGTTGTCGGCACACAAAGCCGATGTTGGACATCGATTGAAGGGGTCAAAAGGACAATCGTGTTTTTCACGCTTGTCCGGAATCTACCTAAGATTGGTGCGCACGATCATCCTGTGCGCACCAAACGCAACAGGTGTGGACTACAACTCTACAACAACTTTCCCGACCGCAGCTCCGCTCGTCAGGTGCGCATAGGCTGCGCCGACATCGGCCCACCCAAACTTGTGTTCGTCAACAATAGGTTTGAGCCCCCCTGCATCCGCCAGATTCGCCAATGTCTTGAGGATGTCACCATGGGTTTGCCGCCCGACATCATGCATCATCGGGATCAGCATGAAGACGACGTGCAGGGACAGACCTTTGAAATGCGCGGGCGTCAGATCAATCTCGACCATCGCAACGGTTGAGGCGACATGGCCGTTGAGCTTGGCCGCTGCGAACGAGTTTGTCATGTTCGGCCCACCAACGCTGTCGAACACCACATCAAAGCCCACGCCATCAGTGTGCGCAGCCACGTAGTCTTCAACCTTTTGCGTTGTGAAATCCAAAGGACGCGCACTCAACCCCTCAATCAGAGCCATCTGATCCGCGCCGCGACCTGTTGCGGACACGGTTGCACCAAGGTGACGGGCAATTTGCACTGCGACATGGCCAACGCCTCCGGCGCCGCCCTGTACCAGCACGGTCTGCCCATCGCCTACACCAGCACGGGTCAACCCTTCGTAGGCGGTGATACCGACGAGGGGCAGCGCTGCGGCTTCCCGCATACTCAGCGATTTGGGTTTGTGTGCAATCAGGCGGGCGTCTGCGTTCATGTACTCGGCCAGAGTGCCAGGAAGGTCCATCAGACCACCGGCGCAACCGTACACCTCATCACCTAGGGCAAAGTTTGTCACTCCGTCGCCCAATGCAACAACTGTGCCTGCAAAATCCATGCCAAGTACGGCAGGCAGCGCGGGGGACAGGGGCAGTTCTGCCCCCATGCTTCGGATCATCGTGTCGACTGTGTTGACGCTGGTGGCCGCCACCTGGACCACCACATGTCCGGGTGCTGCAACCGGGTCTGGCATTTCTGCGGGCTCAAACTGTGCGTCGGGTCCATAGGTATTCAGAACCATTGCTTTCATTGGGAAATTCCTTTTCTAGCACCACGCTGGGGCGCGCATCGAGATATCGGGCGCCTGGACGTAGTTATTTTGATGGGGGTTCAGTTGATATCTTGCACCTGCATAACCAGGTCGCCCCACTTACGCTGATTTTCGATGTCGTGTTCCAAACCTTGTTCATCCGCGATGGCAAACCGTTTGACAGCCGGGGTTTTGCTGGTGGCCTGATAAAGCCAATAGGCTTCGGCCTTCAGTGCCTCATGAATGGGTTTGTCGATGGATTCATAGACCATCTGCTTGCAGGCGTTGATCGACTCTGCCGGAAACTGCGCGATCCGTTCGGCCAGCGCGGTCACATATGGGCCAATCTCATCCGGCTCCAAAGCCTTGTTGATCGTGCCCAGACGCTCTGCATCATCCGCGTCATAATCCTGCGCGCTCAGGATGATCTCAAGCGCTTTGCCAAGGCCGGTTTGGCGTGCCATCCGCGACGCGCCACCGCCGCAGGGCAGGATGCCCATACCGACCTCCATCTGCATGAACTTGTACTTTCCCCGCGCGGCAAAACGCATGTCGAGCGCCAGTGCCAATTCGTGCCCGCCACCGCGTGCGAACCCTTCCAGCTTGGCAATAGTGGCCTGCGGCACCTTGCTGATCCGTTCGCAAACCGATTGCAGGTCCAACAGCTGTGCATCCTCGCGGGATACCGCCTCGGTCGACATGTCTTTGAGAAGATCGGTGTCGTAGTGGCAAACCCAGATTTCTGGGTTGGCGGATTGGAAGATCACTACTTTGGTGTCGCGGTCGCGCTCTAGCCGCATGGCCAGGCTGTTGAGGTCGGCCAACATTTCCTGGCCTTGCACGTTCACGGAACCGAAATTGAATGTCACCGTGGCGATACCTTTTTCAACGGCAACCTCAAAAGTTTGGAAGTTTTCGTATTTCATCAGGCAGTCCTTTCTTGGGCCTCGACGCGGCGCGCGTGAGGGGTGATAGGAGGTAAAGGTGGATGTGTGTTTGGGGCGGCCGCGCCGCCCAGATCAGCCTGTCTGGCTAATCAAGCCCTTGATTGTGTTCATGACGTCGGCCGCGTGATCTTTGTCGAGCGCTGCGGCATGTGGATCAGCGAAGGCCCCACTGTCATTGTCAAAATAGGCACCTGACGCGTCAGCAAACCGCCCGCCCAGGGCCGCATCCATCAGAATATCAGCGCCAATGCTCATATCGTTGCCGGAAACGCCAAAGCCCTCTTTCACCATTTTTGAGGCTAAGAGCGACCCGGGATTCACTGCGACCATCACCGGCCCATCGGGTTGTAATTTGGCCCATTCCATGGTCCAGATCGTGATAGCCAGCTTGCTTTGGGCATAGGCCTCCATGTCTGTCAGCGGCACATTGCCCTGCATGGCCTTAACGTTTACAGGGGCCTGCGCCGCCGATGACAAGTTCACAACGCGCCCGTCGGAAGGAATGATCGGCAACAACAATTCGGTCAGCAGATAGGGTGCAAGCGTGTTCACGACAAAGCGGATGTCCTGCCCATTCTCAAGCACCGTTTGCGGGGCTTTCAACACACCCGCGTTATTGATCAACACATCCAGTTGGTCATGTTTGGCGCGTATGGTTTCGGCCAGTTTTCGAACCGCGGACAGATCGCTTAGATCAGCGGTATAGGTTTCGACATTGCCACTGACTTCGGCGGCGGCGCTCTCCAATTTGGGTGCGCTGCGCCCGTGCAAAAGCACTTGGTGCCCGTCAGCGGCCAGTTTCTTTGCTGTCAGCAAGCCAATGCCGTCAGTTGAACCGGTGATAAGAACAGTCTTGGTCATCAGTTTTATCCTTTAGGAAAAGTCTGGCAGCACAACGTCCGCCAGACGTTCAAGTGTTGTGTCGATGGGTGCTTGATTGAACCTGAGGTTCAGCGCGACGTGATTGACGCCAAGGGTTTCAATCTCGCGCAGATAGTTGCACAGGAAATAAGTTCCGGACTGAAACCCAAGGTGGATCGGGCGCGGAGGTGCAGCGGGATCGGCAACGACATCGACATAAAGCGATTGCATAACCGGCTTGTCCGGTTGCCCTGCCGCCTTCGTGCGTGTTTGGTATTCCGCGATGACCCGCCCTTGGGCTGCGGCGTTGCGTGGATAGGTCATCCAACCGTCCCCGTTCTGTGCCACCCAATCGGAGGTTTGCTGGCTGCCACCAGTGATAAGCAACGGCAAACGCGTGCCATGCGGCTTTGGCAACAGATCAATGTCGCCAGACAGTGTGCCCTGCCCGCTTTCATGCGTGGGATAGCCCAATCCGACCGCGCGGATGTACTCAACACTATCGCGGAAACGTGCCCCCCGATCGTCAAAGCCCTTGCTCATCGCCGGGTACTCCTCGGGCCGGTCACCAGAAGCAACACCCAAGAGCAACCGACCACCCGATAGCACGTCCGCGGTCGCCGCCGCCTTGGCTACATGGGCTGGGTGACGCAGTGGCAGGATCACACTCGACGTTCCTAGCGCAATCCGGTCTGTCACCGTTATCAGCGCACCCAAATAAACAAATGGATCGAAAACCTGTCCGGCATCACCAAAACTTGGAACATTGAAAGGCACGTCGCGCAGCCAAAGTGCTGCAAATCCAAGGTCCTCTGCCCTCCGCGCGGCCTCTAAGTGGCCCTGCATCGTCGGCTTTGCGCCGACCGCATAGGATTCAAGCGGCAACACAAGGCCGACACTCAGCCGGCCCGGACGAAACACCCGGTTGTAAGCCACATTGATCTGGGCAAACTCGGTGGGCTGGATTCTATTCAACATATCTGGCCCCCCATTAGTACCGCACCAAAGTGCGGCTCTCGATGCTCTTGCGAATGGTGTTGACGTTTGGATCCTCGATCATATCAAGCGCGCTATGTGCCACCGACGGTAGCCCTTGACTGTCGTAGATGTTGAAAAAAGCAACCTCGTCCGGCGTCATCTTGGAAAGATAGACCCATTCATGGTCAGGGTTTCCCACCAACCCCATGATTTGCCCTTTGCGGTCGGGATAGATCAGGTCCAGCAGAATCCAGTCAGACGGGTCAACTGAAGACGGGCGAACAAAGCCCAGCGGGGCGGAATTGATCGGATGTTCCACAGGACGCCACACATTGACAAAGGCAAAGTGATCTTGCGCCCATTCAGCTGCGGTCTCGGCCCCCAGCAGATCGACAAGGCGCTGCTCAGCCCCGTCCTTGCTGTAGTCACTGTGGACGTTCCGCGCGGGCTTGCGCGTGGCACCGGGATCGTCGACCCGAACGGTGTGATCAAAAATCACAACCTCTTGCGCACTCAGCCTGTCCAGAAGCATCCCGGTCAGTTCCGCATCATATGTCTGTTTCCAGGACTCCCCGGTAAAATCCCAGACCTGCGATTTCAGCAATGTGAATTCTACGGCATCAGATGCAAATGTGACTGACGTTGCCTTCGTGCGGGTATCCGCCAGCGCAACAGTCGTTGGAGCCAGTTCTGGGGAAATCAGGTTGCCCGCAACCCCACCTGAATCAAGTTCAAAAGCTTGCCGATAGGGCTTGTGAACATGGTAGTTGACTGTGGCTGTCCGTGTCATCTGTGCCTCCTGCCTAGGCCCTTTTGCGTCTACGAAAGGGATTTAATGTCGATCAAATTGCAGATAAACTGCCAATATCAGGATTTATAATTCGGGTTTTGGATATAATGAGCCTTGATACAGATGCGCTCCGACTGTTTGTAAGGGCAGCAGAAATGCTCAACATCAGTGCTGCGGGGCGCACGTTGGACATGGCCCCAGCTGTCTCCAGCGCAAAGCTTGCCAAGTTGGAACAGAGCCTGCGCTCTGAACTATTGCACCGAACGACCCGCAAAGTGTCGCTGTCTGTCGAAGGGGCCGATTTCCTGCCCTTCGCCCGCGAGATCATCGCGCAGGAAGAAGCCGCGCTTGCGGCCCTGGGCAAGCAGACGACAACGATCCGGGGCACATTGCGCTTTGCTGCGCCAAGCAGCTTTGCCCAACTCTACATCGCGCCGATCCTACCGAGGTTTCTTCAACAGCACCCTGATCTCACACTGGACTTGCGCCTTTCTGATGTTCAGTTCGACCTGATCGAAGGCAGCTTTGACCTTGCACTTAGGAACGCTCCGCTTGTGGACACCAGCTTGAAAGGCCGCAAATTGGCCGATGACCGGCGCATCCTGTGCGCCGCGCCGTACTATCTTGAAACGCACGGAACCCCCAATACGCCCGCCGAACTGGCAAACCACCGTCTGATCGCCTTCCAAAACCGTCAACCGCGCCCGCTGACAGGCCCGGCAGGCGAACGCGCTGTATTCGACCCCGCATCTGCCAAAGGTCAATTGATTATCGACGACGGCCAAAGCCAGGTCTGCGCCACGCTGGCTGGGGCCGGTATTTCATTGAACGCTTTATGGAGTGTGCATGAGCAACTGAAGTCAGGCCGGCTGACACAGGTTCTGCCGAACTTTGAAGCCGCAGAGGACAATGTCTTGTGGTTGATCTATCCCAAGTCCAACGTGCTATCCCCCAAAGTGCGGGTGTTCATGGACTTTCTGATCGCAGAGATTGGCGCAGCGCCACCATGGGAAACATGAACCGGAAAAGATCTGTCGCTGTCGTGTGGGCACAGATCGGGTTCTATGGCATCAAGCGATGTTGATTTTGCCAAGGCCGCCAATCTAAGTCGATCGTTGCCGTACACGGCTTAACGTCCAATACGCCAATGAAATCCTTGACCTACTTTGAATCAGAGTTCTTCATTGAGTAGAACATGATCAGAAAACACCGTTTGCACGACGGGTCAAACCAACAAGGGGAAGCATGCTGGTAGGGCGCAGGCGATAGTTCTGCTGAAACGGCAAGCAAAAATGTAGATGTCCGATATAGCGTCTTGGCTAAAAAAACATGGTTTGTCCAAGTATGCTGCTGCCTTTGCAGAACACGAAATCGAACATGGTGATCTTTCTGAGCTAACAGACGATGACCTTGTGACAATCGGCCTCCCCCTCGGACCAAGGCGGCGTTTCATGAAGGCTGTTCGCTTCGATGCAGAGCCAGGCCTAGACCCACACAACACCGGTACTGGCCCCGAGATCATCGCGGAACGGCGACAGCTTACCGTCATGTTCATTGATTTGGTCGGATCGACAGAAATTTCCCAACGCGTCGACCCAGAAGATCTGGCCGATGTTCTTCGACTTTTCAAAGAAACATGTGCTGCGTCGGTTGCTGCGTTTGATGGCCATATTGCCAGCTATTACGGCGATGGGATTATGGTCTTTTTTGGATTTCCCCACGCGCATGAAGATGATCCAGAGCGGGCAATTCGGGCGGGCCTGCGCATTATGAATGAAATGCCGAAAATTCGCACCCACGCGAAACTTAACGTCCGCATCGGGGTTGCGACCGGATTGGTTGTCGTCGGCGATCTGCGTGGCGAAAACATGTTTGAGGACGGGACGGCGATGGGTGAGACGCCGAACCTGGCCGCGCGCCTTCAGGCAATGGCGGATCCAGAAACGATGATCGTCGCCCCCAGCACGCATCAGTTGGCCGGTGATACCTTCGAATACGTTCTGCGAGGCGCGTTCAAGCTCAAGGGTTTTGCTAAAGAGGTCGAAGCTTGGCAGGTGACGGGTGAGCGGCAAACCGTCAGCCGTTTTTTGGCAATAGATGATGTGTTGCTTAAGCCGTTGGTGGGTCGCTCCGCAGAATTAGAGACCCTCAATGACAAATGGACGCTTGCCAGCGGTGGTCACGGGCAGGTTGTGCTTGTGTCGGGTGAGCCAGGAATTGGCAAGTCACGGCTGGTGGAAGAATTCAGGCAAAAATCTTCGGACTCGCCCGGCACGCAGATGCGATATCAGTGTTCTCCCTACCATTTTGCGACTGCGTTCTATCCTGTAATTCGACAACTTGAGAATGTCGCCAAGCTCCGTTCCGAAGACTCGAACGAGGCAAAGCTTGAAAAAATCCGTGCTGTTCTGGGCGATCAATCCAACGATGCATTGCAGCTGGCCGCGTCCCTTCTGTCCATCCCATTCGAGGATCAATTGGGGCCCCTGAACCTGACGCCTCAGCAACTCATGGATCAGTCATTAGACCTGCTGCTAGGCAATCTCACGTCGGAAGCAAGGGAGCAGCCGGTTCTATTCTTGTTTGAAGATGCGCATTGGATTGATCCAACGACCAAGCTGCTTTTGGACCGAATAGTGGAGCGAATTCGCGACCTTCCGGTTCTGGTCGTCATGACATTCAGGCCCGAGTACGACCCGGGCTGGACGCTGCAATCGAACCTCACGAAAGTTGTTTTGAAGCAGTTGGATTTTCAAGAGGTGAAGAGCATTGTGGACGAAGTCGCAAAAGGTGAGGTGATCTCGGACGAGATGTACGACGCGGTCGCGGCAAGATCTGACGGAGTGCCGTTATACATAGAGGAAGTGACCAAAGATCTCCTTGAATCGGGCATTCTGTCCAAGGGCCGAGACACTTATACGATGGGTGGCGCCTCTCCGGCCAACTCGGTCCCCAGCACGTTACATGATGCACTTATGGCGCGCCTTGATCGTTTGAGCTCTGCCAAAGAGGTGGCCCAGATAGGGGCCGTAATCGGGCCTCAATTCACCTATCCTTTGATCTCTAAAGTGGCCGATATTGGCGATAAAGCGCTGCGTGCGAACCTCGAACTATTGGTAGAAGCAGGCATTGTTACCGTTTCTCGCGCCGAAGATTTTGAAACCTTCAGCTACTGTCATGCCCTCATTCGTGACACTGCCTACAACAGCCTATTGAAGCGAGAGCGTCGTGTTTTGCACTCTCGCGTAGCGCAACAACTTGATGACACTTCGACGCACACGGGTGATGCCAGCCCAGAAGTGCTGGCCCATCATTACACTATGGCGGGCATGCGTAAGGAGGCCGTCAATTACCGGTATCTTGCCGGTCAGCGTGCTGTCCAACGATCTGCGAATACAGAGGCGAACACGCAGCTTTCCCTGGCGATCGAGCAATTGAGTGAACTGGAACAAAGCACTGAGCGAGACCGCAAAGAAATTGAGATCCAGGTTCTGAAAGCAGGCGTTCTACGATCAACCTCCGGAATTGCTGCGGATGAGACCGGCTCGGTCTACGCAAGGATCCGCGACTTGTGCGAACGCGTTGAAGAAACCGATCATCTGTTCCCGGTTCTGAACGGTTTGTATTCCTTTCATTTGGTGCGCGCCGAGTATGATTTGGCCAAGAACGTTGCCACGCAATTGCTGGAATTGGCGACTACAACACGCGAGACGCAGCACCAAATGGTGGCACATCGCGCCATGGGCGCCGTGTTGTTTCATATCGGGGAATTAGGTTCAGCATACGAGCATTTGAACAAGGCGTTAGAACTCTACAGCCGGAAACGTGATGGCCACCTCGCGTACATTTACGGGTCGGACCATGCGGCCATCACTTCGTGCTTTTTAAGTTTGGCCATGTGGATGCGCGGGGATCCAGACAACGCTCTTGAAGTTCAGACGCAAGCGGTGGCGGGCGCAGAAGAACTTGAGCATGCCCACAGCATTGCGCAGTCGCTGACCTATCTGTGCATGCTTTACCTAATGAGACGTGAACCTGAAAACGTACTCGGGGCTGTTGAAAAGCTTGAGGCGCTTTCAATCAAACACTCATTCACGTTCATGTCCTTGACTGCGACCCTCTGGCGAAGCTGGGTGAATGCGTATCTTTCGCCAAACCAGGAAACGATCCTTGCGTTACTGAAAGCTTCAGAAGCTTGGAGGGTAAGCGGGGCGGGAAACTATAAGCCGTTCTTTCTTACTCTGATTGCCGAACTCACACTTAAAACCGGTGATCGGGAAGGTGCCTTGAGCTTTTTGGCTCAGGCACGTGAATTCCAAAATCAAACCAATGAAGGATGGGCCCAATCTGAAACGGATCGGGTCTATGCGCTTGCGCTGTGCGAGAATGAAGTGGCCGAACAAGAGTTTCGTGAGGCTTTGAAATCTGCGAGGCGGCAGAAGGCAGGAATGCTCGAGCTACGCGTCTCGGTAGATTACATCAAGCAATGCAATCGTTTTGAACAAGCGCAAAGTGCCAACTTTGATCTAAGTGCCGTTTTAGAGAGGATCACAGGAGGTGAGCATACGACCGATGTGAGTGATGCATTGAAGCTAATTGCTGAAAAATCCGTCAGTTGAATCTCAGATATCCGCATGAAACGGCCGAAGCTGAAGCTTTTTGTTTTCGTTAGGTATTTGTGCAGATTTTGTAACGGCAATCGCGCAGTTTGTGTCCGTGCAGCCTTTTTTACGCACGCGGCGAATAGCTAGTTTTACCGTCCGCGACCCAGCAAAAAATAACCGGCTACAAACGGCTAGAATGGGTCGCAATCTCCTTCCATTGATGGCCTATCAGGAATTGGGCCCTTGTTCAGAAGATCCTACGGGCTCATCCAGATCCAACACTGCGGGGTCGATCATGCGTTTGTTTGCGCTCATCTTGACAGAATTCCGCATTGCCTCACTGCGCCGGAGCAATCGCCGGAAACGCGCTTCGTCGAGCATTAGCAGTGTCGAGGGGGCCAATGCCCGCACGTTTACGCGACGGGGCCGTTTCAACAGCATGGCCAATTGCCCAAACATTTCACCACGACCTAACCGCGTAGTATGTCTGCCGAGTTCCACTTCGACTGCCCCAGAAGCGATAAAGAATACACTCCCCGCGAATTCGTCTTTGGAAATGATCGTGTCACCCGCGTTGGCATATCGGGTTCGCAATGCTCTGCTGAGTTTCCTCAGTGACGCTTTGTCGAGATCAGAAAATAGTGGAAACTGCCGGACCAGATCCCGTCCTTTAAGGGCGATGTCCAGTACCGGACGCCCTTCAGACAAAGCACGTCGCGCCGCCACTTCCTGCATCAACACCGAATAGAGCTCTTCACCCACAAGGCCGTCCTCGCGCATGACCGCGTATTCACGCTCTTCCAGCCGCAGCGCCGTTCGCCGGATGAACCGCCGCTCCAGCTTTTCGGCGTAGCCTGGATATTGGAGCCGCAGTCCGTCAAGCGCTGCCTCAACCGCCTCGGATCGACGCGCCAACAGGTCGTCAAGCAATTCCGCAACCCGGCGGCCGTGGATTCGACGTATGCGCCCACGGACGAACCCATCAAGGTCCCGCAGGATCAGGCGCTGCATGAGCAGTCTTTCAAACCGATCCGTTGTAATACGCGTGAGTGGAAACGAGATTCGAAGCCGGTTGTGCAAAAAAACGGCGATCCGGAAAGACCTGCCGTAAACGACGGACCGGTTTGACGCGCGCTGATAGCCGAGCCGCCCTCCGGTCCGTGCGCCTTCAATGAGGCGATCCGCGTCGGACAGAATCTTCTCACTCAGCACAGATGACATGGTGCGCTCTCGCATCCGGGCCAACACGGAATCCCGCTCTGCCCCAGCCAGCGCAATAAGGCCAAGTGTGATCCGATCACGATCAAGAATCTGCGCGCTGTCTTCAGCCGCGTTTACGGCCTCGTCGAGGCGTTCACTGAACTGTTTGGCTTCGTTTCTGACGATATCGTGGGTCAAGTCGTAGTTTTCTGCAATGCGGGACACGTCCTCGCGCACCGATTGCAAGGCGACGGCGACCACTTGGCGTGACAGTGCCGTATCAAGCGGAGAGAGCCTATCGAGCCCCAGTTTTGTGATCACTGCGCGCAAGGTTGTTCCCTGCACAATCAGTGTAAACAGCGTAAAGCCAGTGGCCAGGATGCCGACTAGTCGCTTGGTCTCCAGCGGGATATGCGTGCTTTCGGTGACTGCCAGCGCCAGCGCCAGTGTCACGGCACCCCGCAATCCACCCCACAGCATCGCGGTGCGATAGGGGCGTTCAACAGCTGGCGACAGACCGATTGTCGTGAGCAATGGCAACAAGCCGAACAGAACCGCTGCCCGTGCAAATGCTGCAGCAAGAACCACCACGGCCAACAGGCCGAAGTCAGACGGCTGCACCCCTTCCAACAGTCTCGGAATCAGCAATGCCGCAAGAATAAAGATCAGCGCGCCCGCCCAATGTGCCAGCAGGTCCCATACTTCTTGAAGATTTGTCCAACCGGCCGGTGACAAACGACCGGGACCCGTGAGGTTAAGCGTAAGACCTGCGGCCACCACGGCGATAACACCAGAAGCCCCGATGCTTTGTTCTGCAACGATATACGCGAGATAAGGCAGTGCAACGGAAATAGAAATTTGTGCCATATCCCAGCGGTCGACGAACGCCATCACCCAAACAGCCATGCGCGCCATGAGCCAACCGGTGAAAGCACCTCCTGCGATTAGCAGCGGAAATTGCCCCACAGCTTCACTTAGCAATGGGTCGGGCCTTCCGAGCATGACAAAGCTCATGAATAGTCCGAAAAGAGCAATGGCAGCGGCATCGTTAAGGAGGCTTTCGCCTTCGATAATTCGCGACAGCCTGCGCGGTGCGGAGATTGATCGAAAAATGCTGACAACCGCCGAAGGGTCAGTTGTCGACACAATTGCGCCGATCAACAGACAGGCGGCCAGTGGCAGCGTACTTACCCAACTCAGCGCATAGCCAATGGAAAGTGTCGCCACGATCACCGCGACAACCGCCATCATCAGGATGGGCATCCAATCGTCCAGCATCCTGCGCAGGTTCATGCCAAGCGTCGCCTGAAAGAGCAATGTTGGCAGGAAAACATAGAGAAAGACGTTAGACCGGATCGGTAGGTCAATAATCGCTTGCGCGCCCGGGTTCAGCGCATCCGTCAGGTCGGTGTTAAGAAAAAATGCCGCGCCAAGCCCAATCACTATCCCAAGAACAGCGAGGATAACGCTGTAGGGCAAGCGCAATCGCGCGGCCAGTGGTTCCGCCACCCCGATTACAACAAAAAGAGAAGTGATGATGGTCGTAATGACGACGATATCCATCCATACGTATTACCTGAGAACTCGACCTAATGGAATCCACCCTTCAAGCGTTTCGACCACATCGGATCAAAGTGTTATAATACACTCGCCAGGCTGTGCAGTTGCAGCCGATGCCAGCAGTGACTGGGCAAACTACGGCACCAGACCCACGATTTGACGGATTGAATAAGCCAACCGATTAGGCCGCCCCCAGGCGTTAGGTTCCGATGACTTCAATGGGCGCCAAACAACTTTAAGATCACTGGCCACATTCGGAGCAGTGCTATCCATCAAGCTGTGACCATGAAGAAGTTGCACGGCGCGTAAGCTGCTAGCGTTCTTCTGGTACCCTCTGCCATATCAGCGGCAGAGGGCCTATTTCGTCACAGGGCCTTTCGGAAGATAATCTTGTCATCGCCCTCCGCCCAGAAATCGCGGATGCGCGCTTCTTCCTCATAGCCATTCTGAGCATAGAACTTGCGCGCGAGTGCAAAGTTGTCAGTGCCAGATGTGTCTACGATTAAGATACGTTGCCCTTTGTCTTTCAAATACTGTTCCGCGGCCTTGACCAAGGCCGCGCCCAGACGTTTGCCTTGCAAGTCTGGGCGCACCGCGAGCGCGAGCATATTCCAGGTTCCGTCAGCAAGGTCTTCTGGAACGATGTAGCACAAGCCGACGGCTTCGTCGTCTGAGTGGCACGTAAGCCAGAGAGCTTCTGTTTCCCCTGACAATGTAGGTGCCAGCATATCCGGAAACATCTCGCTTGGGAAAAGTCCTGTATTGTCCAGCACGGCTTTGAGACCCGGAATGTCGTCAGAAGACGTTGGCTTGATTATTGGATTTGTCATTTTCTAATTTACCTTAAGGCACGATGCGGGCAGCAATCCGGAGCGACTTTTTTTCGACACTCCGACGCAGTATTTCAGCGCACCAAAAGGCACTTGAAAGGCCAGCACCCCACTTTCTGTGCCTTTTCGTCAGTTGCAAGCCGACTGGCCAGCATACATTCCAAGTCCGGCACCAGCCGCCGTTGCAAGGGTCTGGCCCGTGCCTGAACCAACCTGATTGCCTAAGACGCCACCCAAGGCTGCACCCCCCAAAATCCCAGCGGCACATCGGGCGTCGTTTTGTGCTTGAGCCTGAGTTGGTGTTGTCGGGGCTCCACATGCTGCCAAGAGCAACGTGCCACCAAGCAGGCATACTACTGCTGTCTTCTTCATGTCGGTTTCCTTACGTTCACGCGTATGTCTTAGATGCTTGTTTCTGGACATGTAGGGTCTGCTCAACTGCTCTCCAACCTGTGGTCGATTTAGACGCGAAAACCCGCCTATTGGCGCGGTGTTTCGCCAATTGAGCATTCTCGTCGCGCAGCTTTGGGGTGAACCACGCAGTTAATCAAGGCTTCCGGAGTTGCTCCACTTTAGTCGACGTGTGCCTTTGTGAAGCACATCGGCAATCTGTCACTGACCTGCGCCGTCTGGGTGCAGGGTTGAGGAGACGTACTTAACCACATCCACAAACTCCTCCACCATTTTCGAGTTCGCCATCGCCCGTCGCGCGACGTAGAGTTCGATGCGTTGGTTGTCTGTCCGATACGGGATGCAGCTCAAACCCGCAGGTGCCAGGGTGCGGATCCAGGCTGGTGCCAGCCCGATGCCAACCCCGTGCGCCACCAGCTGCAACATGGTGGATTTGTCAATGACTTCGCAGGCGATGTCCGGTTGCCATCCTTGGGCACGAAAGCTGTTCCACAGCAGGTCATGCAGGATCGGGCGCGCGTGTTTTGGAAATCCGATAATCGGCTGATCGAGGATATCCGCCGCTGACAGCATTGCTCGGCCCGCTAGCTCGGATGCGGAGGGCAGCACCACAACGGCACCCTGCTGGTACAAAAGATCTGCCTGCAGAAATTCTTCCGTTGGGGGTTTGCGAACAAAAGCAATGTCGGTCCGATGGTTCGCAAGCTCTTGCGTATGGTAGTCCGAAGACGAAATCTCAAGAATGTCCACGTGCACCGAAGGTTGCCGTTTGCGGAATTCCATCAGCGCCGGCGGCAACAGCATCGCGATTGCTTCGTCCACGCCGCTGACCCGCAGCGTTTTCAGCCCGCTGTCGGCCGTGTGTCGGGCTTTGGAAACGGATTTATCGATATCCGCCAGTATCCGTTTGGTGTCGCGCAGGAATTCGGACCCCGCTTGCGTCAGGCTGACCTGCCGAGTTGTTCGAAAGAACAGAGCAAAGCCCAGCTCGTGTTCCAGCGCAGATATACGGTCGGACAAGGCCGGCTGACTAAGGCCGAGGCGTTCGCCCGCCTTTCGAAAATGCAATTCTTCGGCGACGGCCACAAAGCACTGAAGTTGGCGAAGTTCCAAGTCACACTACCCCGGCTAATGTATGACGCGCACCCGTTGCCGCTCTCCCAGTCCGCTTTCATATTTGCGGATCGCATCCGCAAATTCCAGCGAGTTCAGGGTGTCGTCGCGGCCCTCAAGATGGGCGGTTTGCGTCGCGTCGTCCATTTCAAACGGCAGCTTTGCCTCGCCGTGTCTGATGACTCGGTTTTCGATATCAATCGTATAGTTGGCACCATCCTCATGGGACGCCGCTTGCATCAACTGATCCCGAACCTCAGGACTGACGATGGGCAAGGCAAGGCCATTCTTGCGCGCGTTGTCGTAGAAAATGCCCGCAAAGCTGGTGCCGATGATGCCCTGAATACCCAGTTGAACCAGCCCCCAGACCGCATGTTCCCGGCTGGACCCACAACCAAAATTGTCGCCGACGATCAGTATCCTAGCCTCGTGCCAGGGATGTGTGTTCAGCACAAAATCCGTGCGCGGCGTATCGTCGTCGTGAAAGCGCAGGTCGGCGAATGTGCCATCCGCCAGCCCTTCGCGCGTGATCGTGATCAGAAAGCGTTTGGGCATGATCACATCGGTGTCGACATTGGCAAGCGGCAAGGCTGCGGCCAGCCCGTGAACAGTTTTTGGCATCTAGTCCACTCCTTCACTCAGGAATTCGCGTACATCCGCGATACGACCATGGATGGCGGCGGCAGCCACCATCTCCGGGCTCATCAAATGGGTGCGTGCCCCGCGGCCTTGCCGACCTTCAAAATTGCGGTTGGTCGAGGACGCAATTCGTTCGCCATCCATGGCGATATCGTCATTCATCGCAAGGCACATCGAACAGCCGCTTTCCGGGCGCCAGTCAAAGCCCGCTTCGATAAACACCCGGTCGATCCCCTCAGCCTCGGCCTGCAGGCGGGTAAAGGTCGAGCCCGGAACGACGATGGCGTTCACCGACGCGGCAACCTTTTTGCCATTCAGGATTTTGGCTGCGGCGCGCAGATCCTCGATACGGCTGTTGGTGCATGAGCCGATAAAGGCGCTGTCGATTTCAATATCGGTCATCGCCTGCCCCGCTTTCAGGTCCATATAGCCCAGCGCCCGGTTCAGCGCCTCGCGTGCCTTGGGCGTCATCCCTTCGGTCTCGGCAGGGACTGAGCCGTCGACAGGAACCGACTGATCCGGGCTGGTGCCCCAGCTGACAAGCGGGGCAATGTCGGCGGCGTCAATCTCAAACACCGTGTCATATTCCGCGCCGGGGTCAGCGTTCCAGTCCAGACCGCCAAAATCCAGCGTATCGCTATGCGCGCGGCCCTTGATTTTCTCAAGCGCCTTTTTGTCGGCACCGATCAGGGCGGCCCGTCCGCCCAGCTCGACTGCCATGTTGCAGATTGTCATCCGCCCAGACATTTCCTGTGCACGGATGGCCGAGCCTGAAAACTCGACAGCATAGCCATTGGCGCCGCCTGCACCGACCACCTGAACCACCTTCATGATGACGTCCTTGGCGGTCACACCGGGGGCGAGATCGCCATCAATACTGATCAACATGGTCTTCAGCCGCTTATAGCGCAGGGTCTGCGTCGCCAGCACATGTTCAACCTCAGACGTGCCAATGCCAAAACCCAACGCTCCAAAGGCCCCATAGGTGGTGGTGTGGCTGTCGCCGCAGGCAATCAGCATCCCTGGCGCGACAAGCCCCTGTTCGGGGACAACAACATGCTCGATCCCCTGACGGCAGTCACCCAGACCATAAAAGGCGATGTTGTGCTTTTTGCAATTGGCTTCCAGATTGTCGATCAGCAGCTTGGACGCCGCATCATGCGGATCGCGCTGCCGTGTAGCGTTCACGTGATCTACGACCGACAAATGGGCCTCGGGCCGCCAGACAGAGAGCCCTTTCTGATCCAGCCCGGAAAAGGCCTGCGGGCTGGTGTATTCATTCATGATATGGAAATCGACATAGATCAGCATGTCGCCGTCCGGCAGGTCGCAGACCTTATGTGCGTCCACCAGTTTATCGTAAAGCGTCCTGCTCATTCGGCGGCATCCTTCTGATCGATTTGCCGCAGGAAAAATGCGCGCATTCGGCTTGCTATTTCGTCTGGGATCTCTTCGGCCATGTAATGCGTGGCATCAACGGCCTCGCCCTCGACCCAATGCGCCCGCGCTTGCCACAGCGCCATCGCGTCAAAACAGGTCTCGATCACCCCGCGCTTGGCCCACAGGACCATAAGCGGTTGTTCTATCTTCCGCCCGTCGTCCCGATCGTCATGTTCGATGTCGATGGTCGCAGCGGCACGGTAATCTTCGCAAGTGGCATGGATGGCCTCGGGTGTGCTGAAGGCTGCGATGTATTCGTCAAGCGCCTCGGCGGTAAAGGGACTTTCACCTTTAGCCTGATTGAAGCATTTGAGTTTCCAGAACTGTGCGGGGTCATTGCCGATGATCTGTTCCGGGATGGGGTGTTTCTGAATCAGAAAGAACCAGTGCCAATAGGCGGTGGCAAACTCCTTCGAGGTGTCGCGATACATTTCACGCGTCGGAGCGATATCCAGTAGGACCATAGCCTGGACATTCTGTGGATGATCCAGAGCCATTCGATGCGTGACGCGCGCACCTCTATCATGGGCACCAACCAGAAAAGTCTCATGTCCCATCTGAGACATGACCGAGACCATGTCCTTTGCCATTTCGCGCTTCGAATAAGGCGTATGCTGATCATCCGAGGCGGGTTTGGACGATCGACCATATCCGCGCAGGTCGGGACAGATGACATGGAACTGATCTGTGAACTGCGGGGCAACGGCATGCCACATGGCCGATGTCTGCGGATAGCCGTGCAACAACAAAAGGCCCGGATTGCCGGGGTCGCCCCCGTGACGAACAAAAATCTTCTGCTCGCCGACATTCAGAGTCAGTTCCTCGAAATCCAGAAACATACCGGAGCGCTCCGCGAAAATGGGTTGTTATTCACGATACCCGACTTTTACACCGATATTGATCGAATATACTGATCAATTCTTCTGAAAGATCATCGCCGCCCAAGCATGTACTCTCGCTCAGCATCTTTGATCGGGTCAGACCGACCTGAAAAAAGGGCAAAGGCAACAAAGTTCTGAATCTTCGATCTGCCGTTCCCGTTAAAAAAACGAGGCGGTCAATGCGTTCCAGACCTCGGATGACTCGCCTTTGGATAGTCCACCACACCTAGGTCAAAAAAAGGAATTTTGCCCTTACAGCTTCCTAGTCTATAAAAGGTCGCGCGGTGTTTTTCCGGCAAAGAAAGCGTCTAAATTGTCCAAAGCGCGAAAGCCCATGGCGTCCCGGGTTTTAGTCGTGGCGCTACCTATATGCGGCAACATGAAGATGTTTTCGTGCGGCGCGAACTTTGGATTTCCGCCCGGTTCTGTCTTAAAGCAATCAAGCCCTGCGGCAGCCAGCTTTCCACTTTCAATGGCTTGCAGCAGCGCGTCTTCATCAACAAGAGCGCCACGAGCTGAGTTGACGAGTATTGCATCGTCAGGCAGCGCAGCCAGCCGTTCGGCATTCATAAGGTCCAGAGTTTCGGGCGTCGCAGGACAGTGAAGCGATAAAAAGTCGGCCACTGGCAAAAGAGTATCGACGCTTTCGTGATAAATTGCCCCCTGTTCCTTATCAGGTGACAGGCGGGTGCGGTTGAAATAGTGAATTTCCATATCAAACCCGCGTGCTTTTGTTGCAAATGCCCGACCCACGCGCCCCATCCCGACGATGCCCAGGCGCGCACCCGTGAGTTGCTTGCCGACCATGAAAGATGGGCTCCAACTGTCCCATGCACCTGTACGCATAAGGCGATCGCCTCGGACAGCGTGACGCGCCGCACCAAGCATGAGCAACATTGCAAGTTCCGCCGTAGCGTCAGAAAGGACATCGGGTGTGTTTGTCACCACGATCCCCCTTGCTGCCAAGGCCGGCAGGTCGCAATGGTCCACACCAACAGAATGGTTCGCGACAATTTTTAAACGCGAGTCAAGCTTTGACACGACCTCTGCTGAGAAGTGTTCCGAATGGCAGGGCATTATTGCGTCCACCTTGGAACTCATCTCGATGATCTCTTCTGACGTGCCCGGAGTATCGGCTTCGTTCAGGATCACGTCATAATCCTTTCGCGCACGCGCTATGGTTGCGTCGGACACGCGGCGCGGCAGCCATAGGACTGGTCTGTCACTCATGCGTTCAGTCCTTTTTGACGGCGTCTTCCCAGAAATTATAAAGCGCCAAGGCAATTACAAAGACCGCAATACACAGGAAAGGCAAACCGCCCCAAAACCCGGCAAAGCCAGTTGAAATGCTGTGTGCAAGGCCAAGAACAAAAACCATCATCAGACCGGTGCCGATAATGCCCATAAGAATGTTTGTAAGTCGCGACATCGTTTAATTTCCTTACTGTTCTTGTTCGGCGAGGGTGCGTTGTACCCATGATGCAGTGCGCAGAAGCCGGTCATCTTCCTCGACTGCGGCAATCAATTGCACGCCGATTGGCAGGTCATTCTGCCCAACCAGCAAAGGCAAGGTGAGGCACGGTAACCCCGCCAGCGTCCAAGTCAGGCAAAAGACTGAATCGCCAGTATGCCCTGCTGTCAGTGGCACGGCCTCTCCTGTAGCCGCAGGGGCAAGGATTGCATCGAATTCGGTGAAGTATTCTGCGAAATAGCTTTGAGCAGAGATCATGACAGCCAAGGCATCTTCATACCGCGCCAAGCTTATTTCTGTTCCTCGGGTTATTGCAGACTGCATTTCGAGGCTGAGTTCCGGCCAATGAGCTTCGGAAATCTCAACCATGTTCTGGCGAATTTCAAAATCGTAGATCGTTTTGTGAACATTAATGAGGTCAGCTAATTGACGGGATGCCGAAAATCGCTCGACCCGGCCGCCCAAGCCTTCGATAACGGCATTAAGGCCTTCGACGGTATCCACATCCAAACGATCATTGAACGGAAAATCCAGCCAGGCGATGTTCGGTTCGACAGGCACCTCTGCCCGCACGCCTTTCAGCATGTTAGCCCGCGGTCTGGCAAAGCTGGCGGGATCGGCTTGGTCATAGCTAGACAGGACGTCTGTCAACAAAGCTATGTCTTCCAGAGAATTTGCAAATCCGCCGACATGATCCAGCGACACAGATGTGCGAAAGACACCGCTACGCGAGATTGTTCCGCGGGAGGGTTTGAAACCGTATACGCCACAATACGAGGCCGGGCGGATCACCGAACCACCGGTCTGGGTTCCAATCGCCAATGGAACGTGCCTGGCCGTAACTGCAGCGGCAGATCCGCTGGAGGACCCGCCCGGAGTTCGGCTGTGATCCAAAGGGTTGGTGGTGTCGGCCGGATTCATGAAGGCAAATTCAGTGGTCTTGGTCTTGCCCATGATCACCGCTCCGGCTTCACGAAGATGCTCGACCAGCCGAGCGTCCGTCTCAGGTTGGCGGCCTGAAAAAATTGCCGATCCGCGTTGCGTGGGCATGTCTTTTGTATCGACAATGTCTTTCAGTCCGACGGGTACACCATGTAGCGCCCCTATCGCCCGCCCTGCCTTGCGAATACGATCCAGCTCACGCGCCTGATCGAGTGCCACGCCGGCGTCCAGGTATGCCCATGCCCGAACCTTGTCATCCGTTTCCTCAATTCGCGCCAAGCAGGCCTCAACCAATGCTTCGGATGAAATGCGCCCGGTTCGGATAGCCTCGGCGGATTGAACCGCCGAGAACAGTGACAGATCATGCTTTGTCATGGCACCCAAACCCCAAACAGATAATCAGGAAGCCACAGGGCGATCCCCGGGAACTGATACATCAGCACCATGCACAGGATCACGATAGCCAGATAGGGCATCAGACCTTTGAAGATCTCCATCAACTGGATCTGGTTCTTCAGAACCCCTTTCAGGTAATAGGCTGACATGGCCATGGGAGGCGTCAGGAATGAGGTCTGTAAATTCAGTGCAACCAGCATCGCGAAGAAATACGGATTGACCCCAAACGTATCCAGCATCGGCAGAAAGATAGGCACAAAGATGATCAAGATCTCGGACCATTCAAGCGGCCATCCGAGCAGAAAGATAATCAGCTGAGCAAGGACCAAGAACTGCCAGGGTTGAAGGTTCATACCGACGACCCAATGCTCGATCACATCGTGTCCACCAAGATAGGAAAAGATCGAGGCGAAGGTCCAAGAGCCGACAAACAACCAGCACACCATGGCCGTTGCCTTAGCTGTGAGAAAGACACTCTGTTTGACTTTGTCCCAAGTGAGCGATCGATACAGCATCGCCAGAACCAAACCGCCCAATGCGCCCATTGCCGCCGCTTCAGCCGGGGTCGCCAAACCACCAAGGATAGAGCCAAGCACCAGCATGATCAAAACGGTCAAAGGCACAAACGAAACCAGCAAATCGATATAAATCTGACGTTTCGGAGGAATGTCTTCCTCTTGTGGTTTTGGTGCCAGCGACGGGTTTATCCAGACGCGCACCATCACATAGACGATGTATAGCCCCGCCAACAAAAGACCCGGGAAAACAGCCGCAGCATACAAGCGCAATGGTGATAGCTCTGCAATGGCGGCATAGACGATCAGCATAATCGACGGTGGGATCAGAATGCCCAAAGTTCCACCCGCACAGATAACGCCAGAGGCGAAGCTGCGCTGATACCCGGCATTCGCCATCGCAGGATATGCAAGCAGACCCATCAGAGTAACAACTGCACCAACAATCCCAGACGCGGTCGAAAAAACTGCGCAGGTCAGCAGCGCCGCAATGGCCAACGAGCCTGGCAGATTTCGCGCCGCCATGTAGAGCGAGAAAAACAGGCGATCGACAATGTTCGCCCTCTCGACCACGTATCCCATAAATAGGAATAATGGGATGGCAACTAGCGTATCATTCTCCATCACCGAATAGGTGTTTTGGTTCAGAAGGTAGAAGATGTTGTTGTTGAAGATGTCCGCAATGGTCTCGGGCGCGGACTGGTAGTAGGCGTAGTACCCAAAACCGACACCCATGGCGAGCAACGTGAACGCAATGGGAAAACCCAGCAGCACCAAAACAATGAAGAGGCTGAGCATCAGGATGGCGACTTGTGGATCAGTCATCGCTGCGACCTCCTTCTTGAGTGCCAGTTGTTCGAATTTTGTCGATTGTATTTTCCATCAACATGTCTTCGGTTTCCCGCACGTCATCGAGCCGCTCGAGCCAGACGCCATTTCGCATCGCCAGCCAGCACCGGGCCATTTCGGCAAGGCCTTGAAGCATAAGAAGGAAACCAGCGACCGGGATCAGGGTTTTGAAAAAGTATATCTGGATGCGCGCGGGGCTGTTCCAGCTGACCTCTTCATAGCGCCAACTGTCTTTCGCGATCTCCCACCCGTACCAGAACAAAGCGAACATGCCGGGAAAGAAGAACAGAATGTATAGAACAAAATCGACCCGAGCCTGCCAGCGGACAGAGAACAGCCGGTACAGAACATCGCCGCGGACGTGCGCGTCTTGCGCCAGCGCATAGGCCCCTGCCATCAGAAACAACGCGCCATACATCTGGACCATCATGTCGAACGCCCAGACGGTTGGCTTGTTCAGCACATACCGGACGAACACTTCGTAAGACACGGAAAGTGTCAGAATTAGGATGCACCATCCAAAGGCTTTGCCGACCCATTGGCTTAGCCCTTCAATGGCGTGGATTGTCTTGATCAAGGTCAGTTCCTCGCCTGTTCTGCCCGGAGTTCAGGAGGCCGCGCCACAACGCGACCTCCTTATTTAAAAGTATTCAGGCCTCAACCGAAGTAGTGCTTGTACGCAAGCTTGTAGTCCGGTTGGTTCAGGTTGAGATAGTTCATCACGGTCTTCGCATAGGCCTTCTGGCTTTCAATTACCTTTGCGAAGAACGGATCCTCATTGGCAATCCGTTCAACGACCACATCCCAAGCATTCAGCTGTGCCTGCATCACACTGTCGGGGGTGCGATATACGTTAACGCCCTGCTCCTCTGCCAGTGTGACCAGATCCTCAGAATAGCGCTTGGTGTTGTTCCAGTAGAAGTTGGAGTTTTCGGCTTCTGACGCATACTTCAAAATGGCTTGAAGCTCAGGCGCAAGGGCGTTGTATTTGTCCTTGTTGAACGTGACCTCGAAGAATTCCTGACTCTGGTGGAACGACGCAAGGTGATAATGCTTGGACACATCCTGCATCCCAAAGTCACGGTCCGACGTTGGATTGTTGAATTCCGCCGCGTCGATCAGACCTGACTTCATTGCTGGCTGAATTTCACCTCCCGGCAGCTGTACGACCGACATTCCCATCTCAAGCAAGACATCTGCCGCAAGACCAACGGTGCGGTACTTCAGACCATTCATTTGATCTGCGCTTGTGATTTCTTCTTTGAACCAGCCAAGCGGCTGAGCCGGCATGGGTGAGTTGAAGAATGATACGACATTGAGGCCCAGAATGCCCATCAATTCGTCGAATAGTTCCTGACCACCACCATAGTTCACCCAACCCAGAACTTCCTGGCTGGACCAGCCAAAGCAGGGGCCAGTTCCGAAGAGCGACGCTGTCTTCGACTTAGAGTACCAATAGGCCGGCACGTAGTGCGCAGCATCCAGAACGCCGCGGTGAACAGCATCCTGCATCTGGCTTGTTTTTACGACGGAATTCACGGGCAACAGTTCGATCGTGAGTTTCCCGCCGGACATTTCGTTCACGCGGTTAACGTAAGACTGCGCGTTTTCCAGAAAAATACCGCCTCCCCAGGCGGCCTGCATCTTAAGGTTAGTTCCTTCCTGAGCATGGACAGCCGGAGCTGCAAGCGCACCGGCGCCCACAACGGCAGAGCCACGCAGAAAATTTCTGCGGTTCAAAGATTTTGTCATGTTTCCTCCCTTAACTGGGCCTTGACCGATTTTGCCTCGGCATTGGCACCAATCCGCTCTCCAGCGGATAAGAGTAACGATAAGACAGATTCCAATTATTTCAAAATATTTTGGAAAACTCTTGAAATTTGAACAGCAAAACCAATCAACCAATTGATTATTTTATATTTTTATTTTTCATTTTTTTACCCCGCTGAACGAGCTAGAATCTTTCAGCAAGAAACTGAGCATTGGTTGCCCTGAGTATGAATGAACAAAAAAACCCGCTTCGCCGAGGACGCCCGCGTCTAAAAGCGAATGAGGAGAAAGCCGAAACATCGCCCGTTGTTGCGCTGGATCGCGGCATTCGCGTGCTGATCGCTCTCTCGGATACGCGCTGCGCGACACTTGCGGAACTGGCCAGAGTCACGGCAATCCCAGTTGCGACGGTACACAGGCTTCTGACCACGTTGCAGCAGCGAGGCATGGTTGTTCATTATGCCGAGCAAGGCAAATGGCGAATTGGACCGCAGGCCTACCGGATCGGCAGTTCGTTTGAAGATGGATCAAATTTGCTCGAAGTCGCGCCGTCAGTGATGCGCACACTGTCAGAAGACACCGGTGAGACAGCAAATCTGGCAATCGAAGAATGTGGGCAGCTATTGTTTCTCATTCAGGTCGAATCCGATAACCCAATTAGGGCTTCTTTCAAAAACGGAACTGCGGCGTACTTTCACACATCCGGTGTGGGAAAAGCTATGATGGCATTTATGGACAAGGCCGCGGTTGAGACCCTTTTGGCCCCACAAACACTAGTCCGCCAGACGCCTAATTCCATTACAGACCTGCAAGAGCTGAAGTCAGAACTCCGCAAGTCCAGACAGCGTGGATGGGCCTTGGACGATGAAGAACGGTTTTTGGGTATGCGTTGTATTGCTGCGCCTATCTTCGACTCGCTGGGCAAAGTTGTTGCGGGCGTTTCGGTTTCCGGTCCAGTTACAAGATTTCCCGAAAACAAGCTTGAAGGTCTGGCGGCATCGGTTGTCCAAGCTGCCAAAACCATTTCAGAAAGGCTCCAAAATTCCCCAATTGGAAGCTGATTGCATAAACGCCGCAGGTTATTGAAACTTGTTGCGATTTTTTTGAATTTTCGGTGAAACGCCGCAGCACTGGATGGGTTTTTTTAGGGGCAGTGCCGCAAAAAACGCTGTGGAATGCGCTAATTCTCGGCTTGGGACAACGATTGACATTGTGACCCTCATCCAATGGCTCTGGCCATCACACCGTCAATACGAAAGATAAATTCTCTGTGATGTGATACAATAAGCCCGAAGAACCTGAGGGGGGCAACGTGGATCAACGATTGCGTGCCTGGCTGAGTCGCCTGGGATTGGAGAGCTATGCTTCGTTGTTGGAAGAAAACGACGTCGACATTGAGACTCTGCGCCATCTGAATGACGAGGACTTGAAAGACCTTGGCTTCAGCCTTGGGCACCGTCGTCGCCTGCTTGCGGCCATTTCGCCAGCGGCACAAGCCGTAAAGAAAGACACGATTGAAAACGCAGCACCCGAGCGGCGGCTGCTTACTGTTTTGTTCGTTGATATTGTGGATTCCGTTGTCCTCTCAAGACAGCTGGACCCCGAAGAGATGCGGAATCTGGTCACAAAGTACCAGTCGGCAGTTGTATCAGCTGTCCTTCGGTATCAAGGCTATGTCGCCAAATTTCTCGGAGATGGCGTTTTGGCCTATTTTGGGTGGCCCGAAGCCCATGAAGATGAAGCTGAACGAGCAGTAAAGGCAGCAAAAGATGCCTTTGCAGCAATCCAGGAAATTCACTCACAAGACGGACGGCAACTCCAAGCGCGTGCAGGTGCAGCTAGCGGAGAAGTTGTTATTGGAACAATAGTTGGCGATGTCATGAATGATGACGCCGCCGTCATCGGGGCAACACCCGGCTTGGCTGACCGGCTTCAACGCCTGGCGCGGCCATACGAAATTGTTGTTGGCCCATTAACCCGTCAACTCTTGGGCCGCCGATTTGAAGTGGAAGACATTGGCCAACATGAATTGAAAGGGTTTGACGAGCCTGTACAAGCCTGGCGCGTCGGCACGGAAACAACTGTCGAAACACGTTTTGAAGCATCCCGGTTCCAAGGTTCAACGCCATTGGTTGGACGAGCTTCGGACCTTCACTTAATTCGTGATGCATGGCAGCAAGCAAAGGCAGGATCGGGGCAGGTGATTTCATTGACCGGAGATCCGGGCATCGGCAAATCGCGATTGGTAGAAGAAATGCGGCACGAAATCTCTGGAGACAGGCGTTTCGGCTATCGTTACCAATGCTCTCCTCATCACACCAACGATGCCTTTTTTCCATTGATCACCGGAATGCGGAGAGCTGCCGGGATTGCAGAACAGGACTCGGTAGCGGCGCAACTTGAAAAACTAGAGAACATACTGGGGCTGACGGATATCCCGTTGACTGAAAGCGTACCTTTGATCGCGTCGCTGTTAAGGGTAGAAACTGAAGGGCGCTACGATGCCCCGGATTTCCCTCCGGTGCAATTGCGCCGCGCGATAATTCGGTGCCTGATAGATCAAGTGCTGCGTATGAGCGCGCAGCACCCGATCATCATAGTTATTGAAGACATCCATTGGGCCGATCCGTCGACGCTGGAACTGCTGCAAAACATGATTTCTGAGGCCGCCGAAGCGCCAATCATGTTATTGCTAACGTACCGACCGGAATTTCAGCCTGATTGGAACGACTGCGGCTATTGGCGTGAGATTGTCCTTAGTCGGGTCGGTCGGCGGCAATCTTTGCGGATTTTAAACTCCGTTTCTGGGGGAGACGTGAGCGAGGAAGCCGCCGCGCAAATTATTAAACGTGCCGATGGCGTGCCGCTCTACATCGAGGAACTGACCAAGGCATTTCAAGAGGCGGGGTTGAGCAGTGGGGATGTTGTTCCCGCCACGCTTCACACATCGCTTTCAGCACGCCTGGATCGGCTTGGGTCGGCAAAAGCGATTGCTCAGATTGGGTCCGTCATTGGGCGGGAATTCGATCACAAGGACATTGTGGACTTGTCGGCAGAGGTCGACATGGACTGCCTGCAAGCACTTGAAAAGCTTGTTGAATCTGGATTGATACTCCGCATGGGCGTTCCGCCAACGGCAAGCTACATGTTCAAGCATGCTCTCGTCCAAGATGCTGCCTACTCCACCTTATTAAAGAGCCGACGCCACGAGCTGCACTCAGCATTTGCCGATCTGCTTGAAAGAAAAAGTTCTGAGAACAATGGCGAGACCGCAGGAATTGTGGCGCATCACGCCTTTCTTGGCGAGGATTGGCCGCGTGCTTTCCGAGAGTTTCGCAGAGCGGGCGAAGACGCGGTTGAACGCTCGGCGCTGCGCGAAGCAGCAGGCCAGTTTCGCAGGGCGCTCGACGCGCGCAAAAAATTTGAAATGGATGCCGAAACTGCGACCGCAGCAATAGATACGAAATTTGCGCTACGGAACGTTCTTTGGGCACTGGGCCAGTTCGCCGCCATTCTAGATCCACTTGACGAAGCCGAGAAGTTGTCGCTCACGTTGGAAGACGATGTGCGCCTTGGTTGGGTTTCCGTTTATCGTGGCGCAAGTTTGTGGCAAGTCGGACGCTCGGCTGACTCCAAGGCAGCCGCCGAACGCGGGCGCGATATTGCTCGGAATTCCGGTGATCGGTCGCTGGAAGTTGCGGCTGATTTTTACCTTGGCTGTACATTCGTAACCTCTGGTGAACTGCGCACAGCCGAGAGATACTTCGAACGTGTTGTTTCAAATCTACCTGGCGATGCTGCGCTCGAAAAGTGTGGGCTGCCTTTTGCACCTGCGATTATCGCCCGGTCCTGGCTGGTCTGGTCTTACGCCGAGCGTGGCGAATTTGAACGTTCTTCACATCATGCAGAACAAGCCGTCGCGCTTGCGGATCTTCAAGACAATCCTTTCAACCGCGCGCATATCGGTTACGATATTGGCTATTATCAGATTGTACGTGGTGACATCGCGGCTGCGCGTGCGACTCTTGGCAACGCGAGTTCGATCATCGACGTTTGGGGCCTCACCTATCTATCCCCCTTCACGAACGGTTTTCTTGGGTTTGCTGAAATCCTGGCAGGAGAGGTTGAGACGGGCCTGGCGAGGCTTGAACAGTCTTGTCAGTTGTATGATGACATCGGGCTTGGTTTGTTTAAGTCCCTGGTATTTACTCAGCTGGCCTTCGGATACCTTAAAGCTGGCCGCATCGAAGACGCATCCAAACGTCTGGGGCGCGCACTCGATATAGCGCGAAGTCGTGGTGAACGCGGTCACGAAGCCTTTGGTTTGTTTGTGATGGGCGAAGTCTTAAGCAATGCAGGCGCTGGTGAGGAATACGACGCGGTGAAATGCTATGAGCGTGCCTTGGAGATTTCCAGTGATCTGGAAATGCGCCCATTAGCGGCACAGTGCGAACGCGGGCTGAGCCGAATTAAATCCAGGATGGGGCATACCGATGCCCAAGATCAGATGAGCCGAGAAAATAGGTTTTTTGATGGACTTGGTCATCCCAGGGACAAACGAAACTAGGCGCATGTTGAACAACGGTGTGAAGCTGGAAGAAGCCTCTCGAGCAGAAGGTTAGGGGCTTCTTGGGACAAAGCGAAAAAACAGATGAAATTTTTTGAAGGATAGGCATTTGTTTGATGCTTGTTGTGCGAGACTTACGATGTGCGACAAGACTGATCGCTAGATCTTTACGCTCACAGAACGATTGCGAACCTGCGATGAGAGCCCACTACTGCCGTCAATCATACTGCAGCCATTTGCTCTCGCGCGCGTTCAAGCGTGATCAGTTTGGGTGCTGAGATTCCCGTACCCAGAACTTTCACACCGGTCTGCAGCGGATAGTTTTCACGCACAAAATCCCCTGAGGACTGCTGTCGCCGGGTCCTCTTCAGCGTCTTTAAGCCAGGTGTAGAATTCGCCCATACGTGTCTGACGTCAGCAGCAATGGGACAATTCAGGGTTTTTGCATAGAGGAGGGTTTCCGGCTCGTCGTAAGCTTCAAGGATCGAAGATCAGACGGGAACCATCGCTACCAATGCCGGTTAATGCAACAGCGCCAAGGGAACCGTTCAAATTGAGCTGGCTGTTAACTGCGCGTCAGGCACCAGTCAAGAAGTGATACGGCGTCATCCGGCAGCGATATGGCAAGGCCGTCAGCGAAGGCCTGAAACTGTGGGATGGATGCAGGCCCTACGCCAACCAGCACCGGAACACCGTGTTCCAAGGCCTTGCCCATCACCGAGCGGAATCCACGGCCAGCGCATTCCTCGGGACCGAACTTATTCAGTATGAACAGATCGGCGTTCTCGAAACTGCTTTGCTCCACCTGCGCCACGGCTTCGGCAAGCGCACTGGGATCCAATCTACACGCCTCCGAGCCGACACCGAGGTTCTGCGTAATCTTGATGACCGCTCCATCTGGCAGTACTCGCACGCTCATATCGCACCCATCCTGATAAATGGGCGAATGGCTCGCCTCCTTCACGATTCCGCGCAGTTCAAACCCGTTGTTGATCAGCTCATCGGCCAGTTCCGATAACAACCTGTCAGCTTCGCCCCGTTTCTGCGAAGAGACGTATGCAATTTTCATCCCTCTGTCCTTTCAGTGTATGCCGCACTCACTTTCGTCTGATGCCTGCGGCCGCTCAAAACTGGGCGCCGTGGTGTTCCTCTGAGAGCAGGCATAAATCCGATCAGAAAAGCAGTCCAGCCAAGGCACCACAGCACAGCAACGCAGAGTACGAGAGGCAGACCCGGAAAAACCGGTGCCGCAATGCGAATGCAAGTTGCAATCCAGATCGCCCAAACTCCAATGGTAAACCCCCAATTGGCCCTCAAGCCACCTTCGGCGGTATGCGCTGCTGCCCGGCCTGCGATCGCCATAATCATTCCGGCCATTCCGCCGATTGTGATGGCATGCAAGGCGTCCGCTCTAGGATAGAACGAAGGTGCAATCCCCGATAAACCCACGGCGATCAAACCAAAGGGTACCCAGAAAAAGGCCAGGTGCAGTGCCACAAGCAATGGGTTCCGGATTATCGCCAGCGTCCGCCATTTGAGCATTGACCACAAAACTGCCAATGCCGCACAAATCATCGCGAAATATGCCAAGTCTGATGCGCCAATCAGTCTGGCCGCAATGGCCAAACCTAACAGCACCTGCGGTACGACCAAAGACTGAGTGCTCGGGACCAAAGGGCCGACGCGGTCGTGGAGAGTAAGCCAATTGCCTGTGAAAGCCGGAATTGCGCGCAATCCGATGTTGATCATCAGCAATGCGAGACCAAGCAGAAATACATCAACCATTTCCAGGCTTCTGGACGGGGACCCCATCAGCGTCGCGGTCAAAAACAAGAATTCACCGATACCAAGCCCCATTATCGCACACACAAAGCCAAGCTTTTGATAGATGCCCGCCAACAGAAGCTGAGTTCCAATTACAACCGCCAGTAAGAGAAAATACCCGGCATTGAAGACGACAAGCAGCCCGGAAGGCACGAAATCCGCCAGCGCCATAGCAACACGCGCAAGGGCCCACAACGCCAACAATATGATCAGAACTCCACCCTGAACCGGCGGTCGGCCTGTCCAGCTTGGCAATGCCGTCAGCAGATACCCACCAATCGCCGCGCCAACAAAGCCAAAAATCAGCTCGTGTACGTGCCAGACAATTGCAGGCTCAAACGCAGGACCAAAACCATCAATCCATGCGCTTAGGGGCCAGAGGGCAATCGTTAACAACGCGCAAAGAAATGCCGCGGGAAACAGGACACGGTATGGGACGATCTTGGGCGAAGTCATAGTGTTGCGCTGGTCAGCCCGGATCACTCCGCGCCACGTATGTCAATCAGGAACCCGTCGCTGAGGTGGAAATCAGGAGCGCCGGGCAGAAAGTCATCCGCCAAGGCTCCTCGCCAAACATTTCGGTCGAGACGCTGGCGACACAGTTCACGTTTTTGCGCAATAAAGGTCAAAGAACGCGACAGGGGCGTAAGCAGGGCAACCCGCAGCGCGCCCGTCACGCGGTAGAGCATAGCAGAATAGGGTTTTGAGGGTTCGACAAACAGACCTCCTGCTGTTTTAGCAAGGTTTACCACACGGGTTTTCCTAAGCTTCCTTTGGCGCGAAGGAATTGATCGTTGTCAATCTGCCGCCGCATTTGCGTTGTTGCCGGGGAAAAATCCTGAGCGCGGTTTGCAGGATGGTCGATCTGAGCCGAAAGAACTGCGTCATAGAACGCCGACTTCTTGCAATCTCGCTACTACAAGATTGGTCATGTTGGCGCATCGATTGCCTCCAAATGGGAAAATTGCTTCGAAGCCGCCCCGGACCCGGTTTTCAATTGTAGTTTGCAACCTGCGGCGGGCGCGAAAGAGGCGTGTTTTTACTGTTATCGGGTTGACCTGAAGCTCGGTGGCGATGGCATGAATACTCATTTCCTCTGCTTCGCGCAGCAGAAACGGCAGTCGCAGATGGGGTGGCAGATCGGAAACGGCAGATTCAAGCAAATCTCTCAATTGCGCGCGCCCAAGCGTTGCGTCGGGGAGTTCAGAATTTTGTCCGGGGAACATAATCACACTCGGTGCACTGGTTTCGTCCACGGTGTTGTACTCTTCAGCAGTACGCTCTCGTCTTCGCTGCATACGCGACGTGTTGATCACGATCCGGGTAATCCAGGTGGAAAAGCTGGCATGCTCACGAAAACCCTGCAGTTTGCTGAACGCCGACAGATAAGCCTCCTGCAGCGCTTCTTCTGCCTCGGCGTCGCTGTCAACGATACCTCTGGCAACGCGAAACAGGCGGGGGTTCAAGCGACGGATAAGTTCCCGGACCGCCAGCTCGCTTCCTTCACGCGCGGCATTTACAAGCTCAGCTTCCGATTTGGCCGCATCGCTGGTTGCTTGTTGAGTGAGGTTTGTTTGGACCTTCATGATCAGTCCTCCCTGCGAACGGTAACTTCCGAAAGGATCCTCTCTACCAAAGGCAAAGCTGTCAGAATATCTTCCGAAACATCGCTCTTGTCGTGTGAACTTCCCTCCCAGCCGGCGTCGCTGGGGGTTCCAACTACTATGCGACCAACCATCGCCGCCATTTCGTGTGGTAGGCAATAGTAGTCATATACACCTGGCGTAATCAGGGTGACTTCAAAATACTCATCCGGAAGCAAAAAGTCACTGTCCCACGGGTCGGCCGCAGCGGGAATGCGTCGCCTTCGATCATAGTTCGCCGGATGATAGGCGGTTGCTGTATGACTGTTACCGGGATCACGATTGGTGAACCGGACGGTGGTGCCTGAAGACACAGCAAGTCCAACAGGATCATACCAGATACGTTCGCCGCGCGGGCTGCCGCGCATCTCAACCGTGGCGATCGGTTGCGCAAGCGCGATCCGCGAACTGGCGACGGAAGCAACGGCCAATCCCCCAAGCCATACAGCATGACGGCGCGTACAGATCATTCGGCCAGACGCTCTTTTGCGTTTTCGTCGTGAAACAGCACGACATGCGCGTGCGGCTTGTCCACGCCGGGATGCCCGGCATTGAAATAGATATCTGTCGAGCTGACGGTGTGTGAACCGATGTTCAATCCGTCAAATGATGCACCGTTTTGCAGATCGTCGAGTGGTGTCATGTAGACCGTGGCTGACAATCGACCGTCGCGATCATATGCGAGGAACGGGCCTGCGGGCAGAGTGGTTGGGTCGACGAAGAGCGTTCCCAGACCAGGGATGAACTCGGGCAATGGCAATACGTCGCTCACTTTCACATAAGGATCGCCGGCTGGGGCATTGGCGAGAGCTTGTTCATCGTGAGCCTTAGCAGTTGGGGCGGCAGCGACAATTAATCCAAAAGCAACTACGGTTTTTCTGAACATGGTTTGGTCCTTTCCAAGGGTTTCACCGGGTTCGCTTTAGTGCGTTCCTGGTTCCTTAGATGCAGGAAACACGGAAAGGTTCCCGAAATTCGACGAAATCACGCAAGCTGATCGTGAATGCGCTGCAGGGTGGCATTGTCAGCTATGTATGAATTCAACTACTTCCGGAATTTGTGCTCTCAGCGCATGTCTCCTTCGACGGGGCGCACCGCAGCATCCTGAAGGTAGGGTGGATTTTAGGATTGGACCGCTGTGGACTAAGTGCTGAGGTACCCGGTTGGCGGCACCGGGTGGAATATGCCTTTCGCGCGCTGCAAAGGATCAAATCCGCCCTCGCATTTATATCAGGCTCGAGGAATTGGGAGAGGTTGAAGTCAAAAACAGCGCTTGCCCGCTGCGATGTTTTGCAATGCCGTTCGACAATCTGATCGGCGATCCGGAACAGGACTACTTCGCCGCAGTGCAACTCGTCTAAGCTGCCGCTCGCTGCGAGCGCAAATTCTTGGCTACATGACCCTGGAAAGCAATTGAAACACCGGCATGAGTTTCCCGAAAAACACAGACGTTCGTTCTATGAGGTTCGGTTCGATAACAAACGCAGGAGCCCCGGCGTCCATCCAAACGGCAAAGCCCTTGCGGCGCAATGCCTCTGCGTGGGGATGATCTTTGTCAAAGCCAGTCGGGACGCGTTTCAATTCTGGGTCCTCGATCCGGAAACCATCCTGTCGCATATCTTCATTGAGCTGGATCAACTCTGCCCCTTTTGGGCCAGCCATTGCCGTGCGGAACGCGTCCAGTGCATTTTTGTCATACTGAAATACCCCGCAGCCAAGGGACAGTTTTTCGGGCGATAGCCCAAAGAACCACATCGGTGGTTGAACCGCATTGCCCTGCGGAATGAACGCAATATGCAGGTGTGCGTTGTAGGGCGTCTTGTCCTTGGAGAACCGGACATCACGGTAGATGCGAAAGATCTTACTGCGGTGGCCCTGCCCAGTCAGGTCTTGCAATGCGCCAGCCATGCCGTCGGCAAAATGCTTGCTGGGGTCTTTCAACTGGGTTTCGTAGGTTGTCTTGTGCGCTGCGAACCAATCCTTCGTGTTGTTGGCCTTAAGACCCTCAAGAAAACCAAGTACCTCAGACGAGAAACTCTCAAATGTAGCCATCACATCCTCCATTCAGTCTTTCGCCGGGAGGGCTGCGACGTGTTCGAGGCAAAGTTCTACCCAGCGTCGCAATGCTGGGTCATCGCAGTCGCCCTCTTCAACATGTACAAAGCCCCCAGTTTACGGGTTCCATGGATCACTTCCTTAGCCATTGGATCCTTCAGTGCCATGCTCTCGTTCGCCTTACCCACCCGGAACATGAACCGACCGACCCCATCTTTGTGACGGCGAGCGCCGCAGAGCATGTTGCCGTTTAAAAAGAAACACTGGCCGCCCATCATCCGCTTTTCGGAGATGCCCGCATGCGCGGCCAAAGCATCGCGCACACGAGTTTTAAGGTTTTCATCTGCCGGCATCAGACGGCTGTGCCGAGTTGCCAGAGGATGGCGAAAGCCAGCACCATCATAGTCAAGGTCGTCAGGGCCGCCCCAATTGCGCGTCCTTTGCTTTCTGCTGATGCGCGCAAACCGAAGTAGTGGATGAGGCGGGCTAGCAGCAGAACCCCACCACAGACAGCTATGAGCCAGGGTGCCGTTCCCGCAATCTCGGCACCCGCGAGGGCAAGCAGGGCGAGCGGGACATATTCGATGAAGTTCCCGTGTGCCCGCATCAGGCGTAGCAGTCCCTCATCCTCACCATGGAGCAAAAGTATCCCGGTCCTAGCACGACGCACGCCAACGGCGATTGCCATGGGAATGCTCATCAAGACAAACACCGCTGTCACGATCAGCGCAATTTGGGGCAGTTGTTCCATCTGATCCCTCCTTTCGAGCGACGCTTAGGACGCCATGCTTTCATAGGTAATCAGCGCGAACCGCGCGCCCTGCGGGTCGGTTAGCGTCGCCATGCGCCCGACCCCCGGCATATCCATCGCAGGCTGAATGACCGCGGCACCCTTGGCTTGCGCCTTTGCAACACTCGCATCCACGTCGCCCACGGTAAAAAAGATCGTCCAGCTTCCATTGTCCTCAGGCATCGGTGAAAAGCCACCAATGGGCGTCTCGCCCACCACTGCGGCCGAATAACTCGACCCGTCCTGCATCGGCATGTCGTTTATCGCCCAGCCCAACACATCCTGATAAAAGGCTTTGGCTTTGCCCTGATCCGGTCCGGAATGCCCGATCCATCCGGAATTGCCGACAGTTGTCATCTCTAGAATACTCATGGGTGTCTCCCTTGGTTGTGCCCGCCACATACGGGTCTGATCCAAGGACGCGCGAGGTGCTGGTTTTCCTACACGCCGCGCAGTTCTTTTTGGCTGATCGCGATTTTATCTGCGATCACAACGCGTTCAGGGCCCGTTGGAGCGAGTGTCATCACGGTTTCAAAGGCGGCGATGGCGGCTTTGTGGTCGCCAGTTTCCTGCAACAGGCCGCCCCGCATCGCGTGATACCAGCGATAGGTGGTCAGATCCTCTGCCACTACCTCCATCGCCTTCAACGCATATTGCGGGCCGTGCAACTTGGCCTGTGCAGCGATCTGGTTGAGTTTAACCACAGGGGTCGGCTGCAGCGCATGAAGGGCGGCGTAGTGGCTCTCTATCAAGGTCCAGTCGGCGTCTTCAGATGAGGCCGCGCGGGCGTGGGCCGCAGCGATTGCGGCCTGGATGATATAGACCCCGCGATGACCAATACGTTGGGCTTTTTGCAAAAGGCCCGTTGCCTCGGCGATGTCCGAACGGTCCCAAAGGTCGCGATCCTGATCGTCCAACGCGACAAGCTTTCCATCCGCATCGATACGTGCCCGCCGACGGGCGTGTTGGAGCAACAGCAACGCCAACAAGGCAGACTGCTCACCCATGGCCGGGAACAACGCCACAAGCAGGCGGGCGAGGCGGATGGCCTCTTCACACAATGTAAGCTTCATCTGTTTGGGACCGGCCGAAGTCGACCACCCTTCGCTGAACATCAGGTAGACCATCAGGGAAACTTCACCCAGCCGCGCTCCCCTCTCTGCCGGGCTGGGCGTTTCAAAAGCAACCGAGTTGCTCGCAATCTTCTTTTTGGCACGGGTGATCCGCTGTTCCATTGTCTTTGGTTTAACCAGGAATCCGCTGGCAATCTCGTCGACGCTCAACCCCGCGACCACGCGTAGAGCGATGGCAATCTGATCCCGTTGATCCAATTCCGGATGGCAACATACGAACAACAGTCGCAAGACATCGTCGCGCATCTCATCAGGGTCAGGTGTTTCGGTGGGCGCTGGTTGAAACTCCTCTGTGTGGCGCGACAGAATTGCCGCGCGGCGTTGGGATTTGCGGACATGGTCAAGACCCGCATTGCGGGCGGTTGTCAGTAGCCACGCCAACGGATCCCGGGGCGCGCCATCCTTGGGCCAAACCGTCAGCGCCTTCAGGCACGCATCGGCAAAGGCTTCTTCGGCCGTATCGATATCGCGAAACACCCGCGTCAGGGCCGCAATGGCACGTGGGCGCTGTTGGGCGAATGTGGCCTCCAGCCAGTCCGACATGACCTACTCCGATGAAATGACACCCCCGGCCCAGGCCACAGGCCGTACTTCGAGCCGCGCAACGGGCGAGGAAATCATCTTTGCGTATTCCAAAGCCTCATCAAGATCTTTGAAATCGGCGGCGTAGAACCCAAGGAAGTTCTCCTTCGTCTCGGCAAACGGACCGTCGGTAATCAGCGGCGCGGTGCCCTCGCTGGTGGCCGGTTCGACCATCACTGCAGAGGTCGGCGGCATCAGCTTTATCGAAACAAACTCTCCCCGCTTATTTAACGCTGTTTGCAGTGCACCATGGCCCGACATTACCTCATCCTGGCGGTCTCTCGGCAGAGCCTCAAACACGCCCGCCTCTCCATAGATCGTGATTGCATAGATCATTATTACCTCCGTCCTTTTGATACATGCTGCAAGGACGCGCGAGCACATGCAAATCCGACAGCCAACCAATTTGGGTGTTTGGCGCGATACCGTGGTTCCGCAATTGCAACACGCATTGCGCCCGGAGGACCGATATCTTCCTGTCGATCATCTGAAGAAATCCAGTCATTGTGCAGCACAGAAACTCACGGCGCTTTATTACGCCGACAGGATCGGGATAATTAAACCAGTGGGCCCTGAAATTAAGCAGGTTCCCAAAGCTCAATCGGATTGCCTTCAGGGTCATTGAGCCACGCAAACTTGCCATTCGGATAAGGAGAATCTGGATCGCGACGCACTTCGACACCTTTGGATTCCAACTGCGCAATCATTTTGTCAATGTCGCGAACACGAAAATTCAACATGAATGCCTTTTCCTGATTTCCGAAATACTCGGTCACCTTCTCGAACGGGGCAAAGACAGTTTCGCCCGCTTCCTGTGTCCAACAGGGCGTTTCATAATCATTGGGAACAAGATCAATTCCCAGATGATCGCGGTACCAATCTGCCAACGCGGGAGGATCCTCAGATCTGAAGAAGAACCCGCCAAGTCCCAGCACTTTTTCCATCTTAAAAACAAGACCTGCTGTTAACCAGAATACGTTACTTCAATTTACGTCATTTGATAAGTTCAGCCCACAGGAGACATCCATGGAACACACTGGCCCTGCAGCGCAACTTTGACAAAGCCGCCTATCGCATTAAGGTCCCGACGCCGATTTGGTAACGTGTTCACGCGCAATGCGTGGAGTTAACCTCCGTGTTCAGAAAGTACGGATCGAAGGTAGTTTGTAGAGTGCCATGTCTGGCTTGCACAGATGATGCCGGCGCAGCCCTTGAGGATAAGCCGATGTTGGCTCGCTTGTCTGATTGTGCCTCGATATGTCCGCCCGGATTCTGGGTCCCGCAGCATTCCCTCCCAGTCAGTACCGTTGAACACAAGACCCGTCAGGATCAAATCGCCTATCTTCGCATGGGGTGTCTGCCCCTCCCAACTCCAGAGCAACCGACCGCATCTGGTGGCACTATCCGCGCCACAATCCTCGAATTCAACTATGATACCAAGCCCGGGCGACGCGTAGCGACCGCTGAGCTCGAAGGCATCGCCGCGACTGGCTGCCAGCCCCCCAACAATCGCTACAAACAGAAGTGCTGCTTTCAGACCAACAGGCCGGATGCGCGGCGCAACGCGGGCAAACTCGGTGAGGTACTTGGGGTGTTCCGTCTTCATCAGCCGATCCCACCAAGAAAAATACAGGCCGAGGTTGAAACCGGCATGGGCGTGATGCAGATCGTGATGGGTGACGCTTGTCAGCCAGCCGAAGACAGGGCGGCCTTTCTGATCGGCTGGAAAGATCTCGATCCCGCAGTGACCCACTGCATTGCGCAGCATCATATGGGTTACAAAAACGAACAGCGCCAATGGATGCGCCGGGAGGAGAATCAATACCAAAGGCAGGTATACGGCGTTTACCACAGCCTCACCGACATCGAAGCTATAGGAGGTGAAGGGCGTAGGTTGGTGTGATTTATGGTGCAACCGGTGGAACCGCCGAAACAGCGGCGGGTAGTGCAGCGCGCGGTGTGTCCAATAAAACCACGCATCGTGGAGGACGATCAGCGCCACGATGCTGAACGCGAAATAGGCCCAGCCAAATGTCGCGACCTGTTGGTATATCGTGATGACCCCTGCCCTTGCGCCCAGCACGATTGATGTACCAGCAGCAGAAAAGATCAGAACGGTCCGCAGGCTTACCAGGATCTCGCGGCGGATCTGGCCCTTGGGTGGATCCGACAGGCGGACTTTTTGCGCGGCAAGCCGACGTGCCAGAAGGACATTGATTAACAGATACGTACCGCCTGCGCCCAAAACATAGCGCAAGAAGTCTCCGCCAAAGACATTTGCATAGACGGAAAGCAGTGTAGTGAGATGTGTCATTGGCTTCTCCAAGTGCGAAAGGACATGCAAAACGACCTGACGCAGGCGGGTATCGGTTTCCCTCTGATTTCGAAAATCGATGGGCAACTTGAGTTTTCGGCAAGGATTTTTCAGTTTCGACATGGTCCAGCCATTGACCGGCAAGCCAATTCGCACTTCGCTTATGCGCGTGATGTCAGATTTAGCGGTCTTCGATATTTTCCTGCGTGGCAGCGCCGTTGGCGTTCTCTTTCTCTGTGCTGTGATCTTTCTGGCAAGCGGACCCCGAACCCGGAAAAGTCTGGCCGTCGTGCTGCTGTGCCTGAGCCTAGGCCCTTATGTGATCGTGTCCTCTCCGGGTATCGATCTGAGCGAGGGGCCAATCCGGTTTGTACTTGTGATGATCGCGGGCGTGATCCCGGTTCTGATCTATTGGGCCGCGATTGAGCTGTTTCAGGATGACGTTGTCATTCGACCCTGGCAGATCACCATCGCGGTTCTTATCGTTGGGACAAGCTGGTTGACCCAGCTGCAGTTTCCACTCGGTGTGGTTCGTGGCGCATGCGTGCTGATCTTCTTTTTGCACATGCTGAAAATTGTTGTGTCAGGCGAGGTCGAAGATTTGATTGCCGAACGCCGCCGGTTTCGCCGTTGGTTTCTGGTCTGGCTATTGACCCTTGGCATAATCATCACGGTGATTGAAATCACCCATTTGGATCAGGTGCTTCCGTATTGGGTATTCCCCCTACAGGCATCAGCAATTTGCCTGTCTGCAGCGGCATTCCTGGTTTGGTCGGTGCGTGTTGCACCCGACATTTGGATCGAACACTCTGCTGCCTCGCAGCGCGACATAAACCCGAACCCTGCGCAAGCGGCATTGATCAAGCGTATTGATACTGCGATGGCTGCAGGTCTTTGGAGAGAGGAAGGGCTGACCGTAGCACAAATGGCCGCCAAACTCGGGACGCAAGAGCATCGGTTGCGGTCTGCGATTAATCAGGGAATGGGACACCGCAACTTCACCAGCTTCGTGAACGCATTTCGCGTTCACGAGGCGCAAGCGATGCTGGAAAAGCCGGAAATGGCCGAGCGTACAGTGCTCAGCATTGCTTTTGACGTTGGCTTCTCTTCGCTTGGGCCATTCAATCGGGCCTTTCGCTCGCAAACAGGCAAGACCCCGACAGAATACCGAAATGAAGCGTTGTTACGAGAGGAATGATCGCAGCCAGCCGCCCTTTGCTGACCTTGATCAAAGTGTCCAGTGCAGCGTTTCTGCTTATTCACAAGCGAACATTGATGCGCAACGCCTCAGACTATTCTTCTTTCTCCTGCAAATACGCAACAATTGACGTACGAGGCCCTCACTTCCTGGTGGCTAGCTTGTCCACATTTGCCGCTGCCCAATCATGCATAACTTGTAACACTGGTATCAGGCTTTGGCCCAAAGGTGTGAGGCTATACTCCACATGCGGTGGGATCGTTTTGAAATCTTTGCGCGACACAAACCCGGCGTCTTGCAATTCGCTAAGCTGGCGGGTCAGCGTCCGGTGCGTGATGCTGCCAAGATTTCGTTGCAGTTGATTGAACCGCGAGGTTTCCTGCGCCAGCCAATAGATGACCAAGAGCTTCCACTTACCCGATATCGCCTCAATCAAAGGTTCAATGAGGCAATTTTCATCCGGTTCAACAGGCGCCATAACAGTATCCAAAATGACCGTACTTGTCGTTGTGATCTTGTGTTTCTAATTACGGCTCAGACGAATGGAAAGCAATGAGGAACAGAATGGACAAGCAGAAAGTCGTGATAGTTGGCGGTGGGTACGTCGGCTTTGAAGTCGCAAAAGAGTTGGATGAATATGCTGATGTCACTCTGATCGAGCAGCGAGAGGCTTTCATGCAGCCGCCAGCGGCCATTCGTGCGCTACTAGAGCCCGATCTGCTGGATCAGATCATTTTGCCATACGACCGCTTGCTGAAGAATGGGCGGGTCATCCGTGGCCGTGCCGCTACTGTGACTCAATCCGAGGTAACGCTGGAAAACGGCTCTGCTTACCCTGCTGATTACATCGTCCTGGCCACTGGTTCGTCTTATGCTGCTCCTTTCAAACCGGCGGGCGAAAGTATGGATGACTTTCGCAAGGCCAGTGCCGATGTCAGCGCTCGGCTGGCGTCTGCGAAATCGGTCGTCATCGTTGGGGCAGGCCCCGTCGGTACCGAGTTGGCCGGAGAGATTGCAGCGGCACAGCCCAGTAAGGGCATCACTTTGGTTTCGTCTGACAACAGCTTGTTTCCGACGTATCCCGTCAAGCTGGGGGCAGAGCTCAAACGCAAGCTGGAACGCGCCGGCGTGAACGTCGTGGTAGGCCAAAGGGCAGAGAATCTGCAGCACGCGGACAAACCTTATGCCGGATCAGTAAAACTGTCAGATGGCCGCGTTATCGAAGCTGATCTGGTCTTCCCCGTGATCGGGTCCAAACCAAATATTGCATTGGCGCAAACGCTGCCCGCGGTGACCGTGGCGCCCTCTGGCCGGATTAAGACGGATAGCTGGTTGCGCCCGTCCGAGTACCCAAATGTCTTCATCGCCGGGGACATAGCCGACGTCGGTGACAGTATGACGATTGTTGCGATCTCTCGTCAGAACCCTTGGCTGATCAAGACCCTGAAACAGGTCCTCAGCGGGCAACCCGTAGAGAAACAAAAGCCCTACGCGCCTTGGAAAATGGCACCGATCCTCGTTCCGCTTGGCCCCAAAATCGGAAACAGTTGGCTCTTTGCGACTGTCGGTGACTGGGTCACACGGAAGATGAAAGGAAAAGAACTCTTTATCCAGAGGTACCGCAAGGCATTTGGGCGGTGACGGTCTGCCCTGCCCCAGCCATCATTTTTCTGGCATCAAGACGCGCTAGGAATTCGCCCAATGCTCCGTGTTGACCTTCCCAAATTTCCGACCCGCCATGGTTACATGAGCGAGAGAATCCAGCAGGCCTATATTAAATCGGCAATCGATAAGGGGCTGCTACCACCGGAAGCACTCCGGATGGCAGAGGTTGTCTCGCTGACTGCCCCCGGTGACCTGAGCAAGCCCATTCAGTTTTGGCAACTCTATTCCGTCCTCGGGCAAGAGCCCATCGTCGGCATCGTGCATAGGTTCTATGAACGTGTCTTTGCCGATGAGCCTTGGTTCACGTCCGTGTTTGAACAGGTCGGTGGGCTGAACCACCATGTCACAACCCAGGCGTCAATGTGGATCGATGTCATGGGCGGCGGCCCGTACTATCACGGCGCAGAGTTCCGGCTGAGCTTCCATCACACCCACAACGCGATGGCCCTGATGAACGACAAAGGGGCCAAGCGTTGGGTCACCCTGATGCGAGAAACGCTTGATGCATCCTCGGATTTGATGGCGGATGATCCCCGTGTTCGAACCAGCCTAAACACCTTCCTAACCTACTTCATGACCAAATACGCGGATGAGTTCGCATTTGAGGATCGACACGTTTTTGGTGACACAAACGGCCTGCTCAAGCGCCGGATCAATTTCATGAAGATGACGACCGAAGCGATCGAAGCCTTGAGCGAGGAAGAACTTAGCGAAGCACTGACGGAGCGCGGTGTTGATGTTTCGCAATATCCAAACAAGCAAGCATTGGTAGGAAAGGCATTGATGATGTAACCCATCCGGCTCATAGCGGACTTAGGCAAGGCCGTTATGAGCCGTGGTGAGGCTTCACCAGACCGGCCATTTGCGGCGACCGAAATCTGAGGCGGATACGAACTCACCTGCTGCGCAAACACACGAGCCGTCATTGCCGGGCTGTACGGAATAGCCAGTCTCTTGATTATGGCGTGAACATGTATGCCGGTCCCCAACAGTGTTTATAAGTCGGAACAGGAAAGAATTGCCGGCACGCAATCCAAGCATGATCAGTAAAGGGTGCCTCACAACGGGATTCCAGAAGATTCCATGGCTTCAAGCCACCGGTCCAAAGCATCCAGACGGGACATGTCTTTCCCATCAATAACTCAACTTGCCGCAACTTTGATACAATCTCTTCCGGCTTCGGTCGCTTGTTCGCCACGTGGTTCCTTCATTTTCTTAACCATAACGGCGGACCACTTCAGAGGGGGAGGATTAGCAACCTGCCCGTCCACTTTGCTTTGCCGTAGTGACTTCAAAGGCCGTTTCGATCCGAGAACAAGAATTCTGGCTCCTCCACAATCGCCCCGCAATACGCGGATTACCTTTCTCGGCAACGTCACTCGGCGGAGGTCGGCGCATTGCGGGCGCGCTAGGCTCGGCTGCCAATTGCCAGCCCCAGGGCAATCAGGGCCAAACATGCAGTGGCCGTGAAAGTCATCGAAAAAGCATAGGCAACATCTGCGGCCGGAGCATTAGTGGTATCTCCCTTCCCGACTATGTTGACGAATAGCGTGGGTATTGCAGAGGCACCCGTCATCAGACCCAGGTTCCGCGAGAGCCCGAGAAGGCCAGAGAGCCGGCCACGTTGTTCTTTGGCGGCGTGGATCAGAACCGCCGTGTTGTTAGCGGCAAGAAAAAGTTGGAAGCCGGGCGTCAACATGATGAGTGCAGCCAAATAGCCGCCGACACCGAAGTATCCCGGCAGGTACGCCAGGCACAGCAGACCAACAGTAGTCTGCACAAGGCCGATGGTCATCGCGCGATCCGCACCTAGCCTGTCCGTCACCCATCCGGCCGGAACGCCGAAGAGCGCAGCGACCAGCGGCCCAACTGCCATAACCAAACCGATGATCGCTTCGTTCAATTCCAGAGAAAATGCCAGGAAAAACGGACCAACGACCAAAGTGGACATCATGATTGCGCTGACCAGAAGGTTCAAAAAAAGCCCGATACTTGTCCTCTGGTCGCGGAGCAATTTCATCGGCACCAGCGGTGAAGCTACACGGGTTTCGACAAGCCCAAAAAAGACGATTGCGATCAGAGCAGCAGAAAACAATGCACCCGGTGGAACGGGGATACGTGAGGCTCCGCCACTGGTTGCCAGAGCGTAGGCCGCCAGTGCAATAACCAACACTATGGTTCCTGGAAAATCCAACTCTCGGCAGGATACTGTCGGACGTTCGGAATCGCGCGTGATTGCGGTGACAGACAGTAAAAGCGTGACACCAGCAAAGCCGGCAAGAAACCAGAATGCCATGCGCCAGTTGCCGATCGCCAGTAACGTACCGCCCAGTGAGGGGCCAAGGGCAGTCCCCGCAGCAGAAGTCGTGCCAAGCAATCCCATTGCCGTGCCCAACCGCTCAGTCGGGACAAAATCACGTGCGATAGACATTGGAAGCGCGATCAGGATCGCTCCGCCAAGCCCCTGCAACGCGCGTCCGGCAATCAGCAAGCCCAGGCTCGGGGCCATAGCGCACAGAGCCGACGCTGCAATAAAGACGATGAGACCAGCAATCAGCAAGCGACCGTGGCCGAATAGATCGCCAAGCCGCCCGGCGGATACGATCGTGATGGTCACGGATGTCAGGTAAGCCAGTACGACCCACTGCACCTCGGAAACTGTCGCAGCGAAGCTACGCGTCAGCGTCGGAAGCATTACCGCGGCGATACTGATACCCAATGAGGCGGTCAATGTCGCTGCAGCGAGAGTGATCAGGATGGGAATGGAAGATTGCGCCTGCACTGTATCAGTCATCGTAAGCTCTCTTGTCTCATGTGCCAGTGAGGAGTTATCCTGCCACTTCAAGTCGACTTGAGGTCAACCATGAAACTTCTTGATATTGGCGTCCTGTCCAAAAGGAGCG
>NZ_JBQFUX010000006.1:0-220847 GCF_056539405.1 Ruegeria sp. BB5 | reverse complement strand
CTCTCCTGAGCGTCTCCGCCGTCTCCAGCGTCCCAACACCGCCTCAGCAGCGCCGGTGAAGGGGGTTCTAAGGTTTACCCAAACAACCCGCAAGAGGAAAATTCGACAAACTCGCAAAAAACCGCAGATTTAAATTTTACCCATATAAATCATAAGCTTAAATAACGACACACTCCACGAAACCCGCAACACGCAGCGCATCCCACCTCGAATCTCAGCTTTTGAACAGGGTTACCCATAGACTCAGCGCCGAGTCAGATGGAATCGGCCTGACGCGACCGAGTCAGCACACCGGATATAGGCAAACGCAGTAGCAACAGGCCGACGATTGCAGACAGATAGACCAGCGGTTCAATCTGGAAGCCCTTGGCCAACATGACATAGTGCAGCCCACCCAGAATCGCCGCGGGAAACACCAGGCGCTGCAAGCTGCGCCATCGCGGACCCAATTTCCGCACCGACAGATTGTTCGACGTCACCGCCAACGGCAGCATCAAGACAAAAGCGGCCATGCCGACCGTTATATAAGGGCGCTTAACGATATCCGCCCAAATCTGGCTGGGCACCTGCACATCCAACACAAGCCACACCAACAGATGCAGCGTGACATACGCAAAGGTCAGAACCCCAAGGGCGCGGCGGAACTTCAGCAGGTTCAGGCCGATGAATCGCCGCAGTGGAGAAATCGCCAGCACACCAATCAGAAGCTGTAACGCCAACTCTCCGTAACGATGCTCCAACGCCTCTATCGGGTTTACGCCCAATCCGCCTGTCAGCCCCTGGTAAAACAACCAGGGCGCTGGAAGCGCCCCAATCAGGTAGACCGCCCAAGCGGGAATACGGCGTAATATATGATTCACCTGCTGCATAGACTTAATAGTATTGCGAAAGATCCATGCCTTCGTACAGCCCGGCGACCTCGTTCTCATAGCCGTTGAACATCAGGGTTGGGATACGCTTGGCAAAGAGACCGCCGCCGATTTCACGTTCCGAGGCTTGCGACCAGCGCGGATGGTTCACGTTCGGGTTCACGTTACTATAGAAGCCATACTCACGTGGCGCCGACATGTTCCAGCTGGTGGGTGGCTCTTCTTCTGTCAGAGTGATCCGCACGATCGACTTGATCGACTTGAAGCCGTATTTCCACGGCACCACCAAACGCAGCGGCGCACCATTCTGGTTTGGGATCGGCCGATCATAAATACCCGTCGCCATGATGGTCAGCGGATGCATCGCCTCATCCAAGCGCAGACCCTCGCGGTAAGGCCACTCCAGAATCGGGTAGCGCACGCCCGGCATCTCATCGGGGATCAAGGCGGTTTCAAAGGCCACGTATTTGGCCCCTTCCTGAACACCTGCCATGTTCAGAAGATCAGCCAGTTCGAACCCGTTCCACGGGATCACCATCGACCAGGCCTCGACACACCGGAAACGATAGATGCGTTCTTCGACCGTCATCTCGGACATGATATCCTTAAAGTCATAGTCGCCCGGATTGTCGACCAGACCGTCGATCTTAACACTCCATGGTTCGGTGGTCAGCGCACCGGCATATTTGGCAGGATCATCCTTGCCGGTCCCGAATTCATAAAAGTTGTTATAAGACGTGATCTCTTCCCAGGTGTTCGGCTCCAGCGCTTCTTGCGCCGCCGCGCCGCGCGCCATCCCCGCCAGTCCGACACCTGCCAGCCCGGCCATAACCTGACGCCGGTTCAAAAACGCCGCCCTTGGGGTGACGTCCGCATGTGTCAATGTATTGGTCCAGCGATGCGCCATGTATGTCTCCGTTGTCAAAACACCTCGGGTATGAGGTAGATCGCTGATAGCACAGTGCCAAGGTAATGAGCGTCACGATTGAGCGACGAGATTGTAACGTAGTCGCCTGTAAGCGTGGGCTTCAGAACGTTCCCAACCAAGCTAAGCTTTGCAATTCAGGCCCGGAACGTGCAGGCTTTGCAATGGATCGACAGACGTAGTGCGGTGTTTTTGGGGAAACCGTCAAAGCATACCTGCATCCATTAGATCCCTTGCGCCTGCTGACATTGCGATATCAATGGTATGAACCACAGAAAAAACAAACCTATGCCCGCCCCCGCCGCAATCAGTGCCAAGGCTGCATCTTATGCCGAACAAGCCGCAATTCGGGATCTAACGCAGCCTCTTCCCGAAATGCGGGCTATGTTGCGAGAGGATTACGCAGACAGTTGTACCGCAGCCGTAGAAATGTCCGGCGTTGCACTGTCCGATGAAACAATTGGCGGTGTGCGTTGCATGGTTATCACTCCTGCCGAACCGCGCTCTGGCCGCAGGTTGGTCTATCTGTTCGGCGGCGGCTTTACCCTTGGCAGCCCGTTTGAGGATTTGCCAATCTCAGCCTGGCTGGCGGCCAAGACCGGCGCGGTTGTGATTGCACCGGACTATCCCTTGGCCCCCGAAGCGCCATACCCGGCGGCCCTTGATGCCTGCACCGCAGTCATCTCGTCTGTACTGGCCGAAACGCCTGGGGCTTGCCTGTGTGGAGAATCTGCCGGGGGAAATCTTGCATTGGCTGCAGTCCACAGAATGCGCGCAAATGGCGTTCCGTTACCAACGGCACTGGCCCTGCTTTCACCTTTTGTCGACCTGCAGAACAACGGGGACAGCGGACTGGCAGATCGCGACCCGTTTCTAAATCAGTCTGAAATCGACTTTTTCCGTGACTGTTATGTTGGCAAAGAGGTCGACCTGACAGCCCCTGACGTATCTCCGATTTACGGCCTCTTCGACGCAGACTTTCCACCCGTCTTTCTGACTTCGGGAACCCGCGATCATTTGTTGAGCGGTTGCGTGCGTCTGGATCGCCTGCTGCGACAGGCCGGCGCCGACTGCACCCTGCGTGTATGGGAGGGCATGTGGCACGTGTTCGAGTTTTACCCGGAGATACCCGAAGCCGATGCCTCGCTGACGGAAATCGCTGTTTTTCTGAATGGGCATTTTGCCAAGGTGTAAAAAAAAACCCGCCAGTTTGGCGGGTCTTTCTGGTTTCCAATCTCAGATCAATGCACCACGGCATCGTCCGGGCGGGGTCGATCTGACGTGCCCAGCCTGTCACCGATGATCAGACCTTCGGCTCCGGTGGTCACCGGGACAGTCTCGCCGTCCTTGATCTCGCCGGCCAGCAGGGCTTCGGCCAATGGGTTCTGAAGCGCGCGCTGAATCACGCGTTTCAGCGGACGCGCACCAAAGACCGGATCATAGCCTTCGTTCGCCAGCCATTCCTTGGCACCATCGTCCAGTGCCAGCTCGATCTTGCGGGCGGTCAGACGTTTCTGCAGGCGTGCCATCTGGATATCAACGATGCCATCCATATCGGCCCGCTTGAGCCGGTCAAAGATGATCGTTTCGTCCAGACGATTCAGGAATTCCGGCCGGAAATGCGCCCGGACCGCATCCATCACGTCGCGTTTGGCCTGCGCACTGTCCGCACCTTCGGGCAACTGGCTGAGCGCCTGAGAGCCGAGGTTCGACGTCAGAATGATCAGCGTCTGCTTGAAGTCCACGGTGCGGCCCTGACCATCGGTCAGCACACCATCGTCCAGAACCTGCAGCAGCACATTGAACACATCCGGATGCGCCTTTTCGACCTCGTCAAACAGCACGACCTGATAGGGCCGACGCCGCACGGCTTCGGTCAGCACACCGCCTTCATCATAACCGACATAGCCCGGAGGGGCACCGATCAGACGGGCAACCGCGTGTTTCTCCATGAACTCGGACATGTCGATGCGCACCATCGCGTTGTCGTCATCGAACAGGAAGTTCGCCACGGCCTTGGTCAATTCGGTCTTACCCACGCCAGTCGGTCCGAGGAACAGGAACGAACCCAGCGGGCGACCCTCATCATTCAGGCCAGCACGTGCACGGCGCACGGCGTTGGCCACGGCAGTCACCGCCGCATCCTGACCGATCACGCGGGAATGCAGATCGTCTTCCATCCGCAGCAGCTTCTCGCGCTCACCTTCCAGCATTTTCGAAGTCGGGATACCCGTCCAGCGTTCGACCACCGAAGCGATCTGTTCCGGACGCACCGTTTCCTCGGCCATCATGGCGTTGCTTTCGGCGTTTTCGGCCTCAGTCAGCTTTTTCTCAAGCTCGGGGATGACGCCGTAGGACAGTTCACCCGCCTTGGCGAGGTTTCCTTCGCGCTTAGCGATCTCCAGATCGGCCCGCGCCTTGTCGAGCTGCTCCTTCAGATCACGCGCACCTGCCAGCTTATCGCGTTCGGCCTGCCACTGGGCGGTCATCTCGGCGGATTTCTCCTGCAGGTCGGCCAGATCCTTTTGCAAGGTTTCCAGACGATCCTTGGAGGCTGCGTCATCCTCAAGCTTCAGCGCTTCTTCCTCGATCTGCATCTGCAGAATCTGACGATCAAGTTGATCGAGTTCTTCTGGCTTGGAGTCTACCTCCATCCGCAGACGCGACGCCGCCTCATCGACCAAATCGATAGCTTTGTCAGGTAGGAACCGGTCGGTGATATAGCGATGCGACAGGGTCGCCGCCGACACCAGTGCCGAGTCCGAGATGCGCACACCGTGGTGCAGCTCATACTTCTCTTTAATACCGCGAAGAATGCTGATGGTGTCCTCGACCGTCGGCTCCTGCACCATCACTGGCTGGAACCGTCGCGCAAGGGCCGCGTCTTTTTCGACGTATTTGCGGTACTCGTCCAGCGTGGTTGCACCGATACAATGCAGTTCACCCCGTGCAAGCGCGGGCTTGATCAGGTTGGCGGCATCCATCGCACCGTCGGATTTACCGGCACCGACCAATGTGTGCATCTCGTCGATGAACAGGATAATCTCACCGGCGGCCTCGGTGACCTCGGTCAGAACAGCCTTGAGGCGTTCTTCGAATTCACCGCGGTACTTTGCACCGGCGATCAGCGCGCCCATGTCCAGCGCCAGCAGTTTCTTGTCCTTCAGCGATTCCGGCACATCACCATTGATAATGCGCAGGGCCATACCTTCGGCAATCGCGGTCTTACCGACGCCGGGTTCCCCGATCAGAACCGGATTGTTCTTGGTACGACGCGACAGAACCTGCATTGAGCGACGGATTTCCTCATCCCGTCCGATGATCGGGTCGATCTTGCCCTCGGCTGCAGCCTCGGTCAGGTCGCGCGCGTATTTTTTGAGCGCGTCATAGCCCTCCTCCGCCGACGCACTGTCAGCGGTGCGGCCCTTACGAATATCGTTGATCGCTTCGTTCAGCTTTTGCGCAGACACGGCTCCGGCGTCCAAAGCGTCCTTGGCTTTGGATTTCACCATGCACAACGCCATCAACACACGTTCGACCGGCACAAAGCTGTCGCCCGCTTTGGTGGCAATCTTGGCGGCCTCGTCCAACACCTTGGCGGTCTGGCCGTCCATGTAAATCTGGCTTGCGTCGCCGCTGACCTTCGGGATTTTGGCCATCGCAGCATCCAGCGCCTCGACCACGCGGTTCGGCGCGCCACCTGCACGTGTGATCAGGTTGCTGGCCAGCCCCTGATCGTCATCCATCAATGCTTTCAAAATATGTGTGGGCTCCAACCTCTGGTGCCCCTCGCGCAGCGCAATCGTCTGCGCCGCCTGCACGAACCCCCGTGCCCGCTCGGTGAACTTGTTCAAGTCCATAGCATTCTCCTTTATCTCAAGCGCCCTGAATGTGATGCGCCCGCTTGGCGGCACGCTTCGGTCTGGGCCTCACATTCAATCTGGGAAATATCTTTGACGGTTCAAGAGGCTAAGCCGCAGAATCCGCACTTAACGGCGCGGTACGGAATAGACTGTATACCCTCCGGTTTTTGCGACTTGCCGTGCATTATACATGTCGACCAATGATTGCGCCGCATCGCTGCCTGAGGGGCAGGACACAAGATCAGCCGCGTCATCCAGAAAATCGACGGTAAAGGCCGTTTCGCCGGTTAACTGGCAATCATCGTCGGTCGAACGATAGCCGCGCACAAGGCGCAGGTCCTGATTGGTCGGGGATCTGATGACCGTATCTGCGGCCTCTGGCTGCAACGGCATTTGCTGACAGCCAACCAAAGACAAAACAAACCCCACACCCGCAAACTGTTTCATGAGTCCCCCATCTTAAATGTTCTTTGTAACGGGAGGACCATAGCACACTCAGTCATGAGGAATGCGACTTCGATCAAACATCGGTCCTGCATGGACACAAGGCGCGGAACCCGTTAGGACGCAGACGTTTGCCAAAAAGGAGCTTGCCCCATGTCCGATGACCGCCTGATCGTTGCCCTTGATGTTCCAAACGCCTTGCAAGGTCTGGCCATGGCCGAGCGGCTGGGCGATGCCGTATCTTTCTACAAGATCGGGCTGGGTATGCTGACCGGGGGCGGGCTGGCCCTGGCTAATGAGCTGAAACAGGATCACGGCAAGCGCATTTTTCTGGACATGAAGCTGTTCGACATCGGCAACACAGTGGAAAACGCTGTGCGCGGGTTAGCACAGTTCGATCTGGATTTCCTGACCGTGCATGGTGATCCCCATGTGGTACGCGCCGCGAAAGAGGGTGCTACGGGCAAGGACCTTAAAATCCTCGCCGTGACCATCCTGACCTCGCTGAACCGCGACGATCTGGATGCCAGCCTGCTGAAAGAGGGCAACGTGCAGGAACTGGTGGTCGAACGTGCGGCACGCGCGCTAGAGGCCGGGGCCGATGGCGTCATCGCCAGCCCGCAAGAGGCCGCGCTAATCCGCGCCCTGCCCCAGGCCGAAGGTCGTCTGATCGTTACTCCAGGTGTCCGACCAGCAGGCGCAGCATTGGGCGATCAGAAACGTGTGGCCACCCCGGCCAGTGCAATCAGCGACGGTGCCGATCACATCGTTGTTGGCCGCCCGATCTATCAGGCACAGGACCCAAAAGCCGCAGCCCAGGCGGTTCTTGCTGAGTTAAATTCCTTGACACATCACTGACAAGTGCCACCAGATCAGCGAATTTCCGCGCAGAAACGGCTTGCAACCAGTTGACCTAACGTCACTTTCCGGCCCAACCGTGCCAAATCGCCGCTGTGCCCCAAAACACACATGAAAAATACGAGTTTCTCATGTGTGACCTCGGTCCTATCGAAATTGGCGGTTTTGCGCGATTCTAGGGGTGTGATACTCCCCGCGGACCCTCTCTTCCTGAGGTCCGTCACCTCCCCCCGCCACTTCGCGGGGGGTCTTCTTTCGGACATGACCCTGCTTTCAGTAATCGCTGGCATTTCGTGCCACACCTGGGGCTGGTATAAGGAAACCACTAATTGAATCGCATGAAAGGCGGGAAGATTTCATGCCCGGTCTCTGCCGAGATTGCCTGACCACATTGACCGACGAACGGCGCTGCACTGCCTGCGGCAGCCCGCGGATCAAGGCGCATCCCGAGCTGTTTGATCTGTCCATCGCACATATGGATTGCGATGCCTTCTATGCTTCGGTCGAAAAGCGGGACAATCCCGAGTTGGCCGACAAGCCGGTAATCATCGGCGGCGGCAAACGCGGCGTGGTGTCGACCGCTTGTTATGTGGCGCGCATTCGCGGGGTGCGGTCGGCCATGCCGATGTTCAAAGCCTTGCAACTGTGCCCCGAGGCGGTGGTGATCAAGCCGCGCATGTCGGTCTATGCCGAAGTGTCGCGCGAGATTCGCAAGATGATGGACGAACTGACCCCGGTGGTCGAACCGCTGTCGCTGGACGAGGCGTTCATGGACCTGTCCGGCACGCAGCGCCTGCATGGCGCGCCGCCTGCCGTTATGCTGGCGCGGCTGGTTGGGCGGATGAAGGATGAGTTGGGCGTGACCGGCTCTATCGGGCTGTCGCACAACAAGTTTCTGGCCAAGGTCGCCTCGGACCTCGACAAGCCCCGCGGATTCTCGGTGATCGGAAAGGCGGAAACGGCTGAGTTCCTGTACGACAAACCCGTGCGGCTGATCTGGGGCATCGGCCCTGCCGCGCAGGAATCGCTGGATCGCGCGGGTATCCGCAGTTTTTCCGACCTGCTGCGCTGGGACCAAGAGGCGCTGACCGCACGGTTCGGATCAATGGGTTACCGGCTGTGGCATCTGGCGCGCGGGCAGGACAAGCGACGCGTCTCGGCCCATGAGCCGATGAAATCCATCAGCAACGAAACGACGTTTTTCGAAGATACCGCCAGTTTGGATATTTTGGATGGGCACATCTGGCGCCTTTCCGAAAAGGTGGCGGACAGGGCAAAGGCCAAAGGATTGGCCGGGCGTGTTGTCACCCTGAAACTCAAACGAGCCAATCACAAGATCATCACCCGGCGCATTTCCCTGCGCGATGCCACCCAGATTGCCGATCGCCTTTATCGCACGGCCCGTGGCCTTTTCGACCAGGTTGGCGATCAGGGGCCATATCGATTGCTGGGCGTTGGCTTGTCTGATTTGTGCCCCGAAGCGCAGGCCGATATATCGGGCGATTTGCTGGATCCCGGAGCAACTCAGCGATCACAGGCCGAACGCGCCACCGACGAGATTCGGCGCCGCTTTGGCAATGATGCAATTGTGAAAGGCCGCGCGCTGCGCTGAGCTTACTCGGCCGCCAGGCGGACCGGATCATCGCCAATGCTGGCGATTTCCTGAATGATGTCGCGCAGAATTTCTTGAAAAAGGGCAAAATTCTCATTCGGCACGATGTTGGCCTCGTCCATATAAAGCGCCCGGTCAACTTCGATCTGTACCGCATGTTGATGACGGGCGGGGCGGCCATAGGTCTGGGTCACATACGCCCCGGCAAAGGGCGCGTTACGTGCCACGTTCAGCCCGGCGGACACAAAGGCCGCTTCGATCCGATCCACAACCTCGGTCGAGGCGGACGCGCCAAACCTGTCCCCCAGCACCACATCTGGCCGCTTGGATTTCGCGTTGCTGGCCATGGCGACCGCCTCATGCGGCATCGAGTGGCAATCGATCAATATCGCCTGGCCGAAGACGTCGAGTGATTCGGCCAACAAGGATTTGAGACGTGCATGATAAGGCCGCCAGCAGGTGTCGATGCGCAGGCGCGCCTCGTCCATTGTCAGCTTGCCGCGATAGATCGCACGCCCATTGGCCACCACGCGGGGAATCACCCCCAACCCGGATGCCACCCGGGGGTTATGCCCGGAACGTCGCGCCCCTTGGACCAGTGCCGGATCCAGCTCCTCGGCACTGCGGTTCAGATCCAGATACGCCCGCGGCAACACTGCCGAGATCAACGGCGCGCCAAATTCAGCCGCCGCAGAAAACAGCTGATCTACAAAGGCATCTTCCGAGGATCGAATCACATTTTCACTTAGAACCGTGCGGTTCAACAGCGTTTGAGGGTAACTCCGACCACTATGAGGAGAAGAAAACACCACGCATGACGTGCGTCTGGCGGGCATGTCCAATACATAGGGGGCGTTCGGCATGGTGACTCCTTGTTCGCATTGAACATAGACCGGAAAATAGTTCTACCAAACCCCTTGAACCCCTTTGCGACTCCTTTTATAGACCCCGCTACCGGCGCGGGGTTCCGCGCCCCATTTCGTTATGGGGTAGGACAACGCAACGGGACGTGGGCGGTTAGCTCAGCGGTAGAGCACTTCGTTGACATCGAAGGGGTCACAAGTTCGATCCTTGTACCGCCCACCATGATTTCACTGTTCCGGGCTTCCGGGGCACCCGACTAACCCAGGCGCTGGCCACGTCCTTGATGAAGGCGCCGCAGATTGGAGACAGACCAATGAAGGTCAAGAACTCGCTCCGCTCGCTCAAGAACCGGCACCGTGATTGCCGTATTGTGCGTCGCAAAGGCCGCGTCTACGTGATCAACAAGACGCAGCGCAAGTTCAAAGCTCGTCAGGGCTAAGAACTGCACATAACCACTTAAAGAAACCGCGCCTTCGAGCGCGGTTTTTTTGTTTTCCAAATATTTTTTTCGCCTGTGTCTAGCCCGGCAAGGGGCCAGGCATGTTTGAATTTGATATTTCGCGTTGTGATAGAGCGTTCTCGTGTTAACGTTCTCCGGATTTTCGATGACGGGAGGTCAACTTGGCCGACGGTGAAATACTCGGAACGACCCTGACCGATATGGTCGCGGATATTGGCAGGAGCGTGGCGCAAGCCGCCGAGCAACTAAGCCTCGACCAGTTGAACGCCCTGAAGAACTACCCGCAGGAGCTTCGCGACATGGGCATCCCACCGGTTTTCTATCACATGCAGGATGTCGATGTGGAATTGAAAGTCGTAATGGAGATGAGCACTAAGACGGAAGAAGGCAAGCGGCCCGCAATCATCTCGATCTTCATGGGACCGAAGTTGACCCAGACCGATACGGTCGACACCAAAAGCGCATCGACCATGCGCATGCGCTTTGCTCCGGGCCCAGTAGATGACAACAGGTCACCAGAGGACACCGATGGCACGTAAGACAGTTAAGGCCCCCAAGAGGCCACCTATTGATGTACGCGTCACCGAATTGCCCGAAGCCTTTGCGACACTGTTGCAGTCACTTGCTGACCGTCTTACCGCAATGGAGCAGCGCGAGACCACTTTGCTTCAAACAATTTCGGACCTGCAGAATCGGATTGACGATCTGGAAGAAGGCGGCGGCGGCATGCTGATGGGCACGGGGTCTCCGGTAACAAACCCGTTGGCCCAGGGTCGGTCAGAAATGAATTCGGGCGACGAAGACACTCAGGTTGTCGACGCTCAGGAATTTTCACAGGCACTGGGCGAACAGATTCTCGCCGGTTCAGACGGAAGCAGCGAGTTTACCATCGACAATGTAAAGGTCGAGGCCGTGGTCGGGCTGGGCCAAGATGGCAATAAGGCACAGATCGCAACCAACGCCAAGAAACAGGCGGTCAGCCAGAACGCATCGAAAGTTACGTTTTCGGTCCGAAGGCGGTCAAAAACGAAAATCATCGAGTGAACACAAATTTTTCAAAAGGAGTTTGAACAATGAGTATCGGGCAAGAACTGCTGAACGTTCCCTTTGCAGAAATGGTTCAAAAGCTGGCACTTTCGGTCGCTGAATCACAAAGCGAGTTGGATCGTCATTCGACCGACATGGCTAAATATATGGCCGACCAAAAAATCCTGCTTCCCGATCTCTCCAATCCCGACGGCCCCGCCAAAGAATTCAGCCTCGTGTCGATGGGATTCCTCCCTGCATTCTATGCGGTGCAGGAGGCCGAGATAGAGGTCAAAATGGCGATCTCGATGACCAAACAGACCGAAAAATCAGGTGGCGCTTCAGTGAAAGGCGGCTGGGGGCCCGTGGCGGCCCAGGTCAACGCCAGCTATTCCTCGCGCTATGCCTATAGTCAGGAAGGTGCAAGCAGGTTGACCATCAAACTCGCACCGGCCGATCCGCCGGTCATGCTGCAAAAATACATGGAAGCTGTAACTCAGGCCATGCTGACCAAGGAACCGGTACTCAGCGACGATCCCGAACCTGAGCCGGCGCCGTCACCCGCACCACCGCAACCGGAAGGAAGACAGAGCAAACAGCGTCGATCCTGACAGCAAGTGCGCAGCAGGAAAGGCGAGCGACATTTTGACCAACTAAATTTGTCAGATTTCCTTGCATCCCCCTCAGAATCGTTTAATTGACCAAATCAGTCGGGTTAATGCCCGCCACGATTTTCAATGTTGGGACAAATGATGCTGAAATCCTCTACCTGCGTTGCCGCCGCTCTGATGGCTTTGGTTGCTACCTCTGCCGCCGCCGAAGGTGAACTGAACCTGTACTCGTCACGCCACTACGACACCGACGAACGTCTCTATTCTGATTTCGAAGAGGCGACCGGCATCACCATCAACCGTATCGAAGGCAAGGCCGACGAACTCATTGCACGGATGGAAGCTGAGGGCGCCAACTCGCCCGCGGACATCCTGTTGACCGTAGACACCTCGCGTCTGGCGCGGGCCAAAGACGCGGGCATTTTGCAACCGGTCGACAGTGCAGTGCTCGAAGAACGTATCCCTGCCAATCTGCAAGACAATGACAACCAATGGTTCGGCTTTTCGCAGCGTGGCCGCATTATCTTTTTCGACAAAGAAAACGTAGCCAACCCGCCGGCCACCTACGCCGATCTGGCGAAACCTGAATACAAGGGTCTGGTCTGCATCCGCTCGTCCAGCAACACATATAACCAAACGCTTCTGGCATCGATCATCACCCACGAAGGACCTGAAGCCGCCAAAGCCTGGGCCGAAGGCATCGTCGCCAACATGGCGCGCGATCCGCAGGGCGGCGACACCGACCAGCTGCGTGGCATTGTTTCGGGCGAATGTGATATCGCCGTGTCGAACACCTATTACTTTGCCCGCGCCATCCGCAAAGATGTCAAAGGCGTTTCGTCGGAAATCGACTCAATCGGCTGGGTGTTCCCTAACAACGACAGCACTGGCGCGCACATGAACCTGTCCGGGGCCGGTGTCGCCGCGAATGCACCGAACAAGGACAATGCGGTCCTGTTCCTGGAATACCTGGCCAGCGACTCGGCCCAGCAATATTTCTCGGCCGGCAATGACGAGTTCCCGGCGGTGAACGGCGTCGCACTTGCGGACTCGGTCAAGTCACTGGGTGAGTTCAAGGCAGATGAAGTGAACCTGTCCGAGGTCGCCAAGAACCTTCCTGAAGCGCAAAAAATCTTCAACGAGGCTGGCTGGAAATAACCCAGTGCACGAGACCTTAACACTTTGAAGGGCGCAGAAATTTCTGCGCCCTTTTTTATTGCATATTACATATTTTTGCAGAATAATCTCTATAATGAACGATATTCTCACATATGAACATGCTGGATGATCTCTCGAACCGCCTCGCCAACCGTCTGAACGAACTGCGCCGGAGCCATGGGTGGTCACTGGACCAACTGGCCGAACACAGCGGCATTAGCCGCGCCACGCTTTCGCGGATGGAAAAGGGCGATGTCAGCCCGACCGCTGAAACGCTGGGGCGGCTCTGTGCAGCTTTTGGCCTGCCGATGTCGCGTCTGCTGATGATGGTCGAAGACAGTTTCGACCCTCGCGTACCGTTCGAACGGCAACCCGAATGGCGCGACCCGGAAACCGGATTTACCCGTCGCTCGGTATCTCCGCCCGCCACTGGGCTTAGCGGAGAGGTGCTGGAAGGTCACCTGCCCCCCGATGCGATAATCACGTACGATGCGCCACCAAAACCTGGGCAAGAACATCACCTGATCATGTTGGACGGCGCGCTGAAACTGACCGTAGACGGCGTTGCCCATGATTTGAATGGCGGCGATTGCCTGCGCTATCACCTTGCGGGTCCCACGCGGTTTGAAACAACGCCCGCGCGTGGGGCACGGTACCTACTGGTGCTGATATGATTACACGCATCGACGATTGCAGCTTTGACACCGCCTTGGACGACCTGACCGATATCCTGCACGCTTGTGTACAGGACGGGGCCAGTATCGGGTTCATCCTGCCCTTTTCATCGGATCAGGCCCGCTCCTATTGGCAAGACCGGGTGCGGCCCAACGTACAGACCGGCTCGCTGGACCTGTTCGTCTTTCGTGAAAACGAACGCATTGTGGGCACGGTGCAATTGATCCCCGCGACGATGCCCAACCAGCCACATCGGGCCGATGTGGCCAAACTGCTGGTTCACCCCAGCGCCAGACGCCGGGGTTTGGGGCGGGTCTTGATGGCGGCGCTTCAGGACCGGGCTATCCAGCTGGGCCGTACCTTGCTGGTGCTTGACACACGCAGTACAGACCCGTCACGCATCCTGTATCAAAGCCTAGGCTTTCAGATCGCCGGAGAGATCCCGGACTATTGCCGCAATCCGCTTGAGGACCGGCTAGAGCCTACGACCTATATGTACAAAAACCTAAGTTGATCCGGGCATCTGTTTCAAAAACGAAGAAACGGCAACTTATGACCTTGTGGCAGCGTTTCGGTTTCCGCAGGGATGACTGCAAGACCATCCGCCTGTGCAAGCGTCGCAACCCGGCCGCTATATGAAGGTGCCATCAAACGCAGCCGTGGAACGCCGTCGGAAGTCGTGTCGTCGATCATGACCGGACGGTATTCCTGACGCCCAGCGTGGCGCTGCAGCGGTTCGGCCAGCACCGCCTGTTCCGGGGTTGGCGGCGTAGGACGCAGACCAGCCCGACGTGCCATCATGTGCGACCCGATGATCTGCCATGTCACAAAAGCCGAAACCGGATTGCCCGGCAGCCCGACATAAAGCGCGTCGCCGCGCCGACCGAAAATGATCGGCTTACCCGGTTTCATGGCCACCTTCATCACGTCAATCTGGCCGCCAATGGCTTCAAACAGGCGCGGCATGTGATCTTCATCCCCCACCGAAACACCACCCGTTGTGACAATGAGATCGGCATCATCGCAGGCCTGCCGCAACACCTGCTCCAGCCGCTCGGGGTCATCTGCGACCGGGCCTATATCCATCAGATCAATCCACGGCTTGTTCAGCAAAGCCCGCAGCATATAGCGGTTCGAGTTGTAAATCTGGCCCGGGCCCAGCGGTTCACCGGGTTGTTGCAGCTCATTACCGGTGGAAAAAAGGGTGACCTTCAGCTTCCGGAATACATTCACATCGCCATACCCGGCCGAAGCCAGTGCTGCAGCTTCGCGCGCGGTGATCTCGCATCCTTGCGACAGGATCGGGGCACCGGCCTTCAAGTCCTCCCCCGCGCGGCGGATATGTTGGCCAGGTTTGGGACGGCGGGTAAATCGGATACCTCCGGTGGTGGCCTCGCAATCCTCCTGCATCAGCACGGCGTCGAAATCGGTGGGCACCGGGGCACCGGTAAAAATGCGCAAGGCCGCACCCGCTGGCGTACCATGGGCACCGCTGTCCCCGGCGGCGATGCGTCCCGCCACCGGCAGGTTGAACACGGGCCCTTTGCCCAGATCAGCCGTGCGGACGGCAAAGCCATCCATGGCGGAATTGTCGAAGGCGGGCATGTCCACTTTGCTGGTGCAATCCTTAGCCAACATCCGACCCGTCGCATCGATCAGGGACACGGTTTCGGTCTCGGCAATCGGATCGGCAACGGCCAGTCCGCGAGCCAAAGCCTCTGTCACCGTCAGATACATCCGAGCGTGCTGGTCGCAACCACATCCATCAGCCATTTGAGCCCTCCAACCGGTCAAACACCTCTTCCAACCCAGCGCGTTCAACGCGAGCCTCTTCTTAGTTGGAGCTTGGGCCGCCGAAAGCCATCACACCCCCAAACTGCCCATGAGCACGGCAATCAGGATTGCACAGCCCGGCCAGCGATATGCCCCCAATGAACAACACTGGCGCAGAGCCGTCATTGACATAGGTCACTATCACTATTCGCGGGCGGTCAGAGGGAATGGCACCGGAGCGGCCCCCATCCGCGAGAGGGTTTGAGTTGGTTCAGAAATCCAGCCCGATATCGATAGTGCGATAGGAATGAGTCAGCGCCCCGGATGAAATGTAATCCACGCCGGTTGCCGCCACGGCGGCCACGGTGTCGCGGCTGATGTTGCCCGATGCCTCGGTCACGATCCGACCGTCGACCAGTGCCACCGCCTGTTTCAATGTCTCGGGTGGCATGTTGTCCAGCAACACGACATCGGCCCCGCCGACCTCCAGCACTTCGGCCAGTTGGTCCAGCGTGTCCACTTCGATCTCGACCTTCATCATGTGCGAGGCGCGGGCCTTGGTGGCCTCAAGCACGGCGCGCACCCCACCGGCTGCGGCGATGTGGTTGTCCTTGATCAGGATCGCATCGGACAGGGAAAAGCGGTGATTGAACCCGCCACCATGCAGAACCGCTTGTTTTTCGACAATACGCAGGCCGGGCGTGGTCTTGCGGGTGCAGGTGATGCGAGCATTGGCGCCTTTGGTCTCGGCCACCAGCGCCGCCGTCGCGGTCGCCACCCCGGCCATGCGCCCGGCATAGTTCAGCGCCACCCGCTCACCCGACAGGATCGAAGCGGCGCTGCCCTCAATTTCCATCAACGTATCACCTTTTGTGCAGCGTTGGCCGTCGGCGATGTGGGTGGTGACATGCAGTGTCGGGTCGACCAGACGGAACGCCAGCGCCGCCACCTGCATACCCGAGACCACCGCATCCTCGCGCGCGTTCAGCCGGGCAGAATAGGTGGCATCTGCAGGGATTACGGTCAGGGTGGTAACGTCGCCATTGGCCCCCAAATCCTCCATCAGCGCGGACCGTACCATCGGTTCAAGGATCAAGTCGGGCAAGGCCGGATATTTCATTCTGTGTCCTTTGCAATACGGTCCCGCAGGGCCAGCGCCTCGCTCAGCGTCAGGGCCGAGCGTTGGCCGGGGCCGGGAGTAAGATCAGGGAAATCGGATCGGGAATGGGCACCGCGACTTTCTTCGCGCAGCAGCGCGGCAGCCGCGATCAGGGTGGCGGTGGCGGTCATGTTCAGAAACAGATCAGAGCCCGCATGCCGGGATTCCAACGCCGCGATTTTCGTCAACGCTTGGCGCAGACCGGTACCGTCGCGCACCACACCTACATGTTCGGTCATGGTTTCGCGCAGGGCCGCCACGTCCCGTTCATTGATCGGCTCACCACCGGTGGTAAAACAAATGTTCACCTCAGCCGCGTCCTGCGGATTCACAGCGGTTGAAATGTCGCGCGCGCATGAGCGGGCAAACACCAACGCCTCAAGCAACCCGTTCGACGCCAGCCGGTTCGCCCCATGCAACCCGGTCGAGGCTGCCTCGCCGCACACCCACAGCCCAATCAGTGAGCTGCGCCCGGCCAGATCGGTCTCAACCCCGCCCATGTGATAATGCGCCGAAGCGGTCACGGGGATGGGGTCGGTCGCAGGATCGACACCGTTGCGCAAACAGGCCTCGGTGACCGCGGGGAATTGCCTAGCCATCTCGGCCCCGATGGCCTGGCGCGTGTCCAATGCCGGGCGTTTGCCCGCCTGCGCCTGCAGGTAAACGGCGCGCGCAACCGTGTCGCGGGGGGCCAGTTCCGCGTCAGGGTGGATGTCGGGCATAAACCGGTGGCCGGCGCTGTCGATCAGGATGGCACCGTCGCCCCGAAGCGCCTCGGTTGCCAGTGGCGTCGGGTCCTCGCCCACGTCGATGGCGGTGGGATGAAACTGTACAAATTCGGCATCTGCAATGCGCGCACCTGCGCGAGCAGCCATGCCGATCCCCTGCCCGCGGATACGTGCAGGATTGGTGGTTTGGGCATAAAGGCCCGAGGATCCCCCCGTGGCGAGAACATGCGCTGATCCGCGCAGCAATATCGGCGGCGCATTGGCGGCATCGGCGCGGGTCAGGTAAACGCCGGTCACTTGTGTACCGTCGCTTTCCAGCCCGACGGCCTGCGCGCCCTCGATCACTTGAATCGACGGCGTTCGGCGCACCTCCTCGATCAAAGCACGCATGATCTCGGTTCCGGCCTGATCGCCCTTGACGCGGACCACGCGGGCTGCGGAATGCGCGGCCTCGCGCGATTGCACGAACCCACCATCGGCGGTGCGATCAAACCCGGTGCCCAAGTCGGACAGATCATAAATATGTTCCGGTGCGGCATTGGTGACGAACTCGGCCACCTCGCGCAGGACCGACCCGGCCCCGGCGCGCATGGTGTCGTCCGCGTGCGCTTCGGGGCTGTCCGTCCGCGCCATGGCAGCGGCAACGCCGCCTTGTGCCCAGGCCGAGCTTGCACCCAATCCAAGCGGTTCAGGCGAAATCATCACCACAGGGCAAGGGGCCAGCTTCAGGGCCGCATAGACTGCCGCCAGCCCGGCGCCGATGATGACCACACGCGGCGTCTCAACGCTCTGCATGTCGCGGATCAAATACCCAGCTGGCGTGACAAGTCGATCATGCGTTGCACCGACAGGCGGGCCTTGTCCGCCACTTCGGCGTCAACCTCGACCTGCCCGGTCATGGTATCAAGCGCGAACAGCACCTTCTCCAGCGTGATCTTCTTCATGTAGGGGCACATGTTGCAGGGGCCCACAAACTCGACCTCGGGCAGTTCGTCGGCGATGTTTGAGGCCATCGAACATTCGGTGATCAGCAGCGCCTTTTCCGGTTTTTCATCGGTGACGTATTTGATGATACCGCTGGTGGAGCCCGAGAAATCTGCCTCGGCCACAACGTCCGGTGGGCATTCAGGATGTGCAATCAGGCGGGTGCCTGGATTCCATTCCCGGAAATCGCGCAAATCCTGCGGGCTGTATTGTTCATGCACGATGCACGACCCTTCCCACCAGACCACATTTTTCTGCGGCACATCGCGTGCCACGTTCTGCGCCAGATACTGATCCGGCGTCATAATGACCGTGTGACTGTCTTGCGCCGCAACAATCTGGGCGGCATTCGACGAAGTACAACAAATATCTGACGCCGCTTTGACCTCGGCCGTGGTGTTCACATAAGACACAACCGGCGCGCCTGGATACCGGCGACGCATTTCCTCGATCCCTTCGGCGGTGATCGATTCCGCCAGCGAGCATCCCGCCTCCATATCCGGCATCAGGACCGTCTTGTCCGGGCTAAGGATCTTGGATGTCTCGGCCATGAAATGCACACCGCATTGCACAATCACATCCGCCTCGACCTCGGTCGCTTTGATCGCCAGTTGCAGGCTGTCGCCGCCGAAATCCGAAATGCCATGGTAAATTTCGGGCGTCATGTAGTTATGGCCCAGAATGACCGCGTTGCGCTCGACCTTCAGGTCGTTGATCGCCTTGACATAGGGCGCATAGATCGCCCAATCGACGGGCGAGACCACGCGGGACATGCGGTCATAGATATCGCTCATGCTTGCGGCAAGCTCGGGCGATGGGGTCAGATCATATTTTTCGGAGAGATGCGCACGCTGCGCCGGTAGGTCGAACACGGGACTGTTTTTCTGCCTGATGGATTCGTGACGCACTTAATATGGGGTTTATCGTGGATTTACCACCACTCTTAAAAGAAGAATATTCCAATATTCCCAGCTCTGGCGGAACTATCTTATCAATTCAGGCGCAACAGACCTTCTCGGCCCGCACCTCAAGCATCTCGGGGGCTGGTCTTGCCCGAAAAATGGTCGGCCACAAAGTCGATCAAAGCCCGCACGCGCTGCGGTAAAAACTGCATTTCTGGGCGCAGAATAAAGATCCCACCACCGGCATTCGGTTCAGCATGATCGGGCAAAACCGAGGTCAAGCGACCAGTGCGCAAGTCATTCGAGACAAGAAACTCCGGCAGCCAAGCAATGCCGCGCCCGGCGCAGCACGCCGCACGGAGCGCTTCGAGGCTGTTACATGAAAACCCCGGCCCAAGACGCGATAGGAGACCCGCTGCTCCTGTAAATCCCCAATCCGACAGGTGTTTTTCCGGCCCCAGGCGTAGACATTTATGCGCGGTCAATTCCTGTGGTTGCTGCGGTTCGCCATGCCGCTCAAGATAGGTGGGCGCTGCACATGGTATCCGCCGATTGTTCAACAGTTTCCGCGACACAAGCGATGAGTCCGGCAAAACGCCGCTGCGGATCGCGATATCAAAACCTTCTCCGACCAGATCAACAACCTTGTCCGTCAACAGCATGTCAATCTCGACCTCGGGGTTGAGATCCATGAATTCAATGACCAGAGGGATCACGTGTCGCTGACCAAAAGCCGCCGAGCTTGTCAGGCGGATCGTTCCATGCAGGCTGTCGGCACCATCGGCAATGTCCTCTTCCAGTGCCGTCAGGCGGGCGAGAATCTCGCGCGCTTCCTCTACATATCGCTGTCCCGCCTTGGTCAAGGTCATGCGCCGAGTCGAGCGTATGAGAAGCGGCACCCGCAACCTCTGCTCTAGCTGATACACCCGCTTGCCCACGGCCGACGGGGTGTATCCCAATGCGCGGGCCGCAGCCGAGAAACTGCCGTGATCAACCACGGCCAGAAGAATTTCCAGTTCAGCCTTTTGTGCCATTTGATCTAAAAAATATCAAAAACTAATCCCATTCACTACATTATCAAAAGAGATTGTCCAAATTATCTAAGGTGGAGATCAAAAACCAAGGAGAACCACCTTGCCCGCCGCCTCGAACATCTCTCTCTTCACGCCGCTTACACTGCCGAACGGGCGTGTTTTGAAGCACAGGATCATCAAATCGGCCATGTCGGATTCACTGGCCGATGGTCAGGGCAACCCAACCGCTGCACAGATGCGTCTGTATGAACGTTGGGCAACAGGGGGTGTGGCCGCGTCAATTATCGGCGAGGTGCAAGGCGATCCTCATTTCCCCGAAAAGCCGGGTAATTTGGTGCTTGATGAACAAGCTGACTTGGCGGCCTTCAGCGATCTAGCCCGGCGCGGGTCGGCCGACGGCGCGCAGCTTTGGCTGCAACTCGGCCATGCCGGGGCGTTGGCCCATTTACCGATCAGCCAGCCCAGAGGCCCAAGTGCGATAGACTTCCCAGACTTTCGCAGCGAAGCCATGTCTTTGCCCGAAATCAGAGCAATCCCGGATCAATTTGCACGCACTGCCCATCTTGCAGCCAAACTTGGTTTTGGAGGCGTCCAGATCCATGCCGCGCATGGGTTTCTTCTGAGCCAATTTCTCTCTCCCCTCTTCAACCGCCGGACGGATGCCTATGGCGGCGCAATCCACGCGCGGATGCGCCTGCTGATCGAAACGGTCGAGGCCGTTCGTGCCGCGGTGCCCCGCAATTTTACAGTTGCCGTCAAACTCAACGCCACCGATCAGCTGGACGGCGGTCTTACAGAACAAGACGCGCTGAAGGTGGTTGCAGGGCTTGAAGGCAAAGGTGTTGATCTATTGGACATCAGCGGCGGAACTTATTTTCCGGGGGCTCCGTCCAGTTCTGATCGTACGTCCAAAGGCCCCTATTTCCTCGACTTCGTTCGTGCGGCGCGCGGTCTAACCGCGATCCCGCTTATGGCCACCGGAGGATTCAAGCGCCGTGACGAGGCAGAAGCTGCGATTATGGCGGGGGATGTGGATGCGGTGGGTATTGCACGAGGCTTTGTTCTTGATCCCGCTTTGCCCCGGACGTGGCAGGCGCGACAACACGAGGTCCCCTTCCCCCGCTTCACTACCCTTCCACCCGGAGGGATGACCGCGTGGTATACCATGCGCATGACGGATATCGGGTCGGATCGGGAAGGATCGGTGGATCGCGGTATTGCCCAGGCCATCACCGAATATGAAAACCGCGACGCACAGCGCGCAAGGATCTGGCAGAACCGGTTTAATTCCAGGTCAAAGCAAACCTGAGACAGCCGATCAGCAGGTTATGTGAAATTGCGCCCAAAAGCACCACAACCGGACCAGTCGCGGTCTTGATTTAATTTCAGCGCGAATCCCTCATGAGTTGTGTTTTTTTGCCACAGCTCAGCAGCCCAATTTAGATAAACCTGAGTTGAGATTGACTACCAAGATCAGAGGGATAGTCAGGGTACAGAATTTTTTGGATTTGAGGTTTCGATTTCATATGGATGGGTTCTCATCTTCTCTGGGCCTACACCTTATAGCAGATTTTTTCGATGCAAGCGCACTATACGATCCTTCCCCAGCAGAAGAGACCCTGAGACGCGCGGCAATTGCTGCCAATGCTCAGGTTCTTGGGATCAACATGCGCGATTTCGGACAACGGGCAGGTTTCACAGGCATGGCACTTTTGGCCGAGTCGCACATCTCGGTCCACACCTGGCCCGAACACGGATATGCCGCCATCGATATCTTTATGTGCGGTGACGCAGAACCACAGCGCAGCTTAGAGGTTTTGGAGTCCTATTTCCGCCCCCAGCGCGTCGATGTGCAATCCATCAAGCGCGGTCTGATCGGACAGAGCAGACACCGGCTTGCGGCGGCGGGCTGCTAAAGGGCGGATGAAGGAACTGCGCAGATGCCCGGTCACGATAAGTCTCATACTATGCGCGATAATCGTTTATGCGCTGTGGGGTCCGGTTCGGTATTCCGGACCCATTGTGACGCTACCCGATCATCTGTTGTTTTCGATCCGACATGGCAATCTGAACCATCTGACGCTCAATTGCCTGCTAATCCTTGTTGGCGGCAGCCTCAGCGAACCGCACTTGGGCAGCGCCCGAACCGCGGGGCTTGTTATCCTTTGCGCCGTTGCCGGAACGACAACAGAAATCGCATTGGCCGGACCCGGCTTTGTGGGGCTGTCCAGTGTCGCCTATGGCCTGGTTTCCTATGGAGTGATTGCCACAAGCACACCGGGGCGACGCAGTTGGATGCTGGCGCTGATTGTCTTTGTCCTTATCGCCGAGCTGTTGTTTCTGCGCCCTCAGATCGCCGTTTTCACCCACAGCACATCCGCCTTGATCGGAGGAGGACTCGCCATGTTTAGCGCCCTGTTCGGCTCAAAAGGGCCAACCCTTAAACCCATGGAATGGCGGCATGTATCCCCGGCTGTCCAAATCATCGCCCAAACCGACGAAGATGATGCCGACGAAGCCGAAAATAAGTTCGTGCATGAAGGAACGGACAACATGTTCGTCCTGCAGGACCGCGGCGAGGTGCTGGGGCTGATCGGTTATTGCCTCGACGAAGATGCGCCGGACATCGCCTGGCTGTCCTGGACTTATCTGGATCAGGCGCATGCGGGCAAGGGGCTGGGAAGCCAGATGCTGAACGACCTGCTTGGCAAACTGGCCCAGATGCATGTCCGCAAGATTTTCATCGAAACCAGCGACTATGAAGAGTTTGGCAAAAAGCTCTATGCCGCGGCGCATAAACTGTATGAGGAATTCGGAGCCGAAGTCGAACTGACGGTACCCGGGTATCACGGCCCACGCGAAGCCAAGATCATCTATGGATTGGACAATCCCGAAGCGCCCGACATACAGGCGGCAGAGCCATCGCCAACCACTGGCCTGAGCTTCACCGACATTCACAAAGCCGCCGAAACGGACGACGTTGCCGGCCTGCGCTGGTGCGAAACCAGCAGCGGGCTGAGCGGGCTGGATCAACAGCTTTCGTTGGCGCGCGCGCAAAGTTATCGCATGGCCGTTCTGGCCATTCCGTCCGACCTGTCCAACGCCAACGCAACAGAACTGCAGGCCAATGGCCTGAAAAAATGCGGCGAGCTCAAAGAGTTCTACGGCAAAGACCTGCATCAGGTCTGGTGGAGCAGCGACCTTGGCGAAACCTGAATCACAGTCTCAAATCAATAGGAGAAATTATGTTTGGAAACATTAAGACGATAGCCATTGTTGGCGTTGTGGGCTTTGTGGCCTATTCGATGTTTTTTAGTTCGAAGTCCGAGCAAACCGCCGATCTCGGGCAGGTTCTGGACCGGACCGAATTCGCGATCAACCAGTATCAGGAATACCTGGAAGCCAACAGCATCGCCGAAGCATCTGACGAGCAGGTGGATGAGTTCACCGGATATCTGGCTCAGGTCATGAACTCGGACCCGCGCTTTTATGACGAACCGCTGGGCATGGAGGTTCTGTCTGACGCCAAATTCTCGGGTTTTGTCGATCCGAACGCAAATGGCACGCGCGAATCGAGCGAGGGTGAGATTTTCACAATCGAGATTGACGAGGCCAACAACCGCCTGATCGCCACCGACACCACCGGCCAATCCGCGGGCTTGCGGTTCTCGGGGGCGGGATTCCTGGCGGGGGCTCTGATCGGCAACCTGATCAGCCGCCAACGCTCGGCCGGCATTACCGCGTCCAGCTTCAACAACCGGTCAGTGACACCGCGCAACAGCTACTCGGCCCCGCGCAGCGCCCGCTCGGGCGGTTTGCGCGCCGGTAAATAAGACGCCGCGACTACACCAAACCCCACTCAGACCCGGCGCGTTATCAGTGCCGGGTCTTCCCGTTTTCGGATTTTGAAATGACTGATACTCTGACACCGCGTTACACGGCGCTGCCCCGGCGGCAGGCGATGGTTCTTCTTGGCGCAATCCTTGTTGTTGCCCTTTGTGGCATTGTCTACGAATTGATCATCGGTACGGTGTCCAGCTATCTGCTGGGAAACTCGGTCTATCAGTTCTCACTTACGATCGGGTTTTTCATGTTTGCCATGGGCGTGGGGTCCTATGTGTCCCGTTTTTTCCACGGCAACCTGATCCAGACGTTCATCTGGGTTGAGCTGATCCTGGCGCTGATCGGTGGTCTGTGCAGCGTGTCGCTGTTCATGCTTTTTCCTTATGCGCCCTGGTTTTACACGGTGGGTATGTTCACCTTCATCTCGGCCATCGGATTTCTGGTCGGGTTGGAAATACCGCTGCTGATGCGCGTATTGTCGGAAAGCAGTACAACGCGGGAATCCATCGCTGATGTGCTGTCACTAGACTATATCGGTGCGCTTGGGGGATCGGTTCTGTTTCCCATTCTGTTGCTGCCGTCGCTTGGGCTGATTTCATCCTCTTTCGCTATCGGTCTGACCAATGCAATGGTTGGCCTGCTCAGCGTCCTGTGTCTGCGCGACCAACTGGATGCGCCCAAACGGATGCTGGCCTGTGCCATTGGTACCATAGTTTTGTTGTTCGCCCTGACCCTGGTGGCCGGGCGCATCACTGCATTTGCGCAGGATCATCTGTATTTTGATCGCATCGTCTGGCGCAAACAGTCCCAGTATCAGTCGTTGGTCGTTACCAATACTTGGCAAAAAAACGACGTACGCCTGTACATTGATGGCCATCTGCAATTCGCTGAAACCGACGAATACCGCTATCACGAAGCGTTGGTCCACCCCGCCTTGTCATGGGGGGATAGCACCCCAAAGTCGGTTCTGGTGCTTGGCGGTGGCGACGGTCTGGCCGTACGTGAAATCCTGAAACACCCCAGCGTTGAGCGTATCGATCTGGTCGATCTTGACCCAGCGATGACCGACCTGGGGCGCAATCTGGCCCCCGTCGCACGTCTGAATGACAACAGCATGGAGGCGTCCATACTAAACGTTCACAACACCGACGCTTTCAACTATGTCAAATCCACCGATCAGATCTATGACCGGATCATCATCGACTTTCCCGATCCTCATAGTGAGGCACTGTCAAAACTGTATTCGGTCGAGTTCTACGCCATGGTTCAGGGCATTCTGTCCCAAAACGGCGTTCTGGTGACACAAAGCAGCTCACCTTTTTTTTCCCCCCATACCTATTGGACGATATCGGAAACCCTGTCCGAGATGTTCCCGCAGGTGGTGAACTATCAGATGTCGATCCCTTCTTTCGGGGTTTGGGGTTACAACCTTGCGACCAATGAACCCGCGTCTACGCTGGGGAATTTGCCCGAGGGTCTGAGGTTTGTAACGCCAGAGGTTTTTTTGGCCGCGCAGGTGTTTCCCAGCGACATGTTGCCCAGACGCGAGCTTGCAGTGAATTCCATCTTTGACCCCGGCATCTATCAGGAATACGCCCGCGACGTGTCCGGCTATTGAGCCTGGACGCCAATTGAATGTCGTCCACCTCTCAGATCAGGTCTAACAAGCGGACACTGTCGAAAAAGGTCTGCATGCTGACCTAACCCGGAGACTGTAGGTGCTCTTCTAACGCTGCATTACCGCCATTGATTTCATTAAAGAAAATTCTTGAAGTTCGACCATATTTCTGCGCGATATTTGCTCATAACTCTGCACGATTTGCCCAAAAGTCTGCGCGCTCCACTTTTCGGTGCCGGATTAAATCCTTCCGAAAGTCTCTTTGAGTTCTGCGACTTGAGCTACATCCAGCAATCGGGTTGGCAGGCCCCGCAAAGCCACTAGTAGCTTGGCTGTTTCTTCTAACTCTTCTGCTGCACAAACCGCTGAGAAGAGATCCTTTCCCGAGACGACGGGACCGTGATTGGCCAACAGAACCGCACTATACTTGCCGCCCAGTTCGCGGATCAAGTAACCGGATTTCGGGTCGCCTGGCTTGATGTATGGAACCAGTTTGACCGTGCCGACGCGCATCACCACGTACGGCGTAAGCGGCGGAATACAGTCATTGGGATCGGTGTCTTCCAGACACGACAGAGCAGTGGCCCAGGTCGAGTGCAGATGAACCACAGCGCCCGCTTCCGGCCGCGTGTCATAGAAGGCTTGATGCAGAAAAACCTCTTTGGTCGGCTTGTCGCCGGAAACGTGGTTGCCATCCAAACTAATCTTGGCGATGCGCTCGGGGTCGATATCGCCCAAGGTGGAATTCGTTGGCGTCATGAGGATCCCGTCATGTAAACGCGCGGAGACATTGCCCGCCGTGCCGACGGAAAAACCACGCGCAAACAGCGATGCACACAGTTCCGACATCTGCCGTCGCAGTGTCTGTTCTTCAGAACTCATTTACCGGACTCCATCATTCTGAGGGCCTTCGCGAAAAAGTCCGGAGCGCCGAAGTTTCCAGACTTTAGAGCCAGCGCAATGGGTTCAGTCTTTCCAACGCTCAAGACTGGCACGCCCGGATCGATCTCTGGCCCAATTGACATGGCCGGTGAACCCAATGCCTCAGAGACGGCCTTGGCGACAGCGCCTGACGTCTCTCCTCCGGCCACGACAAGGCGCTTATGACCCGTTTGAACAAGTTCTCGTGCTGTTTCCGCAAACAGATTGTCCAGCCTGTCCGCTACTACTTCTTGACCGAATTGACTTTGGATCGCACGCACCTCTTCCGGGCTTCCTGATGAGTAAGCGAGAGGGGACTCTCCTGAATGCGTTTCAAAGAAATCCAGAAGCGTTTGCGTGGTCACATCCCCGGACATAACACCCGGAACATCGATGGCGAACGTCGGATTGGATTCCGCATGAACATCGATCTGCCCTCGTGTCGTACCTGAACATGACCCTGCAAGGATAGCGGCAGGCCCAGAGATACCTGTGAACACAATGCCACCTCTTTTGGACGAAGCTTTTCTGACGAAGTTTCTGGGTAGACCCAATGCTATCCCGGATCCCCCGGTAATCAGCTGGGCATCCATCAGTGCCTCGCCCCAGGCCAGCAAATCCTCGTCCGAAATCGCATCACCGATTACAAAGCGTTCGTCTGCGATCTGCAACGCATCAGCAATCGCCTCTGGCCCTTGCTTCACGGTGCCAACTGGAACCAACCCAACCGCCTCTTTGGCCTGGTGCTGCAACCAACGCCTGATGTTCGCATCCGTCATCGGAGTAAGAGGGTGATTTTCCATCCCAGACTCGTGCAATAGCTTGCCGAGCACAAAAAGATGGCCGTGATAGATGGTACGCCCCGTGGTGGGAAAGGCCGGACAGAAAACCACCTTCTGCGCGTCCAGTTCGTTGGCAAGCGCTTCCGCGACCGGGCCGATGTTTCCTTCATTAGTGGAATCGAATGTCGAGCAGTATTTAAAAATGAACTGCTGGCATCCTTGATCCTTAAGCCACCGCAGAGCTTGCAAGCTGTCCGCTACGGCTTCCTCAATAGGTGCGGTGCGGCTCTTAAGTGAGATCACACCCGCTTCGATCTCTTTGTCAGCTGGGGAAGTTGGAATACCTGGAAACTGAGCCGTTCGTAGTCCACCTTCCGGCTCAACACCCTTCGCCAAGGTGTTTGCGACATCACTTGCACCAGTAAAATCGTCCGCTATGACACCGATTTTCATAGTTCAATGTCCCGCGTCGGCCCTGGATCCAGCCTATGGATATGCGGTGCCGCGCCCACGGGAAATACCTCACGCACAAGTGGATCATGGCCGGGCACGATAAGCCTAGAATGCGAAGCCAACCTCTCAAGGGTCTCGAAACCATCCATCATGTCTTGCAGGTCGACGACGATAGGAAAGGCTTTGCGTGCCATGAAATTCTCGTAATAGTGCGAGGCGTCAGAGGCGAGTACCATCCACCCGGCCGCCGTTCTTACGCGAACGCATTGCAACCCGCGCGAATGCCCTCCGATGCAGTGCACCGTTACCCCATCTGCAATCTCGGCTTCTCCATCATAGAACACCACCTTGCCTGAATAGAGACGCTTTACGACCTCGCATACATGGCCAGCCGTAAAAGGCGCACGCAGGTGATCCTGGCACATGCATGGACCTGTGGCGAAGGCCATTTCCGCCGACTGCATGTGCAATTTCGCGTTAGGGAACAAATGCAGCCCCCCTGCATGGTCATAATGAAGGTGGGTCACGATGACCTCAGTCACCGCTTCTGGCATAATGTCTAAAGGGCTTAGAGCCTCGCGAGGGTCCATCGCGATGGGACGACCACGTGCGGCGGCCTCATCGGAGTCATAGCCGGTATCGACCAGAACGACTTTGTTACCGCGTTTGAGCACCCAAACGAAATAATCCATCGCGTGAGGAGCGTCATGATTATCATCGAAAATGAAGCTATCGGCTCGCGTCCGGGCGTTGCGATCCGCGTATTTCACGGCATGGATTTCCCAATCGTTCATCGGATGACCTCGGAATACTGGTGAACTACCTTGGTGGCGATCATATCAGCCACCGCCGCATCGAAGGATTGAAAATGCGCGCTTTCTAGGTGGGCAGAGAACGCCGCGCTGTCCTCATAAACCTCATAAAGAAAAACTGTCTCGGGATCGTCGCCGAGGCACACGTCAAACTGTTGGCATCCGGGTTCTTCACGCAAAGAGGTTGAAGCGTTTTTGACCATCAGCGGTAGAAAAGTGTCTCTCGTACCGGGTTTGAGAGTGAAAGTGACAGTGACTACAAACATCAGACAGAAAGTCCTTTCAGACGTGAGAAAGCGCGCTTTGCAACGGGCAGCTGGCTGAGGATCAGACCAATGTTGAGCACCAGCAGAATGGCCGCACCGGGTCGTGAAAAGAAGACCGAAGGATCCCCATCCGACAGGAACAATGACCGGCGGAAGGTTTCGTCAAACAGGCTGCCCAGAATAACGCCTATCACCAACGGCGCGATTGGGTACTTCATCAGGTTCATGAAGTAGGCAACGGCGCCGACGCCAAGCATCAGGTAGAGATCATTGATACCACCACCGACGCTGAAAGACCCAATTGTTGTCAGAACCATAACGACGGGTAAGAAGATGGTCTGCGGGATGGCAAGTATTTTGATGAATACCCGAGCGGTGAACAGGCCCATCAAGAACATTGTCAGGGAGGCCAGCACTAAAATTGCAACCACGCGCAAAATGATCTCGGGGTCTATCGTGGGGCCTGGGATCACGTTGTTGATCTTGAAGGCCCCCATCAAAGCCGCGGCGGGTGGCGAACCGGGAATGCCCAACACTAAAAGCGGGATTAGCGCACCACCAATACAAGCGTTGTTTGCAGTCTCAGAGCACAGCAGACCTTCCAATGATCCTTTTCCAAACTTGTCGCCCTCGGCAGATACGGTCTTGCCAACACCGTAGCTGACCCAACCGGCGACATCTTCGCCGACGCCAGGAAGCGCTCCTACCCCAGTTCCAATCACTCCTGACCGGCCAATGGTGGGCAGGTAGCGTCGGATGGAGCGTAGGTTCGGAAGGATTCGGCCCTTTAGGGCTACAACTTTCCCAGCCTCAACGTGCCTCAAACCGTCGATAATTTGGGGGATGGCAAAGGCACCCATCAAAACTGGCACGACCTGAAATCCGCTCATCAGGTAAGACCAGCCGAAGGTATAGCGCGGTTCAGACAACAGAGGGTCAAGCCCCACCATGGACATCGCAAGCCCGATCAGACCGGCGATCCATCCCTTAATCACCAGGTCTTCGCTCATCAAAGTGCCAGAAAGCAGAATGCCGAACAGGGCCAGCAATGCTTTCTCCGGGCTTGCGATGTTCTTTGAAACCAAAAGCAGCGCCCAGACAAAAATCAAAAGCGTGATGGTCCCGATAACTGTACCAATGAAACTGGCCGTTGTGGTCAGCCCTAGTGCTTCGCCCCCTCGACCCGCTTTGGCCAGAGGGTATCCATCCATGGCCGTCGCCGCACTGGCCGCCGTGCCCGGAATGTTCAGCAGAATAGACGGATAAGAGCCACCGTAAATCGCGCCGACATAGGCCCCGAGCAAGGCGATGAGCGAATAGTCCAGCGGGATTTTGTTGCCGAAGAAACCCGTCAAGATCGTCACTGCCAGGGTTGCCGTAAGGCCGGGCAATGCGCCGAATGTGATGCCCAGGAATACGGATGCGATCAAATACAGATAGGTCAGCGGGTCCACTGCCAGACCCACGAATGCAGTCCCAAATCCAGCTAGTTGCGAAAGGATAAAGTCCATCCGGTCAGTCTTTCCATAGCGGACGAAGCGTCACGTAGTAGTGGTATTCGATTTGCTTGAAGATCAGCCCACCGCGCGCAGGTACGTTTTGGCGGAAGACGAATGCCATCGCACAAACGAGGATGAGAGGGGCAAGTATTGCCACCAATGGAACGAACCGCAAAACGCGTTCAGAAGCCGCTTTGGTCAACACCACTAGTGTTAACGCGACCCACAAGGCCAGTGTAAACCAATCATCACCGTGTGCATTCCAATCCGCCTGAGCAGGAAACACGGCGAACGCAAACAAACCGGCGACGACAACTGCGATACAGGCCACCAAAGCACGCCGCACGTGACCGCCGTAGTAGCCGTAAGTCAAAGCTGTAATCAGTAACCCCGAGCACAAAATGAAGTCCACTCTGGGAACCAGTCCGACGACATATGCAAGAAGGATCAGGCCGATTGTTGAAGCTCGAAAGGCTTCCGACTTGTCCCATCCGATACCCAAAGCGCTAAGCGCGTTTTGGGCTCCACCTGAGCGGATCGAAATAGCTAGCAAGACGAAGGACAACACAAGCAATCCACCGAAGATGAACAGCGGTACAATTGCAGCCGAGTTGTACCAGTCCGACCCACTGACACCTGCGCGGTTTTCACCCCAAAGGGGGATGTCCGACGTCTTCCAAAGGAAAAAGGTGGAAATTGCTATCAGACCAATCGAGGCCCAGAAATCGCGCGCCCGCATGATCAGTGTATCGTCAGGTTTGTCCATTGCCTGCCTCTTGTCGGAAAGGGCGCGATTATGCGCGCCCTTTCAAATGTGATCGGATTATGGCTTCTCGATACCCAGCGACGCCGGATCGACGGTTGCGGCACCCAAATCTTGTAAGGTGTAGGCAAAGGTAGCTTCGAGGTTCGCAAACAGCTCTTGAGCTTCTTCGCCGTGTTGACCACCGACATCATAATTGTTTGCAGAGGCCCATTCAGCGACGGTGTCGGAGGCAATCGCTTGCTCGAAGGCATCACCAAGCGCGGCCTTTACGTCGTCCCCCGCTGAACTGTGAACTGCAAACCCGATGGCCTGCTTGAGTGGCAAATACTGATCGAGACCGTCATAGATGCCAAAGGCAGAAGGCACTGTTGCCCCTGCAATCTGCGCATCTTCGGGTGTCAACATCGCAAGCGGTTTAAGTTGACCGCCTTCGATCAACGGGGCCTGTTCAGCTAGAGAAGTCACAACCAACGCGACTTCACCTGCTATTGCTGCCTCCTGCCCGGGCGCTGAACCTTTGTATGGAACAAACTTGAATTCTGCACTGGACCCTTTTTCGATAGCCAGAAGGTTCAAGTGGTGGATCGAACCTGCGCCGGAAGCCGCCGCTGGAATGGTTCCAGGAGCAGCTTTTGCGGCGTCGACCAGCTCTTCCAGCGTGTTGTAAGGGCTATCTGCTGGAACCGAGATCAGATCAGGTGATCCGCCAACAATGAACGGATACCAAAAGTCAAATTTCTTATCCCAACCACCCTGCACAGCAGCGGTGACGTTGGACTCTGACAGACCAACCAATGTGTAGCCATCGTCTGGTTGATTCATGACGTAGACCATACCGTTGGAGCCTGCGACACCACCTGTTTGATTGATCACATTGATCGAGACCGGAAGGTGTTTTTCCATCTCGGCCATGATCATTCGGTTGATCGTATCCGTACCTCCTCCGGCCCCCCAGACCACAGCTGTGGTGATATCACGATAGGGATAATCCTGCGCAACAGCTGCCCCTGCAATCCCGGTCGCCATCGCGGCTGCGGCCGCCAACCGCCCAAGCTTTAGTTTCATTTCCAAGTCCTCCCAAACAACTTTGCGTTTATTATTGCATTTATTTGCGTATACATTAAAGAATGCATTGTCAACGGACTGTAGTGAAAGCTGCTATCGCGCTATGAATGCGAAACGGGAAGGAAGCGGGCTAAGATGAAGAAAAATTATGATGTAGCAGTGTTCCACGGGGACGGAATCGGCCCGGAAATTATGGCCCCTACGCTTGAAATACTGCACCAGCTTTCGCGCGGCAGTCCTTCATACGAACTGGTGTTTACAGACGCTCCGGCGGGCGCAGGCCACTACGCCAAAACTGGAGAATCGTTTCCGGCTGGGTCACTCGAAACTGCACGCAACGCCGACGCGATTCTGCTATCTGCAATGGGTTTGCCGGACGTTCGCTACCCTGACGGAACCGAGATTTCACCGCAGATCGATCTGCGAAAGCAACTGGGACTTTTCGCTGGTGTACGGCCAGTAAAGGTAAGCAGCGGACAAATGACCCCCTTGGCGCTGCCCACCGGAAAAGAGATCGACTTTGTCTTGATACGCGAGAGCACAGAAGGACTGTTCTTCACCCAAGGCACTGGCGAAGTTACCGAACACGAAGCACGTGAAACTCTGCTGATCACTCGTGAGGTGTCCGAAAAACTGTTCCGTTTCGCGTTTGAACTCGCCCAGAACCGCAAAAGAACCGGGCGCGGTCGGGGTCGAGTTACATGTGTCGACAAAGCTAATGTGTTCCGCGCTTTTGCGTTCTTCAGATCGATGTTTGATACAGAAGCTGCACACCATCCCGAATTGCAGGCAGACCATGCCTATGTTGATGCCACCGCTCTATGGATGGTTCAAAAGCCTTGGGAATTCGACGTATTGGTGACTGAGAACATGTTCGGAGACATCCTCTCCGACCTTGGCGCGGGTCTCATGGGTGGTCTTGGACTGGCTCCGTCAGCGGATATCGGGTTGAAGCACGCTGTATTCCAACCCTGCCATGGTTCCGCTCCGGACATTGCGGGACGGGGTATTGCCAATCCTTTTGCGATGATCCTGTCCGCAGCAATGATGCTTGAATGGTTGGGGTTGACCCATGATCATCCAGACCTGTCCAACGACGGCGAACGGTTGAGCGAAGCCGTGGAAAAGGTGACTGCGAACGGACAGAACCTGACGTGTGACCTAGGTGGCACGGCCGGAACGCAGGACGCAGCCTCGTCGGTATTGGAAGCATTGCGGGCATGAATACTCAACAAGCCATCAGGGTCGCGTGTGTGGGTGCGGGGTACTTCAGCAGGTTCCACTACGAAAGCTGGTCCCGAATGCCCGGAGCGGTTCCGATTGCATCCTGCAACCGTGATATCAACAAGGCGAAGGAAACAGGACTGGCCGCTTACGATGATCTGTCAAAAATGCTGGAGGCGGAAGAACCGGATCTCGTGGACATCATCCTTCCACCTGTTGCGCAGGCCGCCGCCATCCGAACGGCACTGCGGTTTGGTATCAAGTGGCTGATCTGCCAAAAACCTTTCTGCATGTCATTGGATGAAGCTAAGAAGATCGTTTCCGAGGCTGAAGCACTAGGCGCAACTATTGTCGTGCATGAGAATTTTCGCTTTCAGCCCTGGTATCGTGCGATCAAGGTAGCGATGACCGAGGGTCGAATTGGAACACCTCTACAAGCGACTTTCCGGCTTCGGCCCGGCGACGGACAGGGACCACGCGCCTACCTTGACCGGCAGCCGTACTTTCAGGACATGCCACGTTTTCTGGTGCATGAAACAGCGGTTCACTGGGTAGACACATTCCGATTTTTGTTCGATGCGCCCAGCGCAGTTTATGCGGACTTGCGCCAAGTTAACCCCGTTATCGCGGGCGAGGATGCAGGTTACATCTTGTTTGACCACCCCAACGGTTTGAAAGCTCTGTTCGATGGGAACCGATGCCTTGACCACAGCGCCGAAAACCTGCGTCAGACCATGGGCGAAGCTCTCGTCGAAGGAACGGAAGGATCACTGGTTCTTAACGGCGACGGTTCAGTAGAACTCCGCGTTTTTGGAAAACAGGAGCGGCAGCAGGTTTTACCTCCGAGCGATCATGATGGGTTTGGAGGCGACTGCGTCCACGCCTTGCAAAGTCACGTCGTTTCAGGCCTTCTAAGAGGCACGCCGTTGGAAAACACGGCTCGAGACTATTTGGACGTGATCCGCATCGAAGAGAACATCTATCTCTCGGCTGCGGAGGGACGAAAGATCAACCTGGAGACGCCGTGAAGGGTCAAGACGCAAAAACTCTTTCCAATACGCAACGCGCCGTTAGGGATTTGCGACAGATGATCCTTTCCGGCGAACTTGCGGCCGGAACTGACCATCTGGAATCGGAACTCGCCGAAACTCTGGGCATGTCCCGCACCCCGATACGGGAAGCTGCGTTGATGTTGGAAAGTAAAGGGTTGCTGGAAATGCGGCCCCGCAAGGGCGTGCGGATACTACCTGTTTCATCAGATGATATGCGTGAAATTTACGACATACTGACGGAACTCGAGAGCCTCGCAGCGCAGCGCGCTGCCGAAGCGGGTTATTCAGAAGATGAACTGGCGGTACTTGCTGGATCAATTGCAAAGATGGACCAAGCCATCGAAGCCGGAGACCTTGAAGCCTGGGCCGAGGCCGACGAGTTGTTTCATCAGGAGCTCGTTCGGTTGGGCGGCAACAAACGTGTCGAAGCGATTGTCGCCATGATGAGCGACCAGGTGCGTCGCGCGCGCGCAACGACGTTGTTCATCAGGCCCCTGCCCGTCAAATCCAATGAAGATCACCGGGTTGTTTTTCAAGCGATTAGTGAAGGTCGTCCAGATGCCGCCCGCGAACGTCATCGAGAACACAGGCTGCAAGCGCAGGCTATGCTTTGCGGGATACTCGAAAAGCATCGGCTCAACAGCCTCTGATCTTCTCGTGTCCGGTCGTTAATCAACTAAAATAACTGCCAATTTTCGACATCAACGGCGCTCCGAATACTTGTCGCCCACGGCAGTCCACGGTTGCGTCCGGCTGTTCTGATTTTCTTTTTTCAAATCACTCAACCAATCACTGCATCGTTTGGGGTTGATGTGGTACGAATTCGTATTAAATTAGTACGATATCGCACTATTGGAGAGTAAAGATGCCAAACCGAAGACGTTTTCTCAAGATTCTAGGCGGAGGCACAATACTGGCGGCAACCGGTGCGGTTGCGTTTCTCGCTACACGCACGCCGCATGACGCGCTGGCTCCGTGGACGCCAAAACCGTATGACGACCCACGCAAAGTTGCTTTGTCCTATGCAATTCTCGCCCCCAATCCGCACAACTTGCAACCTTGGCTGGTCGAGTTGGTTGGACGAGACAAGGTGCGCATCCACCGTGATCCTGATCGCGAGCTTCCGGAAACCGATCCTTACCACCGTCAGCTCTATATTGGCCTCGGGGCATTTGTTGAGACGATGGTACTGGCGGCAAGTGCTTTCGGGTTCGATACCGAGGTCAAGTTACTGCCAGATGGGGATGACGGACCCATCGCAGAAGCAGTATTTGTGCCAGGCGGAACATCCGATCCACTATCAGATCAAATCCTCAAACGGCATTCTAACAAAGAACCGTACACTGAACAGCGACTGTCCGAGGCGGAAATGTCAGTCCTTGAAAACTACGCCACTCTGATTTCCGATGAGAGTCTAGTGGCCCGTATTCGAGACCTCACGAAACGCGCATTTGAAATCGAGATGCGTACACCGCAGACGCTGAAAGAATCCGTCGACCTCATGCGGATCGGGAAAGCAGAAATAAACGCCAACCCTGACGGGATTGAACTGCGTGATCCCATGCTGGAAACACTGCGACTAGCAGGTCTGTTGGACAATGAGACCCTGATGAACGTTGACCACCCGGGCACTCAGTCACACATGCGAGGCTACTTCGCCATGCTAGACGCGACGCCGCAATACGCGGTCATCACGACGGCTACAAACACGCGAAGCGATCAACTCGATGCCGGGCGTCGATTGATGCGTTTTTATCTGAAGACAACCGAAATGGGCCTGGGCGTTCATCCGGTCAGTCAGGCACTTCAGGAATATCCCGAGATGGCCGATGAATACGCTCTGGCGCATGAGCTTCTTGCGCCAACAGGGCACACAGTGCAAATGTTGCTGCGTTTGGGGTATGGACCCGAACCAATTGCCACACCCCGCTGGCCGCTGGAGACACGAATTCTGAATGAAGCCTGAACATGAGACCAACGAAGTCTACCGGTTCTTCACCGAGGTCGGGATCATCAATCAGTTGATCTCGACCAAGCTAGAAGCGTTCTTACCTGGCAGAATGACCGCAACCCAATTTGGCATATTGGGCCATCTGGTCCGGCGCCCCGAGGGAGAGACGCCACTACAGCTATCGAACGCTTTTCAAGTGCCCAAGACGTCGATGACGCACATGCTCTCCAGTCTTGAAAGTCATGCCTTAATTACCCTTGAAGCCAACCCCAATGACAAGCGTTCAAAAATTGCCCGGTCCACACCGCGAGGCGCGGAGTTTTTGAAAGCTTGTATGGAGCGGATGTCGGAAGCCCTGGATCCTGTTTTGTACGAACTCGGATTCGATCCATTTCGCAACTCGCTGCCGAATCTGACGCTCATACGCGAAGCTTTGGACAGCGAACGGGACTAAGTAGAGCCAGCGCCGCCCAAAGCACGACCTCAAACGATCAGAACACCATGCTATCTGCGCCTAGGAGCAGCGACGGCGATCCTCGAGGCAAGATGGGCATGTCGTCAAATATTGCAATCCACGCGTCACCATCAAATACCACGAGTGGTTGGTTAAATTCCCACCTATTGGGGAACTGCCAGAGTTCGTTCGAACTAGCGCGCCGTCACAGTCGCCAATCGAAAAAGTAGGATGTGCGAAATCAACACCAAAAACGAAACAACCTCAGGCTACATAGAACAAACTTGCAATCGCGTGCTCCGACGTAGTCACCTAGGATACGGGGATGGAGCAAGCTGATGACGCGATGGAAGTTTGTGGTTTGTGTTTGGTGTGCGCTGACTCTTGTTGCTTGCGCTCCAAAAACTCGCACCTATGAAAAGACGGTATCGGCCTCGCTTCCGGCAAACTCGCGCACAGCTCTTAGTCAGGCAGCCAACCGGCTTGGCGATCCCAAAGACGGTCGGTCGGGGGTCAAGCTGATCAGTGACGGCGAAGAAGCGCTTGTTTCACGTTTGCTGTTAGCGGCTGCGGCTGAGCAAACGATAGACGCGCAATACTACCTTCTGCACAACGACCCAACGGGCCACCTTTTTGCAGCTAGCCTATTGCAGGCCGCAGATCGGGGTGTTCGTGTCCGATTGTTGCTGGATGACATGGATACGTCCAGCTATGACGCAATGACAGCCGCATTGGACAATCACGAGAATATTGAAATCAGGTTGTTCAATCCGTTTTGGCGCGATCAGAGCCTTTTGTTCGCGGGTCTGACGGACTTCAAACGCATCAACCGCAGAATGCACAACAAGTCCATGACGGCGGACAACGTGTTCACGATAGTGGGTGGCAGAAACATCGGTGCCGAGTATTTTCTGGCTCGGAAAGAAATGAACTATGCCGATCTGGATGTGCTGGCCGCAGGCCCAGTTGTACGCGAGGTGTCGCAAAGCTTTGACGCATACTGGAACAGCGAATTTGCCGTTCCGGCTCGTGTGGTCGTTGGAGAACCCCAGGAATTTGACCTTGCTGATGCACGAGTCCGGTTGAACGAACTGGTCGAGGAAGCGAGGCAAACGCAGTACGGCGCTGCCCTCAGAAAATCAGCGCAAGAGAACTTCGCGGATGGAGCCCTGTCACTGGATTGGCTGCCTGCGAAACTTTATGCTGATCCGCCCTCAAAAGCCGCGGGTCTCGAGAACTCAGGTCCCGTTCTGGCATCTCAATTGCTTCCGTACTTTGAGAATGCCAACAGTGAGGTGAACATCGTCTCCGCCTATTTCGTGCCGCGCAACAACGGTGTGAAATGGCTTACCGAACTTGAGAGCCGCGGTGTTAACGTGAAGGTCGTGACCAATTCGCTTGCATCTAACGACGTCGCACCGGTTTACGCACACTATGCTAAAAAACGCCGAGCACTTTTACGCGGTGGAGTAGAACTCTACGAACTGCGCCCCGACGCCTATCAGGTCCAACGTCGGGGTATTAACTGGGCTCAATCTCGATCAGGCCTACACTCCAAGGCATTTGCAGTTGATGACCGATACTTGTTCGTAGGGTCGTTCAACTGGGACCCGCGGTCTGTCAACATCAACACCGAAATGGGAATTCTGATTGACTCACCAGCATTGACCGCACGGACTATGGGTGCCTTGGACGACGCGCTACCCGCATACACATATAACGTGACGCTAGAGCACGCCGGTCAGCTTAAATGGACAACAAGAGGCGATGATGGCAACGTCCTTGAGTATGAATCCGAACCGACAGGATCAGCTTGGGATCACATAGTTTCCGGTTTCCTAAGTATTTTACCAATTGGGTCACAGCTTTAGGTTTGTTGACAAATAATCTGGCCGCGTGTCGCTCTTCTCGGACACGCGTCTACAGCGAATGGGAAACACCCTGACGTATTTCGGGCCATCGCCCAGGCGACCTTCAGTAAAAACCAATCTCGCTGACATCTACACGGGCGTCGTGATCGCGCCCGTAGGCGACAATTCCAACTGAGGTGATTTCGTCAGCGACGGGAATAGAGCGCAACATGGCACCTGAAGCCTTAAAGTTTGACAAAGGTAAAGAAACCTCGGTCCATTCGTCAGAAGTTTCGAACTCGGCCTGATAGTATTGCCACGGAAGCACCGTGCCACGAGTTCTGAGGTGAACGAAGTATTGCTCGCCGTTGCCCCGCACCACTAACCTGACGCCTGATACACCCTCATCTGGTCGAACAGGTAACTTGCGTCGAAACTGGATGAAGCCGCCGTTGTTTTCTGTACTCACGGTTCCGGTCAACCGCGCGAATGCAACATCACCTTCCGAATGAAACTGCACCTGCCCTGAAGAGACCCCTCCCATGACGCTGTCGGCAATGTAGTCCCAACGAGTCTCCGGAGACTCGGAGAAGTCCTCAGCAAGATTTCCATCAGCCTGCGCCATTGTAGATCCGATGATAAATAGCCCTGAAACAAGCCCAACGAAGTTGCCACGCATATTGTTCTTCCTCAGTACAATATCGCAATGGAAAGGTTAAGCGCCGTGGCAAATGCGACCCATGCTAAGTACAGCAGGAAGGCCAGTGCGGAAACCCGATCCGAATTCCTGACCCGAGCGATGAACATGACGATGACAACCAACAACGCGACAATGACCACAAGGGCAAACCACGGCTGTTGCAGTACGAAAAAGGTTGGAGACCACAAAAAGTTCAGACCCATCTGCGCCCACCACAGCTTCATTGCGGTCGAACTTCGGTCTGTTTCAAACTGACGCCAACCCGTCACAGCAATCAAGACATAGAGCACCGTCCAAACTGGGCCAAAAACCCAATTTGGTGGGTTGAAGGCGGGTTTAGAAAGCTGCCCATACCAATCGCCGGGTGCGGTCAATATCCCGATCAGGATGCCGCCTCCCATCACGAGGGCAAGAAATGCTATGCGGACCATCCAGTTCGACATTGTAAGGCAGCTTTCAGCAGTCCTTGGTCGCTACGTTGACAACTGCGTCGGAAGAGAAGGTTGCAGTATTGGTCTCAACTGCGTCGGCATATGACACTGTTGCGCCTTCGATCTCGGAACCGGTTACGGTGATTTCGCGTTGCCCGATTGTATCATCAACATCGATGGTAAAGGCGAGATTGTCCCCGACTGTGAGGGTGGCGATCTCAAGTTCAATTGTATTTTGCCCGTCCACCACCAAAGGAAGTTGCCGCAGTGCATCAACACCCTCAACGAATTCAAGCGGCTGGAATACCTCTACGCCTGCGCCACTTTCGGTGACATCGAAAATCAGGCGTCCGGCAGATTGCGACAAGTCAATTTTGAGGGTTGAGGCTTCTACTTCGCACGTTCCGACATTCGTTAGAACAAAACGGTCCTTGGGTGCACCTTCTATGAAGCGAATTTGAACTCCGGCTTGAAGCGAGGTAGATGCTAAAAGTACGAGGCACACCGCAATAATTCTGGTCGGAAGCATTTTTGTCTCCTTTCGACAAGGTTCCTGACAAATACGCTCTGGCAGCTTTCTTGGATCAGACTTATGCCCTTTGACTATCGTGGTTCAGCCGACAGGACCTTTCAAAGTTCCATGCGCCGCTGTCAGAACGGTTAAGTCAAAACATGCCGTTTTCATTCTCGCTGTTTGCCGGAACCTCCTGAAGAACGTCCCAGTGCTCGACAACCTTCCCATCGACATCCAGGCGAAAAATATCGATCCCTGCGTACTCGAGACCATCGGGCCAGATTTGGTGGCAATGCAAAATAACGTGGTCGTCTTCAGCAAAGGCACGTTTGATATCCACACGCTTTCCCGGGTATTCGGCAGCCATGCGCTCGAAGTACTCGACAAAGGCTTGCTTGCCGTCGCCAACATGCGGGTTGTGCTGCGTATAGGTTTCCCCAACAAAGATCTCTATGGCCTCGGCAGGTCGACACTCGTTGAACATCATTTCGTAGAAAGCGATGACGTTTTTCTTGTTTGTTTTGAGGTCCGGCATACTGAGCTCCAAATCGACGTTTGCACCGCCTAAAAAATGTTGGCCCACGCAAATCTTGGAAGCAACCCGGCAAGGACCTCAATCCCTAATCGGCAAGAAGTTACCGGCTTGATTTTGCGTTGCGACTATTTCGCGGGTTAGCCACTTATTCGGTTTCTTCAAAGTCTATGTGAATGTGATTTCCATCAGGATCGGCCACATGGATTTGCACCATTCCAGCCCCCGGGACATCAGTTTTGCGATACTGCATCTGACACGAGATCAGTTTTTCTTCTAATGCTCTCAACCCTGTGGCTGAGAGCGCAAAATGCTCGAGCTTGAGCTTCACTTCGGAGCCGACATTAGGCGTTCCTTCGTGACCCACAAGGTGAACCACGGCGTGATCACCCGCATACAACCAAGCTCCGGGAAACGGAAAATCAGGGCGGGCCCCGAGTTTTAAACCCAAGACCTCTTCATACCAAGTAACCATCTCAGGCAACTTAGTCGTTACGATATTCACATGATCCAGTCGCTCAATTCTCATCTAAAAACCCTCAAGCACGAGCTTTCCTTTGGCCATGCCGCTTTCAAGGATTGTATGCGCTTTCTTTAAGTTTGTAGCATTGATCCTACCAAGTGTATCGGTCGCTGTGGATCTGATCTTTCCGTCATCTATCAACCCCGCGACCTGATTCAGGATTTTGCTTTGACGGTTCATATCTCCAGTCCCAAAAAGCGACCGAGTGTACATGAACTCCCAATGCAATGAGATCGATTTAGGTTTGAACGGCGCGATGTCGAAGGTTTCAGGATCATCAATCAACCCAAAGCGACCTTGAGGTGTCATCACCACTCCAGCTTGGGAGGCATAAAGCTGGGAATGGTTTGTCGAATAAATGAAATCCACGCTGTCGATACCGAGAGCCTCGAGTTGTGAGCCAAAAGGCTCCGCATGGTTGATGACATGGTGTGCACCCAGCTCTCGAACCCAGTCTTGTGTCTCGGGTCGGGACGCCGTCGCTATCACTGTCAATTCAGTTAGAGCCCGTGCCAATTGAATGGTGATTGACCCGACACCGCCTGCGCCACCAATAACCAGCAACGTATTGGTCCCGCCGGAAACGGCATCTTGAACTCGCAAGCGGTCGAACAGCATCTCAAAGGCAGTAAGTGTCGTTAGCGGCATCGCCGCAGCTGCTTTTGCAGATATGGACTTTGGCGCTGACCCGACGATACGTTCATCTACCAGATGAAACTCAGCATTGGTCCCCGATCTGTTTATTGCCCCGGCGTACCAAACTGTATCTCCCGGACTGAAAGTCTCAACCGTTTCACCAACTGCTTCGACGATCCCTACTGCGTCCCACCCCAGAATATCAGGTATTGGACCTACAGGAGCACGTTTTTGACGAATTTTCGTATCAACTGGGTTCACTGACACGGCCTGCACCTTCACCAACAAGTCGTGCTCTTTCGGCGTCGGTTTGTCGGCCTCAAAGTCGATTAAGGCGTCCGCCCGATCAATCGACCCTGTCTCAAGGTATCCCACGGCTTTCATAACGTGCTCCTTTGTCCGGTTCTCAATCAACCGATGATTGTCATCTCATTCAACGTGAATTCTGCAACGGCGCCCTCTGTTGCTTCCAGGTAAGCCGCAAGGTGCTGAGCACCCATGTGGGTTTGCCAAAGCTCTCGGCTTTGCCAGTTTTCGTAGAACACGAAATGAGCCGGGTTGTCGTTGTCCTGGTGCAGGTCATAGTTAATGCAACCTTCTTCGGCACGGGTTATGTCGATGAGCTTGATCAGCTCGGCCTTTACGAGGTCAATCTTGTCGGGGTTAGCTTTGATGTTGGCGACGATTGTCAACTTGGCCATTGGAATAGGTCCCTTGTGTATTTGCGCGATGCGTTAGATTTACGCCGCAGTCTTTTCGGGATAAACGGAGTATAATCGAACATATAATCCGGAAATACCGTTTAATGCATTTAGACAATCTTCGCTTGTTTCTGACCATAGCCGAGAAAGGCAGTCTTGTGGCCGCGGCGCGCGACACAGGGATGTCGAGCACGACAGTGTCCGAGCGGCTCGCGGCTCTGGAGGCACATTACGGAGTGGTTTTGTTCAACCGCACCACCCGTTCCATTAGCCTGACCGAAGAAGGCCGGACACTAGCTAACGGAGCAAGAAGCATACTCAGTGAGGTTGCGGACCTGGATACACTTGTTCGGCACGGCGCCGAAACTCTATCTGGTCCAATTCGCGTAAGTGCGCCCATTGACTTGGGACGGAGTTTTGTTTCCGAGGTTATTGCCGAATTCACCGAAGAGAACCCAGCCGTCTCAATCGAACTGTCCCTCTCGGACGGTTATGTCGACCTTGTGGGCCTGGGTTTCGACCTCGCTGTTCGCTTCGGCAACATAACAGACAGCTCGCTCAGATTGCGAAATCTGGGAAGCTACCAACGTTTCGTATGTGCGTCCCCAGGTTACCTGACCTCATTCGGAACGCCAAAAAAACCAGAAGATCTGTTAAACCACAACTGCTTGGTCATGAGGTTTGGCGACATGATCGACAACGTTTGGGAGTTTGGATCAGGACCAAATGCCCAGCGCGTATCGGTAAAAGGAAACCGAATAGTCAATGATGGTTCACTCATCCGCGATTGGGCGATTGCAGGTCATGGGGTCGTACTGAAGTCCGAGCTGGATGTCCGCGACGATGTTCGATGTGGCAGACTTGTTTCTGTCTTGCGCGATTTCCTCCCACCGCCGAAGCCTTTGCAAATGATGTTTCCTCCGAGCCGAGCCCAACCACGTCGCGTAACGGTCTTGGCCGAGCACTTGCGTCGCAAATTTGGTGTGAATTGAGGCCACAGGGGAAGAAACCAGACTGATACCAGCTAAGTTTGCTCAATGAATTTCAATGTCGCGTGTGCTAGCTCTGTGCCAGCATCTTCTTGGATGAAATGCCCAGCTTTTGGTAGCACGGTATGGTTTCGACCGGCAGCTCCTGGGATCGACTTTTGGAACACTTTGTCTACTCCCGCCATGACCCTGTCATCTTCTCCAAAAACGGTCAGAAACGGAGTGTCGAGGGTCTTTAGGGTTTTCCATGCGGCTCGGTTGGCTTCTGAAGCTGGGTTGTCGGGTTTGTCGGGCACCAACATTGGAAACTGTCGAGCGCCCGCCAGATAGCGCGCATCCGGGAACGGTGCGTTGTAGGCTGCGACCTCTTCGTCTGAAATCTTGGATGTTGTACCGCCGAATACGATGCGGCCCGAATTAAATTCAGGCACGGATTGCGAGTATTCCCGCCATGAAAGAAATGCGTCGCCCAAGGGAGTGTCACCAGTGGGCAAGGCCGTGTTTGCCACAATTACCCGAGAGAACCGCTCGGGCATACTCGCAACCAGCCGCAAGCCTATGAGTCCGCCCCAGTCTTGGCAAACCAATGTGATGCTCGTTAGGTCAACTTTCCGCAACCACTCGGACATCCAGTCTACATGGCGTTGGTAGGTGTAATCGAACCGCTCAGCTGGCTTGTCCGACCGTCCGAACCCAATCAAATCAGGCGCCAGAACTCGGTGGCCCGCATCTTTGAATAATGGGATCATGTGCCGATACAGGAAACACCAGGTGGGCTCTCCGTGCATCAACAATACAGGCGGTACCTGTGTCGGCCCCTCGTCCAAATAGTGCATTCGGAGACGACCGCCTTCGGTATCATCCACATCAAGATAGTTCGGGCCGAATGCGAAATCTGGCAACCCGTCAAACCGGTGGTCCGGTGTGCGAAGGAACTTCATTGAGAACTCTCCAAAAATGCCGACGGTCTTGGCAAAGCAACAGTGATCGATAAAACTAAATCGGTCCAGTTCCCGCGTATTTTGAATTCAGGATTGTATGAGCTCGACGCATTTCTTCGCTCCATAACTGCAAACGTACTCATTGCGAACGTCTCGGATCTGCTGCCCCAACAATAAAGTTTGGTCACAAGAGCCTTACCTTATGAGTTCTTCTGAACTGAAGCAGCGTACATCTTACGGAACGCCGAGAGGCAGCTCAGAAGAAAAGCGCAAGTCCGGTCATTGAGACAACCAAGAAAAGTAGAGTCATGATTCCACCCGAGCGAACGAAATCGACCACCCGGTAGCCTGCCGGGCCCATGATCAACGCGTTCACTTGGTGTGTTGGGATCAAAAATGAGTTGGACGTTGAAATTGCCACGGTGAGAGCAAACACAGCCGGGTTACCACCCGCCGATACGGCAATAGAAACCGCCAGCGGCACCAGCAGAACAGTTGCACCTACGTTGGACATGACCAGCGTGAACGCCGTTGCCAAAACGGCGATCCCTGCTTGCAAAGACCAGATCGGCCACCCCTTCAGGAGGGCCAACACATGCGCGGCAATCCAATCCGCAGTGCCGGTGTTCTGAACTGCTTGGCCCAACGGGATCAGCGAAGCCAGTAGAAAAACTGTGCTCCAACTAATCGATTCGTAAGCTTCGTCTATCGAGAGCACCCGGCTCAACACCATCCCAATAGCGCCGATCAACAGGCACAATGACAAGCGCAGATCGGAAAACAGGATTAAGCTCAACGCTATTAGAAAGAAGGCCAGCGCCCATCCGACCTTGTGTGGCCGTAACTCTTCTTGGGGAAAGTCCGAAGTTACGACGACGAAATCCCTGTCCGACTTAAGCCGTGTCAGACGGTCCCACTGCACGTGCACCACACACGTATCACCAGCTTGCAAAGGGACTTGCCCGATATGCGTGGCTGAATGATCATCAGTTTCAACGTGGCTCAGTGTTTCTTCGCCGCGCTGAATGGCCAACAGAGACAAACCGTGTGTCTGACGGAGGCGCAGATCAATCGGAGTCTGGCCAATGACCGATGAACCGGGCGGAATAACAACCTCTGCCACCCCTGATTGAGTCGCCGCGAAATCATCTGCAAAGACATCTAGTTGGGGTAGTATCTCTAAGCCGTAAGGCTCAGCGAACTGATGCTCAACCACCCGACGCAGGCCAAGCACTGCGAGCCGCGCCGGGGCTTCGATCTTTGTATCAGCCATCGGCGCGATGACCTTGTGGCCGCGATAGGATGTACCGAGAATGTAAATATTATGGGCGACCATGACATCCGCGAGCGTTTGTCCAATCAAGATCGAGCCTTCTGGAACACGAATCTCGAACATATCGGCCCTAAGCCCATAGGTGTTTTCTACATAGGTCTGCATGGACCGAGCTGAGCTTGCGTCTTCTCCACGCTCTCGCTGCGCTGGAAGGACCCAACGACCAAAGAGCACAAAGTAAAGAACCCCTGTCAGCACCAGCATCACACCGATAGGCGTGACTGAAAACAACCCAAATGTCTCCATTTGTTGGTTGGCCGGTAGGGATGAATTTGCCGAAACAATCAGGTCATTCAACAGGATGAGGGGCGACGACCCGACTAATGTGATCGTACCACCCAGTATCGCGCAAAACCCCATGGGCATAAGCAACCTACTCATCGGGATTTCTGTACGCGCTGAGATGCGGCTGACAACAGGCAGAAAAAGCGCAGCAGCTCCTACGTTCTGCATGAAAGAGCTGATGACACCAACCGTTGTTGAAATTATGGGGATTATCCGGGCCTCTGTCGTGCCACCATGCTTGAGGATCAAGGCCGCGACCTTTGACATAAGTCCAGTCTTGTCAAGCCCAGCCCCAATTACCATCACTGCGATGATGGACATCACAGCGTTGGAGGAGAAACCTTCAAAGAGCTTGGATATATCGGCTAGATTACCTAGCCCCGGTAGATAGCTCAGTGCGCCAAGCAGTACCATTACAAGAATTGCTGCGACATCGATCCGTATAATCTCGGTAACAAAAAGTAAGACGGTAAAAGATAATAGACTCAGTACGGCTATCATTTCGTACGTCAGTGTTGGTAATTCCATATCGTACTCCCAACCTAACGTTACCTGACCAGCAGCAAATACGAAGAACCAACTCTGCGCGGCAGATAAGTCCAAAATCTATCACGTCGGCTCACGCAACTCGTTTTCTCGGACGTGGTATCTGCTGAAATCTGGATTTCGCCAACTCAAAGAGACGCTGATGATAAACTCAAAAGCCTATCTTAATCACCGCAATCGGAGGGCAGCAGTCCATTCGTAGACTTGTGACAGAACCCCGCTTCAAGAAAGGGTATTGCCGTACCGGCGAAGTGAGCGCGTCCAAACCGGCGCGCTCACTCTATTTGGTATTGCCTGTTACCAAGGAGTTAAGAGTGATGCATCACTCTGCGGCAACCGCTTCCTCTTCTAGTGCTGGGTAGTCGGTGTATCCTTTTTCGTTACCGCCGTAGAGGGTAGTTGCATCTAGCTCATTCAGCGAGGCGTCTTTTTCCAGCCGACTGACAAGATCCGGGTTGGAAATGAACGGTCGGCCAAAAGCCACCAGATCGACGGCACCGGTCTCAACCGATTCAATCGCCATTTCGCGATCATAAGCGTTGTTGCCCATTTTCGCACCGTCAAACAATTCATAGAGCGCCTTTAGATCGCCACCTTCAGGAATATCGCGCGGGCCGCCGGTCTGTCCTTCCACGAGATGGAGATAGGCCAACCCATAGCTATTCAACAATTTGATCGCATGGGAGAACGTCGCCTGCGGGTCGCTGTCGGAGATGTTGTTGGCGTCCGAGAACGGGCTGAGGCGAACACCAACGCGGTCGGCGCCCCACACGTCGACAACCACGTCCATGACTTCCTTCAGGAATCGCGCTCTGTTCTCGACAGGACCGCCGTATTCGTCTTCACGCCTGTTGGACTCGTCCCGCAGGAACTGATCGATCAGATATCCATTGGCTGCGTGGACCTCGACACCGTCGAAACCAGCCTCTTTGGCGTTTTCCGCGGCCCTCCGGTAGTCGGAAACAATGTTCGCAATTTCTTCGATGGCCAGAGCCCGCGGTTCAGATGTTTCAACAAACTGCTCACCATCAAACGTCTTGGCCTTAGCTCCAATTGCGGATGGTGCAACAGGGGCGCCACCATCCTGCTGCAAGCTGTAATGCGAAATCCGGCCCACATGCCAAAGCTGGATTACAATCTTCCCGTCCTTGGCATGGACGGCCTCAGTCACTTTTTTCCAGCCGTCGATCTGCGCTTCGGAATAAATGCCGGGCGTCCAGGCATAGCCCTTGCCTTGGGGCGAGATTTGCGAAGCCTCCGTGATGATCAGACCTGCACCCGCCCGCTGGGCGTAGTACTTGGCCTGCAATTCATGGACACTGTCATCCTCGGCTCTTGCCCGGTTGCGGGTCAATGGCGCCATGACAATGCGGTTTTTCAGCTCGATTGCACCAGCTTTGATGCCAGAGAACAGTTTTTCATCAGCCATTGCTGCTTCCTTCTTTGGTAAACTTCGTTCAGATATTATTGGACCAATCAGTCCAATATTAGGGTCACTGTCTTTTGATTGAGTTTGTTTTAGGTTTCATTTCCTTATGGTGGTGGGAGTCCTTATGGCGAAATCACCAACCGGGCTTGCTTCAGGGTTTGCGATATCTGCTCAGCGGGAACGCCCGCCTTGCGCAAGGCTAGTGTTCCGATTGCAAGGGACGCAAAGGCGCGTGCCTTGTCGAGGGCCTGTCCCGGATCCGAAGGCTCAAGCGCTCTCGCAATAATCTCGTCAATATTCTCCAAATGCTGCCGCCCGAGAGCCGCCACTTCATCATCATGAGGAGCAAGTTCCGTCAGGCAGTTGATAAGCATGCAGCCATCACGACCGCCTTGAGGGTTCGCCAAAGCTTCCATTATCGCACCGACAGGGTCATCTCCGCCCGCGTCAGCAACGTCACGCAGCGCTTTCAAACCACGCCTTGAATAGTGGCTGAGGGCTTTGTGAAACAAAGCCTGCTTGTTGCCGAACGCTCCATAGAAGCTGGACCGGCTCAAACCCATGGCCTTGGTCAGATCATCCACGGACGCGGTCTCGTAGCCCTTGTGCCAGAATACACACAAGGCTTTTTCCAATGCCTCAGCTTCGTCAAAGGCACGAGGTCTACCTGGACCTGCGGATGATTTGATGTCGCCATTTGGGAGAGTTTTTTTGCTCATGCGCATGATTTGGAATGATTGGTCCAGAAATTCAAGGTGGCGGTAGGAAATTTTTGGAATGGTCAGTCCGTATTATGACCAGAGAAAGGAATTTAGGTCGGTAGAAATACAAGACCTCACGCTAATCTTAGGATCAGGACTGTTTGTCTTTTTGCGGGAGTGTCAGACGAGGAGGATCGTGATCGTAGAAAAAAGAGCCCGCGCTCGGTACTAGTTTCCAACACTGGACTGAGTGACTGGCGGCTTTGTCCAACGCGCTGATCTTGATCACTCACAAACCAGAGATTGGTTCGGTAGATTTATGGCCAATGCCCTCATCTTGTGAGGATTACTACTCCAATGAGTAACAAAGCCAGGAATTCAGAACTGGTTTTACGAGCATCAGAACGGCGGGTCATCGTAAGCAAACCAACAATAATTTCAGCGCGCTAGGCAAAAAAACGAGGGCAGCTGAAGTTTAATTTGCCCAATGTGAACTTCTTAACTTTGGTTAGAACGGTTTTTTGGCAGTATCGTTTCATGAGTTGTTAGTGAGTTCAGTGAGTGAGTAGATGTATTTGCATAATTTCGAGGGGCATTGTTGCGCGGTCAATGACATCCGGATGGATGATTTTGCGCGTGAGTATCCGTTGCTGGACGATATAGGCGTGCACGCGCAATGGCAGAAGGGCTCCTGGCAGATCACGCGGATAGCCGACATCTGGACACGAACCGGGAAGGTGCTTTCTTTACCTTACAAAGGAGCCAACGCCTTTCCATCTTTCCAGTTTGCTCAGGATGGAACCCCGCTTCCTTTGATGGAAAAAGTGTTGAAAGCCCTGCCACGTGAAATGACCCCGTGGCAATGCGCGTTCTGGTTAACCTCACCCAAACTGGAACTCGGAGGGGAAAGCCCGGCAAATCGCATTCAGATCGGCGATGATTGCATAGTCGGTATCGCAGGCGATGCTGGTGGTCTGAAGGCAGCTTAGTGTTAGCTTTTGGTCACTCATACGTCGTACAGCATCTGGCAAATTCGTGTCTCCCCTGCTTTTTCTGCCTCCGGCAAGAATAGCGAGATCAGGGCACTTAAATGTCCATTCTCTTCTGAGAATTCAGAGACAATACCAAGCAGCCCATCCATAAATACGAATGGCCAAGAGCATACTGAAATACGGGTACTAACTAGGTCTTCGAATATCGATACCCGTTGGAGAAAATCCCACCGACAAGTACAACTGCTCTGCAAATCTGTTATCTACCGCTACGCGTAGCGGAAACTCAACAAACTCGGTTTCTGCATATTTCTGTCAAACAGACTTCACCGCTCAAACACAGCCATCATCTGCCTGCGCAATCGCGCCAGATCCTCATCCACACTAGCGGTAGGATCCCGGCTCAGGATGTGACTGGCTGGATCAAGTGGCATACACGCCGCAGCAGCGTTTGGTATCTGGTTCGAAAAATCGCGGAGTTGGCAATTCGGGAGATTGAACCAACTTCTGGTAATAGGCAGGGCGTGTCACCAGACGACACCTAAAGCAACGCACAGGTAGGAATTTCGGTGCCAGTCTCCCGTCTTTCCACACCAGTGCAAACTACTTGCGCCGGAGGACTAGGTCGTTTGCAGAATTGGAGCCTCTCCTGAGGAAGCGCTCGCACGCCCGACAACTAGCTTTTCCGGGGCCATGACAAATAACTCAAAGTTAGCAATTTGCCCAAAAGTCTTAGTTCCAGAGGGGAATAAGAATGTCAGAGAAGGGCTTCATCCGCAGTACTTTCGCACCTCAGTATCCCTAAGCCCGGTGGCCACAAGCATGCATCTGTTTCGCGCCTCGTAATAATACCCGCGGGCATACCACATGACCGCTTCGGGCTCATTTCCATCTGAAACCATCCAAGCACCACGCAAATATCTAACGGCGTATGTTAGATTGGTCTGAGCGTCTAAGAGGTCGGAAGGCTGTCCGCGAAATCCCATCTGGCGCGCAGTAGCAGGCAGAATCTGCATCAGCCCATAATAGGGACCATTTCGGGCATTGGGGCGGTAGTCGCTTTCTCGCTGGATCACACGGTGTACGAGGCTCCGCGGTACACCGTTTGCGTCCGCAGTTTCGTTGATCATCACGCGCAGCTCAGGGGTTTCACCGGGATAAAGTCGCGTCAAAGGCTCTGCGGGTTCATTGCCGCAAGCGGTAAGAATTAGCGCAGCAAGAATGACTGTGTATCGCATCAAAATTCTCATCTCATTAATGACAAGATTCATCAGTGCTCAACTGTGATTGATATTCAATATCCCAAGGTATTTTTGAGCGGCTTTTGGCCAGAATTGATTTGGCACCTAATACCGACGGTGCACTCTCTTTTCAGTAACAACGTGCCTCTTTTTCTGACGCTCGCGCAAAAAAACAAACAGTCCTGACCCCAAGATCAGTGAAATACCGACTGCGACAGGCAGGTTTGGGAGTTCGCCCCAGATGACCCATCCCCAGAAAATAGCCATGGGAAGACCGACATATTCAAACGGTGCCACAGTAGCTGCGTCTGCCATTCGGTAGGCCTGGCCAAGGCAATACCCGACAATTGCAGAATTGAATCCGAGGCCAATAAACAACCAGCGGTCAGCCCCTTCGGGCCAAACCCACGCACGCAGTAAGAAGATCAGGCTATCGTTCTCGAGCTCGGTCGTAAAACGTCCATCCCCTGCCACGGACCAGAACAACAGACTGACAACGATAAAGCACGCCTGAATGTACACGGCCATTGCTGAGGCTTTGGACTTTGCGCCAAGAAAACGGGTCATCACGTTGTTGAGGGCATAGGTAAATGCAGCAAGAACGGGTAAGGCATACATCAACAGACCAACTTCACGCTCGCCGCCGGCCTCCCATGGGCGAGTCATGATCACCACGCCCAAAAATCCCACAAGCACAGCACCAATCCGCATCGGCCCAACTTTTTCGCCAAGCAATGGGATACTCAGCAAGGTGATCATCAAGGGGGCTACGAAGAAAACAGCGGTGGCTTCCGCCAGCGGCATTACCGCCAGGGCCGTAAAGAACGTCAGATTGGCAATGACAATCAGCAAACCGCGCACAAGGTGAAGTCCCGGCTGATCGGTTTTCAGGATGCGCCAACCGCCCTCCATCTGGACCAGGGCAAAGCTGAACCCGATCCCGATCAACGATCTTGTAAACACCATCTGGTGCAAGGGGTAACCGCCAGACAGGAATTTGATCAGCATGTCATTGACAGAAATCGCCAATATTCCGATCAGCACGAACACAATACCAGCTGTCGGGTTTTGTAGTTTTTGTTCCGCTGTCATGGAGTGCCCTTTCACAGGGCCACTACCATGGGTCAAAGAATAGGTCACGTCGCTTTGCGACACGGCAGTTCGCTCAGATATCCGCGACGCGTATCTGTGATCGGTCGCAGCCCAAAGCAGACATTGCGATTGCAGCCTGTACTCCGGTAGCTTTCACATTATGAATGTACTACCCAGCCTCTCCGAGCATTACTCAGACCCTAAAACATATCCTCCAGGCGTGGCTTTCCTGGACGGACAGTATTTGCCGATTTCTGAAGCCAAGATTTCGGTGCTGGACTATGGGTTGCTTCATTCCGACGCAACGTATGATGTAGTTCATGTTTGGAACGGAGCCTTCTTTCGACTAGAAAATCACCTTGATCGGTTCTTCGCAGGTCTGGAAAAGCTGCATATGTCGATTGAGTATGATCGAGGCCAGGTCATCGAGATACTGCACAACTGCGTCGCACTATCCGGATTAAAGAACTCATACGTCGAGTTCATTTGTACTCGCGGCATGTCTCCAACATTCAGCCGGGATCCACGTCATGCCGTCAACCAGTTCATCGCGTTCGCAATCCCGTTTGGTTCGGTGGCCAATCCAGAGCAGATGAAGCATGGTCTAAATGCAGCAATATCCTCTTTGGTGCGCATCCCGCCAAATTCAGTCGATCCAACTGTAAAGAACTATCATTGGTTGGATTTGGTCAAAGGCCTCTATGAGGCTTACGACCGCGGCGCAGACACTGCGATCCTTGTCGATACAAATGGTAACGTGTCTGAAGGGCCCGGATTCAATATTTTTGCCGTCATCGACGGAAAAGTTCTAACACCAAGGTTCGGTGTGCTTCTCGGGATCACACGTCAGACGGTCTTCGACATTTGCACGAACCTAGAAATCGACTGCTCAGCCGTCGACATACCTCAAGACCAACTCTTAGGTGCAGACGAGATTTTCATATCTTCAACTGCCGGTGGGATCATGCCAGTGACCAAAGTGAATGGACAAAGCATCGGTTCTGGAACCCCCGGCCAAATCACAAATCAGATTACCAAGAGTTATTGGGAACTGCACAAAGAAGAGAACATAAGGATGGTTGTCAGATACCTGGATGACAAATAGCCTTCAGTCGGTGTCTGGTTTGCTCGGAGAAACTGAAGCTTTTCTGCAAGACGGGCCCCGGCAAGACACGCCAAAATAGCGGACCAAAACAGAGCTTTTCTGTTACCGGTCTCAGCCCAAACCGGACATTCAAAACTAGACTTTGCAGTTTTCCGAGAAGCGGACAATGCAGCCTTTTGATCTATCGCTATTGGGCGGCTCGAAACATCGGAAATAGGGGTGGGGCTTGGTCGGCTTTGATTAGACCCATCTCTTGAAAACCATAGCGCTTATACAGCGATAGATTTGTAGGGTTTGTCGACTCTAAGTAAGCAGGTCTTCCATCTTCGTCACAACGTTTGAGGCAGCATTCAAGCAACGCGGAACCCAACCCTTTTCCTTGGTGAATTGGGTCGACCGCAATAAAAGCTAAATGCCAGCAGTCCTCATCGGGATGATAATTGTCCATCTGCCCAAAGGTTTCGAACAACGCATCATGCTTTTCTGGTGAGACCGTCTGCTCAAAACAGGCGACAAGCCGTTCTTCATCAGGGTGAATGCTTGGCGGAAGCCAAAGTGCGCCAGCGGTGAAATCATCGTTTCGAAACGCGCTGCCCTGTTCAAATGCACGCCCTCCAAAGAAGTCCATTACTCGCGGGAAGTGGGAGAGGAAATCGGCAGGTTCAGGATACAGCCAACGCATGAATGGGTCCGCAGAAAATCCAAGAGCAAGTCCGCTTAACAAACTTTCTGCTTCACTTCGGGTTGATGATCTAAACATGAAATTACCTTTGGTCGTTCCACTTCGATTTCCAAATTTTAGCATGAGGGCCGTAAATACTTGTTGTCAAATGCGCAATTTATTGTCCTGCTCAAGCAACGATGGATGACTGCATTGGGCTCACTGCAGACATTTTCTGCATACAATGTCTGCGACAGATCGCAGCCCAAAGCGGACCTTCAAAACCGAGCTTTGTAATTCTAGCGATGCTGACCAAAGCCACCGATTGATGTACGGCGCTAAGATTGGTCGGAGTGAACCAACGCAATTCGGGACTTTCTGGTCATTCAGGTTGGATTCCCCAACCATTTGGTTGCACGTTCGCGAACGTCATCGGGTATCTCTGTGGCTTGGCGGGTTTCGAGGCTTAGCAGTACGCATTTGAATTCGGTTTCGAACGCTATTTTGTTGCCGTCAGCTCGAAAAAGCCGATGTCTAAAGGTCATGGATTTGGAGCCAATCGCTACAACTTCCGTCTCCAGCCGTATCGATTCACCAGCAGTAAGCTCTGCGCGGAAATCGCTTTGAGCGTTGACTACGGCGAATGAAACACGGCGGCCCGTTCGCATATCGTTTGCGGTTAACCCCATTTCAGATTGAATGGCTAAAACACCGTCGGAACATGCGGCGAAGTACCTCGAAACATTCATATGTCCAAGAAAATCGCAATCCGATGGATCAACAACCGAGCGAAATGAAACCATTGCTGACATGTAGTTGCTCCTCTCGAACTGCATAGGATTCTTACAAGAATGGGCATTGCATGTCATCTTGTCGAACAATCGACCAAGTATAGACCAGCATTTTGGTAAGTCTTAAGAAATGGAGTGTGCGATGCCCTCAATTGAAATTCAGGTGCTTGAAGGTGTGTTTTCGGCAGAAGAAAAAGGCAAGATAATACAAAATGTCACCAAGGCCTTCGGCGAAGTCGCCGGGCAAACAATACAAAATGGAACGTCTGTCCGGTTGCTAGAGGTAAGCAGCGGTTCATGGGGTTACGCGGGAAACATTCTAACTACACAAGACGCTTTGGAGATGCGCGCCCGTGGTTGACAAAACACCTTAGGACCGGGTCAGTTTTCGGCAGCTTTGGCCCACAGCAGTCACTTTCTACGGGTTGCATACTTGGCTGATTCAGCCAGTAGCCGACATTCGCGACCAGATTTAGCAATTCCGTAAAGCGAGAAGAAAGCAAGTTTTCAATGCCGCTTCATGTTGTTGTAGTATTGCCGTAGTTTTCGAATTGACCTGACATTTTGGCCGAGCTGACTGAACAACTCAGCGACGTTCTAATTCGAAGATGCTGCGAGAACTTGATCCGCAATCCAGTCGAACACAAGCCTGGACCCCCTGCCGGAGTTGGTATGACTTCGTGACATTACATAACCAGCATCGCTGAAGACTAAATCGTCCGTAACGGTCACCAGAGACCCCTTGCTGAGCAGATCATCAATCAATCCAATCCACCCCAATGCGACACCTTCACCAGACAAAGCAGCCTGGGTGACCATGTCATAGTTGTTGAAACTGATGTAATTTTTCTTTCTTTTGCCAGTGATGCCCAGGCTATCAAACCATCCTTGCCAGGTTTGCCACGCTGCGGTTGCAGGTTTTGACAGGCTCAGAAGTTGAACGTCCAGCAAGTCCGCGGGATTTTGGATTGATCCAATCTTCTTTAATAGCTGAGGACTGCAAACAGCGGCGACAACCTCTTCCAAGAGTAGTATTTCATCAGGTTTGATCTGGGCTTTGGGTGCAACATGGATACGAATGTCGCAATCGGTATCATCCAGGCCGGGCGGCACAGTGGACGCCAAAATCTGAATTTCAATTTCATCCCCGATTTCCTCTCGGAGGTAACCAAGACGCGGAAGCAGCCAGAATGTTGAGAACGCAAAATCGGCTGAGATTCGAACACTGGGTTTAGTTTTGCGCTCGAGCAAAGAGTTTACCGCAAAATTCATCTGCGTCATTGCGGGTCTGACCACATTCAAAAGCCTCAACCCCTCATACGTCAGTGAAACGCCCCGGTGTTCTCTTTTGAAGAGGACGACGCCCAGATCGACCTCCAAACCTTTTATCCGTTGCGAGATCGAGGACTGGGTCAGCCCGAGAGCGTCGCCGGCACTTGTAAAGTTTCCATGTTTCGCGACCATTTCGAACGCATAAAGCGCCACGAGGTTTCGGCTTAGACTGGTATTAACTCTGTTAATGTCACCCATAATTACTCAGCTACTGCAAAAGGTAGAAAATTTATACCAAAAACTATGCCTATGGGCGCGAGTGCAGCCCTGTGAGAGAAATACGGGAGCCAATGATAACAATACAAAGTCGCGGCCATAAGCGCGGATAGCCATGCGATTAACGAAATTCACATGCGTACGCTGGCTCAAAAAAATTGAGAATTTCAGCGAGTTTTGACTCCCCGGTCCCAGTGAGATTGACGATGCAACTTGCGTGTATCGTTGGGCTCAGTGGTTTCCCAGCAATATAGGCGGTCGAGCTAAAACTAGCAGACAATCCCACCAGAGCATCAAAAACAGGGAGAAGTTGATTATGGCGATAAAGCCACCTCTTTCAGAACTTCCGATTAAGACCGCTGACAACGGTTTTTATAGGGGGTTCAGTGTTAACGTCACGGTGATCAGTAAGATTATCATTAGTTTGCTGGTCGTCTGGTGCATCGTTTGGCCGACCCAGGCCGGCAGGATCCTTGGCGATTGGAATGCAGCCATTCTGGCTCAGTTTGCAGCTTGGTACATCTGGGTCGTAACCGGGTTTGTTATCGTCTGTATTGGTTTGGCCATCTGGCCAGCCGCAGGACGTCTGAACTTGGGTGTAGAAGGCGAAAAGCCGGAGTTCTCGAATTTCTCATGGTTCTCGATGATGTTCGGTGCAGGTATCGGAGTTGGGATGTTGACCTGGGCGGTGGCGGAACCCGTGGCCCACTTCAAGAACAATCCTTCGGTTATTCAAGGGGTCACTACAGCCCTAGATGCGGACAATGTGCGCACTGCCTACGTGTGGTCCTATCTGCATTGGGGATTGGGCGCTTGGGCGTGCTACGCGATTGCAGGTCTTGCATTGGCATTCTTCAGCTATCGCCGTGGGCTTCCGCTGACGATCCGCTCATCCCTGACGCCGCTCTTTGGTAAGGCGCTTTCGGGCAACCTTGGCCACCTAATCGATATCGTCGCCGTCGTTGCAACCATCTTGGGTGTGGCACAGACGCTTGGCTTTGGTGTTGAGCAGTTCGTTGCGGGCCTGACGCGTATCGGCATCGGCGGCCTGGCAAATACAGACGGTTCAGCCACAACGCTGGGCATCATCGTCGCGTTGCTGGTCATCATGGGGGCTTCGACACTGTCGGCTCTGTCTGGTGTGGGTAAGGGCATCAAGTGGCTGTCGAACATTAATATGGCGCTATCGATCTTCCTTCTGGGTTTCTTCATCCTGTTCGGGGCTACGTTCTTTGGCGCCAAGGCATTCTTTGTCGGCATCTGGGACTATTTGGTTGCTCTGCCCTGGCTCAGCTTCAACGTTTACGCCTCGGATGGCGTAGAAGGGTCTGAATCTTTCCTGCTGGCACAATGGCAGGGCTGGTGGCCGGTGTTTTATTGGGCCTGGTGGATCGCGTTTGCACCTTTCGTCGGATTGTTCTTGGCGCGCATCTCGCGGGGGCGGTCCATCCGTGAGTTCGTGCTGGGTGCGATGATCGTACCGTCGCTGATGTGCTTTGTCTGGTTTGCATGGGCCGGCGGCACCGCTATCGACCTTGAACTGAACGGTGGCGCAAACGGTGTGATCCTGGATGCGGCTAATGGTGACAAGATCTTTGCCATGACCACCTACATGCTCGCGCCCATAGCCGAGTTCCTGGCCTGGGCCATGGCGGTTGTGATCGTGATTTTACTGATGACCTTCCTTGTCACTTCGGCTGACTCGGCCGTGTTAATCGTGAATACGATCAACGCGGCTGGTGACGAAGGGCCCAAGGCACGTCCGCATATCATGTTCTGGGGCGCTGCGCTGGCATTGGTGGTTGGAGGCCTTCTGATCTCAGGTGGAACTGGGGCCATTCAGACCGCTATGGTAATCGGCGCACTACCTTTCTCTATCGTCATGGCGCTGATGTGCATTGCTTTGATAAAAGCGATCTGGAACGATGGGCGCCGCGAAGCGGCTGGCATCGCATCAACTGTTGATCCCGAAACATCAACGATGCCAGCCGAATAGTACTCGCGTATCTAAATGTGACCCCGGGACGAAAAAACCGGGGTCACAAATATGATGGCAGCCGAAACAGAAATCTATCAAAAATGCGGCTTTTAGCGCCGCATATTGATTGCTTGATCATTACCGAAAATACGTCTTTGGTTGAACTTTGCAAAGTCTGCTTTCTGCACAGAATATTCAAACTGCCTGAGAACCCAAACCTGGGATTCCAGAAGTCACATTGAGCATGAACCCCGCCAACACTGCTCACGTTTAGTTACGACCCGGATTGCGATGTCCATGCAGTAAGGTGTTTCAGTAGCGTCCCAACCCGCAGGCAAGTTCGCAACAACAAGAATCCTTTATTGAATCCCTTCAGAGACTGTAGGTGCACTCATAGCGCTGCATTCCCAACATTGATTTCATTGAAGAAAATCTTGGAAGCTTGCCCATAGCTCTGCGCGGTATTTGCGCATAACTTTGTACAATTCGCCCATAAGTTTGCGTGCCACAGAGAACCCATCGAAAAATGGGGCCTCTGGCACATCTGCTACACACAAATGCAGTTTACTCCCAATCGCCAGCAGATGAGCGCCACGTCTTAGCGTCCGCATCCCAAACACTGGCGGTGACGCAAGGCGTTGGGTTTATTCCGTCGCAATTGGATCCATGAATATCCGCAACAACAACGCGTTGACGCCCAAAATCAACAACCGTCCAGCCCTGGTTGAGCAAGGATTGAACCTCCTCTTCAATCAAGAAGTGCGACATGCATCCGCCAGTTCCGCAGTAAAGAGATGCGGCGCTCGAACACGCAAAACCAGACTCATTCAAAACCCAGTCGCGTTGTAGGTCTCCGTCGAGATCGACCATCTCAACCGCACCCCAATCTAAGTCAAAATGACCGTCGTTGAACTCCGCGCAGGCTTGTGCCGCCAGATCAACCATTTCCCGCAAACCGATGGGAAGTCGCGAAACATCAGCCGCGACAGCTGGTGAGTTCCATACTAGGCCAGAGGCCAGAGACCAGCACAATCCTAAAATCCAACCCTTTCAATTGACGCACTACTTGGGAAGTCGTTTGGAAGGTGGCATCAATTGCATTGTTCATACCTGTAGTCCCCGTATTCCAGCCAGTTTGCTGAGCCTTCGTTAAAAATCAGAAATTCGGACCTGTCTTCCCCAAGCAGGGCGACAACAAATCCCGCCGGCGGCTCAGAGTTTCCGAAGTAACTGTAGGCTGTCATGGCTCTGATCGACGCACCGTTAACCGTTACTCGCGCGTCCCACTCTCCGTCCGGGTTGTCCAAAATTACGGGTTCGATCACGCGTTTTATCGCTCCGCCACCACAGTAGACGATGCCTTCGGGTGCTTCGTAGGAGGTCCCCTGGCTAGCATCTAAATCGCAGGCGGAACGAAGGGACCGAATTGCCGCGCCGGAACCTTTCAAGTCAAAGATCCCATAGCTGACATCTTGATCAATCATGGACAGATTAACCGATGCATTGGCTGCAAGCTGGTCCAGTACAAAATCATAGTCCTGCTGACTATTGAAACTGACCTCGACGGGATAGTTGTCGACGATCTGCAAGGCAGCGTTTTCTGCGCCAACCTGAAATGCTCCAACTTCGGTGGTGCCGTTCTTCAAAAATCGAATGGAAAGCCCCTGCTTCTCCACAAGGTCCTGGCTGTCCTCATATCCAGCCGGTGCAAAGCGGATACGGTTACACTGTAGTTCCAGCGTCATGTTTCCAGATTGAATAAATGCATTGGGATTGGGCCCGGAACTAAACGACCACTCCGCTGATGCTGTAGTCGCCATAACCACCATCAGCGTCCCAGTGGAAATTGTTTTGAAACTCATTTTCTCTCTCCATAGTGTTACGGTTCGCACTGCTATTCAGCAGGGAGTCCGGCCAATTGCCCGGGCAGCCAGGTCAGGAAACAGGTTCGCCGTATTCGTTTGCGCCTTCTTGGGAAGGGCGCGTCAACCACCAGATCATCAGAATGGACAGAACCAATTGAAGAATTGAGACAACAACAATACCGGACACGCCCAGGACTGCCGCAGGTCCTCGCAATGCGTCAGGGTTCTCGGTCCCTTGCTCCAATACCGAGAAGAACGCCACCCCACCCAGCATAACAAAGAGCGTTGTAATGCTGAGCGCCATCGGCAGCAGCAAATACCAGCCAGGTCGTCCTGTATCATGCAGTCTCCGCCAACCGGCGGCCAGCATAGGTATGAGAACAGCCAGTTGGAAAACAGAGGACATGACGCGAGATCCTTGCCCAGTTTCTGGGTTGGTCCCGAATATGATCGTATCCAGCACAGCTAAAGCAGCACTCACGAGAACCACAAACAAGAAGAACCACCAGTATTCTGAGCGTATAGCCCGACCGGAGAACTGGAAGTATTTCGAGAAACACGTCTTAACGGCTTCACCAAATCCCATCTTTCAATCCCTTCATTGTTTCTGTGCGGCCTCAAATCGCTTCGCCACTCAGGGGAACACACTCGCAGCTACCACTTACTTTTTTGTTTGAACGCAGAGGCCTATCGTACGAGAGCGTAGAGAAATTTACGCGCGGAAAAAACATTGATTTATGAGAAATTAGATTCAAACATGCGAATTCGACACAACTTTATTTTACCTCCGTTGTTGTCGTTGCTGCTCGCTGTGCCGAGCCCTTCCGACTGCTGGAGTGAGTGCTGGCGGTCGGAAGGCACTTTACAATGATTGAGCGCTGGGAGGACGCGATGCTCAGACTTAACGTACTCGCCCTCTTTTCAGAGTTTGCTCTAGCATTTGCTAGTGACGTCATTCGGCCTTCACACGTTATTGTCGGCCCCGATAGTCAACGAAATATCGTCCCGCCGACCAAGCCCCCCGCGGCAAGTTTTGGGTAAGATGGTCACAGGATCGAGGTATGTTCTATTGGCTGCACAGACGCGAGAGCTTCAAACAAGCGCATCCAATTTCACTAATTTCAAGGGAACCAGAGGGAGAAGAAAATGTCTAACAAGTTGGTGATGATTGCAGGCGCGACATGTTTCGCACTGCTTGCGGCCTGCGACGATACGAGTACATCAAGCGCGTCCGCCGAGCTCACGCCGGCTCAGCAGGCGTGTTTGCGAGATGTAGCCAACACGACAAACAATTCGCAAGTCGTGGTGCTCTCATCTGCGTTTAGCGAGGCGGGAACACAGGTCACAGTCGGCGTTGGCGAGGATCGTGCTCCTTGGAATTGCATTGCTTACAGTGATGGCGCGACAGCTGGTATCGAGTTCCTGGGCGACGAAGGCGCATTGTGACCTGTCTGCTGCGTAGCTGAAAACGGCTGCGCAGCACTGGCTTGATCTGCTGAGGCTCGACTTGGTTTGTAGAACCACCATCATCGTATTCGCGGTCCTGTACCTGTTGGCGTTGGTTGCATTCTTGACGGGCAAATTTGGCTGGTTGGGACAGGAACGAGACCCTTTGTCCGGAGTGTTCCTACTGCCGTTGGGACTACCCTGGATACTTGTAGCGGACTTAATTTCGGAGTCCGCCAAGCCGTGGTTTGCAGCGATTGCGCCGATGCTCAACATTTTGGCGCTGGTTTTCATTTGCAGATGGGCTCGCAGTTTACACCAGAAATGAAGGCGGAGCTCTGTCTCACCAAAAGGGAGGAAAACATGGGAAAAGTGATCTTGGGAATTGTGATCGGGCTCGTCCTCGGCGTGGTTGGGGCGATGACCTTGGGTGGTGGGGCCGCGATGGGTGTCGGCGTTGCGACAGGCTTGTCCGCCGGTGTCTGCACCACATTGAAAGGAGCACAAGCCGAGAACCTTATCACTGCCGAGCAAGCGGATCAGATCCTCAATCGCGTGAATTCCGAAATGGCGTCAATGCAAGGAATTGAAACGACGGGCGAGATCGTCGGCAGCGCACAGGCATGCGATGAATTTCTGTCAAAGTTACGAGAAGCGAAGTGAGGTTCCGCTTTGTACGGAACAAAACAGTAAGGACAAGCCAACAGGGAACCATCTGATGAAACTCGTTTTACTCAAGCTCCTCACATCCATGTTCGCAATCGCGAGCACAGCTGCTTTTGCAATGTCAGAAGCCGACGATGCTTGTATCGACCATTTGCGGCAGGTTGGTGGACCAGACGGTCAATCCGGAACGATTGAAAGCTCTCAGTTCTCGGAAGCTGGTACGCTCGTTATGCTGCGTGATGCAGGTGGAACACTTTGGCGCTGCATCGCTTACAAGGATGGAAGCATCGGCGAGATGTCGGTTGTCGAAGCCATGGATGATGGCGGTGGAGCCATGGACGGTGCCGCCGGGTCTACCGGTAGCCAGCGTGTCAAATTCGATGTCGGGTCCACCGGTGTCGAACTCGTCGGCCAACTCGCGCCCGGCGCCTCTCAACAATATGTCCTTGGCGCGCAGAACGAACAGTTTCTGTATGTGCGCGTCGCGCCACGAAACGGGTCGTTGGACTACGTCATTCGCAACCCTGATGGCTCGGAGCTTCTGGAGTTGATGTCGGCGGACAAGGAATACCGGGGCCAGCTTTGGCAATCTGGTGACCATGTCGTTGAAGTTATTAACCGGGGAAATGCGCAAGTTGACTACAACGTCATATTTGGAATCGAGTAAGACCACGCGTGAGTTGCACTGGATTTTTGGATTGCTGGAGACCAGAAAGGGAGAGAAGAAATGAGAACCAATCTATCGCTGCTTGGAGGCGCAGTTTGTGCCCTTGCTTTGGCGGCTTGTGACGATAACGGGGGATCAGTGGATACTGGGTCGCCAACCGTCGGCAGTTCAAACGACCTTTCGTCTTTTGAAGGTGCGCGCGCCGGTCAGGCTGAAATGGGCATCCAAAGTCTCGGATTTGAACTCATCCGAAGCGAAGGTCTCACCTCGTACTGGTTCAACCGGAATACAGGCGCTTGCGCGCGCATTACTACATCTGAGGGTCGGTATTCAGATGTCACCATGCTTCCTTCGTCCGACTGCTGAATTTTGTCCGGATTAGTTTATAAAAGTGAAGGAGGCTGAGAAATGCACTTCGATCTTGCACACGCTGTGGTGACTGTTGCAGCTTTGATAGTCACAAACCTCGTATTGAAATCTGCGGGGGTGATCAACGAAGAAAACAAACACCAATGGAACTGGAAAGTTGTTCTGGCCTACTTCGTAGTCGTCTTTCTCATCAATCTGGTGTGGCCAATTTGAAACTTCAGGACGGGAAGCCAACCGCCCACCTTACATGGTTACCGTGAACGAGCCTCTCCGCGGGACTCCCGGCAAGAAAAGCGTGAGCATCGCTGGCTGAAAACAGAAAGGAATACACATGCGGTTTTTGACGTCCCTCATATTCATTGGTGTTCTTGCAACCGCGGCGAATTCTGATGTGACCAGTCGAAACGGTGGCCCAAGCAACAGTCAAATGCTTTCAAAGGGTGGCGACGGAGGAGTTGATGGTGTCGCTTTTTTTCGCCCAGTCTTAAGCGGAGTATTGTATCGCTCTGGTTTCAAAGGCGGCGACAAGGACCGAACGGGCCTGAGTGAGGGACAACGCGAAACTTTGTGCGGTGAAGGGTTTTCAACCGGGTTTTATGCCGACTTTGGCAAAAACACTGAGTACGGTCGCATCAGTTGTGGAAACGGATCCTTTGACTATCAAAGTGCCAGATCCTCCCGACCCGGTGCTGTCATGGCTTCCATACACGAGGTGATTGAAAACCCTGGAAAAGGCCCTGTCTTGGTGCACTGCATGTGGGGCGTTCATTCCTCGGGGGCATTGTCGGCAATGGCGCTCGTTCAGTTTTGTGGTTGGACGGAAGAAAGGGCCAAGGAATATTGGAATGATGCCCGAAACGGGGCCCCTTGTTCAGGCGGGTGCGACCAGTGGATTGACTCAAAATTCTCCAACTTCAGCGTCGACCCCAAGTTGAAAATCTCCACCGAACAACAGGCAACGATTTGCCCCAAATGATATTGGGAGGACTATCCAAATGAAGTTCATCCTTCTGGGGTCACTTGCTTTCATTGCACCCGCCGTCTTGTGGGCGAACGACGATGTTCTAGGCAAAGCCACGACATTTAATAGTCCCAACGGTGTTACTGAACGCTGTATTCGGATCGAAAAAGTTCCAACGGGCGAGTACAAGAACAGCGATCTTGAGGAAGAAGCGGCCTATTGCGAGATCGATTTCTATGCCTCCGAAATTGCTATTTGCCCAAAAACCTGGAGCACCAGCCCAGGAATGGCCGTCTACGATATTTCGGAAGGACCTTACGTGGGGAACCGTTCTGAATTCGAGAGAAACGCTTGCAAGGAGGGGAAGGCGGCAAAAGATCTGGCCAAGGACAGGGTGGCTAAATTCAAGTCCACCATGAACCAAAAAGGCACCAGTGGAACGTTTTCCACGTCTTCACTGCTTTACTATCATTTCTCCAGATATTTCGACGCAACTGTCAGAGTTCCAGTCGCTGTTTGGCGTAGCATGGACGCCCAGGCGCATTTTTCCGAGGTCGCCGAGCCTGGCCTTGCGATTTCTGGTGGATCTCATGGCGGGCGCATGAACCACGAAGGCTGGCGGGTCTTCGCAGCTGCGGATGCTGACCCGAAATCATACCAGCCAACCGACGATCTATTCTCCGCGGATCGAACGCAAATTTACGGTGTACTGCTTGATAGTCCTGGGCATCGATACGGCTCGGAAATCAACGGCACTCGTAAGTCTGGCTGGGGGAAAGGTCAAAACCGCGATTTTCAGGAAACCCCCGCTTTCTTGGCTTTGCGTTCTTCAAAACCCTTGCCAGAATCCATTGCAGAGGGCGTTAAAGAAGGCCGAAAAGACCGGATGATCAACAAGGATCTCGGCCCCGATGTCAGTGACCAACAGATGGCATTTTGGATGCAAGAACTCACCGAGATTGTTCTACTCGACTTCATCTTTAGCCAGCAGGACCGTGTGGGAAACATAGACTTCACACCCTATTGGTATTGGGTCGAAGACGGAGACCTGAAGCATAGGAAGGCCAAGCACCATGAACCAAACGATGGAGACGTTCCCGCCGACGCATTATTGATCCGTCGCAGCAATCTAAACGACAACGATGCTGGTGGGCGGGTCGAGTATGCCAATTTCGCAAAATCTACTCAAATGCTAGAGAAAATACGGCACTTCTCTCCAAGTACGTATCGGCGCTTGGTCGCTTTGAATAATGACCTTCAATCTCAAGGTCCCGTCTACGGATGGTTGTCGCAAAGCTTTGGGTTGTCAGACAGTCAGATTGCCCAAGTTGTGAAAAACACCGCGCTGGCAACATACATCCTCCAGGACAATTGTTCTAATGGTGATTTGATGTTCGATTTGGATCCTGTCGCATTCTTTTTGAGAAACGACACCGAAGTGGAGGCCGTGAACTGTAGTGACCCGTAAGCTTTCTACGCTCTTTGCGGCATTCATTTGGACCGCTCTGGTCGCCTGCAAAGCGGCGGCATTGGATGTCATCGTCATATCGGATCTGAATGGCAGCTATGGTTCGGTAAGATACGATGCCCGCGTCGACAAAGCGATTGAGCGGATAGTCGAGATTGATCCAGATCTGGTTATTTCGACCGGAGATATGGTTGCGGGGCAGCGCATTCCCAACTTGTCCGACAAACAAGTCAGGGATATGTGGAAGGCGTTTCACAAGGCCGTATCAGATCCTTTAGCGGCTGCCGGCATTCCATTTGCGGTCACGCCAGGAAACCATGATGCCTCTGCGTACCGTGGGTTCGAGCGGGAAAGAAAAATATACTCAGAGGAATGGACTCCGAGAAAACCAGACGTCGACTTCCTGCTTTCAGATGACTACCCGTTCTTCTACGCATTTGAGATGCAGGGCATTACGTTTGCGTCTCTGGATGCAACGACCCTAGGACCCCTATCCGGTGACCAGCAGGATCGCCTACAGGAACTGGGTGCAGACGGAGACCCGATTGTCACTTTCAGTCACCTCCCACTTTGGCCATTCGCGATCCAGCGCGAACGCGAAATCATCGGCGACCCAACACTTGAAAAAATCTATTTGGAAAGCGGTGTCGTTCTGCATCTGTCAGGCCACCATCATGCCTTCTATCCAGGTTGGAAAGACGGTGTTGCTTACGTCTCCCAAGCTTGTTTGGGAGGTGGTCCCCGACGGCTTATCGGCTCAAAAGCCAGATCACCTCACAGCTTCACTCATGTTACGTTTCAGCCAAACGGAGAATTTGGGATAGCAGTATATCGAGGACCTGATTTCGAAAGGTCGGTAAACTTCAAGTCGCTTCCGAAAGAGATCAGATCCCCGAACGCGGTGTTGAAACGTTTGGACCTTGTCAAATGACTAGAGGTTGAGTTTCAGTTCAACTTTTTCAGGAACCAGATCGTTTATCATCTCTTCTATCCGGGCTTCTGAAAGTCCACCCGAGGTGATGAAAAGCAATGAAACGCGAGATTTTCCGGGGACGTGGTGTTTTCTGACCAGCTTCCATCCAGCGTCTGCGGCCATAGCTTCAATGGCGCCGCTGACGTTCAATGAGTGCTCTTCGTCTGAGGCCTTCAGGGAAACTTCGACACCCCTGTTGCGTCCGCCTAGCCAAATGAAACACCAACACACAATCGCCACCAGAGTGGCCATCAGCGGCAAGCCCAAACCGACCGCAAGACCAAGAACCGTTACGATAATCATTTCGACTGTATCGACCGGGTCATCCAGATTGGAGCGGAACCTGAGCAACGCGCCGATGCCAAAGATAACGAAACCAATCATTGACCCATGTTGAACAACGAGGAACCCTACGGCCATTCCGATCAGCGCGTACAGGAAAAACAATCTGGGCATAACCAGATCGCTGACACTTCGGCGCGCTTTACGTCGTACGGGATGATAGACAATCAAAGCGGTCAAAATGATCGTTACGATGACGTCCAGTGTGAAAAAGTAGAGTTCCTGCTTGCCGCGGAACTGAGTCCAGCTTCGTTCAATTACTATCTCTGACTCGGATGTTCCTGCAAGCAAGGAAGCAGGATCAATCTGAGAATAGCTAACACTAGGCAAAAGCACCGCCAAAAGGACCGATGCAATCGAAAATAGCTTACTCAACAGTCTTTTCCTCCCGCTGAATCGTCGAATATTCGCTCTGTAGTGAGTAACTTGGCTTAATCGCTCAACACCTCACGACTAAGCCGCACTCCCATAGACCAATTCAACCTTATGAATTTAGTTCCGGTAAAGCCTTGCTGGATCAGACATCATACTTCCGCCAAATACTGTGTTAGGTTGGACAACATCGATTTTTGATCGAGTATGAACTAAGTCCAAACGAACGCAGGTTTTACTCGAATGAACCAGCCAAATGATCGGCACAAACGAAGAGTTGCAAAGGCAATTTGCGCGAGCCTTGCTGTGATCGCCAACGTTTTTGCGTTAACGAGCCCAGTGAGAGCGCAGACTGATATGTTGGAACTTATTGGGTCTTACAAAGTGGCAGATAATTCAGCGGGCTTTTCTGAGCCATCCGGATTGTCGCTTTCCAGTGTTCATGGATTCTTGTGGGCAGTAAGCGATGAAGCATCGAAGCTGCACCTTCTAGGAGTAGATGGAGAGCTAAAGAGTTCGTTCAAACTTCCAGAGTATCTGGGCACAGACTTGGAAGGTGTCGCTGGAAGAAAGGATGGGTCTGTATTGCTGTTACAAGAAACTGACCGATCCATCGTAACGGTCCAACCCACAGACCCAATTAAAGTCAATTCTACTCCAATTTCTTCACTCAGGGGCTACAGCAAAGTTGCTGAAATGCTTGCTGAGAACCCTTTAAACAAGGGACCGGAAGGGATCACTGTAGATCAAGACTCTGGGCAAGTATTCATAGTCATTGAGGGTCAACCAAGACTGCTGCTCGTCATTTCCTCGAAAATTGATGAGATTATTGGAGTAGTTCCATTAGCGGCTGAGGCTGGTTTCGTTTCATCTCGCACCGACGATGATGAACTAGACATCAGCGGGATCGCCTGGTCCGGCAAGACCAAGTCTTTATGGATACTCAGCGATGAAGGGCGCCGAATATTCGTTTTTGATCCTGAAGTTCTGACGGTCAAAACTATCGATTTAATTTACTCCAAAAAGGATGAAGTAAAGGAAGTGAAGAATCCTGAGGGGATAGCTTTGGATGAAAGTGGTGGCGTTCTTTACATCTTGACCGATGATGGCAAAAAGTCACGCCTATACGCATTTGTTTTACCGCAGGTTTGATTGCCGAAAAAAATCGCACTGGCTTGTCGTATTCAATTGCAGAAAACGAAATGGCCACCTCTTCCCGCATCTCGGGAGTTGCGCATCCCAGTATCGAATGTCCGGTTTGGGCTGGAAGCGGCCATCCGAAAACCTTCCCCGGCAATTCGGCGATGGCGCGAAATAAGCAAAGAATTAGACCCGAAGATATGGAGCCTCGAACTAAGAAAGTTGAAGGTTAATGCGCCCAAAGTTTTGGGCCAAAAACGCAATTCTTTGGGCGAAATGCAAAGCTATGGGCGCACCTACAAGAGTGTAGGTGTTCTCATAACGCTGCATTGTCTTCATTGAAGACATGCAGGAAATTCGGCTGTGTTCGCCCATAATTCTGCGCGGTATTTGCGCATAAGCTTGCACGATTTGCCCATAAATTTGCGCGGTTCGAAAAACGCTCTCAATTGATGGCAGCTGTCGCGCTCCTTCTTCAGCTTTAAAGGGCCATCTCTCAATCATAGGTGCATTCTGGGCGACAAAATTCAACCCTTGCCTGAAGGACGATGCTCGTCAGCGCTTGTGGTAAATTGCTGAACTGGAATCCAGTTTCTGAAGCCCAAATTCTGCGGAAGGCCGTGACGTGCATTCTATTCGATTTAGCCGAACGAGCCAAAAGCCTTCGTTTTCCTCGGCAGCGGTTCTATGGCCGAATTACGGATTTGAATAGTGCTTTGCCGATGCCTGCTCAAGTTCTCGTGCGCGGTCAGGCGATCCACCCAAAAGCGTATCCCGCGGCGAGAGATCCCAAAATGGCAAGCAAAAGATAGAGCAAGAATGGCTTCAGTTTGAGAACCGGGGCGATGGCCATTGCGCCCCAGATACTGACCACACCACCTGAAACCAAAAAGGCCATGGCGGCACCTTTAGACATGCCGTTGTCAATTAGCCCACGCGTAAGTGGGAGCGCAGCGTAACCATCGATATAGGCTGGTGCACCCAAAAAAACCGCTGCGGGTATAGCCCACCATTGATCCTCGCCAACATAAGCCGCAAGCACCCCTGGGGTCAGTGCAGCATTCAACGCGTATTCGGCCGCAAAGGCAGGAATCAGGCAGATTAAGATAAGCCGTGCCGTTGCCCAGAATTGTTTTCTGAATGAATGCCGACGTGCTTGAGTTCTCCAAACCCATGGGTCGAAGTTTTGGTCATTGCAACGTCGCGCTGTGCTGAGTTGGCGTGCCAGACCATTGTTGCGAAGCGCGTACAATGACCAAGGTGCTTTGGCAAATAAGCTGGTAACTGCCCCTCCGAACACACCCAATCCGAACGCTGCGAGCGTTTTGCCAATTGCAAAGCTCAATCCCAGAGTGGCAGCGGTCGTTGCGAGCATCGCAGGGTCTGTGATCGGGGATGACAACCAAAACGCCATGATCGGGGCAAGCGGCACGCCAGCAGCCAACAACCCTGCCATCAATGGCAGTACGGTGACACCGCAAATTGGCGTGATGGCCCCGATCAATGATGCGGCCACCACTGTTCGAAGTGTCCTGCCTTCGAACACGCCAGCAATGTGGGTGTCTGCTCCGCTGGCGATGATCCAGGCCGCCAGAAGGATGCCCGGAATAACTATCGGGGCAACGGCAACGAGGCCCCAGAGGACAAACCTAGTGGCATCCGCAAAGTGTTCCGGCCAGGCGAAACCGATTCTGACCAACAGCAATAGGCACACGCCCCAGACCACATAAGTCTTACCTGATTGCCGGCGGACAATTGTCTGATCGGTCATAGGATACTCCTTTGATCTTGAAAAATAGGAGTTGAACAAACATGTGTGAAACGAATAGTTTCAATCACTGATATTGGTAATTCAAATGGTAAATCTGGATAGCGATTTGTTGCGCACCTTTGTAGCCGTCGCCGAAGCAGGCAGCGTCACGGATGGCGCCGCACGTATCCATAGGTCCCAATCCGCCACAAGCCTTCAAATCAAACGCCTCGAATCCATCCTCGGCCAACCCGTATTTAAGCGGCACGGGCGCGGGGTCGTCCTAAGCGATGCAGGTCGTCTGCTGTTGCCCGTTGCACATGAAGTGACAACACGTCTGGACGTGGCATTGCAGGACATTTCCCAAACGGCCGTGACGGGCAAACTGCGCATAGGCGTTCCAGATGATCACGGTCGAGCCAAACTGGCCCAGATTATCGCAGCATTCACCCGCCACCACCCACAGGTCGAGTTGGAGGTGACCTGCGCTTTGAGCACCGGTTTCCCTGACGCCATCGACAAGGGGTCGTTGGACCTTGCAGTTTATGAAGTTGAAAGCCCAGAGCCTCATGAAGAACTGTTGTTTGAGGATCCAACATGTTGGGTCTCATCCGCACATCGGGAGTTTTCAGTCGATGAAACTTTGCCGGTGGCTGTATTCGATCACGCCTGTTGGTGGCGCGACGCGGCAATCGCTTCGCTAGAGCACCGCGCAAAACCATACCGCATTGTCTATTCCAGCCAGAGTGTCGCTGGTGTAATCGCGGCGGTCGAAGCAGGGATAGCGGTCGGCCTACTGGGGCGTTCCTCACTTCATGCCGGTCTATCGATAGTGGGTGAGACCCTTGGTTTCAGCAGAACGTCCACCTCGAAGTTGGTGATGGCGGCAGCCGGTTCACAGGAAACCGGGCCATTGGATGCCATGAAAACGGCTATCCGCTCTGCGTTTCTAACTAAAATCTAGAAGACGTGCCTTTTGGCCAGCCGACCGATCCACAAGCTCTTCTGAGTCTCACCGTAGCAAAACCAATTTTTTTGAAATTGATGATGCGTCAGTTTCCCAGACTTTCAAACCAGTCAAGCGCTGTGGAGCTCCATCCTGTCGGGTAACCGTGCCCTCCGTCATGCAGAATGATTTCGAGACTACCGTATTTGCAGTTCCAGCGTTTGCGCCACAGACCCTCGGTCATTTCGTGATGTGCAGCATTGGGTGGGCATTTGTTTTCTTGCCGCCACACCGACAGGCCTTGCCAGATATCTGCCTGCGTGATGGTAAGGTCAAACTCCTCGCTGTGAATTGCGCGACCTTCAAGCGGAACAACTTTGTCGGCAAACCCGTGGGTATGGAGCAAGTGTACTGGCTTTAGACAATCTTCGGTTGCCGGGAGCCAGAAACCACCGGAAGCTGGCGCGTAACCAAGCGCTATTTCCGGTGCAAGACAAGCAACTTCCCAGACCATTGATCCGCCTCTGGAAAATCCTGTCAGCAACACCCGGCCCACATTCACGTTTGCACGAAGGGCAGCGTCAGCCAAAACCTCACGGAGAAATCTTACGTCTGAGCGACGGTAGGTGTTCCAACCGTCTCGAACAGACCAGTCGGTGGGTTTACCATCCAACCATGGGAGCGCGGTTGGCGCGATAAATGCGTATCCCCGCTTGGTGAATTCTTCAACGAACGCCGAGTTCCCTACAATCTTCTCACCTGTACCGCCATAACCGTGCAGGTGCATCACAGCAGGTCCACCCTGCCAATCGTTCGGAAGAACGATATGATATTCTCCGGTTTCAATCTTGCACGAATTTGTTTTGTCACCACAATCGAGGGCGATTGCCTGCCCTGAACTCACGAGTAAAACTAAAACGGCCAATACTTTGTTGTGCATAATGTCCCCCTCGGGGATTTATGTTAGCACACTTCAACACAGAATTTCCTGAGAGAGCTTACTCGGGCAGCCCCACCAAACGAAGTCCATCCAGGATTGCGTCCCAACGTGTTGGGTCCTGAAAATGGAACCTGCGCACGCCGCTAACTCGGAAGTCCGGATCTGACGCAATTAGAGCATCCCGCGCCCTTTCTCCTTCATCAGGTAGACCAGCCTGACCGGCTGCGCTGGCAAGGTACATTTGTGCGACCGGCAGCCCCGGCGAATTTTGTAGCGCTCGGTTGGCGCTGGCGATGGCATTCTCGAAGTCGCCCATAACCAGATAAGTCTGGGCCAACGCTTGTGGGACACGGTGATATATCCGGTTCTTGGCAAGAGAAAACGAGCCCTTTTTGATGGACTTCAGCGCTAACTCTGGTTGGCCCATCAGGTTCTGAATCCAGCCCAGTACCATATGCCCCTGAGCGAACTGCGGACTGATTTCGAACCCGCGTTCAACACACCGCACCGCCGCTTCCAAATCGCCGGTAATACCGTAGTGAAAAATCCCCCGGATCAGGTGCAAGTAGTCGCTTTGGTCATTCAACGATACCGCCTTGCTCAACCCGGCGTCGGCCGCTTCGATATCCTCCGTGTTTATCGGACGGTAACCCCATACCAACTCGCCGATCAACGTGTTCGCCTTCATTCCAACGGCCATAAAATTGCGTGGCTGGACCGTCAGGATCCTGTCCAGCAGACGGCCCGCCGCGTCCCATTCTTCGGGCTGCGATCCCATCATGTAATGCCCTGCGAGGTTCAGCATTGCCTCAGGATCGTTTGTCTCTGTCTCAGCCGCGTGCTCAGCAATTCGTTGCAGAATTCCGTATCGGATCGTTGTTGCGATTTCACCTGACAACAGATCTTCCGCCAAGAAGGGATCAGAAAGATCACCGTTCATCCGCTGGGTCAGATAGGTTGCTGACGTGCTCGTCTCGCGTAGCTTTAGGGTGGTACGGACCTGGTTGCCGGACGCCTGAAACACTGCGGTTGCGATATGATCCGGGTCCGCATCGAGAGCGATCAGATCCAATCCGGTCAGATTGGCAAGCGCCGCCTCTACCGTGTGATTGCAGGCCTCTGCCAGCATCTTGGCATCATCATTGCTGCCAAGGCCTTCGAATGCCGCGAGGGCTATGGTCGGTTTCCTGGATGTACCACCGATGGGTGGTGTGCTGACACCGTTCTGCGCACCATCTTGGTCGGGGGGCCAAACAAAGGCGCGGATCGGGCGCGAGATGTTTTTTAATGTCAATTCACCGACATCCGCAAATAGCACGTCCATTACGCCAACGATCTGGTCACGAACGGCAGCGGAGATGCAAATCCCGCCCGTCGGGGCTGCGCCCTCTAAGCGAGCTGCGAGATTCACACCGTCACCATAGATATCGCCGTCATCAACAACCACATCGCCTATGTGAAGGCCCATGCGGTAACTGATCTGCCGATCCTGAGGCGTGGATTCTTCCTCTGCGCGAACGGCTTCTTGTGCAGATATCGCGAAACGAACCGCTTCCACTACACTAGAAAACTCGGCCAGAAATCCGTCGCCCGTTGACTTGATGATCTTACCACCTGCCTGCGCAACACCGGGATCAAACACGGACACGCGCAGTTCTTTCTGACGGGCCAGCGTGGCTTCCTCGGCGGCTTCCACAAGCCGCGAGAAGCCGACAATGTCAGCCGCCAAGATCGAAGTGAGTTTGCGTTTCAACCTTCGGCTCGCGTGTTCAAGGAAATCCAACCGGTTTTGTCCGGTTCGGTCACAGCGGCACCATCCCCTCCAAACGATGTCGGAACCGTCTTCCACTTCGGCAGGCCATCAGCCATGTCGAAAACACGCTCGCCGTAGAAGATGTGAAAGGCCGGCTCGAAGCTCAATCCGGATTCGGCCAGCGACATTGCGTAGACCGCTACAATGTCCTTTCCGGGTTTGATATTCACCAATGCACCTCCGCATTTGCCGCAGGAAACACGATGGCTTTCATCATTCTTGTCCGAGTGAACCGTCGGTCCTGACAACGAGACATTGTCTGCCGACCAGAGGCACCAGGCATTGACCGGCGCCGAATGCCATTTTCTGCAAGAGTGGCAATGACAATAAGCCATGACCATCGGCTCACCGGCAGTAGAAACACTACATGCGCCGCAATAACAGATTCCTCGGTAGGTTTCAGAATCATCACTCATTTTCCATCTACCCCCAATCGAATAATGGCTGTTAACGCAAGTTTTCCGCCACGCCTTCTTCTCCAATGCACTGCCAGTTATACATTCCAATTGCCGGGTCCCAAAGTGGCTTATTTACCTCTGAAACTGCGCTATCGAAGGTGCCGGAGGTGCTTCCAACTTCGCGCACCTTATCGCGTTGCGGATGCCTAAAGATGCAACGCAATCGCGAGATCGTGGAGCAAAACTTACAAAGTCCTAAGACCCGGCTCGCCATTTCAGGCGCTCGCCACGCTAATGCATTCAAAAGACTGCGTTGGTCAGAAGGTCAAAGGATAACGGCATCCAAGGACTTTGGATGTTCCGTTATTGCCTCCCAACCATCTTCGGTGATTATGAAACTGTCGCCAACCTGCGCACGAAATGTATCGACTGACACTGAACCATCAACAGCGAAAACCATCCCTGGCTGCAACACTGTCGTGTCGCCGGTGACGAGCTGTGGTTTCTCCAAAAAGCTATAGCCGGTCGCGCGACCACACCGGAACGGGTATTCAAAACCCGCCCCCTGGATAACCTCGGCATAGGCGGTATGCACACTTTCGGCGGTCACACCTGGGCGCAGCTCTGCCAGTGCGGCGGCCTGACTTGCCACGGCAACCTCATAGATATTCTCTTGTTGTTTGTCCGCCACCTCACCAATCCAAAAGGTGCGGTCAAAACCCAGTTTGAAGCGGTGAAAATTGGTCATGCCGCAAAAGCACAAAAACACCGGCTCGCCTCGTTTCATGATCCGGGTTGAGGCGCGATGATGGGTTTTGGTGATGGTGTCGCCCGACGCCATTATTTGCAGAAAATGAGTGTTGGGCGACATGTCCGCGTCATCGTAATGCGCCACTAAAAGCTCGGCGGCCTTTCGTGTTCCAGCCTGGGACGTGGCAATCGCAACTTCGAACTCCGGCACTCCGTCTGCAATGGCGTCGCGTCCGGCGTCCATCATAGCGCTTGCAACTTGCCCGGCATGCCGGGCCAATTGAAGTTCCTGGGCGGATTTTATCATTCGCATTTCAGCCAATATCGGTGTGGCGCTGACCAGGTTTTCCACCGGGACCAACGTTTCCAGATATGTCCGCACAACAGGCGGCATGTGATCAGGCTCGATCCCGACGCGCTTTGCCATTTTGACCGCTTTAGGCAGTTCCGATCTCCACTCTTCGCCCATACCGTCATTCCAGGCCGCGATACGATCAACATGAGCCGCCGAACGTGCCGCGTTCAGGTCTATTGTCGGCGTGATCAGCAGGCTTTCGCCTGATCGGTGCACAATCAGGATGGTTGGACGCCCGAACTCCATATGCAGGTAGTCATAATAGCCCGTCAGATAATAAACGTTGTCGTCATCGGTGATGAGAGCAACGTCGATTCCGGCTTCTTTCATGTGAGTGCGAAAGCTTGTCATCCTCCCAGCAAACATCGTCAGTCTCCATCCTGAAGGTGTCAGTTGAGCTTCTCAAATTGAGTTGCGTGATCGAGACGGTAGAACACGTTTGGTCCACGGTCTATAAAAGCAAAGTCAAGCACCTGTCATGAAGCTTCGCCAGCATTTCATCGGAATTACTTCTCGGATCACTGTTTTTCCCGTTAAAGCCTATCATCAAGCTTCAACCATACGGTGATACGCCGCCGTAAATAAAACAGCAGCGCTATCCGCGATCTACCTCCAAAGCCATTTCCCTTAGGTGTCGCATATCCGTACCGCAGCAACCGCCAAACACCCTGATAGACGGGTTCTTCCGCAGGACATCCGCAATTTCTTGGCCGAGCTGCACGGGATCTCCTTCATCCAAGGTATCGGCCTCATCCAGTTCTGCGTGCGAACAACTTGATGCATTGGCAACAACACCTTTGAGCCTTGGATGCGCGTTGAGCGCGTCGGCAAAGTGCGTCGGGTGTGCGCAGTTGACCATGTAGAACAGAGCCGCGCCGTCTGTTTCTGCTTCGATCTGGTCTATGGCATCAACAAGCTTGGTGCCGTCAGCCAAACAGCCATCGGTTTCGACGACCAATGACAAAATGATCGGTAAATCAATATCTCTTGCAGCCAGAACACAGCCAGCAGCCTCGCTTAGGCGGTTGAACGTGTACGCGGTCACCAGATCAACACTGGTTTCTTTCAGAACAGCAAGTTGCGCACCGTGGTAACTACGCGCCGGTTCAACTGTCATGGGCGGGACATCAGCGTAAGGATCGTATCTTGGGCCGACGCAGGCGGAAACCAAAACGTCATCCCGACCAGAAGCCTTGCGCACCTCCTCCATCAGTGCGACACCATCCTTGTTTACCTCACAAAGACGTTCAGCATCGTAGCCCAAAGGTGCAGCACGGTCGGCATTGGCCATCCATGTCGGTGCGTCGAGAATGCACCCAACACCCATATCGCCGGCCAATTGCACGAGCGCTTGCATTTGTCCGGCCAGAACAGCCCGGGTGTCAGGCTTCTCCAGCAAGGGAAACGACGCAAAACCCGGAAGCTCGATACCGTGGTTAAAGATCAGGTCCGTACCTGTACCTGCATAAACCAAAAATTTCTTGTTCCCCTCGCCTGGAAGTCTCCGCGCCATTTTGCACCCCTCGAACACCGGCATTACTCCGCATCCACAATAACAATGATCAGATCTTCTGCAAAACCGAGGTGTTTACTTGTCCGTTCGGACGCTTTCTGCATTTGCGGTATCGGCTAGGCATATTTAAGCGCGAACCGCCGGAGATTCTGAACAAGCGTGGCTGTACCGTTCTAACCTATAGCCGGTCCTTGTTACCTCGGAGCGGCAGGTTCAAGCTGACACAAAGGACCGGCCGTTCTATCCTTTCTAGGTGGAGGAGAAGACATGAGTGATAAGATCGAAGGCGGCTGCAAATGTGGGCTGGTGCGATACTCTGGATTTCGCTCTGATCTTCCGATGTTTCGATGTCACTGCCGAGATTGCCAGCAGCTCACCGGCTCGGGACATTCAGAGATGGTGCCACTTGTGGCCAAATCTGTTTCGATTGGTGATGCGCTCAAAACATTTGAAATGGCAGGAGGATCAGGGTTGTCGACCTTTAGCGGATTTTGCCCGAACTGCGGCTCACCGCTGATCCGTAGAAGTGAACGGATGAGTGACTGCATCTACGTCCATGCGGCATCAATGGACGATCCCTCCAAGTATCTTCCGGCGAAATCGATCTACAGCGAAGCAGCTCAGGCTTGGGACGAAGCAGTGATAACAACTGAAGGGGCAGGCACAAAGTAACCTCGAATGTCTTTGTTTACTTCCGCCTGAACGCGCGTTGCCAAATCCGCACGTATTGCATCACGCCGTTCTTTCGGCTGACGCTTGAGGAGCGATGCCGCACGCACTGCACCACCATCAAAAACATCAAAAAGCATCTTAGGATCTGAAACGCACAATTCGCTTGCAACATCGATAAGCCGCACATTGCGGAAACCTGCATTTTCGACCATTGGTTTGGCAATTCCACTGTCTACGAGCATGTGCGCATCCGGGCCCGCAGGCAGAGAGATGGATGGGTCGGCCAGGCGTTCAACAGCATCGAACAGCCAGCCAAACGCGCCATCTGATCCTTTGCCACGCCAAATCGAGAAGGCAACTCTACCGCCCGGTTTCAGCACTCTGTTTACTTCTCTGAAACCGCGTTCGGGGTCTGGAAAATGTGGGACGCCGAACCCGATTGTGACCGCATCAAAGGTGTGATTTGGAAACTCCATAGCCATTGCATCACCCTGAACGAACCGCGCTGTTGGCACAGCTGATTGGGCGAGCTCAATCATCGGCTCAGAGAAATCCAAGCCCGTTACATCCGAGCCGCGGGCCACAAGCTCTGCTGCCACGACACCGTGTCCGGTGCACAGATCAAGCGCTTTGCAATTCGGCCCGGCAGCGACTTCGTCTGCAAGCTTTCTGGCAACCAGGCGCGTCGCCATTTCAAAGCCGTCGGCATACCCTTTAGCAATAGACGGATCCGCCCACCCTCGGCGTTCCATTTTCTCAAAGTCTGCTGTATCAGTCACTTCAACCCCCCAAAGCTCCAAAATGTGACAAGAATACACTCAAGCAAGGTTCGGGCCAGATATGTTTTTCAAGCCTTGTCAGGATCGATCCGGATACTCGCCATGTAATCGCGAGTGCCTGATCTTTATTAAAGCACGAGACTTGAAAGCGGTTGTGCTCCGTAGTGGATGGATTCAATCTCAATAATGGGTTTGCAGTTTCTGGAGTGACCCGATGGACATAGTTCGACTTTCCGAACGCCTCATGGGCATGAAAGACGAAGTTTGGTTGCGGCATACAAACCCTTGGTCGGTCTGGACCCGCGTGCTGACACCGCTGCCCCTTTTGGCGCTGGCGATCTGGAGTCGGGCGTGGATTGGTGGTTGGGCATGGGTTGCCGTCGGCGTGGTTTTGGTCTGGGTCTGGATCAATCCGCGTGCGTTCTCCCGACCCAAGACCTTCGAAAGCTGGTCAGCCCAAGGTGTATTGGGCGAGCGTGTCTGGCTGCGATACCAAGACAAGATTGCGGCTCATCATATTAGAATGGCCAAAGCACTTGCCTATGTCAGCGGATTGGGTTTGCTGCCGTTTGCATACGGTCTTTGGGCGTACGACTTAGGAGCCACATTCCTTGGCATTGTTGTGATCTCGGGCGGCAAGATGTGGTTTGTGGATCGCATGGCGTGGATCTGGAGCGACTTTCTGCGTGATGGTGGGTCGTTGGAAGACCTGGCGGCTGGGACGTAGGCCCAGTCACTTATCTTTCTACGGCAGCCGCCAAAGTAGTGGCCCAATTTTAGGGGGCAAAGACAATCGACGATTTGCAATGAATTGGTAGTCCGCTTTTTTGAACAACCATCCTTCCGAACCAAGTGGATGTGAAGCTGTTTTTTCAGACGGTATTTGTCACAACAGAATATTCGATTTTGAATATAAAAGTGGATTCATGGCACCCCTGTATGTTCTCCTTAGCGATTAAAGAGGGGGACGGATAAATGAGACGACTATTCAATATCGGGCCAATTTGGCTATTTCTTTGCATGGTGACTCTCACAGGTGCTTTTTCTGCCAACGCCCAAGAAACGACGGATGCGCAGGAAGCTGTCGAAGTAGAGCAAGACGAACTTCTTGATGAGGTCGTTGATACATCCATTTCGGGCGAAGATTTGGAGATCCTGATTGTTCCGTTGACAGCAGATGAGCTTTCCGAGGTCGCAGGCACTTGGCAAGGTATTGTGCGGTCGCAACTCGAAGAGGTCGCCCAGATTAATCTCGGTCTTCGGACAGCAAGTGGGGAGCAAGAAAACGACCTCCGGTCACAATTGGCGTCCCTAAGTGACTCAGGATCGGCGCTTTTGAACAACTATCGGTTGGTGCTTGAGGCGTGGACACTGAAAGGGGCCAAGGCAGAAGACCTGCAACCCCATTCCGACTACATCCTTGCATTAAAGGCAGGGGCGCTCAAAACAACTGACTTTCAGACACTAATTCAAAATGCTTGGGCCTGGTTGTTCTCCTGGGAAGGGGGCGTGGGCCTTTTGATGGCTATTTTGGGTGTTTTGCTAGCCGTGTGGGCCATGATGTTTGTCGCCCGAATGGTGCGCCGCGTCACCGAACGCGGTTTAGAAAAAATTCCGACAATTTCGAGGATGCTGAAGAGATTCATCGCCACAGCAGTTTTCTGGGCTGTGTTTGTTCTTGGGATACTCGTTGTCTTGGCCTTGTTCGGGGTGAACGTCACTCCGCTTTTTGCCGTTCTTGGTGGCTTGTCTTTCATCCTGGGCTTCGCGCTTCAGGAAACTCTAGGCAATCTCGCAAGTGGTCTGATGATTATGGTTTTGAAGCCGTTTGATACTGGCGATTACATTCAAGTCGGAGGGTCATCCGGCTTTGTGGATGAGATGTCTGTGGTTTCAACCAAAATTCGTACGTTCGACAACCAGATTATTATCGTTCCAAACAGTAAGATCTGGGGAGACGTGATTACCAACGTAAGTGCCTCGGAAGAACGCCGGGTCGATCTGGTTTTTGGCATCGCTTATACAGACAACGCGGCGCAAGCAATCGATGTTCTCAAAGAACTGGTTTCAAAACACGAGCTCTGTTTGAAGACACCCGAGCCCGAGGTTTTCGTCGGCGAGCTGGGAGACAACTCTGTCAATATCTTCTGTCGCCCGTGGTCCAAATCTGACGATTACTGGACCGTCTATTGGGACCTGACGGGGCAAGCAAAGGAGCGGTTTGACGTAGAGGGGATTTCGATACCTTTCCCGCAGCGCGATGTTCACCTGATACCCGTAGAGGGAGCAAAGTCATGAGAGCTTTTGTAGTTTGGTTCACGACTGTTTTGTTTGCCAGCAGTGTCGCGTTCGCCCAGTCAGAAGAACCGCTTGTTCCGACTGAAGAAAGAGAAGATTCTGAATTTGTTGCTCCAGTAATTGTAGATGGGGAGGAACTGTTCGTCGTTCGTGGTTCGAGTGCCCTTCCTGCAACTGAGCGGGCCGACAAGGTTGCTGAGCGCCTTTCTGAGGTTGGCGACGCTTCTCAGAGTTCGAGCATAAATGTTGAAATCATGGACTCTGAGTTCGGGAAACTCATTAGAGCCGATGGCCAGATGATTACAACGACGACCCAAGCGGATGCCGAATATGAACAGATGGACGTCGAGAGTTTGGCCGCACTACAAGCCGAGGCTATTGAAACCGCGATCCTGCAATATCGTGAAGCGCGATCCAACGAGGGCCTAGTCGACAGTGCAATTGCTGCCGTTGCATGGACAGTCATTTTTGCTCTGGTTTCATATGCGTTCTTCGCCAAACGACGAAAGCTGTTGGACTACATCAGAAGCAACTTGGAAAAGAGAGCAGAAGGTTTTGAGGAAGCCACAAAATCGATTCTAAGAAGCAAGGCTATTGCCTCCATCATCGTTTACGCATTCCACGTTTTGATGTGGGTCTTCTTCCTCTTTTTCTTCTATTACTACCTTTCCTTAGTTCTGCTTTCTTTCGCGGAAACACAGGGCATAGCCCAAATACTGTTGAAATATGTCAGTGAACCGCTGGTCACTGTGGTTTTGGCCATTGTCGGGTACATTCCCAATCTGATCATGCTTGCGATTATAGCCGTTGTGACTCGGCTGGGAATTCGAGGCCTCGATCTTTTCTTCGAAAACATTGAGAGCGGAGCCTTTGAGCTAAAGGACTTCGAGGATCATTGGATTGCACCAACAAAAATGCTGTGCAGGGCTTTGTTCATCGTTATCGCGTTGGTGTTTGCATACCCTTACATTCCTGGTTCCGACTCTCGCGCCTTCCAAGGTTTGACTATTCTTGCCGGCATCATGGTTTCGCTGGGATCCAACACAGTTGTTTCAAATATGATGGCCGGTCTGTTTGTCATCTACAGACGCAGCACTAATGTGGGTGATCGAATTCAGGTCGGTGACAAGATCGGCGACGTAACAGAGATCAAACTGATGGAAACACTCATCAAATCGATCAAGAACGAGATGATCAGCATTCCAAATGCCCAACTGCTCAATTCCGAAGTTGTGAACTACTCACGCAAAGTGGATGGTCGGGGGCTACTGGTGCACACGACGGTGGGGATTGGCTACGAGGAGCCTCCCAAGAAAATCAAAGCGATGCTGATTGAGGCGGCACACCGAACTCAAGGCCTGAGAAAGAGCCCGGAGCCATTTGTGCTTTGGACCCAGTTGGCAGATTACGCGATCAACTATGAAATCAACGCGTACACTTCTCGTGGATCGAGTTTGCCAAAAATCTTGTCGGATCTTCGTGAGAACATTGTCGATGTTTTTAATGAAAACGAAACTCAAATAATGACTCCGTCTTACATCGCTGATCCGCCGGAACCCAAAATACCTTCAGCTGATTGGGATGGTGAGCTTGCTCACATATCTGACTAACAACTCGTCAGGGGCATCTGTGAAACTTCAAAAACGCAATACCGCCGTCGTCGGATTGGATTGATTGACATTGAGCAATGATTAGAATCAAACAAGAAATCTTCAGAACTCAGCGAGGCTCCGGATGATCAAGTGGGTACTTTCCGCAACTGTAGTGCTTCTGCCTGGGTATGTTCACGCAGCCGGGATGGAACAGTGGGGTGAGTCCGGCGACTGGGCAATTCTCATCGATCCAGAAAAAGGCAACGGTTGTCTCGCGTGGAGAGCCTTTGAAGACGATATGACAGTAGAAATTGGCGCTGCACCAAACCAGGCTGGCGGCTTTTTTGCCGCCTACAATCCGGCCTGGGTTCAAGTCGAGGACGGTGCGACAGGCATAGTAAGATTTGATTTTGGTGATGCGCAGTTCGAAGGTGAGGCTGTAGGTGTCTACAAGAATGGCGTGCCCGGTGGCTACGCATTTTTTGACAATCCGGCATTTGTAACCGAGTTTGGAAAACGCCAAAGCGTTACGATCATTGGCGAAAGCGGAGCCGAAGTCGAACTCGACTTAAGCGGATCCGCAAAAGCCATTGAGGCCGTTCTGGCGTGTCAGGCGGAGCAGCCGGAACCACTGAAGAACTAGGTCGCGTCAGATCACTGCAATTGATTGATATCAGGCACACAGGGTTGCCTGTCGACAGGCATAGCATCGGCGCCCTCTGGAGCCTTGTTTCTGGATCCGCCCACATCCAACTTGAACTTTGGCGACGAAAGCTGGCCCGACACATCAAAAGGCCAAGCGCTTCGGGATAGGGGTTTGCCAACGCGCCGCGGCTCCGCTCTGATCGCAATACTATCGTTCAGCCAGTCCACTTGTCCCCTGGCCACCAACTGAACCGACCCTGTTTCAATGACGGTGGAGTTTGAACTGACCCGCCCGGCCTGAATTTCAACCGGAGCTACCACGCAAGTGATATCGGTGTAACCTTGTCTGAACTCTTCTGAAAACAGCCACGGGAAGATTCCCAGCCCCGCCAACTCCAATAAGCTGGTGCTGATGTAGCCCTGGGACATCGACAAAGACGCATTGCCACGCATGGAGTTGACGAAGGCCTTGCCCGAGGTGGTACTGCCAGAAACGTTGAACTCACCGCTCAAACGTCCATAGGCATCAATGCCAATTCCCAATTCATCAAGGATTTCACCGAATTCCCATCCTGAGGTCGATCCCGACAAGGAAAGCCAATCGGGTGAAACAATCAGGTCCATGCCCGCCCGCAGGCTGAAGTTTCCGCCGCCATAGGCCATTTGAAGAGGACCAAAATCTATGGTTCCGTCTTTTGCAGACAATTGGCTTGAAACAGAAGTTACGCCTTGCTGGCCTACAATCTCATTGAAGTCGATCTGCACTTCGACATCAGCCTCTTTCAGTACACGTTGCACATCCAGAAGATCGGCAGGTTTCCCATTCTCCTTAGGTAAAACCAAGGGCTGAACATCTGTCTCCTTCGGCAAAACCAAAGGCTGAATTTCAGCTTCAGGTTCTTTTGAGGCCTCGCCTACCAGGCTTTTCAGTTGGTCCAGTACGGCAGTCAGGTTCTTCAGGTCGTTGAGATCGAGTCTCTCGCTCGTAACGTTGCCACGGACGACGGGTGCACCTTCGGGGAACTTTGCATCCAAAGCGGCTAGGAGATGCGAAGACCCGGCCTCGAACTCGATTGCGGCATCAAAATCTTCGCCCTGCCTAGAGGTTTCAGCATCAATGCCGAGTGCGCCAATTTCGATAGGTTGCAGGTTGAGCGCAGTCAAAAACTGGGCGCCATTGTCGACATGCAGTTCCACGTCGAAGTCGAGACCGGCTAGCCCTTTGAGCTCGTTGACAGATAGTGCAAGATCCAGCGCCCAAAGATCGGTGCCGTAGGTGGTTGCGTTAAACCTGTTGAGAGAAACTGGCCCACCCGCATTGGTTATGTTGAAATCGGCTTTGATGCCGCCGAACTGATCAACGTAACCCTCATCTAGGTTCGGCAAAATCAACTTAGCACGTCCGTTGAGCACACCATCGAAAGTTACGTCCTGAAGCTGAAGCAGATCGAGGATTTCACCTTCGGCTTTAAGGACAGGCTCTTCAATTGGACCGGCTTGCAAGGCAATGTCCAGCATGGCCAGGCGGCCGTCCGGCATGCGGCGAATGCTTTCGATGGATGCTGGGCCAATTACGTCCAGTCCTTGGTCGAATGCATTGGTTTGAAAAAGTAGCTTCTCGAATTCGAAGGAGGCGAGGGATCCAACCATATGCATTTCAAAGCCTGTAAACTTGAGATCTTGAATACTCTTTGCCGCTTGGGGCGGTTGTCCCTCTGGGTGTAGTCGCGCATTAAAAAGCAGATCGACACCTTGAGCTGTATAGAGGTCTTCAATCGACCCTTCAGCTTCGAGTTTTTGTCCATCTTCGAGGCTTATGTTTGTTGTAAATGCTTCGATTGTTAGGGCGTCCTGAGATACAAGTTCAGCTTGCAACTGGCCATGACCTTCCAGAACTCGTTCCAACCCCATGACATCGAGAAAGTCACCGAATTCACCAGTATCCATCTCCAGGATAGCCCGGTAACCGCCACCTTCGTCTTCCGCTAATGGCTCGCCATCATAGCGGACAGTCATTTCTCCAAAACTGGCCCGCGTCGTAAACGGCGCGTCATGGGGATAGTCGCCCTCGATTTCGAAACCTTGACCGTTGACGGAGCCTGTCCCCGAAACCTTTGTCCTTTGTTCATCAGCTGCTTGTTCGAGGGCGAGTGACTGAAGATCAAACACAAACGAAAAACCTGAAACCTGGTCGTCAATGTTCAAACCGATGGATGTGAAGCTGACGTTCTTGTCGCTGAGAAAGGTAAGAATCCCACTGCTTTCTTTGCCACCATCTCCGGACGTCTCGATTTCGGCCTCAGCATCTTGATTGTCCTCTGCCAACGACCCGTTGGTTTGAGGAGTTGGCATTGGTCGGCGTTTTCGCCAACTTGTTGTGCCATCAGAGGCTGTAAGAAAGTTTGCCTGAAGACCGTCCACCAATAGGTTATCAAAGTGCAGACGTCCGTTGGCTAAGGCGGCAACGTCCAGTTCCAGTTCAAGGAGCTTTAATTCTGCAAGAGGTGTATCTGGCAGTGTCTCGCTGGGGATTACAACGCCACCGACATAAATGTGGGTAGTGCGACCAAGTGCGACGCTCACATCGTCGTTGACCAGAAGCGGCTGCCCAATTTGTTCCGAAAGAACCTTTTCCACAAGGTTGCGTCGCATATCTGAGAACAACGGTGCAGCAAGTAGCAACCAAACAAATGCGATTGCTGCAAAAGCGAGTAGCGCAACGAGCCCAAGTATCTTAAACAGCCAAGTCCTCATTTGCTTCCCTGTGGTCGCTTTCACAATTCAGTTTAACCGCAAATCGGAAATCTCCAATCTTTCTGGCAACTAGGGTCAGGACTCATATCCAATAGATAACGAGTGCTGCGAGGGCGATTGCTGACAGGAAGACCTTCGGGCACCTGTCGTAGCGGGTTGCCACACGCCGCCAATCCTTCAACCTGCCGAACATGATCTCGATCCGGTTGCGCCGTTTGTAACGACGCTTGTCGTACTTAACCGGTTTCTTCCGCTGCTTCCGGCCAGGGATGCAGGCGCGCATCCCATTGTCTTTCTACGCTTCCCGGAACCAATCGGCATCATAGCCACGATCCCCGAGCAGCCAATCGACATCCGGCAGGCCGCTCAGCAGTGCCCGCGCACCAACGTAATCGCTGACCTGACCGGCGGTGATGAACAGGTTGAGCGGGCGCCCCCGGCTGTCGCAGATGGCATGCAACTTGGTGTTCATGCCGCCTTTGGTGCGACCGATCAGGCGTCCACGCCCCCTTTTTTGACGCCCAAACTGGTCGCGGTACGGTGGGCCTTCAGGTAGGTGGCATCGATCATCACGGTCTTCTCTTCACCGTGTTTGGTAGCCAGACCGGCCATCATCCGGGCGAAGATGCCTTTGTCGCTCCACCGCTTCCAACGGTTATAGAGTGTCTTGTGTGGGCCATACGCCGAAGGGGCATCGCGCCATCTCAACCCATTGCGATTAATGAAGATAATGCCGCTCAACACACGTCGATCATGAGCGCGTAGTTTGCCGTGGGACTTGGGGAAGAAAGGCTCAAGACGCGCCATCTGCGCATCCGTCAGCCAGAAAAGATCAGACATGGTCACCGCTCGATTTTCGAACCGTGAATCACGCAGCCAAGCGGAAATCAATGGGTCCTGACCCTAGCCAATTGCCCGAAAGCGTCGGATACAGAGGGGAATGGGAATGTCAGAAGAAAGGCCCAATGAAACTACCGGAGAATTCGAGAAACGCAGCGAGGTAGATGCGATCACGGTGGCCTTTCTCATCGTCAAAGCAGCCCAATTCGCCTCAGAGGATGGGCTAACGCGAAAAAGGATGAGCGCGGATGAGTTGGGAGAACTCGCACCAAAGCAGGTCTAACAAGGGTCGATGGCGGCATTTTCTGATTTGGTGCGATAGGCCGTTCGCAGCCCAAAGCGGACCTAACGCAGCTCAAGGCGAGGACAACTGGGCTGTTTGTCCTCCAAGCTTTTCGCGCAGACGAATGGCATAGTTCCCCAACGCTGAAACCGACTTCGAGCAAAGTCAGAAACCGGCACTGTGCACTTTCGCATGGTCTAAACACGTAGCGACCAGTATGAAACAGAAAGGAGGACAACAGGTGGAGCGAAAGCTGGCGGCCATCCTGATTGCTGACCTTGTCGGCTTTACCGCCCGAATGGAGCGGGACGAGAAAGGCACGCTCGAAATCCTCTCAGCGCACATTGAGGATACTGCTGTTCCGCTTGTCGGTCGGCATCACGGTCGCATTGTCAAACAGATGGGTGACGGTCTGCTCGCCAGCTTCGACAGCGCTTTCGATGCCGTTTCTTGCGCGGTTGAATGGCAAAATGTGCCAGTAGTAGGCTCCGACCCGCTTCGCTTTCGCATCGGTGTCACTCTTGGAGACATTATCATGCGCGACGGAGATGTTTTTGGTTCCGGTGTGAACCTTGCGTCGAGGTTGGAGCAGCTTGCCCCGCCCGGCGGTGTGTTGGTGTCTGACGCTGTCTATCGTGTGGTCGGGAACCGTATACCGGTCGCCTGGGAGGATGCTGGTCAGCACACAGTAAAGAACGTCGCCGAACCGGTACATGCTTGGCGCATTGGCGGATCAAACGCAGTATGCGCTGAACCGCCCAGGCCTGAATCGGAAAAAGCCACTATTGCGGTCCTGCCCCTGCAAAACATGAGTGATGACCCCGAGCAGGCATTCTTCAGCGACGGGATTGCGGAAGACATTATTGTGGGCTTATCGCGTTTTCGAACACTTAAGGTTGTTTCCAGAAACGCGTCTTTCAGGTTCCGGACACAGGACACAGATCCGGCCAAAATCGCGGAGGCTCTCGGCGCAGATTACCTGGTTGAAGGCAGCGTGCGGAAGGCCGGCAGTCGCGTGAGAATCTCGGTACAGCTCGCTGACGCGCGTACGGGCACTCAACTCTGGTCGGATCGATATGACCACGAACTGGAGGACGTTCTGGCGGTTCAAGACGAAGTGGCCCGAAATATCATCGCAGTGTTGCCGGGTAGGGTCCAAAACGATGTCGTCGACCGCTCGACACAGAAACCAACGGATCAGATGAAGGCCTATGAACTGATGCTGAAGGGCAAGGCACTACGCGACGGCTTGAACGCACGAGATACGGCCAAGGCGAGAGCTTTGTTGGAACGAGCGGTCGCACTCGATCCGACCATCGCGCGATCTTACATGTATCTTTCGGACACATATGTAATAGACTTGTGGCTTGGGCTGGCAGACGCTGACGCACCGGCCCACACGTTGAAAATCGCCCGAAAGGGCGTGGCACTGGATAACCGGGACGTCTACATTCAGGACCAACTTGGTTTTTCCTATCTCTGTGCTGGCCTTTGGGATGAAGCAGAGGCACAATTCAATAAGACACTTTCCATGATAGAAAACGAGGCGGAGTCGATGGCATGGTGCGGCTACGCTTTCCTACTGCTCGGCTTGCACGAAAAGGCGCGCGAAGTAGTTTCGGAAGCGATGGCGCTGGACCCGCTGCATCCGCCTGCCATCGACTGGATTATGGGACAGGTCGAATTCTTCAACGGCAACTTCGAAGCAGCGCTTGGTTTTTTGATGGGAGCAGCGCGGCTCAACTCATTGGCCACTGCCTTTGTCGCCGCGTCTTACGCGCAGCTCGGACGAGCGCGAGACGCCTCCGACGCATTGCGAGAATTTGTCACCGAACGTCGCGATGAGTTCACAAGTCGAGGTATTGTGGTTGATGATGACACAGTAGAAAGCCTTGCCCGTGGATTCAGGTCGATGTGGCGGCGACCGGATGATTTCAAACGTCTTGTGGATGGGCTACGGGCGGCAGGATTGACTGGCTGACGCTTACCGTAACTCTTTTGCCCAACCGCTGCGTCATCAAATGCAAATTTATCTGTATCCCGTTTATTTGGCTGATTGCAGCTCGGAGCGGTCGTTGGATTTTAGTTGCCAAAGCTGAGTTTAGCGGTGCGTAGCCTTGGCGGCCGTATTTTTAGCTTCAACAAGAATCTCCGCGTTGGAACAGCAAACGTTCAAGGGCGCACGAATGTAGACCTTGCAGGTCGTTGCCTCTAACGTAACTTTCGCGGGGGGCTGACAGTGAAGCGGAAACTTGCAGCGATTTTGGCAGCTGATGTTGTTGGCTTCTCACGACTCATGGGGCGTGATGAAGAAAACACGCTACTACGCCTAAACCTTTTACTTTCTGAATTGGTTCAACCCCAAATACGCGAGTCCAGAGGGCGAATTGTCAAGTTGATGGGCGATGGTTTGTTGGCCGAATTCACCAGTGTGGTCGACGCGGCAGGGTGCGCTATTGCCATTCAACGAGCAATGCAGGACCGAGAACCTGACATGCCCCGTGTGCAACGCATTCAATTGCGGATCGGCATTCATCTGGGAGATGTGATTTCTGAAGGTTCAGATGTTTTTGGCGAAGGCGTCAACGTAGCCGCAAGATTGGAAGCAATCGCAGAACCCGGAGGCGTCTGCATTTCCGAGGATGTATACCGTCAAATCAAAGGAAAGGTCTCCGGCAGTTTCAAGGATCTGGGTGAGCAAGATCTAAAAAACATCGAGCATAGGATTGGCGCCTACAGCATCGATCTCGACCCGGCGCGCCTGTCACCTGAGTTCTACGAAGTTCTGACAGGTGAGCAGTTGGAGTTGCCGGACCAACCGTCAATCGCCGTCCTGCCATTTCAAAACATGTCAGGCGACCCAGAGCAGGAATACTTCGCGGACGGAATTACCGAAGACATCATCACTGCCTTGTCGCATATCAATGGCCTCATCGTGATGGCGCGCAATTCGACATTTGCCTACAAAGGAAGGTCTGTCGATGTAAGACAGGTCGGACGGGAATTAGGTATTCGTTTCGTCCTTGAAGGGAGTGTTCGAAAGGCGGGGCAGCGGGTTCGCATTACCGGGCAGCTTATTGAATGCCAAACCGGGTCGCATTTGTGGGCCGACCGCTATGATCGTCAGATTGAAGACATTTTTACCGTTCAAGATGAAATCACACGCGAAATTTCTATCTCATTGGCGGTCAACCTTACACACGGACAAGAGCTCCGGCTTTGGGCTGATCAAGCGCCTAACTTTGAGGCGTGGGACTTGATGATGCGTGGAATCAGTGAACAATACAAATTTACAAAAGAAGGGAATCTCTCCGCGATTCAGCTCTACCGGAAAGCGGTTGAGCTTGACCCCGAGAACTCATCATTCAGAACGGGCCTTGGCTGGGCGTTACAAGCCGGTGCCCGCCTTGGGTTTCATCAAGATCCGAAGGCGTCAACTGACGAGGCCCAATCTATCTGCGACGCATTGTTGGCGATGAAAAATGTCCCGGCTGATGTCTACGCACTGCAAGGGTATATTTTCACAAACGAATCTCGTTTTGATGAAGCCAAAGCCTTTTGTAATGAAGCTATCGAACGGCAACCCAGTGTCTCGCTTTCTCATGCCATGCTGGCAATTGCGTACAATAGTTGTGGTGAATTTGAGGAAAGCCTGAACAGCATGCGAAAAGCCATTCGGCTGTCGCCCTACAGCCCGGACTGGTATTTTAGCCATTTGGGGGATGCCTATCGCGGGTTAGGTCAGCTGGAGCAAGCAAGAACAGTTTACCGGCACTTGGAAACCCGCCTGCCTGGCACCTTGTTGTGCCAAATCCGTTTGGCAGCAATCCACGCTGATCTTGATGACACCGAAAATGCCACGAAAGCAGTAGACGCAGTTCTTTCAATCGACCCGCAATTTTCAGTGCAAACCTATACCGGCCACATGGTCTACAAGACTGAAGCCCTGCGCAAATTCTGGGCGGATGCTATGCTAAAGGCCGGTCTACCAGAGTAGCGCCGCAGTATTGTATTGGGTTGTAGAGATCAGAAGATTGTTTTGGTTGCCACGAATTTGCTTAGCGCTTTAATACGTAAATCGAAAATTCGGATCATGCACAGTATCGACTAAGATAGCTGTCAGCTCGAACCGGACATTCGACTCTTAACTTCATCGAAGTAGCGCTGCCCAAAATACAGTTCTATGTATCGCCCACAATTGAACCTTTGGGCTGGACGTCATTTGCATATGACCAATTGCCAGACCGAATTTAAGTTTTTTTGAAACGGTCGGCATAAGCTTTCTTGAGTACTGGGCTGCGTCGAGCAAAGAGAGAATTGGATATGCTTTCCCCGGCGAGACGCCAGAATTCGAGGCCTGCGGCGTTAAAGTGTGGCCCGATGAATTGGAAATTCAGATCCTTGCAGAGTTGATGCCCTATTGGACTTGCAGCGATGGCAGCTAGGTCTTTTAAATAAACTTCCCTTTCCACGAGATCTTCCAGTACTTTTACAAACCCATTTAGCAGATGAAGCGCAGATTTTTGATGCCCTTGCGCGATGTAGACACCGGCGCAATAGCCAAAATAATCGCCAGGAAGAACCGGGCGTCGGAGGGCTCCCAGACTGAATTCAGCTTCAACCAATCGGCGCTCGCGGAACCTAGCTTCCAAATCTTCATCCAGGAAAATGAGCGAGATATGAGCGGCTAATTCATCTCCAATCATGACATAAACGCCAGACATCGCCCCATCTTTCAGAATCTCCGCCCAGATGGGATCGCAGGCGGAGAACCCGTCGGGAAACTCATGAGCGCTTGCCAACTCCAAGGCCTGAACGGCGGCATCGGCAAACTCGATAGATCCGTATTCCAACGCCACTTCGTGTTCGCGAAGAACCCGGTAGGAGGCCTGCTTTCCAATTGAACGGCTTTCCCAATCCTCACGGCAAGCCACAACTTCATCCCGCGTCCATCCGAGCTTTTCTATCAAAAGGTGCTCCAGATCACCTCGGATGTAAGACAGCGAACGCTCATATTTGCTAACCGCATCTACACTTAATCCCAGCAAAGCAGCCAATTGTTCCTGTGACATTCGACCCTCCTTACCGTTGCGAGCTCGATGGCTTCGAAGTTTGTCGGCGAAGATGGACGAAGGGGCGGTCATGTTGTCTCCGAAATAGTCGTGCCGCTGCTTATCAATATGCCTGACAATAGGTGATTGCCCAAGTGACTTACGGATGACTTACGGGTTCAGGCGGATCGCGTCTGTGGCCCAGTTCCTTCAGACCAGCCAAGCTCAGCGCATAAACAGAAAAGGAACTAGCTATGTCACGTCGCATTAGTCAGCTACCCGGTTCGCTCGACGCTATTTTCTTTGGGTTTGCATCCGAACCCAAGACCCGGTGCCGTCGCAGACCTGAGACCAGTTATCCAAAACGAATGAGGCGCGTTGGGCCTGTTTCCCCAATGCGCCGCCACCGGTTTAAGGGAAACCTTGACTGCTAGATCGGTGCCACAATTTGAGAATTCGATGTACCAGTCAGTTTGTTGGCATCCCAGCCCAAAGCGGCCCTTCAAATTCGAGCTTTGCAGGCACTAATATGCGCGATCAAGCTGCCGGTTTTGCCAGGGCAACTTGGTTTCGGCACCGCTATTCTGGCAACCCTGCCCGGCGAAGTGCCTCAAAGTAGCGTTCAGCGCCTTCAGAGCCACCATAGTCGACGTTGCTACGCCACTTCGAAATCGTCTCACCAGGTTCCATTTGCAGCATTTGCGCCAAAGCAGCAGACGCTTCTTCAGGTTCCCCAAGCATTGCGTGTGCAGCAGCCCTCGTGCTGTGAAGTGCGGCATAGTTTTTTGAGAAGCGCAAACCTGCCTCAGCGTAGCCGATGGCATCGCGGTCTCGACCAAGCATAACGCAAGAGGTGGCAGCACCTCCAGAAGCACCTACGAAAACGGCTCCATATCGGCCCAACCGAAGTGCCGTCTGAAAACAGCTTAATGCCATTTTAGGAAACCCGGCCCAGTTGTATCCCCAACCCATAAACAAATGCAGGCGGGCATCTAATGGCGCTCGTTGCCTGATTTGCTCAAGCGCCACGGAAAGTCGATCAGCATCCCCGTCCACATTGTAATCCGCCACGGCAACACTCAGATCAAGCGTTGGGCTTTGACCTGCCATGTGTCGACTGGCCTCAATCCAGTGTGGTAGTTTCTCGTAATAAGATGACAGTTCGCGTCGAAGATCATAGGTTCTCGCGCCATTCATTGTCCAAATAGCTTCGGCGTAGGCGGCAGCGAGGGTTGGTTTGGCTTCGATGGCCCTGGCGTGGTACGACAACGTCTCTTCATAGCTGTCGATGCTGGCCTCCGACCATGTGATCATGCCCATCAAAACGCACTGTTCGGCCGTCAGTTCTTCTTCAGGCAAAGCGGAGAGCTTTGCGGTCAGCGACTGGATCAAGATCCCACTAACCGCATCCAACAGTTTTTCTACAACTTCGTCTTGCCAATCAAAGATAGCTTCGACCGAACCGTCGAACTTCTGAGTCCAGATTTCAGGACCAGAAGAGTCATTTAAGCGGGCTTCCAGACGCAATCGGTCGCCGTGTCCACGCAGCACGCCGCGAAGTGCATATCCCTCGGATGCTTCCGTGGATGTTATTGCCGCGTTTAACCAGTTGATCGTTCGAAAATAAGATCCGAAATCTGAAGTAAGAGCTGCGGCCGTTTCCTTTAATTCGGTTCGTTGGTCGCTGCACGTGACAGGATAAATGGATAGCTTTGGCAAGCTCGTCTCTGTGAAAGAATGCGAGCTTTGCGATGCGCCAAGTTGCGGTCCACCGTGAATCCACACATCCAGGCTGCGCTGGATGTTCTTGAGCTTCTTTTTCCCAACTGCTTTGAAAGCGTCTGCCAGAGTGTGTTCAAGGTTCAAATGTACGGGTTCAGAAATTGCGATGCCACCGGTTGGCGCAATGCTCTCAAGCCGTGCCGCAATGTTTACACCGTCACCTAAGATGTCGTCACCTTTTTCAGTGATGTCGCCCACATGAACACCAATCCGCATGTTCATTAACGAGTGTTCAGCCAACTGTTCTTGTAGCTGCATTGCTGCGGTTACAGCTTGCGCCGCGCTGTCAAATTGCACTAGCCAACCATCGCCCATGCTCTTTACGACACGACCTGATTGGCCTGCTATCGTTGGGGTGACGATGTCGCTTTCCAGGTGATCAAGCATTAGAATTGTGGCTTGCTCGTCTTTGTGCATAAGCGCCGAATACCCAACGACATCTGCGGCTAGAATTGCCGCCAACCTTCGTTGCAACTGTTGCCCCTTGTTTGACATACGTTCGACGATAGTTGATGCGGCTCCTCACTCCAACCGGCAGGGACATTGTTCGCTCAGGGCTCGTTAATGAATATCTCTGCTTTCTGGCATCATCGACTACGGGACGCCAAATCTCATTCGTCCCAACGAAAACTGTCTTTATCGGCTTTCACATGCCCTATTGAGGGCAACGCGAAGTGAGAGCCCAAGACCAAACAACTGGTTTCCGAGCAATGCTCAAGCAGCAATCTACGCGACTTCACAGCCAATTCGGCGTCAGAATCGAATTTGAAATGCCAGTCGGGATGTTTACATTGCGCGGTCGTATGAAGCGCATCGCCAGTAATCAACGCCTCATCGCCCCTGCTCTTCACGAGTACAGAAACATGGCCCGGCGTATGTCCTGGCGTTGGGAACAAAGTCACATGGTCGCCCAACTTGTGCCCTGCCTCCACCAGTTCCACCTGACCAGCTTCCACTACAGGCAAGACGCTTTCGACGTAGGTAATACTGTTCTGCAAACGCTGAGTTTCTTCATCGTCTTTGGGCAAAAGGTAGCGTGCGTTTGGAAACGTAGGCACCCAACGACCATCTTTTAGCTGCGTATTCCAACCGATATGGTCTACGTGAAGATGGGTGCACAGCACGTAGTCAATTTCGTCGGTGCCGAGGTCAGCCGCTTTCAATGCTGCTATAAACCGGTCGTCTGATCGTTGGTGCCAAGCTTGGTGATTTAGATTGGTCTTATCATTGCCGACACAGCTATCCACCAAAATGTTATGTGAAGGCGTTTTCAGAAGGAAACCTTGTATGGGTAAAATTAGTCGTCCCGAGTTGTGGTCGATGCTGCCTGGAGCAAGGCTTTCAATAGCAGCTTTGACATCTGGTCCGGCGGTTGGAAACAACTCTTCTGGCTTCATGAACGGGGCATGAATTTCAAGAATTCGCCAAACCTCAACATCACCAATCCTGCAGAGCATTGCATTCAATCCTTTGGTCGCCTGAATGTTGGACACAATCGACTCTCCAGGCAATTGAAACAAGGTTTCAAAAGCCTTCATCCAACGCGCGATCTTGCAAACAGACATATTGTGTTGCCTAAAAGCAGAACGCAGCCCGTGGATGGAGCACTTGGGAGAAATATCTCAGAAACGCGGCGTAAATGACTTACCAAATCATAGTACTTTTTGGGCCATCCGTACAAATTTGCAAAGTCTGCTTCTCGGTCGCGGCACATGCTTTAACTGAGGTGATGCACTTCTTGCATGCCGTAGACCGGCGTTGGTACACCTTCCATCCGGGCCTTTATTTGCAGCGACAGGAACTGTGAATAATGTCGGGACTGATGCAGGTTTCCACCATGCATCCAGAGGTTTGGAAGCTGTGTCGGCTTCCACATATTGCGTTGCTCGCCTTCCCAAGGCCCCGGGTCCTTGGTTGTGTCAGAGCCCAGGCCCCAACATTTCCCAAGCCGATCCGCCATATCCTGACCCATCAGGTCAGCAACCCAGCCGTTCATCGAATTATACCCGGTCGCATAGACCACCAGATCGGCACCCAGATGCGTTCTGTCATCAAGGATGACTCCGGTTTCATCAAGCGCAGTGACCTGACCGCGTTTCAGCTTGATCTCACCATCAATGATCAACTGGCTGGCCCCAATATCGATGTAATAGCCTGATCCGCGGCGCAGGTATTTCATGAACAGCCCGCTTTCGTCATCGCCCCAATCCAGCCAGAACCCGGCCTTTTCCAGACCGTCATAAAACTCTTTGTCCTGCTCTTTCATCGCGGCATAGGCCGGAATCTGGAATTCATGCAGAATGCGATAAGGCAGTGATGCAAAGATCAGATCGGCCTTTTCGGTCGTCATGCCAGACCGCACCGCACGTTCAGAATAAAGATCGCCCAGTCCGATTTCCATGAGGGTGTCCGAGCGGACAATATGGGTTGAGGACCGCTGCACCATGGTCACATCGGCATCGTTTTCCCAAAGCGCGGCGCAGATGTCATGGGCCGAGTTGTTGGACCCCACCACGACAACCTTCTTGCCTGCCCATCTGGCCGGCCCGTCGTGTTCCGAGGAATGTGCCTGCTCACCCTTGAAAACATCCATACCCGGAAAATCAGGCATGCGTTTCTTGCCGGACATACCCGTCGCCATAATCAGCTGCTTGGGCCGCAACACCACCTCTTCGCCATCCCGGTCCACCGTGATGGTCCATTCGCCCTTGTCTTCATCGAAGGTGGCGGATTTGGCCGTCGTGCGCGTCCAATAATTCAGCTCCATCACTTTGGTGTACATCTCAAGCCAGTCGCCGATCTTGTCCTTGGGCGAGAACACGGGCCAGTTTTCCGGGAACTTGATATAAGGCAGATGGTCATACCAGACCGGATCATGCAGGCAGAGGGATTTGTAGCGATTGCGCCAACTGTCGCCAGGCCGGTCATTCCGTTCAACGATGATCGTCGGGACGCCGAGCTGTCGCAGCCGCGCACCCATGGCGATCCCACCCTGACCACCGCCGATGATGACGCAGTAGGGCTGTGTTTTGTAGCCCAGTTCAGCCTCTTCTTGGGCCCGTTCTTCCGCCCATGTGGTCCTGTGTTTACCCGCACCATGCTTGGCCCCAAGTGGGCGGTTGAATCCTTTGGGCTCTTCATGACCTTTCAGCTCGACCATCGTGGTCAGCAAGGTCCATATCTTGCCATCCTTGAGGCGGATTAACCCATAGCCGCGTGCCACTTCGGTTTCGAACTCGATCCATGCGGTGGTTATTCCGCCGTCTTCAGTGGGCACTTCACCTTCGGCTATTTTCCAACCGCTCGGCTTGGTTGTGGCCAACTGATGCGCGAGCATATCTGCCACCTGCGCCTTGCCTTCGACCGTTTTAATATTCCAGGTAAAGCTGACCAGATCGCGCCAATAGCAATCGTCCTGGAACATATCGCAGGCAGCATCGATATCGCCTTGGGACAAAGCCGCACCGAAGTCATCCAGGAACCCCTGCACCTGATCCGAGAGTGTTGTGTCGAGCATGTCATCCTCCCTATCTCCACGGAGCAAAAGGCTGGCAAATCCGCGTCCCTTCGGGCAAGTCGATTTGGCGGCTCAACGCTTGACCTAGGCCAAAAACACCAAGACTTGTTGCGCGCGCAACAAGGGCGCAACACGAAGGCATGTGGTTTATGCAGGTGGAATAAGCCCGGCCTTTCGCACACGGCGCAGGATTGTCGACCGGTTCACGCCAAGGCGTCGCGCCACTTGAGACATGTTCCAATCGCAAGCACGCAGCAGTGCTTCCAAATCATCTGAGTCCGGCTTTTGCGCAGGGGCGAGCGCCGGGGCTGGCAAATCCGTCAAGTCGATGATGTTGTCCTGACACAGGGCGACCGCGCTGTGCAGCAGATGTTCCAGTTCACGAATATTGCCGCTCCATAGTCGTGATTTCAGATCGGCGCGCGCGACTGTCGACAGGTGAATATCATGGCTTGCAAACCGTCGAAGCAGGCGATCAATTAGCCAATCCAGATCCGCTCGGTGGCGCAAAGGCGGCAGAGAAAATGTGGCCCCCGCAATCCGGTGCAACAGATCTTCACGCAGACCGCCCTGCAATCCCGCCGGGGGCTGCCGACATGAGGCAATGATCCTCAGATCAGCCCGCCGCTCAAGCACTGCTAAAAGAGAGGCCTGTGCAGGCTCGCTCAGGTCTTCAACACCGCGCAGGAACAGCGTGCCGGGGTCGATGGTTTGGCAGAAATCGAATGTCTCGGTATCGCAGCAGATCACTGTGTGGAAATCCTGTCTCGCAGGATCGGCCATGTGGATCGCACGCGCCAGTTTGGTCTTGCCCGTGCCGCTTTCACCGGTCAGCAAAAGCGGCAGGCTGGTCGGTGCAAGACGTGCAGCATTGTTCAAAAGCTGCTGAAGGTCCGCATCCGGCCCGGCAAAACTGCCAAGGGCTCCGGGCAGAACCTGTTCTCGCTTGCGCAGGGCCGCCGTCATCTGCGACGTCTGTGGCGCAACGGCATGACCATAGAGCGCGCGCCCGTCCTTGAGGTGTAGAACGCGGTCTTCGGACGGTCTGCCGCGCATGAACTCCGGCATGTCATCAACACTGATTTCAAGCCAGTCCTGCAATTGCGACCCGATCAGGTGGCCCGAACCGTCCGGGTCCAGTGCGCGTCGGGCCCCCGAGGTCATACCAATAATCTTGCCGCTTCCGTCCACTGCAACCGCCGCTTCAGGATCGACCTCAAGAAATTCGGGGCTTGCTGAAAAGCGCAGGACCCAATCGCGCCGGGTCGATGCCATCAGGTTTGCCATCTCGACGCGACGGGCGGAATTCGTCACCAATGTCATCGCCAGATTCTGCGACGCCTTAGGCGAAGGGCCACGCAACAACGAAACATCCAGAACAGCCGCAAGACCACCTTTGGTATCGAAAATAGGCGCTGCCGTACAAGACAGCGGCGTATGCGTGATCGAAAAATGATCCCCCTGGTGGATCGTCACCGGCTGACCTGTAACGATGCACGACCCTACGCCGTTTGTTCCTGCCAACTCTTCCGTCCACTTGAATCCCAGATGAAGACCGGCAGTTCTAAGTTCGTCCTCAAAGTTCCGGTCGCCAAAGAAATCGACGCAGACGCCATCCGCATCCGCAAGCAGCAGGACGTAGTTCTGCCCTGCAACCTGCGCAAACAACGATTGCAGCCCCGAGCGCGCTGTTGCGATCAGACGTTCGGATTGCTCCAGATGTTCACGGAATTTGGTGTCAGGCAGGATATGCGCGGGTTCCTGCCGTGAGGGATCCATACCATAGGTTTCAACACAGCGCTGCCAGCTGTCCGCGACAAGCCGGTCTCTCCCTGTATCGAACCCGCTTAAGACACGGTCAATCTCTTTTGTGTGCTGGCGATCCAACAGCTTCCCGCCCTACAAATCCTCTCTAAAATTAGCATGAGGATGGCTTCGCGCCTATGTTCAAATTTCGTCTGGCAAACGTTTTGGCGCTTTGCCTCGTCAAGCTGACCTTCGTTGAACGCGCAGCATTAGGGAGACCCTTTGCGGGGTTGAGCCCCGCAAAGCGCCATAAACGCAACGACTACGTCAAAACTGATTGAATTCACCGCTAAAGCGGACAAGCGCGGAGCGCAAAACTATGGGCAAACTACGCAAACTTATAGGGTGCGCGAAGTGTTATACGCAAACCTACAGAGACTTAGAAATCCAGATTCTCGACGCTCAGCGCGTTTTGTTGGATGAATTCACGGCGCGGCTCCACCACGTCGCCCATCAGCTTGGTGAACAGGTCATCTGCCTCGACCATATCGTCCACCCGCACCTGCAGCAGAGTCCGTGCGTCCGGGTCCAGCGTGGTTTCCCATAGCTGGTCGGGGTTCATCTCTCCCAACCCTTTGTAGCGTTGCAGCGATAGACCCTTTTCACCCTCTTCCAGAATGGCCCGCAACAAGTCCAGCGGGCCGTGGATCATCTGGCTACGGTCGCGACGGATGAGGGTGGCGGGGGTGTTGTAGATCTCTTGTAGGCTTTGGGTAAAGCTGCCGGTTTTGCGGGCCTCGCCCGAGCGCAGCATGGGGCCGTCCAGCGTGCGGACCTCTTCAACACCGCGCAGGATACGGGCCAGACGGATGCCGTGATCCTGCGTGATCCGACCTTGCCAGCCGCGTTCGTATTCCAGCGCAATCAGGTCCAAACGGGCGGCAACTTTGTCGGCCACACCTTGCAAGTCAGCATCGACCGCGCCGGGCACAAACGCACCTGCGACAGCGGCCTGCTCCAGAATGTGGCGCGGGTAATGGGTCGGGAAGGCATCCAGAACGCGTTTCAACTGACGTGCCTCGTCCACGACGCGAGTCAGGTCCTGACCGATGATCTCCTCACCTGAGCCCAATTTCAGCACAGCTCCTTCGACACCTTGATTGATCAGGTAGTCATCCAATGCGGCCTGGTCCTTCAGGTAAACCTCTGATTTACCGCGTGAAACTTTGTAAAGCGGCGGCTGCGCAATATAGAGGTATCCACCTTCGATCAGTTCCGGCATCTGCCGGTAGAAGAAGGTCAGCAGTAGGGTTCGGATATGCGCGCCGTCCACGTCCGCATCGGTCATGATGACGATCTTGTGGTAGCGCAGCTTTTCGATGTTGAACTCATCGCGGCCAATACCGGTGCCCAGAGCCATGACGAGGTTTCCGATTTCTTGCGAAGACAGCATCCGGTCAAACCGCGCCCGTTCCACGTTCAGGATTTTCCCGCGCAACGGTAACACTGCTTGGGTCAGACGATCCCGACCCGTTTGAGCTGATCCGCCAGCCGAGTCCCCCTCGACCAGGAAAACTTCGGTCTTTGATGGGTCCTTCTCGGAGCAGTCCTTCAGCTTGCCGGCTAGGTAATTCACGTCCATCGCCGTTTTGCGGCGGGTCAGTTCGCGTGCCTTGCGCGCGGCCTCACGCGCCAGAGCAGCCTCGATGATTTTGCCGACAATGGTCTTGGCCTCGTTCGGGTTCTCTTCGAACCACTCTGCCAGCTTTTCGTTCATCAGACCTTCAACCGCTGGGCGCACCTCGGACGACACCAGCTTGTCCTTGGTCTGGGACGAGAACTTTGGATCGGGCACTTTGACGGACAACACACAGGTCAGACCTTCGCGCGCGTCATCGCCGGTAAAGCTGACCTTTTCCTTTTTCGCGATCCCGCTGGATTGCGCATAGTTGTTGATCGTGCGGGTCAACGCACCCCGGAAACCGGCAACATGGGTGCCGCCATCGCGCTGTGGAATGTTGTTGGTGAAGGGCAGGACCGTCTCGTGATAGCTGTCATTCCACCACATAGCGATTTCCACGCCGATATCGTCGCGTTCGCCTTTGATATAAATGGGCTCTGGCATCGCCGCCGATTTCGAGCGGTCCAGATACTTGACGAACTCCTTAACGCCACCCTCATAGAACAGCTCGGTTTCCAACCGTTCCGCCGGGCGCTCGTCGATCAGGATGATACGCACGCCCGAGTTTAGGAAGGCCAGCTCGCGCAGGCGTTTTTCCAGCGTTTCAAACGAGTATTCCAGATTCGAGAACGTGTCGGTCGAGGCCAGGAACCGCACCTCGGTTCCGGTGCGGTCGCCACACTCCTCGACTACTTTCAGGTGCTCGACCGTTTCGCCGCCTTCGAACCGGGCGACATGCTCTTTACCATTGCGCCAAACCCGCAGCTCCAGCCACTTAGACAGTGCATTCACGACGGAAACGCCCACACCGTGCAGACCACCCGACACCTTGTACGAGTTGCTGTCGAATTTACCGCCCGCGTGCAGTTGGGTCATGATAACCTCAGCGGCTGAGACACCCTCTTCGGGATGAATATCCACTGGGATCCCGCGCCCGTTGTCGCTAACCGAAACACTGGAATCGGCGTGAATTTTCACTGTCACATGGTCGGCATGACCGGCCAGCGCCTCGTCAATTCCGTTATCGACGACCTCATAGACCATGTGGTGCAAACCCGAGCCATCGTCCGTGTCGCCGATATACATGCCCGGACGTTTGCGAACCGCCTCTAAGCCTTTGAGAACTTTGATAGAGTCAGCGCCGTATTCCTGGGGTGCCTGTGCGTCGTCGGACATGCCGTTAGTACCTATATTATTTTCGTAACTTATACGTTTTCTGGTGGGGAATGTCACGCGCTCCCCCAACATTTTGTGGGTCAGAGCGGTGTTATTTGCAGATCACAGCCGATCCAGATCAGCGGCGATATCCGTGGCAATTTCCGCCGCATTCACATCATCCCGTTCAGCTGACAATCGCAGGCCCAGAAGGTCGGATTGATACCGGGCTGCAAGCCGATCCGGGTCATGTTTGGGGCCGATCTCCCCGGCGTCTTGCGCGCGGCGGAATAACTCGGCAAAGCAGGTCTTCATCCCTACCATATGGGTGCGGGCCTGACTGGCCAATTCATGGCCGCGCGCCTGCAATTCGGCATAGGTTTTGGACAACATGCAAGCCTTAGTCGGCAACTCTGACGCCTCAACCACCAGACGCGGTTGGGCCTTGAGCGCGCCTAACGGGCCCAGATCCTGCGCCAACGCCATCATATTGGTGACGCCGTCTTGCGCATAACGCTCCATTGCCAGCGCATACAGCGCATCTTTCGAACCAAACGCCGCATAGAAGCTGCCTGGCTTCAACTTCAACTCACGCTCTAGGTCCTTCAACGATGTTCCGGCCCAACCGTGACGCCAGAATATATCTCGGGCCTGTGCGATCAAAGTATCTCGGTCATAGGTAGGCTTGCGGGGCATCATCTTCACCAATTCTTGAACGGTTGCTCAAATATATACTTGAGCGACCGCTCAAGAAAGGCTATTTCGGACTCAGCCGCCAGAAAAAAGGAGTTCCCACATGTCCAACTTCCCTTCACACGACCTCGAATCCGCCCCTGAAGGATCCAAACCACTGTTGGAGAAATCTCAGGCCGCGTTTGGCCGCCTGCCCGGCCTGCACAAGGTGATGGCCGAAAGCCCCCAGCATTTGGAAGGCTATCAGGTGCTGCACCATCTGTTCGTGCAGACCGATTTCGACAATGACGAAAAAACCGTCGTCTGGCAGACCATAAACGTGGAAAACGAATGCCATTACTGCGTGCCAGCGCATACCGGTATTGCCAAGATGATGAAGGTCTCGGACGAGATCACCGAGGCCCTGCGCAACGAAACCCCGCTGCCCAACGCCAAGCTTGAGGCGCTGCGCACCTTCACCCTGCAAATGATGGAAACCCGGGGCAACCCGTCCGAGGAACAGCTGCAGGCGTTCTTTGATGCAGGCTACTCGCACCGCGCTGTATTGGACGTGGTGCTGGGTCTGGCGCAGAAAACCATGTCGAACTACGTCAACCACATGGCACAAACGCCGGTTGACGAGGTCATGCGTGGCTTCCTGTGGGAACGCAAAGTCAGCGAACCCGCCTAAGTGGAAACGACCGAGCCCTCAAAGCCATCACTCACGATCAACGTCTGGGCTCGATCGCCCAATTCCGCAAACAGCTCAGGCCCGGTGCCCGTCATCCAGGCCTGGGCGCCCAGCGCGCAAATCTCATCATAAAGCGCCGCCCGCCGCCCCGCATCCAGATGGGCGGCCACCTCATCCAGCAACACGATCGGAGGCGCGCCAACCATCCCGGCCAGCGCCCGCGCGTTTGACAGGATCAGCGACACCAACAGCGCCTTTTGCTCTCCGGTCGAGCAATCCTTGGCTGGCACACCTTTGGCGGCAAACACACCATACAGGTCCGACCGATGCGGCCCGACCAATGTGCGCCCTGCCGCCAAATCGCGGAAACGGCTTTCATTCAAGGCCTCGCGCAATTCCTCAGCTGCCACGGGCATCGCGCCTTCGGTTTGCACCAATTCCAGATCAGCGGACGGAAACGCCGTTTCCGCCTGTTCCTGCGCCCTTCGCAGATGTTCCAACGCGGCCAGCCGCGCGGAGTGTATTCTATGGCCGGTCTCGGCCATCTGCCCTTCGAGCGCTGCATACCAATGGGCATCGCGCACCTGCTCTTTCAGCAGGCGGTTGCGTTCACGCATGGATTTTTCATAGGTCAGCGAGGCCTCAGCATGGGCGGGGTCGAAACTCAGCGCAATCCTATCCAGAAAGCGGCGCCGCCCCTCAGCCCCTTCGATCCACAGCCGGTCCATCGAGGGGATCAGCCAAACCACCCGCGCCAGTTTACCCAGATCTATCTGATTGGACGCTTTGCCATCGATCCGAACCTGCCGCGCCGCGCCACTTTCGGACCAGGTCTCGATCTCGTAATTCCGACCCTGTGCTTGCAACAGGCCGGAAAGTTTCCAGCCCAGCGCTTCGGGTCGCCGGGTCATCTCAGCCGCGCTGGCCCGGCGCATTCCGCGACCGGGGGAAAACAGCGACACTGCCTCAAGAATGTTGGTTTTGCCCGCCCCGTTCGGCCCATGTATCGCCACCGGCCGCCCGTCAAAGGACAACCGCGCCAGCTTGTGGGACCGGAAATGCGAGACCGTAAGTTCGGTCAGGGCCAAACTCATGACCCATCCCTTTCGTTAAAAAACACCCCGCGGGGTCGATCAGACGCGCATCGGCATGACAACATAGACTGCGCTTAGATCATTGCCTTCCCGCATCAGGGTCGGATCACCGGCCGAGTTGAACAGGAACACGGCGTTTTCACGATCCACCTGGCTGGCGATCTCAAGCAGGTATTTGGCGTTGAAGCCGATCTCGAGCCGTTCGTCGCCATAGGCCACGGCCAGTTCTTCTTCAGCCGCACCACTATCGGGGGCGTTGACCGACAGAACCAGCTTGTCCGCATCCAGTTGCAGTTTCACAGCGCGTGAGCGTTCCGACGAAACGGTAGCAACCCGATCCACGGCCTGCGCGAATTCAGCAGCGTCCACTTCCAGCTGACGCGTATTGCCCTGCGGAATCACGCGGGTGTAGTCGGGGAAGGTGCCGTCGATCACTTTTGAGGTCAGTGTGATATCGGGCGTTGCGAAACGCACCTTGGTTTCGCTGACCGAGACGGCGATATCCATCTCATCATCGTCCAGCAGCTTGCGCAGCTCACCCACGGTTTTGCGCGGCACGATCACGCCCGGCATGTCTGCGGCACCATCCGGCAAATCTGCATCAATGCGAGCCAGACGGTGGCCATCGGTGGCCACACAGCGCAGCACCTTGCCGCCTTCGGACCCGTCAGCCACATGCATGTAGACACCATTCAGGTAGTACCGGGTCTCTTCGGTCGAGATGGCGAATTTCGATTTGTCGAACAGCCGTCGCAACAGTGCTGCCGAAGCCGTAAAGTTCGACTGATATTCCGAGGACGCCATCACCGGGAAATCCTCTTTCGGCAGCGTTGCCAGCGAGAAATTCGACCGGCCTGCTTCAACCGTCAGGCGGCCCGCCGCACTGTCAGAGGTCAGCGTCACCAGTGCCCCATCCGGCAGTTTGCGCACGATCTCGTGCAGGGTCGTCGCTGCAACGGTTGTGGCCCCTGCCTTTTCAACCTGCGCCGGGGCTTTATCCACCACCTCGATATCCAGATCGGTGGCACGGAACATGGCTTGATCGCCTTCGGCCTCGATCAGCACGTTGGCAAGGATGGGAATGGTGTTCCGGCGCTCTACAACAGATTGGGCCTGCGAAACGGCCTTAAGAAGGGTGCCGCGTTCGATGCTGATCTTCATACCCTCAATTCCTCTGACTTGCGTGCCGAAAACAGGCGGGACTGGCACGTTAGCGGTTCCACCCTGAGGCACAAGGATTTTTTATGGTTTTCTGGGTCGGAACGGCCAAAGGGTCAAGGGGCGCGTGGCCGGGCGGGCACAGTTCCTATTCAACCGTGGATTTAAGCGCACAAGAAAACGCCCCGGGCGTGAGGGTCCGGGGCGTTTCTTGAATGATAGGATGACCCTTAGGCTTCCAGCGAACGGCGCAGCATTTCCACATCTTCGGCGATCTGGCCGTCGGTGACTTTCAATTCTTCAATGCGTTTGACACCGTGCATGACGGTGGTGTGATCGCGACCACCAAAGCGACGCCCGATCTCGGGCAGGGATCGGCTGGTCAACTGCTTGCACAGATACATCGCCACCTGTCGCGGACGGGCATAAGACCGCAGGCGCTTGGGGCCGATGATGTCGGACAGACGGATGTTGTAATAGTCCGACACTTTGCGCTGAATCTCTTCGACAGTAATTTTGCGCTCGGACGCGCGCAGCACGTCAGCCAGACAGTCCTGCGTCAGCTCCATGTCGATCTCGCGTCCCACCAGCGAGGCGAAGGCGAACAGACGGGTCAGGGCACCCTCCAGCACGCGCACGTTGGTCGAGATACGGTGGGCCAGAAACTCCAGCACGCCATCGGCGATGGTCAGATCGGGATAGGTGCTGCTGTATTGCTGCACCTTGTTCTGCAAGATGCCCAGGCGCAGTTCGTAATCGGTGGGGTGCAGGTCGACGACCAGACCGCATTGCAGGCGCGACTTCACGCGATCTTCTAGATCCTTGATCTCGCCCGGCGCGCGGTCAGCCGAAATGATGATCTGCTTGTTCTGATCAACCAGCGCGTTGAACGTGTGAAAGAACTCTTCTTGAGTTGAATCCTTGCCTGCGATGAACTGCACGTCATCCACCATCAGCACATCGACGGAACGGAACAGATGTTTGAAGTCCATCATCCGACGTTCGCGCAGCGCCTGTACAAAGCGATACATGAACTGTTCCGCCGACAGGTACAGCACGTTCAGTTCGGGGCGTTTGGTTTTCAGCTCCCACGCGATGGCGTGCATCAGGTGGGTTTTACCCAAACCAACGCCGCCATACAGAACCAACGGGTTGAACGTGACGGGGCCGCCCTCAGAAACACGGCGCGCGGCGGCATGGGCCAGCTCGTTGGGTTTGCCCACCACAAAACTGTCAAAGGTGAAACGGGCGTCCAGCGGTGCAGCCTGAAGGGATTCGAGCGCATCATTCGCGGGTTCGGCCCGCTGTGACAGGGACTGCGGCTGAGTCGTGTCCTGAACAACAGACGGCGCAGGTTCTACATCACCCGACGGACGCACCGGCGAATTGGCTGCGACGCGAAACGCCAGGCGCTGGACCGATTCCCCTGCGGTGTTCATCTCGTACAGAATCAAGTCCGCAAAGTTTTGACTAACATAATTGCCCATGAAGTTGGTCGGAACCGAGAACGTGGCCACGCCATCCTGCAGCTCTTGGAATTCAAGAGGCTCGATCCAGGTGGTATAGTTGTTCTTGCCGATCGCCTTGAGCAGTTTGTTACGCAGTTGTCCCCATTTCTCTTGTGTCATCAAGCGCCTCACGCATCCCATTCTTTATTGGCCTGTCGGCCTTATTGATCTGGCCCGGTTGCCCGGTTCTTAAGCATTCACCGCAATAGGATACCCATCGCCAAACCACATGGGATTGGCGGGACTGTCCCGAAAGTTTGCACAGCCCAGCAATCAGGCACCCATAATCCGGGCGCCCCGTAACCGGGTTGCGCTTCGCAATCAAATTTTTAGACAGGGCTCAGATCTTCGGTTACCCCAAGACCTTTAGCAGATCAGCAAATCAGCCGTGACCGATTGCCAACATTCGTTTCGTGACCGTCCTGATGCCCGTCAGTCAGATCGCCGAAACAGCCTGTCCCCCCAAGCGAGTGAATCGCTGTAACAGTGGTAGCAAGAGGCCAAGGCGTACGGCAACGAAACTCTGATATTGACTCGGGTCTTTTGCAGAAAGAATCTCTCGGTTTTGTGAAGACGCGACTTTCCGGCAACAGCAACAAAAAGGCGCCACGCATTGTGACGCCTTTGAGAACAATTCAACCTTGTTTTGTTGACGCAAGGTCAACCTGAGCGATTAGCCCAGTGCTTTCACGCGTGCCGACAGGCGCGACATTTTCCGCGAAGCGGTGTTCTTGTGAAAGACGCCTTTGGTGACGCCACGCATCAGTTCGGGCTGAGCGGCACGCAGAGCTGCGGTTGCTGCGTCCTTGTCACCAGAAGCAATCGCTTCTTCGACCTTGCGCAGATAAGTACGGATACGCGAGCGACGTGCTTTGTTGATAGCAAAACGCTTTTCGTTCTGACGAGCGCGCTTTTTAGCCTGAGGCGAGTTTGCCATGTGTTTCTGACCTTCATTCGGTACGGTTATCAAAGGTTGCGCGTCACGGACTATCCGCACCGGATCAGAATCACGAGTGTGAGTCGGGCCAAGCGGGCCGCACGCGCATGTATAGCGGCGCTAGTTACCCAAGTTTGCAGGATTTGCCAAGCCGATTCTTTTGCGCCGCATAGCAGTCATGAAAAAAGGCGGGCCAAGCCCGCCTGTTTCGGTCGCTTACGCGCTTCACTTGTCGCGGAACTGAGCCGCGCGTTTTTCCAGGAAGGCCGCCATGCCTTCTTTCTGGTCTTCTGTCGCAAACATCGAGTGGAACACGCGACGTTCAAACAGCATCCCTTCGCTGAGAGGCAACTCATAGCTGCGGTTCACAGCTTCTTTCGCCGCCATTGCACTCAGCTGCGATTTCTCAGCGATCTTCTGGGCGGCGCCCATCGCCTCTTCCATCAGTTTCTTGGCCGGTACGACCCGGCTGACAAGACCCGAACGCTCGGCCTCTTCGGCATCCATGAAGCGACCGGTCAGGTTCATGTCCATCGATTTGGACTTCCCAACGAAACGCGTCAGGCGCTGCGAACCACCCAGTCCTGCAATAACGCCCAGGTTGATTTCGGGCTGGCCGAACTTGGCGGTATCCGCAGCAATGATGAAATCGCACAGCATGGCCAACTCGCACCCACCGCCCAGCGCATAGCCAGCAACGGCTGCAATGATCGGCTTGCGGATCGCGCAAACACGGTCATTCAGAGCGCCAAACAGATTTGAGCTGTAGACATCAACAAAGCTCATCTCGGACATTTCCTTGATGTCCGCGCCGGCCGCGAACGCCTTGTCCGAACCGGTAATGACGATGCAGCGCACCTTGTCGTTGGTATCCGCGTCTTCCAATGCGATGCACAGTTCCTGCGCCAGCTGCGAATTCAGCGCATTCAGCGCATCGGGTCTGTCGAGCTTGATAAGGGCGACGTGGTCTTCGATTTCGACGATGATCGTCTCAAAAGCCATGAGGTGTAAGCTTCCGGTTGTTCCGTTCAAGTACGATTCCTTATCACGCGATTTATCTGGATCAAGTTATCTTTGGCATTGCGCACAATAGAAGGATGAGCGACCGGACTGAGTGATTCTCTTTATTTCCCCACTGCATCCCTGGGTTCTGCAGGGTTCGCCTTCGCGTCCGTAAACGTCAAAGCTGTGTTGAAAATATCCAAGTTCTCCATCGGCTTGGCGGAAATCGCGCAGGGATGAACCACCCGCGTCGATCGCGTCCTGCAGTACCCGCCGAATGATCGGAACCAGCGCGCCGACACGGGCGGCAGAAATTTGACCTGCTTTGCGACGTGGCGACACACCCGCGCGATAAAGGGCCTCGCAAACATAGATATTGCCCAATCCGGCAACGATTCCCTGATCCAACAGTGCAGATTTGACAGGAGTATTCTTGCCCTTGAGCGCTTCGATCAGCTGCTGTTCGTGAAAATCATTGCCCAGCGGCTCTGGCCCCAGAACGGATAAAAGCTTGTGATCCTCGGCTGTAGCCGTGGGCAACAAGTCCATCGCGCCGAAGCGCCGCGGATCGTTGAATGTCACACGCGCGCCATTGGCCATGTGAAACACCACGTGGTCGTGTTTTTCGGGCATGGGATGCTCATGCACGAACTGCCCTAGCGGATCACCCGATACTGTCATCCGCCCAGACATACCCAGATGGATCAACAAAGTTTCACCGCTGCTGAGATCTGCCAGAATATATTTCGACCGCCGCCGCAGCTGATCCACCCGTTGCCCGGTCAGCCGCTCGGCCATGCGGTCCGGGAACGGCCAGCGCAAATCGGGGCGGTTCACATCTGCCCGTTCGATCACGACCCCCTCCATTGCAGGGCTCAGGCCGCGTCTTACTGTCTCGACCTCGGGCAATTCGGGCATTAGATGGCTCCTAATTCAAAGGGCCGCATTGTGCCCCGGTTCCAGAGCCCTATAACAGAGACGAAATTCGACAAACGGCAAGGCTTATGTCCGACAACAGCGACAAGACCACTCATTTTGGGTTTGAAACCGTGCGCGAGGCCGACAAGGCCGGTCGTGTGCAGGGCGTGTTCAACTCGGTCGCCTCAAAATATGACGTGATGAACGATGTCATGTCGATGGGCATCCACCGGGTCTGGAAAGACGCGATGATGGACTGGCTGGCCCCGCGCCCTGGTCAACGTCTGCTGGATGTGGCCGGTGGAACGGGCGATATCTCTTTCCGCTTTCTCAAACGCGCGGGTTACGGTCACGCCACCGTTCTGGACCTGACCGAGCCGATGTTGGTCGAAGGCCGCCAGCGCGCCGAAGCAGATCAGATGTCCGACAGCCTGAACTGGGTGGTAGGCGATGCGATGGCCCTGCCGTTTGAGGACAACACGTTTGACGTCTACACCATTTCCTTCGGCATCCGGAACGTGACCCGCCCGCAAGAGGCGTTGAATGAAGCCTTCCGAGTTCTGAAGCCCGGTGGCCGCCTGATGGTGCTGGAATTCAGCCAGTTGCCCAATGAAGGGCTGCAAAAGCTCTATGACTTGTACAGCTTCAACGTCATTCCCCGCATGGGCAAGCTGATCGCCAATGATTACGACAGCTATCAATATCTGGTCGAATCGATCCGCAATTTCCCCGATCAGGAAACCTTTCTGGGCATGGTTCGTGCCGCTGGATTCGAAAACGCCAAATACCGCAACCTCAGCATGGGCATCGCCGCGCTGCATTCCGGCTGGAAGATCTGATTTATGCGCGGACCCCACAACATCATTCGCCTGATCCGTACAGGCGCCACGTTTGAACGCACAGGCGCCATGAACGTGGTGCTGGATGCCTTTGAGGCCCCCCGCGCGTTGCGATTTCTGGCGCATGCGTTGGGCAAACCGTTTCAATGGCTGGGTTACAAGGGCGATCCCAATATGCCACCCGCCACCCGAGCGCTGACGGCGCTTGGTCCGGCTTATATCAAATTCGGTCAGATTCTCTCGACCCGCCCCGACGTGGTGGGCGATGAACTGGCCGCCCAATTGCGTGTGTTGCAGGACAAGCTGCCACCCTTTTCCCGCGCCGAAGCCATGGCTGAGGTGGAAAAGGAACTTGGCCAGCCCGTCGATGAGGTTTTTGAGGAATTCAGCGAACCGATCGCCGCAGCGTCGATTGCGCAGGTTCACAAGGCCCGGCTGGTCAGCACTGGCGAATATGTCGCCGTCAAAGTGCTGCGCCCGGGGATCGAGCGTGCCTTTCACAAGGATGTCGATGCGTTCTATTTCGCCGCCCGTATTGTCGACCTGTTCGCCCCCGGCGCGCGCCGCCTGCGACCGATGGACGTGATCGAACATTTCGACGGCGTTGTACGGGGTGAGTTGGACTTGCGACTTGAAAGCGCCGCTGCCTCGGAATATGCCGCCAATACCAAGGACGATGCCGGTTTCTGGCTGCCCCCCGTTGTGTGGTCACTGTCCGCGCGCCGGGTGATGACGCTCAGCTGGGCGGATGGTGTACCGCTGGGCGACAATGCTGCACTGGATGCGGTTGGTCACAACCGCCGCGATCTGGCAGAGCGGGTCCTGCACCTATTCCTGCTGCACGCCCTGCGTGATGGCTATTTCCACGCCGATATGCATCAGGGCAACCTGAAGGTCGCCGCAAATGGCGATATCATCGCCTATGACTACGGCATCATGGGTCACATCGACGAATACACCCGCCGGGTCTATGCCGAGATTCTGTTCGGGTTCATCCGCCGCGACTATAAACGCGTGGCCGAGGTGCATTTCGAGGCCGGTTACGTCCCCGCCAACCAGGATGTCGACGAATTTGCCCGCGCGCTGCGAGCGGTGGGCGAGCCGATCTTTGGCATGGACGCCTCGCATATCTCAATGGGCCGCCTGTTGAACTACCTGTTCGAGGTCACCGAGCGCTTTGGCATGGAAACCCGGACCGAACTGATCTTGTTGCAGCGTACAATGGTTGTGGTCGAAGGCGTCGCACGCTCGCTCGACCCACATATGAACATTTGGGAAACCGCCCGCCCCGTGGTCGAGGATTACATAAAGCAATCCATCGGTCCCCGCGCCGCGCTGCAGGACTTCGGCAAAACCGCCATGGTTCTGGCCCGCTTTGGCCCACGATTGCCGGGTCTGGTTGAAAATGCCCTGATCGCCCAGACGCAAAAAGACGACCCGCAAAAGTCATCCCTATGGTCCGCGGCCCTACCTGCCGCAATCGGTGCCGCAGCCGGTGCTGCGCTTGTCCTGATTGTCAACGCGCTCAGCTGAGCCAGACCGCCTGCTTCTTCTGGCCAATAATACCTTCGGGGGGAATCGCGCCTGCGCGCGATGGGGGGCAGACAGCCCCCCTGCACGGTGCGAAATCAAAGCCGCTCGATAGCCAGTGCAATACCTTGCCCACCACCGATGCACATAGTCACCAGACCTTTGGCCCCACCAACGCGCTCCAACTCATACAGCGCTTTCATAGTGATGATTGCGCCGGTTGCCCCAACCGGGTGACCCAAGGCAATTGCGCCACCATTCGGGTTAACCTTCGACGCGTCCAAACCCAGTTCCTGATTCACAGCCAGAGCCTGCGCCGCGAAGGCCTCGTTGCTTTCGATCACATCGAAATCATCCACCGACAGGCCGGTTTTTTCCATCAGGTTCCGCACCGCCGGAACCGGTCCAATGCCCATAACCTCGGGGCGAACACCCGCATGGGCATAGCCCAGCACGCGCGCCTTGGGCTTCAACCCGGCTTTCTCGGCCGCGTCCGCTGATGCCAATACCATCGCCGCCGCCCCGTCATTGATGCCCGAGGCATTGCCCGCCGTCACGCGCCCGTCCTTCTGGAATACCGGTCGCAATCCGGCCAGGGTCTCGGCAGTGGTGGCCTTGGGATGTTCATCGACCTTGAAATCAACCATGTCCCGCTTGACCTTGACCTGCACGGGCGCGATCTGGCTGTCGAAATACCCCGCCTCAATCGCCGCTGCCGCGCGGGTCTGACTGGTCACGGCGAATTGGTCCATCTGCTCGCGGGTGATCTGGTGTTCGTCTGCAACGTTTTCGGCCGTCACACCCATATGTCCGGTGCCAAACGGGCAATTCAGCGCCCCCAGCATCATATCCAACGAGGTGACATCGCCCATCTTCGCGCCCCAGCGCGCCTGCGGCACGATATAAGGGCTGCGCGACATACTCTCGGCACCGCCGGCCACGGCAAACTCGGCATCCCCCAGCATCAGGGACTGCATCGCCGAGACAATCGCTTGCGCGCCCGACCCGCACAGCCGGTTCACGTTCATCGCAGGTGTACCATTTGGGATCCCCGCCTGCATCGCGGCAACGCGCGACAGGTACATGTCCCGCGGCTCGGTATTGATCACGTGGCCGAACACCACATGCCCGATCTGACCACCTTCAACACCCGAGCGTTCCAGCGCGGCTTCGGTGACAACCGTAGCCAGATCGATCGGAGCGGTTGAAGCCAGCGCGCCGCCAAAGGTTCCAATAGCGGTGCGGGCACCGTCCAAAATTACGATATCAGTCATGGATCACTCCTCGTGCAATTGCGCGCAGTATGCATACACCACGTCGCCTTGTCCTATGGGACGTCCCGTCACGGATGGAATTGACAACCACATATACAAGGCGCATGAAATTCCGTCATGACGGAGAATACAGACGATATCCTGACACGCCTTCCCGCCCGCCTGAAAGAGGCACGTCGCGCCAAGGGCCTGTCGCTTGAAGCCGTGGCTAATCTCAGTGGTGTGTCGCGTTCAATGGTTAGTCAGATCGAACGGGGGGAAAGCAGCCCTACCATCTCAACCCTGTGGAACCTGACCCGGGCCTTGCAGGTTGATTTCGCCGGTCTGCTGGAAGAGACCGGCACCGCAAACCAAATCGAAGTGCTGCGAAACTCTGAAGTGCCAAGCATCGACAATATGGGGCAAAACTGCCGGATTCGCATCCTGTCCCCCCCCGAAGAAGCGGGCGGGCATGAAGTCTATGACATTCAGTTCGACAAAGACGGCGCATTGAAAAGCCAGCCCCACACGCGCGGCGCGCAAGAGCAATTGACGGTTTTGGACGGGTCGGTTCGCGTCACATCGGGATCGGCCACAATGGAGTTGAACCAAGGCGATACAGCGCGGTATGCGGCAGACGTCTTGCACTCGATCGCATCGCCCAACGGTCCCGCGCGAGTGTTCCTGATTGTGAAAAACGCCTGACCCCGACCGGGGCGAAGTTTGAGGGATACCTGTGTGTTGTGCTATTTTATGGCATTTACACGAATTGGAGTTACCCAAAATGACTTTGGAAGTGATTGGCGCTGGATTTGGCCGCACTGGGACGAATTCGCTGAAGCTTGCTTTGGAACAGCTAAATTTCGGACCCTGTCACCACATGTTCGAAGTGCGGGACAATCCCGAACAACTGCCTGCTTGGAACCGTGCCGCACATGGCGAGCAAGCTGATTGGGATGCCATGTTTCACGGCTATCGCGCGCAAGTCGACTGGCCAGGCGCCGCATACTGGCGCCAACTTTCTTATCATTATCCAGATGCCAAAATCATTTTGAGCGTGCGCGACCCTGATGCCTGGTTTGACAGCATATGGGCCACGATTGGACCATTCATGACCACAATGCGCGGACGGCACGACTCGGATCATGCAAACGCGATTGCCGAGATGTGCAGCAAGTTTATCGTTCATGGCATCTTCGACGGCCGGATGGATGATCGGGATCACGCCGTCAGCGTGTTTCGGAAGCATATCAAAAAAGTCCGCGACACTGTCCCGAAGGACCGGTTGCTGGTCTATGAAACCGGAAGCGGATGGAAACCACTGTGCACTTTCCTTGGCGTCGACATTCCCGAAGAACCCTATCCGCACACAAATTCAACCAAACAGTTTCAGGACAACGTGGCAAAACCGGAATAGACGCCTCCGAGTCGAAAGCAATTTTCAGGGTTTTCCGCATGTTCCGTTATCGTGGATTTTTTTTCTGTAATATTGAATTCCCCTATTTGGGAATCATATCCGTTATGTTAGATACGCGACTCATATAAACCGGAGACCGCCATGGCCGATGCATTCCTGTCCCACATCTCGGATACCCTTGCGCAGATTGAATCTGAGGGTCTGTATAAACGCGAACGAATGATCACCTCGCCTCAGGGCGGTGAGATTACTGTGGGCGACAAGCAGGTGATCAACCTGTGCGCCAACAATTATCTGGGTCTGGCCGATCACCCTGCGCTGATCGATGCCGCCAAGGGCGCGATGCGGCCCAAAGGGTTCGGCATGGCCTCGGTCCGGTTTATCTGCGGCACCCAGGACATTCACCGCGAGTTGGAACAGAAGCTGGCGCAATTCCTGAACAAGGACGATGCGATCCTGTTTGCGGCTTGTTTCGATGCCAATGGCGGGCTCTTTGAGCCCTTGTTAGGGCCAGAAGACGCCATCATTTCGGACAGTCTGAACCATGCCTCGATCATTGACGGGGTGCGGCTGTGCAAGGCGAAACGCTATCGCTACCTGAACAACGACATGAACGACCTTGAGGCCTGGCTAAAACAGGCGCGCGAGGACGGAGCGCGGCACATCATGATCGCGACCGACGGCGTGTTCTCGATGGACGGTTACCTGGCCAACCTGCCGAAAATTCGCGAGCTGGCCGATAAATATGATGCCATCGTCATGGTCGATGACTGCCACGCGACCGGCTTTATGGGGCCGAACGGCGCAGGCACGCCAGATCATTTTGGTGTCGATGTCGACATTCTAACGGGAACCTTGGGCAAGGCACTTGGGGGGGCAATCGGCGGTTACATCGCCGGGCCGCAACCAGTGATCGATCTGCTGCGGCAGCGGGCGCGGCCCTATTTGTTCTCAAACTCGCTGCCACCCTCGATTGTCGCCGCAGGTCTTGAGGCGATCCGGCTGGTCGAAGAGGGCGAAATGCTGCGCGCTCAGTTATTCGGCAACGCGAAATACTGGCGTGCTGGGCTGGAAAAGCTGGGCTTTGACCTGCTGCCCGGCGAACACCCAATCATTCCGGTAATGCTGGGCGAGGCCACTTTGGCGCAGGACATGGCGTCGCGTCTGTTTGATGAGGGCGTCTATGTCTCGGGCTTCTTCTTCCCCGTTGTCCCGCGCGGACAAGCGCGGATCAGGACGCAGATGAATGCAGCCTTGACGAAAGACGAACTGGACCGTGCATTGGCCGCCTTTGGCAAGGTTGGCAAAGAATTGGGAGTGATCTGATGCGACCCAACACGATGAAAGCTTTGGAGAAATCCAAGCCCGAGGAAGGTCTGTGGATGGTCCAGGCCCCGGTGCCCGAAATCAGCCCCGAAGAGGTGCTGATCCGTGTCAACAAGACCGGCATCTGCGGCACCGACATCCATATCTGGAACTGGGATGACTGGGCCGCCGCCACAGTGCCGATTCCGATGATCACCGGCCACGAGTTTGCGGGCGAGATCGTCGAGATCGGGCGCAATGTGACAGGTCTTGAGATCGGTCAGCGCTGCTCGGGCGAGGGGCACCTGATCACCACCGACAGCCGTCAAAGCCGGGCGGGAAAGTTCCACCTTGATCCGGGCACGCGCGGGATTGGCGTGAATGAACAGGGGGCTTTTGCCCAATATCTGAAACTGCCCGCCTTCAACGTGGTGCCCCTGCCCGAGGACGTGCCGGATGAGATCGGCGCCATCCTCGATCCATTGGGCAATGCGGTTCACACCGCGCTCAGCTTTGATCTGCTGGGTGAGGATGTTCTGATCACCGGCGCAGGCCCCATCGGCATCATGGCTGCCGCTGTCGCCCGCCATGCTGGCGCGCGCCATGTGGTGATCACCGATATCAACCCCGATCGCCTGAAGCTCGCGGAACATGTGGTTCCGACCGTGCGCACCGTGGATGTGTCCAAAGAAGACCTGCAAGACGTCATCGCAGAACTAGGCATGAAAGAAGGGTTCGATGTAGGGCTGGAAATGTCGGGCTCACAAATCGCGCTGGATCAAATGGTCGAGGCGCTGGTGATGGGCGGCAAGATCGCTCTGCTGGGTATTCCGCCCGGCAAATCCCCGGTCGACTGGTCCCGCATCGTGTTTAAAGCCATCACCATCAAAGGCGTCTACGGGCGCGAGATGTTCGAGACCTGGTACAAGATGATCGCCATGCTACAGAACGGTCTGGATGTCAGCCGTGTCATCACGCACGAGATGAAAGTTGACGATTTTGCCGAAGGATTTGCCGCGATGAAATCAGGCCGGTCAGGCAAAGTGGTGCTGGACTGGACCTGACGCTCTGGTACTGCGCGGGTTCAGCCCCTAAACAGGGGTGAACCCAGTCGTTTGGAGGAGCATATGGGCGATAAGGATGATCGGTATCTGGAACGCGGAATCGAGGACACTCTGGTCACCGATTTCGCACAGACCCATCGCAAGAGTTACGGTGATTTCCTGCAACTCAAAACCCTGCTGAACCTGCAAAAAACCTTTCAGGACCCTGCGCAACCAGATGAGATGCTGTTCATCATCATTCATCAGGTCAGCGAGCTGTGGCTGAAACTAATGCATCACCAACTGGTCGAGGTGCGCCGATTTCTGCAACAGGATGAATTCGGCCCTGCGATGAAAAATCTCGACCGGGTCAAGGCCATCCAGCGGCAACTGATATCCGCCTGGGAGACGTTGCTGACCATGACCCCTGCGGACTACATGACCTTTCGCGAGGCATTGGGCAGTTCGTCCGGTTTTCAAAGCTATGGCTATCGCCAGATTGAATTCATTTTGGGCAACAAGGACGCCTCGACCCTAAAAGTCCACGAGCATGACCCGCAGGTCATGGAACTGCTGAACGCTGCGCTGACCAAGCCGTCAATATACGACGAGGTGCTGTTCATGCTGGCCCGCCAAGGCTTTGACGTACCGCAGGACCTGCTGGATCGCGACTATGCCCAGCCCTATTCCGGCGATCCGCGGGTGGTGAAAATCTGGGTGCAGATATACCGCGACACGGACAAACACTGGGACCTCTACGCACTGGCGGAGAAACTGATGGACGTTGAATCCCTGTTTCAACGCTGGCGCTTTGATCACGTCACGGCGGTAGAGCGGGTGATCGGCAACCAGCCGGGCACCGGTGGGTCCAGCGGCGTTGCCTTCTTACGGAAAGCCTTGGATTTGCGGTTCTTCCATGATCTTTACGATATGCGCACCGAACTGATGTATTCCGAGCAGGAGTAAGCGATGCTGTACCGCGGGTTTTCGCAGGAAGAGCTAGAGCAGGAATATTCGCCCCGGTCGATGATCGGCGGCGACCTGACCCCTTATCTGGACAGCTACGCCGCGCTCAGCGCGCAGCACCGGGCACAGATGGAAGTCATCGGGAATGTCTCTTACGGTGACGGTAGGGCTCAGGTTCTGGATTTCTTTCCCGCAAAAGGCGCGGGCGCGCCACTGCACGTCTTTATTCACGGCGGTTACTGGCAGGCGCTGAGTCAGAACGAGTCGGCAATGATGGCCCCGGCACTGGTTGAGGCCGAACAGTCCTTTGCGACCCTGAACTACACATTGGCCCCCGAGGCGCGGATTGGCGACATGATCAACGAATGCCGCGACGCCCTGCTGTGGCTGGCCGCAAATGCGCCTGATCTGGGTTTCGATCCGTCACGGATCACCCTGTCGGGCCACAGCGCCGGGGCGCAATTGGCGGCTATGGTCATGGCAACCTCGGCCGATGCGCTGGCCCGCGCCGGGCTCCGCGTGCGCGAGGTGATCCTGATCAGCGGTGTCTATGATCTGGAGCCGATCAGCCTGACGTCCGTAAACGATCCGCTGCAACTGACCCCGGTCGAGATACATGATCTGTCCCCTATCCTGCACCTACCCGCCCCTGGCCCGCGTTACCATGTGACTGTGGCGGAACGGGATACCCCCGAATTCGTCCGCCAGAGCCGAGATTATGCCGAATTGCTGCGCAAAGCCGGGCATGCGGTCAATTTCGATCTGAAAAAGGGGATGCAGCATTTCGATATAATTATGCATCCGGGAACGTTTTTTGCGACGTCCCGATAGCCAAGAAAATTGGGTATCAGTCAGGTCTGGCCTTTAGCACACAAACCTACGCATCCCTAACGAACCGAACGTTTTTGACGGAGCAGGGATTATCCGCTGTGAGCCCAAAGTACCGAATGCTGCGGGCCCAACCAATGGCGGCTATGCAACTTGCCCCGACGCGCTTAGTGTCACGTGCATGAGCACGTTCAGAAACGCCAAACCTTCCGACGCAACTCGATGCTTCGAGATCGAAACTGCTGCCTATGAAGGCGACGACGCAGCAACCCTCAAAAAGATATCCAAGAGGATCGAGGAATATCCCGATGGTTTCCTCATTCTTGAAGAACACGGCGAGATCGTTGGCTTTATCAATTGCGGATGTGCCCATGACGTCGAAATGTCTGATGAGGAATTTAAGGAGCTTGTGGGGCATGATCCCGACGCTCCGAATGTCGTAATTATGTCTGTCGTCGTTGATCCTGCCCATCAGGGAAGGGGCCTATCGCGGGCATTGATGACTGAATTCGTCGACCGCATGAGAAAAGTGGGTAAATCGGCGATCTTCCTTATGTGCAAAGAGCATCACGTCCCACTGTATGAGCGATTTGGATACAGCTATTTGCAGCCATCGACTTCCGACCATGGAGGAATGACTTGGCATGAGATGTCTATGATGCTTTGAATTCTTTGGAGTACGAGACGTGATACCACTTGAAAAGCCTTTGAGATTGGCCGTTGAAACTGATGCCCATGCACTTGCGGACTTAGTGAATTTTGCAGGTGAAGGCCTGCCGCTCCATATCTGGACCGGGCTGGCACAAGATGGCGAGGATCCTTGGGCCGTCGGTCGCGCGCGACAGGCCGAAAAGGCACGAGAGAGGCAAGTAGTTGTAATTGACTATGGAAACGGGGCAGTTGCTGGGCTCACGGGCTATGGGATCGGATCAGAACCAGAAGAAATTGGAGATGACTTCCCAGCGTTGTTCCGCCCCTTGCAGGAGCTGGAAAACAAAGCGTTAGACAGCTGGTATGTGAATGTTCTGGCTTGTTACCCAGAGAACAGGGGGCAAGGACTTGGTTCAAGACTACTCGATGTCGCCGACGAGATAGCCCGAGACGCGGGCTACAACAAAATGAGCGTTATTGTCGCCGATGAAAACGTGGGAGCGAGACGTCTATACGAGCGAAAGGGATACTCTGAGCTGGATAAAGCCCCATGCGCCAAAGATGGGTGGGAGACTGAGACCGAAAACTGGGTTCTCCTCATCAAGTCGCTGTCGTGACGCCGCGCGAAATCGGTCTTTCCTTGTGTAGGCTACTCTCGCTTTTGGGCTAACGTTGCGCAAGGGCGCCACACTCATTTTTTGCTGTACCGCCCGAGAGCCGTCGTTGGTCTGAGAGCTACGTAGGTCGGGAATGTCCCGCAAAGCGGACGTTATGTTGGATCCACCGTGTGGCAATGTCGGAGTTGCTTATGCGCGGTCGGGATTAGAGTCAGAAAATTTCGTTCAAGACAGTTTAGGTTCGTGGTATTTCACAAAAAACAGCGGCCCAATTGAGCCGCTGTTTTCATTTCCCATACAAAGCAGGATCAATCCAGCGTACGCGTAACCTCTTCGCGCTCGAAGATTTCGATCACGTCGCCGGCGCGGATATCGTCGTAGTTCTCGAACGCCATACCGCATTCCTGACCCGACTGAACCTCGGACACTTCGTCCTTAAAGCGTTTCAGCGTCTTCAGCGTGCCTTCGTGGATCACCACGTTGTCGCGCAGCAGACGGACGCCTGCGGAACGACGCGCCACACCTTCGGTGACCAGACATCCAGCAACCTTGCCGACGCCGGTAACCTTGAAGACTTCGCGGATCTCGGCGTAACCGATGAACTTTTCGCGGATTTCGGCGCTCAGCAGGCCGGAAGCGGCGGCTTTCACGTCATCGACCAGATCGTAGATCACCGAGTAATAACGGATTTCCACGCCCTTCTGGTTCGCAGTGTTCCGCGCCGAAGCATTGGCACGCACGTTGAACCCAAAGATCGGGGCACCCGACGCTTCGGCCAGGCCGACATCGGTTTCAGTAATCGCACCAACGCCCGAGTGCAGAACGCGCACGCGCACTTCTTCGTTGCCGATCTTTTCCATCGCCTGAACGATGGCCTCGGCCGAACCTTGTACGTCCGCTTTCATCAGAATCGGCAGCTCGGTGACGTTTTCGTCTTCCTTGGCCTTCTGCATCAGCTGCTCAAGGGTGGTCGCGGCACCAGCGGCGGCGCGTTTGTCCTTGGCGGCCTGTTCACGATAAGCGGCAATCTCACGGGCTTGTGCTTCGGTCTCGGTCACGTTCAGAACGTCACCGGCCTCGGGCGTGCCGTTCAGACCCAGAACCTCGACCGGGACCGAGGGGCCAGCTTCTTTGACGCGGTCGCCCTTGTCGTTGATCAGCGCACGGACTTTACCGTACTGCTCACCCACAACGAAGATATCGCCCTGACGCAGCGTGCCGTTCTGAACCAGAACGGTGGCCACGGGGCCACGGCCCACATCCAGCTGCGCCTCGATCACAGCACCTTGGGCGGCGCGGTCGGGGTTGGCTTTCAGCTCCAGAATCTCGGCCTGCAGCGCGATGGCTTCCAGCAATTCATCAAGGCCCTGACCGGTGATGGCGGACACTTCGACGTCCTGAACCTCACCCGACATTTTCTCAACTATCACTTCGTGTTGCAACAGATCGGTGCGCACTTTGTCCGGGTTTGCATCCGGCTTGTCGACCTTGTTGATCGCCACGATCATCGGCACTTCGGCCGCTTTGGCGTGATTGATCGCTTCGATCGTCTGCGGCATCACCGCGTCGTCAGCAGCCACAACCAGCACCACGATATCCGTGACCTGAGCCCCGCGCGAACGCATCGAGGTAAAGGCCGCGTGGCCCGGCGTATCCAGGAAGGTCAGCGTAGTGCCGCCATCGGTTTTCACCTGATAGGCACCGATATGCTGGGTGATGCCTCCAGCCTCACCGGCAACAACGCGCGCATCGCGAATCGCATCCAGCAACGAGGTCTTACCGTGGTCGACGTGACCCATGATGGTGATGACCGGCGGACGCGGCTGCAGATCTTCTTCGCTGTCTTCGACCTCTTTGATGACGTCTTCGACATCCGAATCGGATACACGCGTGACCTTGTGGCCAAACTCTTCGATGATCAGCTCGGCGGTATCGGCGTCGATGGTTTGGTTCTGCGTGACCATCATGCCCATGTTCATCAGCGATTTGACCACATCAGCCACACGCTCGGCCATACGGTTCGCCAGCTCGGATACTGTGATCGCCTCGGGCAGTTGAACGTCGCGGATTACCTTTTCCCGCTCGACCGGGCCGCCCATGGCTTTTTGACGCGCACGCTCTTGCTTGCGCTTCATCGACGCCATCGAGCGCTGACGGCTACCTTCGCCACCGGTGGCCTGACCCAGTGTCAGCTTGCCGGAACGACGATTGTCATCACGGCCCTTGCCGCGACCGCGCTGTTCACGTTCACGGTCCTGCTTGCGCGGGGTGGCGGCCGGGGCTGGTTTGCTGGCCGGTGCGCGCGCCGCTTTGGGTTCTTCGGCAGCTGGGGCAGCAGCGGCACGTTTGGCGGATTCTGCCGCCTCTTTGCGCTTGCGCTCTTCCTCTTCGGCCTTGGCGCGGGCGCGCTCTTCAGCTTCGCGCTGTTCGCGCTCTTTTGCTTCTTGCTCGGCACGACGACGGGCGCGTTCTTCCTCGCGCGCCTTTTCGGCGGCTTCACGCGCTGCGGCCTCTTCGACTTCGCGGGCCTTGGCGGCCTGCAGTGCCTTCATCCGGCGCGCCATTTCCGCGTCAGAGATACCTGCAGGGCGACGCGACGGATCACCCGACGGCGTTGCTCCGCCACCCGGTTTGCCGGCGCCCGGCTTGGGAACCACCACGCGCTTGCGTTTGGTTTCCACCACGACATTCTTGGTGCGTCCGTGGCTGAAACTCTGTTTCACATTTCCGGGGCGTGCCCCACCACGAAGACCCAATGTCTTTTTGCCGTCATTCTCGCTCATAAAGCTTTTTACCCTTCCGCGCGGCCCCTGCCGCCGTCATCCGTTTCGCGCAAGCCACGCAGGCGCTGCGCTTCCTCTACAACACGTTTGGCGAGTCCACCAGAGGCCATGGCCGCATGAATCACGGTTTGGCGCCCAAATGCCTGTCCTAACTCGTCTGCGGTCAGCCAACCGATGTATTTTCCAAAGTGCGGCGTGCTGAGTTTCGACTTGCCGCGCCCCGATCCATCGCTGGCCTGAATCAGCACTTGTGCCTCTTCCCGGTCCAGCCATGTCTTGACCTTTTCGTACCCAGCGACCGCGTCACCGGACTTGCGCGCCAGGCTCAACAGCTCGATCACCCGGCGCGAAACCTGTTTTTCGACCTCATCGGTCAAATCCTGTGGCACGCTGACTTGCGCTTTGAACCCGCGTGCGAACAGCTTCTTGCCAACGGCCTTGTCCAGTGCAGCGCGATCCGCCGCCACATAGACTCCGCGACCCGGCAATTTCGCCGCAACATCCGGATAGACCTGTCCGTCCGGCCCCGCCACAAAGCGTATCAACCCATATTTAGGTTGAATGTCGCCCGTGGCGATGCACTTGCGTTCAGGTCCTTCGGACCGATCCTTATGGACGCCACCGCGACCCATGCGCGCACCCCGAGGCCTGAGATCAGGCCTCGGCCTCCTCGTCTACCGCTTCGCCATCTTCTTCGGCTTGTTCCAGCTCGGCGGGATCGACCCAGCCCAGCATGATACGTGCGGTCATGACCAGATCCTGTGCTTCTTCCAGCGTAACGCCGAAAGGCTCAAGCACACCGTCATCCTTGATTCGCTCACCATCGACCGTGGTCCAGCCGCCGGCCAGTTCCCAATCGGCGCAGGTGGCAAAATCCTCAAGCGTTTTTACGTCGTCCTTTGCCAGCGCTTCCACCATCTGGGGTGTCAGGCCTTCGAATTCAATAAGGCTGTCCTCGGCACCCAAGGCACGGGCTGCGTCCAGCGCTGCCTTGGCTTGGGCTTCCAGGAATTCGCGTGCGCGGGTTTGCAGCTCCTGCGCAGTGCCTTCGTCGACGCCGTCAATGACCAGCAGCTCTTCCAGCTCGACATAGGCGACCTCTTCGAGGTTGGTAAAGCCTTCGGACACCAGCAGCTGAGCAAAGAATTCGTCCAGATCCAGGCTTTCCATGAACAGCTGGGTACGGGCTTCGAACTCTTTCTGACGACGCGCCGATTCTTCGGCCTCGGTCATGATGTCGATATCCAGATTTGTCAGCTGGCTGGCCAGACGCACGTTCTGACCGCGGCGACCGATTGCGAGGCTCAGCTGTTCCTCAGGCACAACAACTTCGATCTTGCCGGCTTCTTCGTCCAGAACCACCTTGGAAACCTCGGCGGGCTGCAGCGCGTTCACCAGGAAGGTCGGCTGGTCTTCGTTCCACGGGATGATGTCGATCTTTTCGCCTTGCAGCTCGTTCACAACGGCCTGCACGCGGCTGCCGCGCATACCAACGCAGGCACCGACAGGATCGATGGACCCATCGTACGAAATCACGGCAATCTTGGCGCGGGAGCCGGGGTCACGGGCCACGGCCTTGACCTCGATGATGCCGTCATAGATCTCCGGCACTTCCATCTTGAACAGCTCGGCCATGAATTCCGGCGCAGTGCGCGACAGGAAGATCTGGTGGCCACGAACTTCGCGGCGGACTTCCTTGATATAGGCACGCACGCGGTCATTCGGGCGATAGCTTTCGCGGCCAATCTTGTCATTGCGGCGCAGAACGGCCTCGGCACCGCCCAAATCGACGATGACATTGCCAAACTCTTCGCGCTTAACCGCACCGTTGATGATGGTGCCCGCACGATCCTTGAACTCTTCGTACTGACGGTCACGCTCAGCTTCGCGAACCTTTTGCAGGATGACCTGCTTGGCGGACTGAGCAGCAATCCGGCCCATCTCAACCGGGGGAACCTCTTCGACGAAGACGTCGCCGACCTCGGGCGCCTCCATGTACTGCTTGGCCTGCTCGACGGTCATCTCGGCCTGGTAGTTCTCAAGCTCTTCATCCTCGACCACGGTGCGAACGCGGGTGAATGTCGCTTTGCCGGTCTTGCGATCGATGCTGACGCGGATATCCATCTCGGCGCCGTAACGGCTCTTGGCGGCACGGGCGAGCGATTCTTCCATCGCTTCGACAACCAGACCGGGGTCGATCATCTTTTCGCGGGCCACGGCCTCGGCGGTCTGCAGCAGCTCCAGCTGGTTGGCTGAGGTGATTGCCATCAGTTCGTCTCCTCTTCGGACCCTTCGGTCTCAATCTCGTCGAAAGCGTTTTCGTTCAGGGCACCGGCGTCTTTGCGCTGGCGCAACATTTCCTTGATCAGGTCATCGGTCAAAACCAGCTTGGCATCGCTTAGCCAGTCGAATTGCAGACCAATGGTGATTGTCTCGGACCCTTCGGGGATGTTGATCAGAACCTCATCCCCTTCGATCCCAGCCAGCTCACCCTTGAACCGGCGGCGGCCATCGATCAGCTCGGCGGTCTCGATCTTGGCCTCATACCCCTCGAACATCTCAAAATCCTTGAGACGGGTCAGAGGACGATCAATGCCCGGGCTTGAAACCTCAAGCGTATAGGCGTCAAGAATCGGATCTTCGACATCCAGCGTGGCGCTAACCGCGTTCGAGATTTCGGCGCAATCATCCACTTCGATGCCGCCATCAGGCTTGTCGGCCATGATTTGCATCGTTGTGGTCTTGCCACTCATCAGGCGGATGCGGACCAGCTCATACCCCAGATCTTCGATCACGGGGGTGATGATCTCGGCCAGCCGCCGATCAATCGCCGCTTTGGCTATCAGGTCGTTTGTCATCAGGTGCTCTACCCTGTCATACGGGCACAAAAAAACGGGCGCGCGGCCCGTCGAAATTTCCGGTGGAGCCCCGGACCGAAGCCCGACACGCCGCTGTTGCAACTGCATATACGCAGGGTTTCCCGAATCTGCAACCCCCGGTGCAAGACGTGATTGGATTTACGCCATCCACCACCGTTCGGCGATGCGGCCATCGTCCAGTGCGCGGCCCGCCCCGATCTGGCGCGGCATGCCCACATGTGGGGCCACGGCCAGTGCCATATCCGATTCGCTTGGGTGAAAACGCAGCCCGCGCTGGCCTTTCAACTCGCCGCCTGAGGGCAGCGCCGCCACGTCGACGAACCCGTCGCGCAACGCCTCGGCCCGGACACGGGCGTCGGGGATGACAATGATTTCGAACGTCTCGGCCCACCCGGCCTTGCCGTCCTTATAGTGCCCGAGCACCTTGCGGCCCAGGAAATGACGATCATCCTCGGCGCGTTCCACGCGGTAGCATCCGGTACCATTGGCCGCGTGTAAAGGCGTCACGCCTTGCCCGTTGCGGGTGATGACAAACCGGCTATCGGCCAGAAGGAACGGCAGGCCCGGATTTGCCTCAGCCAGTTCAAGCTGCACCTGATTGGGCGATACGGCTTCGACCCGCCCAACATTGCCCAGAACTGCCATCACATCCGCAACGTCCAGCGGCACGCCATCGTGAAAGGTAACACCCTCGCGCAGATCGAACTGCCAGACCCGCGCATCCGCGTCCGTGTGCCAACCCGTCGCAAGCTCACCGCGCAAGGTGCCATCTGGGGCAATTTCGGTCAGCGTATCGAACACCGCCCCACGAGCCACCTGTTCCAAGCTGTCATCGCGTGGCACAGCCAGCCGCAGCGCACCTCCGGCCTTAGGCGTATCCGCCAGCGACGCCCCCGTGGCCGCCAGCAAAGCTGCGGCAGCACCCGAGGCAAACAGAGCACGACGGTCAATCCGGGTCATACCACCCCCTCGGCCACGCGATCCATGATCCGGACCAGCTCGGCGCTGATACCGGGTTCAGACAGGGCGTGGCCTGCGTTGCGGACCATCTTCAGTTCGGCATTGGGCCAGCGTTCGGCCAGATTCCACGCGGCCTGTGGTGGGCAGATCATGTCATAGCGACCCTGCACAATATGGCCGGGGATATGAGCGATCTTGTCCATCTGGTCCAGAATCTGACCGTCCTTCTCAAGGAAGGCGCTATTGATGAAATAGTGATTCTCAAGCCGCGCAAAGGCCCGCGCATATTCGCCAGGGCTTTCCCCCGTCCCGCCTTGGGCATGAATTGACGCCAGCGCGTTCTCCCACGCGGACCAGGCCCGCCCATACAGGATTTCCGTGGCCCGATCCCCCGAAAACAGGCGTTTGTTATAAGCAGCGATCGTGTCGGTCAGCTCAGCCTCGGTCAGCAGAGCGGTGAATTTCGCCCATTGCTCGGGCCAGAACTTGCCTGCGCCGCCGCCATAGAACCAATCAAGCTCGGCCTGCGTGGCCAGGAACACGCCGCGCAGCACCAGACGGTTCACACGATCCGGGTGCGCCTGTGCATAGATCAGCGCCAGAGTCGCACCCCAACTGCCGCCAAACACTGTCCAATCATCGATATCCAGTAGGGTGCGCAACCGTTCGATATCGGCCACCAGATGCCATGTCGTATTGTCGGTCACAGACGCATGGGGCCGCGACCGGCCACAGCCGCGCTGATCGAATAGAATCACCCTATAGACGCTGGGATCGAAATAACGGCGCATCGCCGGGCTGCAGCCGCCGCCCGGCCCGCCATGCAGCACCACAACAGGTATCCCCTTTGGATTGCCGCATTGTTCCATATAAATGCGATGCCCTTCGCCCATATCCACCATGCGCTGATCGAACGGGTCGATCGGCGGGTACAGATATTGCACTGCGCGCTTTTGGTCCGGGTACTTGTCCATTATGGCCCTATATAGTCCTTAAACGTAAAAGAGCATACGGAGACAGGAATGCAAGCGCATCCGAACACTGTGGATCCATCCGAGATCGCAAAATTCGAAGCGATGGCCGCAGAATGGTGGGATCCTCACGGGAAATTCAAACCGCTGCACATGATGAATCCGTGCCGTCTGGACTATATCACACAGCAGATCGCGGGCGAATTTGACCGGGATTTGACCGCGCCGAATCCGTTTCAGGGCCTGCGTTTGCTGGATATCGGCTGCGGCGGAGGGCTGCTGAGCGAACCGATGGCGCGCCTTGGGGCCGAGGTCGTGGGCGCCGACGCCGCCGAGGGCAACCTGCCCGTTGCGCGCATCCACGCGGAACAGTCCGGGCTGGACATCGACTATCGCCACACCACTGCCGAGGCGTTGGCCGAGGCGGGCGAGCAATTTGATGTGGTGCTGAACATGGAAGTGGTCGAGCACGTGGCCGATCCGCTGTCCTATCTGACCGCAACGCGGCAATTGCTGAAACCCGGCGGGTTGGAGATTTGTTCCACCATCAACCGCAACCCGAAATCGTATGCTATGGCGATCGTCGGGGCCGAGGTCGTCATGCGCTGGCTGCCGCGGGGTACGCATGAGTGGAACAAGTTCATCACCCCCGATGAGCTGTTCGACCTGCTGCGCCAAGCCGGGCTGGAGCCGGTGGACCGCAAGGGGTTCGTATTCAACCCGATTCTTTGGAGTTGGTCGATCTCGGACCGGGATCTGAGCGTCAATTACGTCACAGCCAGCATTCGCCCAGAGTAAGGACTTTTTATGTCAGTAATCCTCGAAGGTAGCAGCCTGTTCGTCGTAGACATCGAATACATTGTACCAATGAATCAGGTGGAACCCGTAATCGACTCGCACATGGATTTTGTACACGCGTCTTATAAAGATGGCCGGTTCCTGATGTCCGGGCCAAAGGTTCCACGCAGTGGCGGCCTGATCGTGATGACCGCCGACAGCCGGGAGGAGGCTGAGAAGTATCTGGAACATGACCCGTTCGCACAGGAAAAGGTTGCCAAATTTCGCGTGACCGAGTTCCGGGCGTCCAACCTGCATCCCGCTTTGAAAGCCTGACTTACTCGTCTTCGAGTCGAATTCTCAAATCCCGCAGCACCGGCAGCGTGCTGCGGACACGCTCCAGCCCCAGCTCTCCAACGACGCGGTTGATCAGCGGCGCAATCGACGAAATTGCCTGATCGCGCGCACGACGACCAGCGGGGCTGATCGCGACCATCTTGCGGCGGGCGTCGTCCCAGTCGGGGCGGATGTGGATGTATCCGGCCCATTCCAGTTTGGCCAAGGTGTTGGTCATCGCCCCTCGGGTCACGTGGAACGTATTGGCCAGCTGCGCGGGGCTGCGCTCATCCCCCACGAACACCAGATGGTTCAGCACCGAGAAATGCGAGATTTCCATGCCCTTGGGCAGCACCCGGCTCAGCCGGTTGCGCAATAGTTGATCGGCGGTCAGGATCTCGCTGAACAGCGTGACCGCAAGGGCATTATGTTCGTCAGTCATGGTCCGGTTCTGGATCAGGGCCCGTCGAAAGGCCGCACGTGAGTCAACGAGGGCACCCGACGGCGCGCCTCTGACACAGAACTATCATCCAAATCGAAAAAGTGAATGCCTGGATCGTCCCCTGCGTCGACAACGACCTCTCCCCACGGGGCCACAACCATGCTGTGACCGTAGGTTTGACGCGTTCTGCCGCGGGTTTTCGGATGCTCTCCGGTCTGTGCCGGGGCCAGCACCCAACAGCCGGTTTCAATCGCCCGCGCCCGCAGCAGTGATTCCCAATGGGCCGCGCCGGTGACCGGCGAAAACGCCGCTGGAATGGTCAGAATTTGCGCCCCCGCCTGCGCCAAAGCGGCATAGAGATGTGGGAAACGGATGTCATAACAGATGCTCAGACCAACCGTGCCGAAATCGGTTTTGACCAGCACCGCCTTACCGCCAGGGCGATAGTTTTTGGATTCGCGGAAGGTCTCAGATTCCGAGACCTGCACGTCAAACATGTGAATCTTGTCATACCGCGCCACGATCTGCCCTTGCGGGTCGATCAAAAAGGAACGGTTGGCAAAACGCCCATCGGCATCGTGGGTTTTGATGGCCAAAGACCCGATTAGCAGCCAGACGCCCAGCGCGGCGGCCTGATCTCGCAGGCCCGCCAGCGTTTGGTCGTCTTCTTCATGCTGTAGAACGTCGCGCTGCCGTGTCGTGCTGGTGGACACACAGTTCGTCACCTCGGGCGTCAGAATGAACCGCGCGCCATGATCTGCGGCCTCGGCCACCATGGCGCGCACCATTTCCAGATTTTCGGCCGGGTTATCCGACGAAGTGATTTGCAGCAGCGCGGATTTCATCAGGCCGCCAAAAGACGGTCCAGCTTGCCCTGACGGTCCAGTTCGTACAGGTCATCGCAGCCGCCCACATGCTGCGTCCCGACGAAAATCTGCGGCACGGTGCGTTTGCCGCCTGCGCGTTTGATCATCTCTGGCTTGCGCTTGGGGTGCATCAGCACGTCGATCTCTTTGAATTCGACGCCTTTCTGTTTCAGCAGTCGTTTGGCCGCATGGCAAAAACCGCACAGCGGCGAGGTGTAGATTTCAACCGGTTTCATATTCCGTCCCTTTGGGTTTCGCGTGATCTTCCGCGAATTAGGCATCCTTGGCAACGCGTGCCAGTACCAACACGAAAATATGATTTGCACCCGCTGCATGGCAGGCACGCGCACAGGCTGTCAGAGTCGCACCAGAGGTCATGACATCATCGACCAGCAAGATATCCCGTCCCTTAATGCGCGACCCCTGCCTGGGATGCGCCGAGATCGCACCGGCCAGTGTTTCCGCCCGCTGAGCAGCGGTTTTCCCGTCCAGAACTGGCGTTCGTGCCCGTCGGTGCAACAGGTCCGGGCACACCTCAATTCCCGTTTCCCGCCCCAGATGCTGGGCTAGCAATGCCGACTGGTTGTACCGCCGCTTGATCAAACGGGACCAGTGCAGGGGCACAGGCGCGATCAGCATGTTGTCGCGAAATAGATCCCGCCCGGCTTGCGCCATCCACCGAGCTGCTGGCTTTGCCAGCTCAGGTCTGTCGCCGTGTTTCAAGGCCAGAATCAAGGCGCGCGCCTTGCCATCGTACATCAGCGCAGCCCGACCATCCTGCCAGGGGCGAGCCGTTTTCATGCAGTCATCGCATTCGATCCGGTGACCATCCACCTCGCCCGGCAAGGGCACCCCGCAGCTTTCGCATACCACTCCGCCAATGAAAGGTGTGTCGCGCCAGCAAGCGCCGCACAGGCCGAAATCCGCTTCGGTCAATTCACCACATCCCAGACATCGCGGTGGATAGATCAACTCGACAGCGGTTTGAATCCGCTGCCATATGCGGTAGTTGCGCCCTATGAAACTGCCTGAGTCCAACGCACCCTCTCTGTTCGACCGCCCAGCCCTGATCCGACACCGTGCCCGCGCGCGGGACGAGGCGCTGTTTTTGCATCGCGCCGCGGTGGATGAGGTGCAGGATCGGCTCTCCATGGTTAATAAAACCTTTACGGCCCCAGCGATTGTGACGCCGTTTGCGCATATCTGGCAGGACATTTTGCCGGAGGCACAGATCGTTTCGGATGACGAGGTTCTAGACCTGGCACCCAGAGCGCATGATCTGGTGGTTCACGCCATGGCGCTGCATTGGGCCAATGATCCGGTGGGGCAGCTGATCCAATGTCACCGCGCCCTGCAGCCCGACGGCTTGCTGCTGGTGGTGTGTCTCGGCGGTGAAACCCTGCACGAGTTACGCGCCGCCCTTGGGCAGGCCGAGATTGAGGTCACAGGTGGCCTCAGCCCCCGTATCGCCCCGATGGCCGAGCTGCGCGATCTGGGCGGGTTACTACAACGCGCGGGGCTTGCGCTGCCGGTTGCCGATACCGCTCGTCTGACGGCGGAATACCGCGACTTGACCCATCTGATGCATGATCTGCGCGCGATGGGAGAGACCAACAGCCTGTCCGGACGCATGAAACACGCCACACAGCGGCAGGTCTTTGCCCGGGCGCAGCAGATTTACGCCGATCACTTCCCGACACCGCAGGGGCGTTTGTCCTCCACTTATGAATTGATTTGCCTGACCGGCTGGTCACCCGATGACAGCCAGCAAAAACCATTGCGTCCGGGATCAGCGCAGGCGCGCTTGGCCGAGGCGCTGGGAACGAAAGAAGGCAAACTGTCCAATTGACGACCGGAGATTTCCGGTTATCTCAGCCAGATACAGAGAACTCTCAGGAAGCTCGAAATGTTTGACGCCACTCGCCCCGATCATGCCCCTGCGGACCACCCCAAGGTCAAAATGGGCCGCGTCGGCATCCTGCTGGCCAATCTTGGCACACCGGACGACTATAGCTATTGGCCGATGCGCCGGTATCTGAACGAGTTTCTGTCGGATCAGCGCGTTATCGACTATCCCAAATGGAAATGGCAACCGATCCTGCAGGGAATCATCCTGACCAAACGCCCGTTTAGCTCGGGCGAAGCGTACAAATCGATCTGGAACCACGACAAGGGCGAAAGCCCGCTGATGACGATCACCAAGGACCAGACCGCTAAGCTGCGCAACGCGATGCAGGCGCGTTATGGCGATCAGGTGCTGGTCGATTTCTGCATGCGCTACGGCAACCCGTCGACCAAATCGAAAGTGCGCGAAATGGTGGCGGCGGGCTGCGACCGCATCCTGTTCTTCCCGCTTTATCCGCAATATGCGGGCGCGACGACGGCCACCGCCAATGATCAATTCTTCCGCGCGCTGATGGATGAAGCCTGGCAACCGGCCGCCCGCACCGTACCTGCCTATTTCGATGAACCCGCCTATATCGACGCTCTGGCCGGGTCGGTGGAACAGGCCTATGCAGCGATGGAAGCCAAGCCGGATATATTGGTTTGCTCCTATCACGGGATGCCGGAACGGTATTTGCAGCAGGGCGATCCATACCACTGCCAATGCGCAAAAACCTCGCGCTTGCTCAAGGAACGGCTGGATTGGTCGGACGATCAGCTTGTTTCAACCTTCCAATCGCGATTCGGGCCTGAGGAATGGTTGAAGCCGTATACGGTCGACCACGTGGCCGAGTTGGCGCGGCAGGGCAAGAAAAACATTGCCGTGATCGCACCGGCGTTTTCCGCCGATTGCATCGAAACGCTGGAAGAGATCAACGAAGAAATCAAGGAAAGCTTCGAAGAGGCGGGCGGTGAAACCTTTACCTATATACCCTGCCTCAACGATGATGATTCGCACATCGCGGCATTGGGCAGGGTGATCGAAGACAATCTGAAGGGTTGGCTGGACTAAGCAGCACCCATCAATCAGGCATGAAAAAAGGCGGTGGATCGCTCCACCGCCTTTTCTCTAGATGACGCTCGTCAAATTAGCTTGCTGCAACAGCTGCGGCAACTACGACCAGCAGGATCAGCGGCAGGATGATACCCTGCGACGAACCTTGAGTTTCCTCTACAACAACCGGTGCTTCAACAACCGGCTCTTCCAGGTTACCGGCATAAGCGGTCGAAGCAGCAGCAGTCAGTGCAGCGGCGAGAACGAGTTTCTTCATATTAACCTCCAGAATTTGCACGGTTCCGAATAGTGAAACCGCACACCCAAGACTTACCTCGTGTTTTTTTCTAACCAGCTATCCGACTGGAATGCAATTGCAACTTGCGCCGCAAGCGGGTTCGTGCGCGAAAATGTCGTCAAATTAGCAACACTTGCGTGCCGACCTTCGCCATTGAAAACAGTTCCGCGATATCCTCATTGAACAAACCGATGCACCCATTCGACGAACGGCGGCCGATTTTGCGCGTGTCATGTGTTCCGTGGATGCGATAATACTTCCAACTTAGATACAAAGCGTGCGTTCCCAATGGGTTATCAGGACCCGGCGGGATATAATCCGGCCATTCGGGGTTGCGCTTTTTCATCGAAGGCGTGGGTGACCAGCTCGGACCCTCGACTTTGCGGATCACACTTGTACGACCACGGCGCGTCAGCTCCTCGGTCAGAGGTACGGACGAGGGGTAAAGTTTATACACCCGCTGGTCGTCGGACCAGTAATGTAACGCGCGCGAGACGGTATCGACCAAAATGGCCCCGTTATTTGTGTTCGAGAAATAGGGTTGCCAATCCAACGCACGAAAGCCCGAGATATTTCGCCGCACATTGGGTTCCGCCTCGGGTGCGGGGCGCAGCGGGTCGCCGGGAATGTATTGCGCAATCGCAGGTGAGGCCAGCAGGGCTGAAGCCCCGGCCAGGAATCCGCGACGGGAAGCTACATGAATGTGTTTCTTGACCATGAGGGGCGGTCCTTTGCTAAGGCCAGTCTGAAAATCTGTCGTATTCTATTGCCAGAATGCTTCAGTCGCAAATCAAACCGGCAGAATCACGCAGAACGGGTCCATTGTGCGTTTGCTCAAGACGGTCTGTCACGCTATGCCGTAGATTAACACAATCATCAGGTCGATCATGACGCGTATTATTTCATTACTGTTTACCTGCTTTTTTGCGCTGGCCGCATGTACACCCAGCAGCACCCCGACATATGGATCGGATGGCCGGCCGCTGCCGACCGTCTACAAAATCCGGGGCAATCCTGAAAAACTGCAGTTCCGCATGCTTGATTCGGTCAACGCACTGCGTCAGGCGCAGGGCTTGCAGTCAGTGCAGCTGAATTCGCAGCTTAATGCCGCGGCCGCCACCCACGCCAAGGACATGGCACGGCAAAACCGCCCATGGCATTTTGGGTCGGACGGATCATCGCCAATCGACCGCGCCCAGCGCGTGGGCTATTTTGGCACGTTCCTGGGCGAAGCAATTTCCGAGACCTATGAAACCGAAACCGAAACGCTGGCCGCCTGGATGCAGGAACCTGGTCCGCGCTCGGTGATTTTGGACCCCAAGGCCACGCAGATGGGTTTTGCATGGCATCAGGAAGGTGGCGGGAAAATCTGGTGGACGCTGGAAATGGGCGCTGGCGGTTAACCGCAACCCCATCCGAAAACGAAAAAGCCCCCGGAAAACCGGGGGCTTTTTTCATATCCTTAAAGGCTTAGGCCGCTTGCATAGACTGCGCTTCGGTCAAAATCGCATACAACTTGACCGGGTCCGGGTTGGCCCGCAACTTGGCGCAGACCGAGGTGTCACGCAGGGTGCGGGACACCAACGCCAGTGCTTTCAGATGATCCACCCCGGCCTCTTCTGGGGCGAACAGGGCAAAGGCGATATCGACCGGCTGGCGGTCAACCGATCCGAAATCGATCGGTTTTTCCAACATGACAAACACGCCTGAAACGTTTTCCAATTCAGCCATACGGGCATGCGGCAAAGCCACGCCATGACCCACACCAGTCGGCCCCAGGCTTTCCCGTTCCAGCAGCCCTTCGACAACAATCTGGGCATCAAGGCCCAACGCTGCCTCAGCCACATCCGCAATTTCCTGAAACAACCGCTTCTTGCTGGAAGCGGCGGACAGTACGCGAACTGCTTCGGGCTTCAATATGCTCGAAAGCTCCATGATTACGCTCCATGGCGATGCCCCCGCATTTGCAGGGGCCTGCCTTTGCTATTCTTGCCTGTTACGGATCGATCCAGCCGATATTACCGTCCTCCCGACGATAAACGACGTTCAATCCGTCCTTGTTTTCATTCCGGAACACCAGCACCGGGGCGCCGGCCAGTTCCATCTGCATGACGGCTTCACCAACACTCAGCGATGGGATCTTGGTTTCCATCTCAGCCACGATCATCGGCTGCAGAGATTCGGGTTCGGCAGCCGAGTCAGATTCGTCAGAGGCGAGGATATAGGACGACGCCCCAAAGAGTTCAACAGGCTCAGACCGATCCTTGTGGTGATCCTTCAAACGCCGCTTATACCGGCGCAGCTGTGTTTCCATCTTGTCGCAGCAACCTTCGAACGCTGCATAGATTTCAGTTGCATGAGCTTTGGCCTGCGCCGTCAGCCCCGTAGAAAGATGTACGGTGGTTTCGCATACATATTCATGCGCTGAACGGGAAAAGACGACGTTGGCATCTGTTGGGCGCTGGGCATATTTGCCCACAACCTCGCCCAGTTCGGTCTGCACGTGAGTTTGCAGCGCCGCGCCGATGTCGATCTGTTTTCCGCTGATTTGGTAACGCATGTGATCTCCTTCACAATTCACACCCATTCTTACGTCACGTTACGCGACGCACGTGTTTTTATCGGGTGGGGGAAAAAGGCATATCCTGCAGTAGCCGCGCCATTTGCCCTTCCAGGAAGGGGCATCGTGATCCAGACGGAAACCGAAGAAATGCCATGACCCAATTGAGGCAAGAGACGGCGGGAGAGTCAATCAAAACAGACGTGTATATACGTGATTTCCGCCATGCAGTCGGCGCATTTCTGCGCAAGCCTATGATATACGGAAATTTTCACCCAGATAAACGCGCCGGACGTTCTCATTTTCGACCACTTCGTCCGGGGTGCCAGACATCAGCACCTGACCGTCATGCAGGATATAGGCGCGATCCACAATCTCCAACGTTTCCCGCACGTTGTGGTCGGTGATCAGAACCCCGATACCGCGTTTTTTCAGATCAGCGACCAGGTGGCGGATATCGCCCACGCTGATCGGGTCGACACCCGCAAAAGGTTCATCCAACAGCAGGTATTTCGGGTCGGCCGCCAGACAGCGCGCAATTTCAACCCGGCGGCGTTCACCGCCCGACAAGGCCAGCGCGGGTGCCCGGCGCAGGTGTTCAATCGAAAAATCCGATAGCAGCTCTTCCAGCCGCTCTTTGCGGCGATGGGCGTGGCGGACAGTGATATCCAGAACCGAGGCGATGTTGTCCTCGACGCTCATGCCGCGGAAGATCGACATCTCTTGCGGCAGATATCCGATGCCCAAACGCGCGCGGCGGTACATCGGCAAAGTCGTTACGGTCTGCCCGTCGATCGTAACCGTGCCCGCCTCGGGGAAGACCAGCCCGGCAACCGAGTAGAACGTGGTGGTTTTGCCCGACCCGTTCGGACCCAGCAGCGCCACGACCTCGGACCGGTCAAGCGTCATCGACACATCGCGGATCACGGTCTTTTTGCTATAGGATTTCCGCAGCTTTTCTATTCTGAGGCCGGATTGCCCCTCGGCCACGGTCAGTTCAGGCCGCGCCATCAATTATTGCCCTGCTGCAGGATGGTTTTGACATTGCCTGTCATCGTTGCCGTGCCAGTGGTCAGATCAGCATTCATCTGATCGCCGCTGATGGTGCTGGGCCCCTGCGTTAGCAGCACATTGCCCTTCATCACGATCACACCTGAATCAATGGTGTATTCGGCCCAGTCACCCTCGGCCGCGTCGGGCGGGCTGACCAGAACCACATCTTCGGTCGCTTCCATCCGCTCGATACCCGAGCGATCCTCATTATACAGAACCAGCACCCGTTCAGCGGTCAGGCGCATTTCCCCTTGAATGACGATCACATTGCCCACAAATTCGGCTGAGCCGTTTTCTTGATTGACGTTGAGGGTTTCCGAGGTCACCTCGACCGGCAGCGAAGGGTCAGCCTTGACCGCGCCAAACGCAACCTGAGTCTCCTGCGCCGCCGCAGAAAAAGCACCAAGTGTCAGTACAAGGCAAAGTGGAACAAATCGAAAATCGAACACAGGTTATCTTTCTGCTTTTTCAGGCTCGTATATCAGCTTCACGCCGTCTGTAAAAATAATATGGACCGGTCCGTCCTTTTTTTCCGTTCCAAAGGTCATGCCACCTGCTGAAATGTTGCCGAGAATCCCGGTGCCATGCACCTCACCCGGCGCGTCACCGCGAATTTCATCCAGCGCGGTGTTCAGCAGATCGGTTGTGATCTCGGTGCCATCGGTCGAGGTTATGACCACATCGCCAATAAAGGTTGCGGTGTTTTTGTCGGGGCGGATCATGCCAGAGTTGGAATCCAACGTGATAACGCCGCCGCCCGAAAGGCCCAGGCGGCCCCGGAACTCGGCCGCTGTCGGGGTGGAAGCTTCGGTGCCCTGCGTGGCGCGGGTCGCTTGGATCTGGACCTCTTCGCCCTTGCGCGTGGTGCCGCGGTAGTTTGGCTGCGTCACCACCTGATCGGCCAACCGTTCGTCGATATCCTGTTGGGAAAAGGGCACGGACACATTGGTTTCGATGCTGCGCGACAGCAAGAACACAGTGGACAGCATCAAGATGGCCACCAACGGCAGCACCACCTTAAAAAACTGAACCATGCGTGAATGTCCGTCCACCGCTCAGCCCCTACCTAGCCCAGACCGACGCGCAAACAGTCGTGGATGTGCAGCAGCCCCTCGGCCTGCCCCTGTCCTTCGGGATCAACTACAAACAGCGAGGTGATCTTGTGATCGTTCATGATCGCAACCGCCTCTTCCGCCATAGCGTTTGGTGCGATGGTCATCGGGTTGCGGGTCATCACCTCTTCGGTGGTTCTGTTCAGCAACCCGTCCATGTTCCGGCGCAAGTCACCATCCGTGACGATGCCCATCAGGCGGCCCGCCTCGTCGGTCACGCCGACGACACCAAAGCTTTTCTGGCTCATGACCAGCAAGGCTTCGCTCATCGGGGTGCCAACAGGCACCACGGGCAGGTCGGCATGCATCAGATCGCGCACAGTGGACAGCTGCGCCCCCAGTTTGCCGCCGGGGTGGAAGGCGCGGAAATCCTCGGGCTGGAAGTCGCGGTATTTCATCAGCGCAATGGCTAACGCATCGCCCATCGCCAAAGTCAGCGTGGTCGAGATCGAGGGCACCATGCCGAACCCGCAAGCCTCACCCAGCGACGGGATCAGCAGATGCACATCGGCCTGCTTCATCAACGTGCTTTCCGGCTTGCTGGACAGGCCGATCAGCGGAATGCCAAAGCGGCGGGTAAAGGCCAGCAGGTTTACCAGTTCCGGTGCCTCGCCCGAATTGGAAATCGCCACAACCACATCACCTTTGGAGACCATGCCCAGATCCCCATGGCTGGCCTCGGCCGGATGCACGAAATAGGCAGGCGTGCCGGTGCTGGCCAGAGTGGCCGCAATCTTGTGACCGATATGGCCGGATTTGCCGATGCCGCTGATGATGATGCGACCCGGAGCCTGCAGGATCATCTGCACGGCTTCGGCAAAGTGCTCGTCCAGACTGTCGGCCAGCACGTCCAGCGCGCGGGCCTCGTCGGTGACGACCTGTTTGGCGGTTCTCAGAAAGGACTCGTTATCAGTCATGAGTGTGCAAAGATATCCGTTTCGGGCCAGCCTGCGAGGTCAAGTTTCGCACGCATCGGCAAGAAGTCAAAACACGCCTGCGCCATCTCGGCACGGCCTTCGCGGGCCAAACGCCCGTCCAGCGCATCGCGTAGCTGATGCAAGTACAGAACGTCCGAGGCCGCATATTCCAGCTGAGCGTCGGTCAGGGTTTCGGCCCCCCAGTCGCTCATCTGCTGCTGCTTCGAAATATCGACACCAATCAGCTCCTGACACAGGTTCTTCAGGCCATGACGGTCGGTATAGGTGCGCACCAGACGGCTGGCGATCTTGGTGCAATAGACCGGCGCGGCCAGTGCGCCAAAGGTGTGGTACATCGCGGCAATGTCAAACCGTCCAAAATGGAATAGCTTTAACACGTCGGGGTTTTCCAACATGGCGCACAGGTTTGGTGCCTGCGTCTGGCCCTTTTCAACCTGCACGATATGGCTGTTGCCGTCGCCGCCCGACATCTGGATCACGCACAGGCGGTCGCGATGCGGGTTTAGCCCCATGGTTTCGCAATCAATGGCCACCACAGGGCCCAAGTCCAACCCGTCCGGCAGGTCGTTTTTATAAAGATGGTTCGCCACGGGGTCTTCCTTTATGCGATATCGCCCCCGAGATAGGAGGTTTGGCCCGTAAACTCAACGCCATCAATAGAATGCGACAAACATGCGCGGATTTCTTGACCCCACCTGCTTTGACAGGAAAATGGATAAGGCCGCCGTGCGTCTTGCATTAAGCAGGCTCTGACGCGACGCCAATTGAAAAAAGGTCCGAACCGCCGATGCTGAGTGTCCTGCGAAACCGCACCTATCGCCATCTGCTGGGCGCTCAGGTCGTCGCGTTGACGGGCACCGGTTTGGCGACAATTGCGTTGGGGCTACTGGCTTATGATCTGGCAGGTGGCGCGGCCAGTCTGGTGCTGGGCACCGCACTGACGATCAAGATGGTGGCTTATGTGGTCGTCGCCCCACTTGCCGCAGCCTTCGCAGAGCGGCTCGACCGTCGCCGGATGCTGGTGGCGTTGGATCTGGTGCGTGCGGCGGTCGCCGTCTGCCTGCCTTTCGTGACCGAGATCTGGCACATTTATGTGCTGATCTTTGTCCTGCAATCCGCATCCGCCGGGTTCACCCCGGCGTTTCAGGCCACCATCCCCGACGTGCTGACCGATGAGCAGGACTATACCAAGGCGCTCTCCCTGTCGCGGCTTGCCTATGATCTTGAAAGCCTGCTCAGCCCTGCTCTGGCCGCAGCGCTTTTGCTGTTCGTCAGTTTCGACAGCCTGTTCTGGGGTACGGGCCTGGGGTTCATCGCCTCGGCACTGTTGGTGGTGTCGGTTGCCCTGCCCTCACCCAAACCGACAAGACGCCGTGGAATTTATGACCGTACGACACGCGGCATTCGTCTGTACCTGCATACACCCCGACTGCGCGGATTACTTGCCCTGACTTGGACAGCAGCGACCCTCAGCGCGATGATTATCGTCAATACGGTTGTAATTGTACGGTCCGATTTGGGCCTGTCGGAAAGCGCTGTGGCCATAGCGTTGGCCGGGTTCGGCGGCGGTTCGATGCTGGCCGCATTTGCCCTGCCCAAACTGTTAGATCGGTTCATGGACCGCACCGTTATGCTGAGCGGGGCCATTTTCGGAATCCTGGCAATTGGTCTCTCTGCCATCCTGTTCGCGGGCATGCCGATCTCTCTGATCGGTCTCGCAATACTCTGGGCCTGCATCGGGTTTGGCTATTCCGCCACGCTGACGCCTTCAGGCCGGTTGCTGACCCGCTCGACGCGATCCGAAGACCGACCAGCCGTGTTTGCCGCCCAGTTCACCCTGTCGCACGCCTGCTGGCTGGTGCTATATCCACTAACCGGCTGGATCATGACCACAACCAGCACGGCGGCAACGTTGGGTTGGATGACCCTGGTCGCGGCCCCCGGGGTTATGGTGGCCCTTGTGATCTGGCCGCGTTCGGACCGGAAAGCCGTTTCAAAAGAACGTGCTGACATGTCTTGAGCCCCCCTGCCCCGGTGCATTACACCTTGGTGCATCATGGATCAGCTAGACCGTCGCATTATCGCCGCCCTGCAGCACAACGCTCGCGAATCGACCACCAAGATTGCCGCGAAGCTGGGCGTGGCACGAACCACCGTGCATGAACGCATCAGCCGTATGGAAGAGCGTGGCGTGATCGCAGGCTATTCGGTGGTTCTGAACAGCCCCGAAGACGCCCCGCGCGTACAGGTGGTCGTGCTGCTGGAAGTGCAGCAAAAGGAAACCAAGCGTATCATCAATCGGCTTGAGGCTTACCCCGAGGTCAAGCTCTGCCTGTCGATAAATGGCGAGTTCGACCTGCTGCTATCGGCCGAGGCCCCGCGGATCGAGGACCTGGATATTCTGGTTGATGATCTGGCCAAGATCCCCGGCGTGCTGCGCACCAATACCAGCGTTGTCTTCGGCCGCCGGATTGATCGAATCTGAACGGCTGATAACCCTCTGTAAACCCTAGCAGGACTAGCTTGGCCGGGACTGATCAGAATCCCGGACCGGCAGAATGCCCCATCGTTTGATCTTTGGCCTGAGTTTGCTTGCGTTGTGTGCGGCGCAACAGGTCTTTGCCATGCCCGATGCCAGCGGGGCGGGCATTTGCGATGCAGCCGCGCGCCGCGCTGCCCAATCCCAGGGTGTACCACTGGATGTCTTACGCGCGATTGCGCGGGTGGAAACCGGGCGGTTGCGCGGCGGGCGGTTGGAACCCTGGCCCTGGACCATCAATGTCGAAGGGCAAGGATACTGGTTCACGTCCGAGTTTGAGGCGAAATCTTATGTTTTCGACATTTTCAAAGCAGGCAAGCGCAGCTTTGACATCGGCTGTTTTCAGATCAATTACCGTTGGCACGGCAAGGCATTCCGGTCCATCGACGCCATGTTCGACCCGGATGAAAACGCCACCTACGCCGCCCGGTTTCTGAATGAACTGTATGCCGAGCTTGGATCGTGGCCCGCAGCCGTTGGGGCCTATCATTCCCGCACACCATCGCTGGCCAATGCTTACTCGGGCCGGTTTCAGACCGTACTGGCACAACTGGATCAACCCTTGCCCACTGCCCCGGAACGGGCCGCGCGCGACCCGTTTACCACCGCCGCAACCCCTCTGATCCCGGTCAATCTGCCACAACCGGGTGGCGGCGCGCTGGGGTCGCTGGTTCCGCCTTCGGGCACTGCCACCGCCTTTATCTCGTTCAACTAGGAGGCATGCGTGCCCAAGATCGACGCCCGTTCCCTGTTTTCTCCGACCGTGCTGCTGGCGCTGGCGCTGATGACGGTCATTGTGATGATGATCCTGCCGATGCCCGCCTGGGTGCTGGATGTGGGGCTGGCAGCCTCGTTCGCGCTGGCGATCCTGATCTTTACGCTGACGCTGTTTATCGAACGGCCGCTGGATTTCTCGTCTTTCCCGACAATCCTTTTGGCCTCGCTGATGCTGCGGCTGTCGCTAAACGTATCCTCAACCAAGCTTATCATCGGAGAGGGGCACACGGGACCCAATGCCGCTGGGGACGTGATCGAAGGTTTTGCCGACTTCGTCATGGGCGGCAGTATCTTTCTGGGGTTGGTGGTGTTCGGCGTGCTGCTGATCGTAAATTTCATGGTCATCACCAAGGGCGCTGCCCGCATGGCCGAGGTCGGCGCGCGGTTCGCCCTGGACGGCATGCCGGGAAAACAGCTCGCCATCGACAGCGACATGTCCGCCGGGGCCATCGACCACCAACAGGCTAAAGAACGCCGCGAGCGTGAGCAGCAAGAGACGACGTTTTTCGGCTCTCTCGATGGGGCGTCGAAATTTGTCAAAGGCGATGCGATAGCCGGGCTGCTGATCACGTTGCTCAACCTGGTGATGGGATTGATCATGGGCGTGATCGTCCATGGGATGCCAATCTCATCCGCGTTCGAGACCTACGCCATCCTGACCGTCGGTGACGGGCTGGTGTCGCAAATCCCGGCGGTGATCATATCGATCGCGTCAGCCCTGCTGCTGGCCCGCGGCGGTACGCAGGGGGCGACCGACAACGCAATCTTCTCGCAGCTGGGCCGGCATCCAGCGGCCCTGGCAACAGTTGCCATGTTGATGGTGCTGTTTGCGCTGGTGCCCGGCCTGCCCTTTTTGCCATTCATCCTGGGGGCGGGTGTACTGGGCTATGCGGCCTATAACGTCCATCGCAAGCAAAAGACCGAAGCGGAAGAGGCGCTGGCGCCAACACCGCAGGAAGACACACCGGTCTCGCAAGCCATTGGCGATATTTTGGACCTGGACGATGTGCATCTGGAGTTTGCCCCCGATCTGGTCAGCATGGTCCTCAACCCCGGCACCGGGCTGGACGCGCGCATCGCTAATATGCGGACCTATGTCGCCTCAAGCTTTGGCCTGATCCTGCCTGATATCCGCCTGACCGACCGCGCCGATCTGCCCATGGGCACCTATGTAGTCAAGGTCCAGGGCGTCGAACAGGCGCGCGGCGTGTTGAACCCCGATCTGGTTCTGGCGCTAGTACAGGATGACCGCGACATGCTGCCCGAGGGTAATGACGTGACCGAGCCCGTCTATGGCGCCCCCGCCCGCTGGATTCTGCCCAAGGATCAAGAGGCCGCCGCGCTTAGTGGGGCCACCATCGTTTCCCCGCCCGAGATTCTGGCTACTCATCTGCTTGAGATCATCAAACAGAACTTCTCACGCCTGCTGACGCTGAAATCCCTGCGCCGCCTTTTATCCGAGATGACACGGCTCAGCGATCCGGTTCGGGCCGAGGCCAACCGCAAGCTTCTGGACGAGTTGATCCCCGACAAGGTACCGATCGACACGCTACATGCGGTGCTGCGTCTGCTGCTGGACGAACGGGTCTCGATCCGCAACATGGCCTTGATCCTTGAGAGCGTGGCCGAGGCGCGGCTGACCACCACACAGCCCGAAGGCATCTGCGAACTGGTCCGGCAGCGATTGGGTTTCCAACTGGTGGCCGAGATGAAACGCGAAGACGGATCGATCCCGCTGATCCAACTGGCCCCGGAGTGGGAGGATACTTTCACCACCTACCAGATCGACGCGCCTGCAGCGGGTCTCGACGTGGCGCTGCCGCCGAACCTGTTCAACAAGCTGGCCGATGGCGTGGTCGACAGTGTCGCGCAATCCGCCGATCACGGGCTGTTTCCGGCGTTGGTCACCTCGACCCGCCGTCGCCGTTTGCTGCGCACCATCATGCACGCGCGCGGCATAGCCAACCCGGTGCTGTCGTTCGAGGAAATCGGGCTCGAGGCGCGGCCTTCGCTGGTTGGAACGGTGCCCGCGTGATCGCGCTACCGCCCGAGCTTTTGCCCCAGCTGGGTGAGGGTTTGTGGCACCTCTTTGCCGTCTTCCTGCGTGTCTCGGCCATGGTGTCGCTGCTGCCCGCCTTTGGCGAGCGCAGCATTCCGACCCGCGTCAAATTCGGCATCGCGGCTGCCTTTACCCTTATTGTGACACCAGCGATTGCGGCGCCTGTTGCCCCACCCGGCCTGTTGCCTATGGCAGGATTGGTTCTGACCGAAGTGTTGATCGGGATGGCCTTGGGTATGTCGCTGCGACTGTTCGTGCTGGCCCTGCAAACGGCAGGATCGATTGCGGCGCAGGCAACATCGCTGTCGCAGATTCTGGGTCCAGCTGCTGCAGATCCCGTGCCCGCGATGGGATATCTTCTGACACTGGCTGGCCTGACACTGGCGGTTTTGCTCGGCCTGCACATCCGCGTCGCTCAGTTTCTGATCCACAGCTATACGCTGTTTCCAATGGGCACCCCACTACTAGCCCCGGACCTGTCGCAATGGGGGGTGCAGCAAATTGCGCGCAGTTTTGGGTTGGCGTTTGCGCTGGCTATGCCCTTCGTGATCGCCTCGCTGATCTATAACCTTGCGCTTGGCGTCATCAACCGCGCGATGCCGCAGCTGATGGTGGCGTTTGTTGGCGCTCCGGCCATTACTTTTGCAGGCCTGTTCCTGTTGTTCGCGGGCACGCCCCTGATCTTGTCTGTCTGGTCTGATGCCTTTTTTGCCTTCATGCTGAACCCGCTTGAGGACCCAAGATGAGCGGGTCCGAAGACGACAGCGACAAGTCCTACGAGCCGACGCCGCAGAAGCTCCAGAAAGCGCGCGAAAAGGGTGAGGTTGCCAAGTCCAACGACTTGTCCGTGGTTGCCGCTTATGCCGGGTTCCTCATTGCCCTGTTCGCGGCCGGGCAATTCGGCGTGCAACATATAGGAAGCCTGTTTGTCGTGCTGATTGATCAGGCCGACACTATCGCTCCCTTGCTGACCGAAGGGCCCACCGCAAGCCCGGTCGGTGGGATGGTCAATACGGCGCTGTTGTCCGTCACGGTTCTGTTTGCTGTGCCCGCCGCCGCTGTTCTGCTCAGCCTGATCGCCCAGCGTGCGCTGATCTTTGCGCCCAGCAAGCTGAAACCCAAACTGTCCCGCATCTCGATCATCTCGAATGCGAAAAACAAATTCGGGCGCGGCGGCCTGTTCGAATTCGCCAAGAGCTTTGTGAAACTGGTGATCTACGGCACCTGTCTGGCGCTGTTTCTGCGCTCCAACCTAAACGAGATTCTGTCCGCCAGCGCCGCTCCGGCGCGGTCATCGGTCATGCTGATGATGAATTTTCTGTTTCGCTTCCTGTTCATCGTCATCATCGTGGCGCTTGCCATCGGGGTGATCGACTATCTTTGGCAACATGCCGAGCATATTCGCAAGAACCGGATGTCGCGCAAGGAAATTCAGGACGAAACCAAGGATGCCGAGGGCGACCCGCATGTCAAACAACAACGCCGCCAGCGCGCGCAGAACATCGCCACGAACCAGATGATGTCCGACGTACCCTCGGCGGATGTGGTGATCGTCAACCCGACCCATTACGCGGTGGCCTTGAAATGGGCCCGGACGGCGGGGTCAGCCCCTGTTTGCGTGGCCAAGGGCGTGGAGGAGGTGGCCTCAGCAATCCGGGGCCGGGCTGCTGAGGCTGGCGTTCCCATTCATTCCGACCCGCCCACGGCCCGCGCCCTGCATGCCGCCGTCGAGATCGGACAGGAAATCGCGGAAGAACATTATCGCCCCGTCGCTGCTGCCATCCGATTTGCAGAGGCGATGCGCAAAAAGGCCAAAGGACAGATCAGATGAAACAAGCCGCCCTATCAGACCTGGAAAACGTTACAGAGGCCGTGTTTCAAAAAGAATACAACGCCCTGCGCCCCCTGCTAGAGGCTGAAGCACGCGTGCAACACCAATTGGCGCGGCTGGACGCGCAAGTCCGGCAATCACGCCAAGACGGCGCCGCGGCCGAGGGGTACCGAGTCACTGGCACCGATGTGTTGTGGAACGGTTGGGAGTCGGCCACGCGCCGCCAGTTGAATATGGAACTGGCGCGGATTCGGGCGCAAAAACTGTCGGCGATGGACGCGCTGCGCACGGCCTTTGGCCGCAAACAAGCCGTCACCAACCTGTCAGACGCCCAAAAAAAGGCGCACAAACGCGCCCAGCACCGGAAATCGTCACCCTACTAAACAGCGTATAACCCCGTCAGAATCAAACGTCCTGACGGTTGACGCTCATGATCAAGACCTGAAACACATCATCGCCCAAATCCTTGCGCGCTGTCTCCAGCAACGCTTTGCGCAGAACGCTCATATTGTCCGATTCAGTGAATGCGCCGTCAAAACCACCGGTATTGGCGTGATCAAACATGACCTGCAAAAAACCGTCGCGCAGTTTGGGTTCAAGCGCGTAGAAAGCTTCGGTCATGCCAGGAGTGATTTCAAGGCTCAGCGACATGGTGACCAACGCCGCGATCCGGTCCGCATCGACGACGGGCACTACAAACTGCTTGGTCAGTTTGAGGTATTCATAGTCGCTTTGCGTTTCCTTTTTCCCAGCATTGTCCTTTTTCTTGGCGGATTTCTCTTTGGTTTTTTCCGCCTTGGCCTTGGGTTTTTCCTGTTTTGCGGCCTCTTTCGGTTCACCGGAGGGCGCAAACACAACTCCGGCACCGATACCGGCCCCCAGACCGATCAGCAAGAATACGACGGGTAGAAGTTTCTTCATCACATCCGCTCCTTAATACGGCAGCACAGCATCCAGGATCTGCTGGCCATAACGCGGCTGCTGCACGTCAGTGATCTGTCCGCGCCCGCCATAAGACACGCGGGCCGAGGCGATCTTGTCATAGGTGATCTCGTTTTTGCGCGAGATATCCTGTGGTCGCACGTAGCCCGTCACCAAAAGCTCGCGCAGTTCGAAATTGACGCGCAGTTCCTGCGAGCCCGAAATCGACAGCACCCCGTTTGGCAGCACGTCGATCACGGTCGCGGCCACACGCAGCGTCAGCTTTTCCTTGCGCTTAACCGATCCTTCGCCCGTGCTTTCTGAGGCGGAATCGATCTCGACCGCGTCCGCCAGCGATGCCCCTTCCGGCAGATGATCCGCCGCGCGCTGTGGCAGGCCAAACAAGCCGACGATGCCAAGGCTTTCCGAAGCAGATCGCGAGCGTTCCGTGTCGTTCGAAAACTCGGCTTTTTCGTCCAGCTCAATCACGACCGTCAGGATATCCCCCTTTTTGATCGCCCGCTGATCGCCCAATAGCGATTGTTGCCCACCGCTCCAAAGTGAGGATCTGTCGACATTGCGCTGCGGCTGGGTGTGCAAAGGCAGGCCCGGCCACAACATCGCGACATGTTCGGGGGAGTCCTCGTTCGGAGTGAAGCTTGGCGGTTTGCCCAGATGATCCAAGCGCCCGCAGGCTGACACCGCCAGAACGGCAAACAACAGAGATTTCGAAAGTTGCGACATCATTTTACCTCGATTTGGCCGTCGGGCCGGATAAGGCCCGTCACAGTGGTACGGGAGGACAGGTTCATGACCCGGATACGATCACCGGCGGCCCCACGACCCAGCGCGCGACCTTCTGCGGTGATCGACAGCGATGTGCGGTCAAAGATCAGGACAACCAGATCGTTGCGATCCACCAGGGCCGGTGGACCCACATCGCCTTCACGGATCGGGCGTCCGGGATACAGCGCGACCCGAGCCTCTTGCCCGATCAGAAACTCAGGCGTGGTTATCGCGCCGGGCACCTGCTGGGCCTTAAGCTCCAGATCAGTCGCCGAGATCATTTCCTTGGCGCGAATAGTGCGTGTCGGCACTACGATTTCAGCCTGTACCGAGGCCGGCACCAAAAGGGCCAACATCAAAACCAGAAACCGCATCACCGCACCTGTGTGGTTGCGCCCATCATCTGGTCGACGGCGGAAATGACCTTGGCATTCATCTCATATCCCCGCTGCGCCTCGATCAGTTCGGTCACTTCGCGCACCGCATCGACCGAGCTGTCCTCAAGATAGCCTTGCCGCAGCGTGCCCAGACCATCCTCACCCGGTGTGCCGACCACGGGTGCGCCTGAGGCTTCGGTTTCCTTGAACAGATTGCTGCCAATCGCCTCAAGCCCCTTGGCGTTCGAGAAACTGGCCAGCGTCAGCTCACCCAGCAGTTGCCCGTCTGCCGTGTCGTCGAAATAGGCATAAACTTCGCCCGCAGCGTTGATCGAGATCGACCGGGCATCGTCAGGAATGGTGATCTCGGGCGCGACGGCAAACCCGTCTGATGTGACGATCAGCCCCTCTGCGGACCGTTTCAGGCTGCCATCGCGGGTATAGCCCGACTGACCATTGGCCAGCGTAACTTCAAGATAACCACGCCCTTCGATGGCCACGTCCAGATCGCTCCCGGTGGCCGACAATCCGCCTTGCGCCAGTTGCACCGTGACAGCCGCCGGACGCACACCCAGACCCAGTTGAATACCGGTGGGCAGAACGGTGCCGTCATTGGCGTTCACCGCCCCGGCCCGCGCCATTTGTTGATAGTGCAAATCCGCGAACTCAGCCCGGCGGGCGTTGTAGCCAGTAGTGTTCGTGTTCGCCAGATTGTTCGAGATCGTCTCGACCCGCATCTGCTGCGCGGCCATGCCCGTAGCCGCGATTTTCAATGCTCGCATGTCAAAATCTCCTTTTCACAAGTCAACGCATCAGCGCCTTGAGCGCGCCGCGCAGACGTTCGTCTTCGGTTTCCAGAAAGCTTTGGCCCAGCTCATAGGCGCGCTGGATTTCGACCAGCCGGGTCACCTGCTCGACCGCATTGACGTTGGACCCTTCGAGAAAACGCTGCAGCACCACTGGGTTTTCGACCGGGTCAATTTCGCCCTCGGCGCGGAACTGCGTGCTGCCTTCACGCACCAGCGTTTTGGGATCGGCCACACGATAGACGCCGATCTGCCCCAGCAATTGCCCCTCGATACTCAGTGTGCCATCGCTGCCAACGTCAATCGACGCAGCATCCGGCGGGATGAAAACAGGTGCGCCGTTGCTGTCCAGCACCCGGTGGCCGTCCATCGTGACCACATCACCCTCGGCACTGGGTGAGAACGCCCCGGCCCGGGTCAGCCTGTTGCCGGATGGCGTTTCGACCATGAAAAACCCATCACCTTCGATGGCAAAATCAAACTGGCCGCCGGTTTCGGTCAGCAGGCCCTGCTGCAATGAGGTGTTGCGCGCCTCGGCCCGTGCCATGGACAGGGACGGGTTGCCCGGCAAGTCGCGGACAAACTCGGAAAACACCAGACCCTGCGCGCGATATCCGGTGGTGTTGGCATTGGCGATATTATTCGCCACCAGCCGCATTTCATTCATCAGGCCCGATTGACGGGACAAAGTGGTATAGGCGGTATCCATCAGCGACCTCCGGCGATCAATGGGATGAGGGTTGTGGTGAAAAACGTCACCAGCGTCTGGGTCATGAACCCCATCGAGATCCAGAACACGATGACGATGGCGATCAGCTTGGGCACGAAGGTCAGTGTCATTTCCTGTACCGAGGTCAGCGCCTGAAACAGACCCACGATCAGGCCCGACACCAGCGCCACCGCGAGGATAGGAACCGAGGTAATGACCGCGACCCACAGCGCCTGGCGCACAATGTCATAGAAGAGACCTTCGCTGAGCATCCGATCAGACCGGCATCCGCAGGATTTCCTGATACGCCTCGACCACCTTGTTGCGGACAATGACCGCCGTTTCCACGGCCAGCTCGGTCTGTGCCAGTGCCTGTACCAGAGCGTGGGGATCGGCCTGGCCGGTCATGGCGGCCTGCGACATTTGCTCGGAATGCTTCAGCGTCGCTGTAAAGTCCTGAAACGTACTGCGCAGCCCTTGCGCCAATCCGGCGTGATCAGGATCGGCCTGCGTGGCCGGGCGAGCGACAGCATAGTTTTGTGCCGCGGTCAGGGATCGGATATCCATTCTGGTGTCCTTTATTTTCTGAGAAGTTCCATCAAGCTCGACGACATCTGGCGTGACTGGTCGAACATCTTGAGATTGGCCTCATAGCTGCGCTGCGCCTCACGTGCGTCTGCGATTTCGATCATCAGATCGACATTCGAGCCACGGTAATGGCCGGTTTCATCCGCCATCGGGTGACCGGGGTCATAAATGCGCGAACCCTCGCGGCGATCCAGTTTGACGCGCCCGGCCTGCACCACCTCTTGTCCGTTCTTTTGCACCGTCTCAAACGGCACGGTTTTGCGGCGATAACCTGGCGTATCGGCGTTCGAGATATTCTCGGACACATGCCGCAAGCGGGCTGATTGCGCACGCAGAGCATTGGTTGAGGCGGCTAGGGAATGGGAAAAATCGCTCATGTCTTACACTCCTTATGACCGGCCAAGGCTGCTGCGCAGGATGTTCATCGAGGATTTGTAGATGGTCAGCGCGCGGTCATGCTGGCGCTTGACCTCGACAGCTTTGAACATCTCTTCCTCGACAGACACTCCATTGCCGTTTGGATCGCCTGACGGCGCAACCTCAAACTCGGCCCAGGGCTGTGGGGCGGTGGCGCCGTTCAGATGACCCGCGCGGGTGGCGGTCATCGAAACCTGACGGTCTGATTTTTCGAATGCTTTCTGAAAACCCTCGATATCTCGGGGCTGATAGCCGGGCGTATCTGCATTGGCCATGTTGCGCGCAATCACTGCCTGCCGTTGCCCGGCATGGGTTGCCATTGCGTACGCTGCCTTAAAGACGTTCAGGTCATAGAACATCGGGGGCTTCTCCCTCGATCAATTTCAATCAAGGCTTAACCCCGATTCCTTTAGAAAGCGTTTGCAGAAACCCATTGGAGAACCCACGATGTCCGATCTCGACCCGATGCTTCTGAAGTGTGAATTCGACCGTCTGTCTGCTGTGCGCCATATGGGCCGCGTTACCGGCGTGGCGCGCGGAGTCATTGAAATACAAGGCCTTGAAGGGCAGGCGCGAATCGGTGACCACCTGACATTGCGGCGTCGTAATGGCCCGGATCTGCCGGGCGAAGTGCTTCATGTCGAGACCGACGGGATTCGCATGATGCCAACCGCCGCGCCGGATGGGGTGTGCCTTGGTGACCGGGTGATTCTGGACCAGACATCCGCTTTCGCACCCGGCATGCACTGGCTGGGGCGCCTGGTCGATCCCTTTGGCAAACCGCTGGACGGGAAACCTCTGCTTTCGGGCGCACATGAGCAGGACATCATGCGTGCTCCGCCGCCCGCTGTGGCACGTAAACCGCTGGGCGTACGGATGGAGACCGGTTTAGCGATGCTCAACACGATGCTGCCCGTGGTCCAGGGTCAGCGCATCGGTCTGTTCGCCGGATCGGGCGTCGGAAAATCCACCTTGCTGGCAACGCTCGCGAAATCGATGCAGGCGGATGCCGTTGTCGTGGCACTGGTGGGCGAACGCGGGCGCGAGGTGAACGAGTTTGTCGAACATGCGTTGGGGGCAGAGGGGATGAAACGCTCGGTCGTTGTCGCGGCCACGTCCGACCAATCGGCGCTTGCCCGCAGGCGTTGCGCCTGGTCGGCAATGTCGGTGGCCGAGTATCTGCGCGATCAGGGGCTGAACGTATTGTTTCTGGCCGATTCGGTGACGCGATTTGCCGAGGCGCACCGCGAAATCGCCGTTGCCATGGGCGAAGCGCCTTCGTTGCGGGGTTTCCCACCTTCGGTCACGCCGCTGATTGCCGGGTTGTGTGAACGCGCGGGTCCCGGAGCGGCGGGCCAAGGTGATATCACCGCCGTGTTCAGCGTTCTGGTCGCGGGTTCGGATATGGATGAACCAGTGGCTGACATCCTGCGCGGGGTTCTGGACGGGCATATCGTGCTGAGCCGCGACATTGCCGAGCGCGGGCGGTTTCCGGCCATTGACCTCAGCCGTTCGGTTTCGCGCAGCCTGCCGGGGGCGGCCACCGCAGAGGAAAACCAATTGATCTCGGAAACCCGCAAACTGGTCGGCAGCTATGAACAATCCGAGGTCATGATCAAGGCCGGGCTTTATGCCGAAGGCGCAGACCCGCTGCTGGATCAGGCCGTGCGCGTGCATGAGGAACTGGACGCGTTCTTTGGCAAACCCGAGCCAGATGGAATCAAAAAAAGCTTCAACCTCCTGCAACTGATCCTGCGGCGGGCCAACGCCAACTTGCCGCGCTAGCGAAATCGGGACAGTTTTAAGTGTTAAGGCCACCTTAAGACCTGCCCGGCTACCCCTGTAGTTGGGTGATAAAAAAGGTGGTGGAGATGGGTGCGCAATCCAATGCGGCGCCAATCATCATCAAGAAGAAACGTGTGTCAGGTGGCGATGGTCACCACGGCGGCGCGTGGAAAGTCGCATATGCCGACTTTGTCACGGCCATGATGGCGTTCTTCATGTTGATGTGGCTGCTGAATGCAACGACTGAGAAACAACGCAAAGGGCTGGCGGATTATTTCTCGCCAACAATTCCGGTAAACCCGGTTTCGGGCGGGGGCGATGGGGCTTTTGGCGGGAACAACATGTTTTCCGAAGTGACCATGGTAATGGATGGCTCGGGCGCGACCAAGCGGCACCCGACGATTGCGCGGCAAGCGCGGGGGTCGATCGGCGTGAATCCCGATGGCGGCAAGGAAATGTCCGAGGACTTCTCGACGCTCGAAGCGCAACTTCTGGGGCATACCGGGGAAAGCATGGTGTCGGACAATGTGCTGAAGCACATCGTTACGCGCGTCACTGACGAAGGTCTGGTGGTCGAGCTGTTTGATACCGAAGATCAGCCGCTGTTCGAATCGGGAACGGATGAACCGACCCCGATGATGCGGGCGCTGGCCCTGCTGGTGACGCGATCTTCGGATCTGGTGACAAATGCTGTCTCGGTCGAGGGTCACGTCAGCGCCTCGCCCGTGGTTCTGGCGCAGGACCCGTCCTGGGATGTATCGACCTCGCGCGCGCAGGTGGTACGCCAACTGCTTGAGGATAAGGGTTTTGCGGGTTCTCGGCTGGATCGCGTGACCGGTCATGCCGACCGGGAGTTGAGCGATGAAAACCCGATGGCCGTGCGCAATAACCGGATCGAAATCATCTTTCTGCGCGACACCTGAACGCACAGGATAGGCCGGATTTTAACTGTTAGCGCGCTGTTAAGGGGCAGTGCGTTAGCTGTTGCCTCAACGATTGACGCAACAGAAGGGCGTGCCAATGACGATTTCCTCCTCGCTGAATGCCGGTGTGGCATCTTTGAAGGCCAACGCCAACCGGCTGGCTACTATTTCAGACAACATCGCCAACTCGTCGACCTTCGGCTACAAGCGGGTTGAGACGGATTTTCATTCGATGGTCACCTCGGGTCAGGGCGGCAGCTACTCGGCGGGTGGGGTCAGAACCACCAGCCAGCGTCTGATCGATCAGCGCGGGTCACTGGTGACGACCAACAATTCAACCGATCTGGCAGTACGCGGCCGAGGCATGCTGCCGGTTCGCCCAAGCTCGCAAATCGCGGGTGGCTCGAATGAGATGCAACTGACCACGACCGGTTCTTTCCGCACCAATGAGGAAGGGTATCTGGTCACCGAATCCGGCTTGGTCCTGCTGGGCTGGCGCGCCAACCCGGACGGTTCAATTCCCGCGGTGCCGCGGGACACCCCGGCAGCGCTCGAGCCCGTGCAGCTCAGCGTCAATCAACTGTCCGGCGCGCCGACCACACAGATGAATCTGCGTATGAACTTGCCTGCAACGGCCACCGAAGCCGGGTCGCCGGGCGACACACAACCCCTGTCGGTTGAATATTTCGACAACCTGGGCAAATCCGAAAGCGTGGATATCGAACTTGTGCCAACCGTCCCCGGGGCCGGCAGCAGCAATGAATGGACCATGGTGCTGCGCGACTCAGCCTCGGGCGGGGCGGTGATCGGGGAATACACGCTGACGTTCACCGACAGCCGCACCGCTGGCGGCACACTGGCCAGCGTCGCCACCGTATCGGGCGGGGCCTATGACCCGGCAACCGGCAGCCTTGTGGTCAACGTCGCGGGTGGCCCGATGGAGATCAATATCGGCCAGATCGGCGATGCGGACGGCATCACGCAACTGTCCGATACCTTTGCGCCCGTTTCGATCACACGCGACGGGTCGGCCGTGGGCACGATGACCAGCGTTCAGGTCGATGAAAATGGCTATGTATATGCGTTCTATGACACTGGTGTCAGCCGTCGCATGTTCCAGATCCCGCTAGCAGATGTGCCCAACCCCAATGGCCTGACCGCGCTGGACAGCCAGACTTATGCGCCATCACGGGAAAGCGGCACATATTTTCTCTGGAACGCGGGGGAAGGTCCAACAGGTGAACTTGTGTCTTTCGCGCGCGAGGAATCGACCACAGATATCGCGACCGAGCTGACTTCGCTGATCCAGACCCAACGCGCCTATTCCTCGGCTGCTACGGTGATTCAGACCGTTGATGAGATGCTGCAAGAAACCACCAACATCAAACGCTGATTTGGGTTTTGACCCGGAAAGGGGCCTGTCTATGAATTTGTCGACAGCATTCAACAACGCCGTCAGCGGCCTGACGGCCTCGAGCCGCGGCACCTCGGTTGTGTCAGACAATATCGCCAACGCGCGGACGCCCGGCTATGCCCGCAGGTCTCTGGAACTGACGACAAACGTGATTTCGGGCACCGGGGTGCGCACCGCAGGCGTTATTCGCAATCAGGACCCGGTTCTAACCGCCAACCGTCGCACCACCGATGCGGAACTGGCCTACCAATTTGCAGTTTCCAGCTTTCACACCAGTGTTGAGGGCGTCGTTGGCACGGTTGACGATCCCACATCGCTCGCCAATCGGTTGGCCGAGTTCGACAGCAGCCTGATCACCGCTGCCAGCCTGCCAGATTCTTCTGAGCGACTGGATCAGGTGGCCCGCGCGGGCCGTGATCTGGCCGACGCGCTCAATTCGGCGTCCGAAGGCGTTCGGCAGCTGCGCTCGGACGCAGATCGCTCCATTGGAAAGCAGGTAGAGAGCCTGAACCAGACCCTCAAGGATATCGAGAAGCTGAACGCCAAAATTCCGTCGGTCAAACATGCGGGTGGCGATATTGGTGCCCTGCTAGACCAGCGGCAGGTGTTGATAGATCAGGTGAATGAGCTTGTTCCGGTGAACGCGGTTCCGCGTGCGAACGATCAGGTGTCGCTGTACTCAGACGGTGGCCTGATCCTGCTGGGAGGCACGGCTGCCGAATTTTCCTTTACCACCACGGGCGACACCAAACCCCACATGACGGTGGGCAATGGGCTGCTGTCGGGGTTGGAGATGAACGGAAACCCGGTGCGCACCGGCGGAGACAACGCCCAGATACGCGGCGGCGCGCTGATGGCGCAGTTTGAAATCCGCGATGAGCTGGCGGTTGAGGCACAGGCTCATCTCGACTCGGTCGCGCGGGATATGATCGAACGGTTCGAAACACCCGGTCTGGACCCCACCGCATTGCCTACCGATCCCGGTCTGTTCACGGATGCCGGCAACCGCTTCGATGCCACTGCGCCTGAGGGGCTGGCCTCGCGCATCAGCTTGAACACGATTGTTGATCCCGACACTGGGGGTGACAGCTGGCGCTTGCGCGACGGGCTTGGTGCGGTGGCCCCCGGCGATCCGGGCGATGCCACGCAATTGCAAGCCTTTGGCGCCATTCTCAGCGATGCCCGGCCCGTCGCGGGATCGCCCTTTGGCACCGGCAATATGCGCGCCTCTGACCTGACCGAGGCGTTGATGTCCAAGACCGGCTCTGACGCCCATACAGCCAGCCAACGCCTGACCTTTGCCAACAGCGCACAGCTGGAAATGGCCCGAATCGAGGCGGAACAGGGCGTCGACACCGACCAGGAATTGCAGAACCTGATGGAGATCGAGCAGGCCTATGCCGCGAACGCGCGGGTCATCTCGGTAGTGGATGAATTGATGCAAACCTTGTTGAGGCTCTGATGATGAATTTGACGTCTATTGGCGATCTGGCGCGGGGCATGACATTGCGGACCCGCTCGACCGAACTCAGAAACGAAATCGAAACCCTGTCTTATGAGATGTCGACCGGCAAGGTTCAGGATGTGTCGGGACGTCTGGATGGCGACTATTCCCATCTGCTGGATCTGGACCGCAGCCTGTCGCGCCTGGACGCCTATCAGGTGTCGACGGCTGAGGCTGGGTTGTTCACGGATGCCATGCAGCTGAGCTTGACCACGATTAACGAGTCCGTGACCGAGTTGACCTCATCCCTTTTGTCCTTCGGCACGTCAAACCAGGCGGTCAGCCATGAAAATGCATCGGTTCAGGCCCGGAACGAGTTGGATACGATCATATCAGCGCTGAACACCCGCGCTGGTGGACGCAGCCTGTATTCCGGCGCGGCCACTGATGTCTCCCCCCTGCCGTCAACCGACACGTTGTTGAGCGCACTTGAAACGGAGCTGAGCGGATACGTCACAACGGCGGATATCAGACAGGCGGCAGAAAACTGGTTCAACGACCCCGCCGGGTTTGACGCGGTGATCTACCAGGGCTCAGGCAATGCGTTGGCACCGATGCAGATATCCGAGAATGAAAGCATCACGATCCCGATCACAGCCACCGACCCCGCGATCAAGGATGCGATACGGGATATTGCCGTTGCGGCGTTGGTCTCTGACAATGCTCTGAACTTGCCGCGTGATCAGCGCACCGCCCTGTTTACACAGTTGGGCGTCGATCTGGCCAACACCCAGAACGATGTGGTGAACTTGCGCGCTCAGGTCGGTTCAGCAGAGGCTCGGATCGAACAGGCGGCCACGCGCAACAGCGCCGCGCAGACCAGCCTTGAATTCAGCAGGAACAAGTTGATCGCTGCGGGTCCCTATGAAACCGCTTCACAGTTGCAGACCGTCCAGTTCCAGTTGGAGAGCCTGTATTCCGTCACCGTTCGCAATGCGAACCTGTCGCTGGTGAATTTCCTAAGATGAAGCTTTTTGTTTTCCTACTGATGTTGCTGCCCGGGATAGCATCCGCTGGCACGATCCGCCTGAAGGACCTTGTGGATTTTGACGGGGTGCGGGGCAATGATCTGGTCGGCTATGGCCTGGTTGTCGGGCTGAACGGAACTGGCGACGGGCTGCGCAATTCACCCTTCACCGAAGAGATTATGTCGAACATCCTGGAACGGCTGGGCGTCAACGTGAATGGCGAAGATTTTCGCCCTAAAAACGTAGCGGCTGTGTTGGTGACCGCCAGCCTGCCGCCTTTCGCGCGGGTCGGCGGGCAGATCGACGTGACGGTGTCGGCCATTGGTGATTCCAAAAGCCTGTTGGGTGGCACTCTGATCATGACACCGCTCAACGCAGCCGATGGGCAAATCTATGCTGTGGCGCAAGGCACGGTTCTGGCCGGTGGCGCCGTGGCTGAGGGTGAGGCTGCTTCGATTGTTCAGGGAGTGCCGACCTCCGGCGTGATCCCCTCGGGCGCACGGGTTGAGCGTGAGATCGATTTTGACCTGTCAACCTTGACGCAAATGCGCCTTGCCCTGCGCGAGCCGGACTTCACCACCGCCAGCCGGATTGAGATTGCGATCAACACAGAATTCAACCGCGCAGTGGCGATTATGCGGGATTCCGGCACGGTGGAACTCAACATTGCCGCAACCCAGTCGGTTTCAACCGCGCATGCGCTAGGTCGGATCGAAAACATTCTGGTCGAACCGGAAACCAAGGCGCGCGTCGTGGTCGATCAGCGCTCGGGCACCATCGTCATGGGGCAAGAGGTTCGGATTTCACGGGTCGCGGTATCACAAGGCAATCTAACCCTGACAGTCGAGGAATCCCCCATCGCAGTTCAGCCCAACCCTTTTGCCCGCGGCGAAACGGTTGTGGTCCCCCGCACTTTCGCCGGTATCGAAGAAGAAGATGGCACCGGGTTGGCCGAAATCCCCGAGGCAACTACCCTGTCCGAGGTTGTGGCCGGGCTGAATGCGCTGGGCGTGTCGCCCCGCGACATGATCGACATACTGAAAACGATCAAGGCCGCCGGGGCATTGCACGCTGAATTTGTAGTTCGATAAGCAAACAGAACCGAGCAGGTGGCGGGATCAGATGCCCGCCATCACTTGGATTTCCAGCTATCAAGCCAGCGGCGGAACCCGTTGCGCTTTTCTTCGATCGCATCACCGGCGGCATAAATCCCATCTTCCATATTCTCAAGCATCGGGTCGATACGGCGTTGTCGGAACTGACGCCAGCGCACCCAAATAGCCCAGACGATGGCAAAGAAGACCGTCAGAAAGATGATGTTGAACCATGGGATCAGCCGCACATCAGGGCTGTCCACCGGGCGCACCGAGACCACATTGGGAAAGATCGACATAAGCTGATTGCGCCAACCATAATGGCGCAAAACCACCCATTGCGGGTTATCCGCAGTCGACACGAGATTGGTCAGTTCCGCCTGTAGGTTCGAACTGTCGAGTTTGAAATAGGGCGGCCAGCCCCAGCCGGTATCCTCATTGCGATAAACGCGCGGTTTCCCGTTCGGGCGGAATGTTTCCACAAATCGCACATCTCGGTTGACAGTCTGCGCGCCCTCTTGGCCTGTATCTTGCTGTGCCCAGAAGATCGAGTTCTCACCAAAATCGACGCGCCGCACCTCGGTTTTTACGATCCGCACCACATCTTGCTGTGGCAAGGTGTATTCCAGCACCGAGGCAACAAGCCCCCAAAACACGATGATGAATACCCATTTGACATAGACCATCTATCCGGCCCTCATTTGAAATTAGTAATATAGATCAGCAGGGCAATGGCCCCAAGCGGGATGACGTAGACACCCAGCAGCAGTTTCTTGCGGAACGATTTGTCATATTGCCGCATTCCCCGCTCGAGAAAAGCCTCTCGATCACCGTGCAGCCCTTTTTTTTCCCAATGCGCGATCAACTTACGCCGACGGACGAGGCGGGAATAGATCGACAGCCCGACATAGATCACGGTCAGAACGATCAGCAGTGGAATTAGAAAACGGATTGCGACAAGCATTCAATTCCTCCCAACTGCGCCCCAGGGACCAACGCGTGCGATGATGTCATCGCTGATCCGGTCATCGCCGCTCATGTCCGGCTCATGCCCGAACAACGCAGCGCGGGCGCCCGCCTTGTCCACCTGATACTCGCGCGCAAGAAAGTCGGCAACATAGGCTTTCTTGGTCTCGGGCCAACCGGCATAGGTGTTGTAAAACAGTTCCTTGTGACAGATGAACATTTGGCGCGGGTCCAGCGGGGCCAGCTCAGCCAGCAGCATGTTCACCAGATCGCGGTTCGGCGTATCAGCGGCCCGCAACGTGTAGAAATAGGCCGGATGGTCCGAAGTGATGCGCGGCCACGGACCACCATCCTTCGCCCAGCGCAGTAATTGGCCCAAACCGTGATAAGCCTCGGGCAGGCGGTCTGCGTGATTACGGGCCAGCCGTCGCATATCGCTGCGATCCAGCCCCTTCAGGTCAACACCTGCATCCGCCGCCGCGTCGACGGTCAGGAAATCCATCTTTTGCTGCAGGATCGCGGTGGCATCCACGCCCCGCGCTTTGACGATTGGTTCGACCAAGTCGTTATAGTCAAGAAACTTGGCGATCTGGTTTCGCTGCGACGGCTCGAACGTGTATTTGATCTTCAGATCGTCGGGTTTTTCGCCCATGTAGATCGCCGCCGGATGGTCCAGATCCGGGAACAGATAGAGCCCGCCGAAATGCGCCGTCCAGAAGTTGCGTTGCTCAAACGCGGTGTGGCGCAGGCGAACGGGGTTGCGGGTGACATCGCCGGTTTCCTTGGCGGTTTCAATCATCCTGGCGATCAGAACGTCATCGAACCAGGCGTCCTCTTGGGTTTTGAACTGTTCGACCATGCCCGCCAGCTGCTGCGCCTTGCGCAGGGTGCCGCCTGCAGTGTCGGCCTCAATCTCGATCTTTTTGATGTTCAGTAGGTCACGCGGCGAGGTGAGTTTGATGACCGAATTCACCAGCTCTCCGGCCACGGCATCGGTGGCGGTCAGGGCGAACAGCTGCGCCTCGTTCATCTCGATAAATTCGCGCAGAATATCGCGCGAGGTTGAGAATTTGACATTCAACAGAGGCGCGCGTTTCTGTTCGGTCGTCAGCAGAATGAACTGCCGGTTGACCCCGTTGGGATTGAGGTAGAGCTCATCCTCCAGCTCAATCCCCACCTCCGGCGAATAGCCCGAGATATCGACATGAAAATCCGTCAGCGCCGTGGTCCTGCCCGCCAGATGCTGCAGCGCGCGGTTATACCGCTCGACCAGAGCCGGGCTGGAGATGTGGACAAGGTTGCCGAACATCAGACCTTTTTCGATGAGGCGGATCATTGTGTCATCCCCGCTTTTGACCCTTTTCTAATGTTGCTTCGTTCATGAGCTTTCTGTGCTCCTTAATTCGCGCCCGAGCCGTATCCTCATTTGACAGAGAGGAATCTAGAGATTGGCGCACATGTAACGCAAACAGACACATCCCCGATGAGAGCAGGATTGTGCAAAAGAGAATCCACGGAAACTTAATCAGACTGAAAAAATAGATTAGAATGTAACCGATGCCCGCACCAAATTGGCCAGAATTTAGAATCCCCAACGCCTCGGTCAAAACCATAGGAGCTATAAATCCCCCGACGGGTAGTGCTAGTATGACCGAAGCCGCGAATGTATCCACTCTAGGTGACGCATACCAACCCAACGCGAAACTTGAGGCGCCGATAGTCACAATTATTGCGGTGACTATGATCATTGGTTAAGCACCCCTCCCGTCCAAATACCGCCGCTTGGCCTCTTCCATCCGTCCCATCTCGCGGACGGCGTTTTCGATGGCGACCTCGTCGCTCTTGTCGGCATATCGGAACTCGCTGTCGGCGTAGCGGTTGATCTCTTGCATCACCATCTCGACCGTGATCGGCTGGCGTAGGTCCTCGATCATGGCCTTCTTGGTGTCGTAGTCTCGGAACAGGAACAGGTCGGGGTTTTCCATCCACTCGTCAGGCAGTTCGAAATCCATCGCGCGGACCTTGACCGCGTCGGTGATGTTCTTGATGGCGCGGCCGGTGAACCGTTCATCCGCCTGCTGGATCGCCTTGAGGTAGGTGCCCAGCTTGGCGATCGTGTCCATCTGGCCGATGTCGCCGGACACGCGGTCATAGACCTTCAGCAAGGCGTCCTCATGCGGGCGGGAGTGGCTTTCAAAACTGGCGGCGACGGCCTTCTTGATCTCCTGCGCGGCATAGGCTTCGTGCTCGCCCAGCGGGATGTCATGGTTGCGGCCCATCAGCAGGTGCAGGATGTCGATGTAATCCTCGCGCGTTTGCGGCCCGTCCACCAGGAACCGTGCGCCCGCCCGCTGGCGCAGGGCGTCGTCCACATTCTCGGGGTAGTTCGAGAACATGCCGAAAGTGCAGTTACCGCGTACAACGGTGTTGGCGCCGGCAAAGCTCTCCATCAATACGGCGGTAATTTCCAGTTGCCCGGCCGAGGACTGCCGGTCGCCGCGTTTGCCCGCCAGCTGGTCGATATCGTCGATGGTGCCAAACCCGATAACCGAGGGGTCGATGATCGTGTTGATGAAGGCCTTGGCGTTCTGGCCGGATTTGCCCTGATAGCTGTCGATATTGTCGGTGCTCAGGTTCTGATAGCGGAACGGATAGCCCGCGTTCTGGCAGTAGTCATTGATTAGCCCGGCCATCATCTGGATCAGGGTGGTTTTTCCGGTGCCCGGTTTGCCGTCGCCCATGAAAGTAAAGATGAACCCACCCAGTTCGGCAAACGGGTTCAGGCGGCGGTCGAAGTCATAGGCCATCACCATCTTGGCCAGCTTCATCGCCTGATACTTGGCGATGTGGTTGCCAACGACCTCGTTCGGTTTCTTGAACGTCATGGTCAGGGTGGTGGATTTGGCCTTCGAGGCGGGTTCAAACCCTCGGATCGTCAGATCATCGGCCTCGATATGCCAGGCGGCGTTGTGGAACGGGGCCAGATGACCAGCAGATTGCGCGCGCAGGGCGGCTTTTTCCATTAGCTGTTCGGCATAGGCGCTGGTGGCCGCGATCAGATAGGCATCGTCAGGGGCATGTTTGGCCAGCATCTGGTCCAGTTCCCACAATGCACCATGCAGGGCAAGTTGACCGTTGTCGGTCAAGACCTCTTCGATCTCACCAATATCAGCAGTGGTTTCGCCAAGATGCGAGGACATCAGATAGGCCAAGGCATTGCCGAAAGTATGCGAGGTGATCAGCGCCTCAGCCGTCAGCAATTCCGAAAACTCGGTCTTGCGCGCGGCGGGCAGATCGCCCGCAAGGTTCGCGCGTTTCAGGTCTGCCAGCGGTGTCTGTTCGGCATAGGCTTCAGCCACCGCCAGAGCAATGGCAACCGCACGGCGGATTGCCTGCTGCGTAGTGGCCTGCGGCGGCGAGACCAGCGTATCGCCATCATCCGAAGCTTCGATCCGTTCAACCAGATGCACCCCATCCGCGCGCGCAGTACGACGTGTCACCAACCCCGGAGTTGTGGACCGGAACCGCCGTCCGGTCGAGACACCCGGAGAGCGTTCAATGGTGGCTTCAACAGGTTTGGCAATCCGAGGTGCGTGTTCGAACCCGTTCAGCAAGGCGGTCGCTGCGGGATAATGCTTGCGAATGTCGTCTTCGCGCAATTCCATCTGATCTGACGTCAAACTCATCTCAAAACCGCCCTTGCTTCATCTTTTCAAAAATACTCTCGCCGAAGGCGAAATCCTCAATATCTCAACACCTGCCCGGTCTTGCTAACGACGAACTTGCGCACGTCGGCAAATCCCGGCGGGTTGCGCTCGGCCAGCACCTGGAACGGGCGCTGGGGCAGGATGATGGATCGCTGCGTGCTCGTGGCGCCGGTCTCGGCCCCCTGCCCGCCGAACGGGTCCAAAGCGAAGACCTCGCGTTCGACGGTGGAAAACCACCCGGCGCGTTCTTCGATCACGTCTTCGCTCTCCAATTCTTCCGTGGTCCAGGCCAGCGCCCAGTCCTGACCTTCGGGCGCCTGCGCGTCTTCCAGCACCTGCCGCAGTGGCCCGGATTGCTCCGTATAGGCCGAGGAATACATCGGGCCCACGTGGATGCGGCGCAGGTGTTTGGGGTGCAGGTCGTCGAAGTCCTGATCGAAACCTTTGGCGATGGTCACCAGTTTCAATCCACCCAAGGACTGCGCCATCAGATGCGCCTGCACTTCGGGCCAGCGGCGCTGATCCTTGGGCAGGGCCGTCTTGCCGCTGTCCTCAAGCTGCATCAGGTAGATGACCGGCAGGTTGATCTGGCTGTCATAGACCGCCCAGTGGATCATGAACTTGCGCCGCTCGCCTTCATTCCCGATCCAGTGGCATTCAGGATCGTTGCGGGACCAGAACAGCTGACCTTTCAACAATTCCTCGTAATAGAGCCTTTGGGACAGTGCGAATTGCAGCTTGGTGGGGATTTCCTGTTCGCTGATGATGGTGCGCACCATGTCGGTTTTCAGGTCGTCCTCTGAGGGCATATTTGCCAGATGTACTTGCGCCTGCTGCGCGTCGTTGGCCATGGTCAGCAACTCCGCCGCCACGGGAAACCCGCTGTCGCGCTTGTCCATCGCAAGGCTGCCAAAAAAACGCCCCGTATCGCGCCCGACCAGCAGGTACTTCATGCTGAGCGCACGGAACGTGTAGAGCAGCCCCGAGAGGTAGCGCGACACGATCCGCACCTCTTGCTTGCTGATCGCGCCCTCGGCCTCCATCGTCGCAGCCACACGAAGGAGATGGACGGTGATTACCTCAAATTTGCGGAAATAGCGGCGCGAGGCGAAGGTGTCGGTCAGGCCGACATGGTCTTGGGTGGGGTTAGTCATTATCCACGCGCTCTTTTCTTTGTCGGCGGCCGAACAACTTCTGATCAAGCTGTTCAAGTTTGATCAGACCGTTGGCAAACAGAACGCAAAAGCAGAATGTCATCAATAGAACACCCGCTATCAATATAAGTTTAGCTATCAAAGAATCCGGGGTCCAATCAGCTGTCAGAAGAAGCAAAGTTAGGAACCCACCAAAGACAACAAAGAGAATCCCTATCCTGAACCTGTAGCGTATTCCTTTTGGCTTGCCTTTGGAACGGAACGTCACTGAAGCGCCTCACCCCCCATACAAGTTCTTATCATGCTTCTCGACAATCGACGCGAACCGACGGGCAAAGCGTTCATCCGCCTTGGCCTTTTTCTCCAGCACGTCGCGGGCAAAGACCATGTGGTCCTCATGCGCCTCAAGCATGTCGGCCATCTTCTGGTTGGTCGCGGTGCCGATGGCGGCCATGGCGGTTTGCGCCTCTTGGTCGGTCTGCACGCCGATCTCGTTGATGCGGTGGGCCACGTCCTGCTGCTGCGCGGTTTTCAGCGATTTGGTCAGGGCGTCATACAGCACCACGCGCTGTTGCGTGTCTGTTTGCAGCTTGTTGATCAGCACCATCTGCGTCGCCGCCTGGTTCTGCAGGGAATCGACCCAGGTCTTGCCCTTTTCGATATAGCGCTCAAGCGTCTGGGACTTGGCCAGCTTGACCTGCTCTTCCTGAACCTTGGCGTTGTATTGCTTGTTCATCTCAGCCAGTTCGGTTTCCAGCTGGGTCCGCGCGGCGGCGTCCTGTTCGACGCTGATCTTGTTTTCCAGCGTGATGATGGCCGGGTCCATGCCCTGAATTTCAGCGCGCAAGGCTTCCAGTTCGGCCACGGTCGCCTCGCGGTCGTCCAGAGTGACGGTCAGGTTGTCCTCAACCTTTACCCGCTGCTCCTCCAACACCGACAACTGCCCTTCCAGCAGCTTGACGATCACGTCGGATTTGGCGATCAGGTCCTGCAGCTTGTCGTCGATATTGGCGGTGCGCATGCGCTCCTGCCGCATCGACTCGGATTTGGCTTTGGCAAAGATGCCGACAAACGATTCCCACCCGGTTTTCGATCGCATCTCGTCGAAATCCTTGGAAAACGCGTTGGTCACATCGTCCAGACCCATGATCAGCTCGGCGATATTGGCGTTCATCACCTCGGTATGGGCATGCACGTCTTCAAGCGTGGCATTTTCGATGTCGATATCCGCCTCAGTGGTGCCGATCTTGGCGCGGGCGGCCTCAATCCGCGATGTCAGCCCTTCGATCTGTGATTGGCTTTCACGGACTTTCGCCTGAGTCTCTTCGATCAAGGCATCAAATTGATGGTTCGACATCTCTGCTATCCCTTTTTTCTTTATTTACCCAATAAGATAGGGAATGTTACGGGTGTTTACATCCCCTTGGGTCCAAATTTCCTCCAGACTTTGACAAACTCAGCCTGAAAAAGATAGGCGTGATGCACGGCCTTGAACTGAAGGTTATTTGATCAAATCTGGATTGACCCGCTGGCGATAGTGGACATAGACATTCCGGACCCCACCTGATTGGGTGCGTTGAACCAATTTTCTGCCGGAGGCTGACCCATGCTGGACGCGACAACCGATCTGAAATCCCTTCTGAAAAACCCTGACCTGCTGGTGACCAAAGCCTATATTGGCGGTCAGTGGGTGGATGGCGACAATGGCACCCTTGCGGTGACCAACCCGGCCCGCGGGGATGTGGTGGCCGAGGTTGCCGATGTCAGCCGGGCGCAGGTGGCAGGCGCCATCGCTCAGGCCGAGGCTGCGCAAAAAGAATGGGCCAAGCTGACCGGCAAAGAACGCGCTGCAATCCTGCGCCGCTGGTTCGACCTGATGATGGAAAACGCCGAGGATCTGGGCAAGATCCTGACCGCCGAACAGGGCAAGCCGCTGGCTGAAGCCGTGGGTGAAATTGCCTATGGTGCCTCGTTCATCGAATTCTTCGGCGAAGAGGCCAAGCGTGTGTATGGCGAGACCATCCCCGGCCATCAGCGCGACAAGCGGATCACCGTGCTGAAACAGCCCATCGGTGTTGCGGCTTCGATCACTCCGTGGAATTTCCCCAACGCAATGATCACGCGCAAGGCGGCCCCGGCGCTGGCCGCAGGTTGCGCCTTTGTGGCCCGTCCGGCGACGGAAACGCCGTTGTCAGCGCTGGTGCTGGCGCTGCTGGCGGAACAGGCGGGCGTACCTGCCGGCGTGTTCAACGTCGTGCCCTCGTCTCAGGCCAGCGAGATCGGCAAAGAGTTCTGCGAAAACCCCGGCGTGCGCAAGCTGACATTTACAGGCTCGACCGAGGTGGGGCGCATCCTGCTGCGTCAGGCCGCCGATCAGGTCATGAAATGTTCGATGGAGCTGGGCGGCAATGCACCTTTCATTGTATTCGACGACGCCGATCTGGACGCGGCCGTCGAAGGCGCGATGATGTGCAAGTTCCGCAACAACGGCCAGACCTGTGTCTGCGCCAACCGCATCTATGTGCAGGCCGGTGTATACGACGAATTCGCAGCCAAGCTGAAAGCCGCAACCGAGGCCCTGCACGTCGGCGACGGCCTGAACCAGGGTATCACCACCGGCCCGCTGATCAGTGATGAGGCCGTGGCCAAGGTGCGCGAACATATTGCTGATGCCACGGAAAAAGGCGGCGTTATCCTGACCGGTGGCCTGCCGCATGATCTGGGCGGTACCTTCTTTCAGCCCACCATCGTCACCGGCGTGACGCAGGACATGAAGGTCGCGCAAGAGGAGACCTTCGGCCCGCTGGCCCCTCTGTTCAAGTTCGAGGACGAGGATGATGTCATCGCCATGGCCAATGACACGATCTTTGGTCTGGCTTCCTATTTCTATGCCAAGGACCTGAGCCGCGTCTACAAAGTGGCCGAGGCGCTGGAATACGGCATCGTCGGCGTGAACACCGGCATCATCTCAACCGAGCTGGGCCCGTTCGGCGGCGTCAAACAATCCGGCCTGGGTCGCGAAGGCAGCCATCACGGCATGGAAGACTATCTTGAGATGAAATATATCTGCATGTCGGTCTGATCCGATTGGGCCATCGCCATTCGGCGGTGGCCATTCTCAATACGCTGGGTTCCGGGTCTGAGGCTCAGTAATTCGAGTACCGGAAATTCACCACTGCATCGTTCTGAATTGCGCAATGGGCTTTGATCGTGCTGCGCGCATCATTGGTGTTCTTGGACCGGGCGACCTCCAGATCAATCAGATCGATCCCATCTGAATTTGTGGTGTAAGACAGCGTGCGCTCGAAATCGACAGCGTAATATCCCTGATTGGTCATCGCGGTTTTGGTGCGATGCATACACAGCCCAACTGCATTCTCTTCGGGCGAGACGTCGGGGTGTTTCTGGTACGGCGACCCGTGTTTATGGTGATGTTCAGCAATTGACGCGCCTAACACACCCAGAGCGACCCCTGCGATTATCTTCCCGGCATCGTCAGCTTGGGCATTTGTCGCTGTTAGTGCCGTAAACGCTAAGGCGGCACAAACTGCACTGGTGAAAATGAAACTAGAGCGCATGTTTCCCGGTTCCTTTTGTGGTCAACAATTTTGAATTCTTGATCAACGGTTAATCCTGAAAAAGACTAGCTCACGGTGTTTAGTGATTGCCGGAATTTTGGTGAACCAAAAGAGTTTGCTTAGGTGCGCTAAAAAAACAACGCCCCGCGTCTGGAGGAACGCGGGGCGCATGGTGCGACGACCCAGAGAGGAGGAGATCGCCGCGGCGTGTGGGTTGACCGCCTTAGTTCACGGCTTTGGCGTCGACCACATCCTTTTCAATGGCGTTGGCCGAAGCGATCTCGATCCGGCGCGGTTTCAGGGCCTCGGGCACCTCGCGCTTCAGGTCAATGTTCAGCATGCCGTTTTCGTGGTTGGCGCCGGTGACGCGCACGTGATCGGCCAGCGCAAAGCGGCGCTCGAACGCGCGGGTGGCGATGCCGCGGTGCAGGTAGCTGCGCTCTTGGTCTTCGGCGGCTTTCTTACCGGCGACGATCAGCGCGTTTTCCTTAACTTCGACCGACAGGTCATTTTCCGAAAAACCGGCGACAGCGACCGAAATGCGATAGGTGTCGGCATCGGTTTTTTCGATGTTGTAAGGCGGATAGCTGGGCTGAGCCACGTCATTGGTCAGAACGCGGTCCATCATGTCTGCGATCTGGTCGAAACCAATGGTTGCGCGGTGCAGCGGTGCAAAATCAAAAGTACGCATGTGTCATATCCTCATATCTGAGCGATCTACGATTTGCCCTCCGTTCGGACGGGCGATTGAGTATGCCAGGCCCCGTTCACGGCGACCCGGTACAATTCACATGGGGAGCATTTTGAACGAGTTCAAGACCCGTCGGATGAGATGAATTTGGCACCGGAACTGGACTTGTCCGACCCCACCTGCAACCGGCGGATCTTGGCCTTGGGCTGGGGTGCATCTCGGCGCAGGTCAGCTTTCAAATCAGAAACGATCCCAGACAGTTCCATGCCATACCCGACCTTGCGCCGACCATCAAAACCACCCGCGGATACAACCGACAGAATCTGCCAGCGCGGTCCCTTTTTTGCCAGAATGGCCGACCCCGAAGACCCAAAGGTTACGTCACAGTCAAAGCTGATCAGCCCGCGACCGCGTTGAAGGATGCTGCACGAACGCTGGCGCGTAATAGCCTCGGATCGGCCTTGCCCGTAGGATGCAACGCTGATCTCGTTGTCGTTGATCCGTCCCTCGTACAACGCAAACGGATCGGCGACGCCGTGCGGGACCGGGGCATCCAGACGCATCAGCGCCACATCGATGCGAACTCGCGGTGCCGAGACCGGCGCATTGGCCACAAAATCCGGATGGGTGGCGATCTGGATGACTTTGCGGTCGGCCAGAGAATTACCGTTGCTCAATCCGGCACGGAACGTCACTTCTCCGGGTTTATAGGGCCGGCCGGTGGCCTTATCCAACGCACAATGAGCCGCCGTCAGAACCAGATCCCGTGCAATCAGCGTGCCGGTGCAAAAGCCCTTATTGCCGATATCCAGACGGCCCACCGCCTCCCAGCCATAAAGGTCGTCACGATCCGTCAGCTTGCGTTTTGCGGTTTGCGAATGGGATGCAGTCGACAAGACAGACAAGCATAACAATGTGCCCAGCAGAATTCGTATCATGGCTTGATGAACCTCGCGCCAATGTTTCTTTTGGATGTACCCTCAGGGGTCGCAGCCAGAAACCCGCGCCCAGCCGACAGTTCAGCTTGCAACAGGCGCAGCGACCCTTCGACCGGGGTACCGACGGCAACGCGCTGGCCGTTCAACTCGGCCTTGGCAGCCACCACGGACACGATGCGCGGGCGGTCACCCTCAAAGGAAAAAACCGGCGCGCCCGAAGAGCCGAACTCGACATCGCAGGACATCACCAGAACTTCTGACCGGCGGGTCATGACCGAGCAGACCTCTTGCAGCGCCGGGGCTTCGGCCCTGTCCTGCCCGTACGAGACAACGCCCACCTCTTCCCCACGACGGGGACGATCGCCGGTTTCAAACGGGATCACAGTGGTGTTGCGAATGGGTTGCCACAACTCGATCAGTGCAATGTCATTGCGCAACCGTGCCGTCGAAGTTTCGTTGTCATAGCGATAGTCCGGATGCACCACCGCCTGCCGCGCCGCACGATAGGCGGACGCGCGGCCCAGACGCCACGCGGCCCAAAACTCGACCCCGGACAGATCGATCCGCTGACCGGTTGTTTTGTCGTACAGGCAATGCGCGGCGGTCAGCACCAAAGTAGGTGAGATCAGCGTACCCGTGCAAAACCCCGATCCGTTTATATCCAGACGGCCAACAGCCATCCACGCCCGCCCGGCATCGGTGGTATCCAGGCTTTTTAGCCCACTATCCTGCGCCGCGGCCGCTATCGGCATCAATGCCAGCGCTAAAGCCCTGATCCAGTTTTGCAAGCGGTTCTCCGGCGTTGCTGTTGGATCACCTTCCTAAGGTCGTGGTTGGGCGAAAATAGGGCAGCCGTGCCGGGTTTGGTTTCGTCCGAAAACTGATGCGCCGCTGCATCAACCAGGCTTATCTGAGGATCGGAATCTGTGCCCCATCACCCGGTTGCAAGGCCCGTGGTTTGGGGCCACCGGTGGCCCAGTCCAACAATTCAACCGTGTGCAAAACCGGAATATCTGTGCCCGAGCCGATTTGCATCATGCAACCAATATTGCCCGCCGCGATCATGTCGGGCTTCTTGGCCTCAAGCGTTTTCACTTTGCGCTGCTTCAACTGGCCCGAGATTTCCGGCTGCATCAGGTTATACGTACCAGCGCTGCCACAGCACAAATGGCTGTCAGCAGGCTCTAATACGGTGAATCCAGCCTTTTTCAACAAAGTCTTGGGATGAGTTTTGATCTGTTGCCCATGCTGCAGAGAACATGCCGCGTGATAGGCAACGGTCAAGTTCTGGTTCGTACCTTCGGGAAGGTCCAGAAGCATCAGCAATTCGCTGACATCCATCGAGATATCCGCCACCCGCGCAGCGTCTTCGGCCAGAGGATCGTTTCGGAACATGTGCCCGTAATCCTTGACCGTCGTGCCGCAACCTGAGGTGTTGATAACAATGGCGTCCAGTCCACCGCCATCCATCTCGGCCGTCCAGGCCTTGATATTGGCTTGGGCCGCTTTGTGACTGTCGCCGGTCTTGCCCATGTGATGGGTCAGCGCGCCACAGCACCCGGCCCCTTTGGCCACCACAACCTCACACCCCAACCGGGTCAGCAGGCGAATGGTTGCGTCGTTGATATCGGTGTTGAGCGCCTTTTGCGCACAGCCCGTCATCAAAGCCACGCGTTTCTTGCGCGGTTCCTTGGACACAAAGCTTTGCGGGTCGTCATTTCGGCTGACCGGAGGGATATGCTTGGGCGCCATATCCAACATCGCCCGCAGCCGCGCATCCGGCATGAGGAAGCGAAACGGGCGGCCCAGTTTCGCCCCAAGTAGCGCCCAGCGGAATCGTGTCGGGTAGGGCAGAATTTGCGCCAGTATCCAGCGCAGCGCACGATCACTGAAGGGGCGATTGTAATTCTGTTCGATATAGTCCCGCGCGTGATCAACCAGATGCATGTAATGCACGCCGGACGGACAAGTTGTCATACAAGCCAGGCAGGACAGACAACGATCGATGTGCCGTACCGTTTTTTCATCCGGCACACGCTCATTCTCAAGCATGTCCTTGATCAGATAGATACGTCCGCGCGGGCTGTCGAGTTCGTCGCCCAGTACCTGATAGGTAGGGCAGGTGGCAGTACAGAACCCGCAATGTACACAGCTGCGCAGAATTTCATTCGCGCGCTGGGTCGCCGGGTCCTTTAGCTGTTCTTCGGTAAATGTCGTCTGCATCAATTTATCCCATCAGGCCCGGATTGAAGAGGCCGCGTGGATCAAAACGCTGTCTTAATCCCCGTGTTAGAGCCTTAACTTCGGCAGGTTCAGGCTGAAATTGACCCAATGTTTCTATTGTATCTGCTCCAGCCCGTACCAGTGTTGCGTGGCCGTCAAATGCACCCAAACGTGCGCGCAGATCGGTTCCTTGTGAGACCCGCGCCCAGATCAATCCCCCGCCCCAATCGAACAGAAGCTGGTCCGCCGCCAGATGCATCGAAACTTCGGGCGCGTCGCTTGGCTTGACCGAGATCCTCCAGACGTCGCCGTCCTGACCCTGAAACGGTTTGACATCACGCAGGCCTCGCCACAGGTCCGCAGGATCCGGGATTTCTTTGACCTCACCGAATCCGGTCAATACGGATCTCAGCTGGCCCAAGCGATAGGACACCGAATCGGAAAACCCCTCGATCCGCAAAAAGGTGCGCCCATCTTGAGGGTCATACGCGGCCCCGTTGACCTCAAACGGAGATTTCAGCGCTGCGGACATGGCTTGCACTGCGTCTTCAGCATCCGAGACCTGTACAGCCAAGGTCGCGGTGGATTCGGGCTTTGGCAGCACTTTCAGCGACACTTCGGTTAAAATCCCCAACGTGCCCCAGGACCCCGCCATCAGTTTGACCACATCGTATCCGGTGACGTTTTTCATCACCCGGCCACCGTTCTTGATCACCTGCCCATTGCCATCGACATACCGCACACCCAGCAGGAAATCCCGGCAGGCCCCGGCTTGAATACGCCGTGGGCCCGAGATATTGGCCGCCACGACACCGCCGATGGTGGGCTCTCCGCCCGTGCCCAGCAGACCACGATGATCCATAGGCTCAAACGGCAATTGCTGGCCTTCTGCTTCCAGAGCGGCCTCAATTTCGGCCAAGGGTGTGCCGGCCTGCGCCACAAGGGTCAGCGCGCCGGGTTCATACAGGGTTATGCCGCTTAGGCCCGCGGTGTGAATGGTTGCGTCTGGCCCGCCAATACCACGGGTGCCACCACCGGCAATACGCACCGGATGGCTCAGTCCGGCCACCATCTCGGCCAGTTCGGTTTCCGTCTTGGGTTTCATCGCATATCTTTTGTGTTAGAGCCTTTTATTCCGCGACCATACGCACATCGCGCCGGGATGCTGACGCGTCCAGAGGGAACACTTTGGCGGGGTTCAGCAACCATTTCGGATCAAACACATCCTTGATCGCCATCTGTGCTTCCAGGTCTTGCGGCGTGTATTGATGTGCCATCAAATCCCTCTTTTCCACGCCTACCCCGTGTTCACCCGTCAGGCAGCCGCCTACATCGACGCATAGCCGCAGAATGTCGACGCCAAACGCCTCGCATTTCTCAAGATCACCGGGTTTGTTGGCGTCGAACAGGATCAGAGGGTGCATGTTACCATCACCCGCATGAAACACATTACCGACGGGCAGGCCGTAGTCTTGGCTCATCTCGCCGATCCGGCGCAACACTTCGGGCAGGGACGAGACCGGGATCGTACCGTCCAGACACATATAGTCGTTCATCTGCCCCATGGCCCCAAAGGCCGATTTCCGGCCCAACCAAATCTTGGCGCTTTCCTCGGGCGATTGGCTTTCGCGAATTTCCACCGGGTTATGGCGTTTGGCAATCTCGACGATCTTCGACAGTTGATAGTCGATCTCAGCCTCGGACCCTTCGACCTCGATAATCAGCAGCGCCGTGCAATCGGGATAGCCTGCTTTGGCAAAATTCTCACAAGCCCTGATGCACAGCGTGTCCATAAACTCGATCGCGACGGGCAGAATGCCCGATTTGATAATATCCGAGACACAATGCCCGGCGACTTCGTTGTCGTCGAAACCAATCAGAACCGGCCGAGCGCCCTCGGGTTTGCGCAGTATGCGAAGCGTTGCTTCGGTCACGACACCCAATTGCCCTTCCGAGCCGCAAACCACCCCCAGCAGGTCCAATCCACCTGCATCCAGATGCGCGCCGCCGATCTCAACCACACTGCCGTCCATCAATACCATGGTCACGCCCAACAAGTTGTTGGTCGTCACACCGTATTTCAGGCAATGCGCCCCGCCGGAATTCATCGCGACATTGCCCGCGATGGCGCAGGCCAGTTGTGACGAAGGATCGGGGGCGTAAAAGAAATCCTCTTCCTCAACGGCCCCGGTCACGCTCAGATTGGTGCGGCCGGTCTGGACGCGGATATAGCGATTGTCATAATCGGTCTCCAACACCTCGTTCATGCGGGCGATGCCCAGAATGACGCAATCCGCCGTCGGCAATGCCCCGCCCGCCAGAGACGTGCCCGAACCGCGCGGCACAACCGGCACGCCTTCGGCATGGCAGATGCGCAGCACGTCCGAGACCTGTTGCGTGGTCGCCGGCAGCACCGCCAGCATCGGAGGACATGTATACGCCGTCAGCGCATCGCATTCATACGCGAGGGTTTCAGCAGCATCATGGATCACGGCATCTTGGGGCAAAACCTCCAGCAATTGCTGCAAAACGGCGTCCCTGCGGCGCAGAATATCTGGGTTTGGCGTTGGCATGTCCATGGCGAGCCCTCCGGTTTGGTAAATTAATATTACCAATTTCTACATCTGGCAAGTTCTCTTGGCCGCGCGTAGTGTCGCGACCATGACCTGGATTGAACGCGCCCTGGTGTTTTCACCACTCGACTATGCGGCCATTTTGCTGCTGTTTTGTGCCTGGCAGTGGATCGGCTGGCGGATCGACAACCCTTCACCGCGCAAAAACTCCGTCACGATGATGATGGATGATTTTCGCCGCAACTGGATGCACGAGATGGTAACGCGCCAACCGCGCATGTTTGATGCGCAGATGGTTGGCACCATGCGGCAGGGCAGCACGTTTTTCGCCTCGACCACGATGATTGCCATTGGCGGCGGGCTGGCCTTGCTGGGCAATACCGAACGTCTGGCCGGAGTGGCGCAGGATCTGGCCATAGGCAGCGCCCCGGCCTTGGTCTGGGAGATCAAGATTCTGATTGTACTGGCATTTCTGTCCAACGCGTTTCTGAAGTATGTCTGGGCGCATCGCCTGTTCGGCTATTGCGGGGTGCTGATGGCCGCCGTGCCCAATGACCCCGAAGACCCGCAGGCCTATCCCCGCGCCGCGCAAGCCGCCGAGATTTGCGTTACCGCCGCGCGCAGCTTCAACCGTGCCCTTCGAGCGACCTATTTTGCGCTGGCCTCGGTGACATGGATATTGGGGCCGGTTGCCCTGATCATCGGCACCACCGTCACCTTTGGCGTGTTGTACCGGCGGGAATTTGCCTCGCATTCACGATCGATCCTGATGGACCTGCCACCCAACACAGGTTCGTGATGACGCGGGTGCGTCGCACACCCTATGGTCAGCGCATGCGATACCTGATTCTCAGTGCCTTTCTGGCCAGCCCTGCCCTTGCCGATCCGTCGGTGATCGAGAATGTCTCAGCCCGTCAGAGCGGCGATACCTGGCGATTCGACGTGACGATCCGCCATCCCGATACTGGCTGGGATCATTACGCCGATGGCTGGCGCGTGCTGGATATGGACGGCGACGAGCTGGGCATGCGCGTGTTGCACCATCCACATGAGAATGAGCAGCCCTTTACCCGTTCACTCAGTGGTGTCGTGATTCCCAAGGGCGCTACTCAAGTGCAGGTTCAGGCACGGTGCAATGTGGATGGCTGGAACGAAGGCACCACGGTTGTTGATCTGAACTGAGAGTCAGAAAACACCCAGACTCAGACCTGCGGCCAAGGCGGCGCCGATTTCGCGACATTTTTCCAGTTGATCATCAGGGATGGTCTTTTCCGCCAAGATCGCCTTGGGCGATTGAGCGTGGGTACAGATGATCAGGGGCGGTTGCACCTCTTTCAACCGCCAGCCAGTTGCGATCCGGGCCATTTGGCGCGCGGCGTTCTCGCCATCGGACCCGGCGCACACCATCTGGGCATAGGGACGGCCTTCGATCTTGCCCAGTACGGGATAATAGCTGCGGTCGAAAAACTCTTTCATCAAACCCGAAATCGCGGCCAGATTCTCGGGCGCGCAGAACAGGTAGCCATCGGCGCGCAGGAGATCGTCCGGTCCGGCCTGATCGGCGGGTTTCAGGATGGTTTCAGCCTCATCATGCGCGGCCTCAGCCGCGGCTTCGGCCATTTGCCGGGCGCCGCCGGTGCGCGAATGGTAGACGATCAAAAGCTGCGCCATGTCAGACCCGGTGGTAAGGGCCGCCCGACAGGATGGTTGCAGCCCGGTACAGTTGCTCGGCCAGCATCACACGGACCAGCATATGGGGCCAGACCATTGACCCGAATGAGATAGAAAAATCGGCCTCGTCCCGCAGATTAGGGTCTATTCCGTCCGCCCCGCCAATGATCAGCGCCAAATCCTGACGCCCGGCATCGCGCCATCCGCCCAGTTTCTTGGCAAAATCCGGCGAGGACATCACCCGCCCCCGCTCGTCCAGTGTGCAGATTACTGCGCCCTTGGGCAGAGCCTTACGCAGCAGTGCGGCTTCCGCCCCCATGCCTGCGTTTTTCTTGTCCTCAACTTCGATCACCTGCGCAGGACCAAGGCCCAGCGCGCGGCCGGTCCGGTCAAATCGGGTCAGGTAATCATCAAGCAGGGACTTCTCCGGTCCGGCACGCAATCGCCCGACCGCACAAATGCTTATACGCATATTTCTCTCGCCGCCGGCCTGTTAATGCAGGCCGGGATGGCGCCTCAGTTCGCCGAGGCGCTGCCGCCCTGAGGCAGCCACATCTTTTCCAGCTGATAGAATTCACGCACTTCGGGGCGGAAGATATGGACGATCACGTCGCCCGTATCGATCAACACCCAGTCGCCGGCATCCTTGCCTTCGACCTTCGAGGTGAAACCGAATTCCTGCTTGATGCGATCCGTCAGCTTTTCCGCCATGGCCGAGACCTGACGGGTCGACCGACCCGAGGCAATCACCATGTGATCCGCAACCGAAGACTTGCCTTGCAGGTTGATCTGCACGACATCTTCGGCCTTGTCATCGGAAAGTGAGGAAAGGATACGTTCAAGCAGCTTGTCGCTGATTGACTGAGAGTGAGCCATTACATTGGCCCGGTCATCGGCGGGCAAACCCGCCTGGGTATGTAGAGACAGAACATAGTCCTCCTTTGCTGCGCGCCGTAAAACCCCGGCGCCGGGGTACTAATAAGGTAACAAGGGGAATGCAACATTTCAATGAAACGCCGCTATGCGGGGCGCACAGGGGATCACTCTTTGGCGACCTGTTGCGTGGCTGCGTCGGACAACAACCGAACCTCGCGCTGGGGGAAAGGGATGGAAATACCTTTGGATTTAAACGCATCCCACAGGGCCAGATAGACATTGCCGCGGATATTGGTCAGGCCCTTGGTCGGGTCACTAATCCAGAACCGCAGGACGTAATCCACGCTGCTGTCACCAAACCCGGTGATGTGGCAGACCGGCTCGTGCTTACCGCCACTTAACACGCGCGTTACGGATTTGACCGCACCGATGGCCGTTGCACGGACATTATGCGGGTCGTCGTCGTAGCTGGTGCCGAACTCCAGGTCCAATCGCACGAATTTGTCGGAATGCGACCAGTTCACCACCTGATTGGTGATCAGATCCTCGTTCGGAATCAGGTATTCCCGCCCGTCCCGCGTCACGACCGAGACATAACGCGCGCCCAGCGCATTGATCCAGCCGAACGTGTCGCCCAACGAGATCACGTCGCCCGGCTTGATCGACCGGTCCATCAGGATGATGATCCCGGATATCAGGTTGGACACCACCTTTTGCAGCCCGAACCCGATCCCCACACCAATCGCACCGGACAGCAGCGCAATACCGGTCAGGTCAAACCCAAGCGTGCGGATGGCTGCCAGAAAGACAGCGCCATACAGCAGCACCTGAATGCCCTTGGCCAACAACACCTGCATGGATGGGGTGATGTCGTCATTGTTCATCAGCCCCCGCTCAGCCGCGCGGGTGCCAATACGGGCCAGCGTCAGCAAAATACCGATCAGCAGAACCGCCTTGATGATCCCCAGCGCCGAGATGTGCAGATCGCCGATGGAAATCGCTACCCCGTCCAGAAAATCGGCCACGTCATCGGTCAGATTCAGCGCAATCAGCGTTGCATAGACCCACATGGCCCATTTGAATATCCGCCGCAGGGTCCGGTTGCGCACCAGCCGCGCCACCAGGGCAATGGCCAGCCACGCCAAGGCCAAAGTCGCAAACACGCCGATAATGTAACTGCGCGACGGCCAGGTGACTTGCTGCATCAAAAGATACAACGCCCAGGACATCACCACGAAATAAACCAGCGTCAGGCGCTGCATTAACTGCACCAAGGTACGCAGCCGCCATTTCGGCCAGCCCGAGCGGGACCGGGCCCAGGTCTCCCACCGGCCTTGCGTTGCCAATTTCAAAAGGAGGGCCAACCCCCAAAGAACAACAATGATGACCAACTGGTGCTGTCGCCAACCGGGGGTGACAATCAGTTCGACAAGGTTTTCGAATTGCACGGAAAAGCCCGCGACCATGTTTTCATAAAGGTCCGACAGCGAGCTGGGGATCAGGTCCTGATTCATGGTTCCAGCTTGGACAGCGTTGCACAATGATGCAAGTCTGACACCGGATTGAACCTTGATTGACAGCAAAGCCCGATATATCTGGTGCGCATGAGACTCAATCTGGCCCCTGCACCGACGTTGCAAGACCGCACGCGCCTGCGTGAACGGTTCTTTGGGGCCGCCCGCACGGTTCTGGCCCGCCTATAAGGCGCGTCCAGCCACTCGCCAGCTATTTCTCATTTAAATACGGGAGAGGACCAATGTCCCCCAAAACACTCTATGACAAAATCTGGGATGCCCATGTCGCGCACGAAGCCGATGATGGCACCTGCCTGCTGTATATCGACCGCCACCTGGTCCACGAAGTGACCAGCCCGCAGGCGTTCGAAGGCCTGCGCATGGCGGGCCGCAAGGTGCGCGCCCCGGAAAAAACCATCGCCGTGCCGGATCATAACGTTCCGACTACACCGGACCGCGTGAACGGGATCGAAAACCCGGAATCGCGCATTCAGGTCGAAGCGTTGGACAAGAACGCCAAGGATTTCGGCATTCACTATTACCCAGTGCATGACGTCCGTCAGGGCATCGTTCATATCGTCGGCCCGGAACAGGGCTGGACCCTGCCCGGCATGACCGTTGTCTGCGGCGACAGCCACACCGCCACCCATGGCGCGTTTGGCGCGCTGGCCCACGGTATCGGCACGTCTGAGGTCGAGCATGTTCTGGCCACACAGACTCTGATCCAGAAGAAATCCAAGAACATGAAGGTCGAGATCACCGGCAAATTGCAGCCAGGCGTGACCGCCAAGGACATCACTCTGGCCGTGATTGGTGAGACCGGTACGGCTGGCGGCACCGGCTATGTCATCGAGTATTGTGGCGAAGCGATCCGTGATCTGTCGATGGAAGGTCGCATGACCGTCTGCAACATGGCCATCGAAGGTGGCGCCCGGGCGGGCCTGATAGCGCCGGACGAAACTACGTTTGAATATGTCAAAGGTCGCCCGCACGCTCCTAAAGGTGCGCAATGGGAAGCGGCTTTGAACTGGTGGAAAACGCTCTACACCGACGAAGACGCGCATTTTGACAAGGTTATCACTCTGCGCGGCGAAGACATTGCGCCAGTCGTCACATGGGGCACCAGCCCCGAAGACGTCCTGCCGATCACCGCAACCGTGCCGAACCCCGAGGATTTCGAAGGCGGCAAGGTCGAGGCGGCCCGCCGCTCGATCGAATATATGGGCCTGGAAGCGGGCCAAAAGCTGAGCGATGTGGAAATTGACACCGTCTTTATCGGGTCCTGCACCAATGGCCGGATCGAAGACCTGCGCGCCGCCGCCGAAATTCTGAAGGGCAAAAAGATCAAAGATGGTCTGCGGGCCATGATCGTTCCCGGCTCGGGCCTGGTGCGCGCTCAGGCCGAAGAAGAGGGTCTGGCGGATATCTTCAAAGCAGCAGGCTTTGAATGGCGTCTGGCTGGGTGTTCGATGTGCCTGGCGATGAATCCGGATCAGCTGGCACCGGGGGAACGCTGTGCCGCGACCTCGAACCGCAACTTCGAAGGTCGTCAGGGCCGGGGCGGACGCACCCACCTGCTGAGCCCTGCAATGGCTGCCGCTGCGGCAATTACGGGACGGCTGACAGACGTCCGTGAATTGATGTAAGGTCTCCTCATATCTAGATATTTGAGGGATTGAACACATGAGTGACTGGATCAAATGGTTCCTGCTGGGGCTGCTGTCGATAGCATTTGGCGTCTTTGCGCTGGGCAATGCGATTGCAGCTTCGGTTGCGGTGACGGTGGTGACTGGGGTGTTGCTGCTGATTGCAGGCGCGTTGCAGGTTGTCGGCGGGTTCACCGTCGAAGGCACCGGCAACAAGATCCTGTCTCTCATCATGGGTGTGGTGATGCTGTTTCTGGGCTGGTCCTTCCTGGATCACCCGCTGCAGGGGACCTTGACCTTGGCGACGGTGATGCTGGTTCTGTTTATGGCAGGCGGCATCGCTCGGGTCATTCTGTCGTTCCAAATGAAAGGAACGCAGTTTTTCTGGCCCACGATGATCTCGGGCATCTTGTCGATCGTCCTCGCCGCTATCATCTGGACGTATGTGGGCAAGGAACCCCAGGCTCTGCTGAGCATTCTGGGGATCTTCCTGGGCATTGAGATGCTGTTCAACGGGTTCGGATTGGTCTTCATGGCGCTCTTCATCAAGAACGCACCCAAAGACGAAACAATAGAAGCGAAACAGGCTTAAACGCGGGGAACGGGCGCAGCCTTCTCCCGCAGGAGTGTGAACATGGAAAAGTTTGACAAAGTCCACGGGGTGGCTGCCCCAATGCCACTGATCAATATCGACACCGATATGATCATTCCGAAAGTGCATCTGAAAACCATTAAACGGTCCGGCCTTGGCGTCGTGCTGTTTGATGAGATGCGCTATCACGATGACGGGCAGGAGAACGAAGAATTCGTCCTGAACCAACCCGCCTATCGTGAAACCGAGATTCTGGTGGCAGGCGACAATTTTGGCTGCGGTTCGTCCCGCGAGCACGCGCCCTGGGCAATCAAGGATTTCGGCATCAAGGTGGTGATCTCGACCAGCTTTGCCGACATCTTCTATAACAACTGCTTCAAGAACGGCATTCTGCCGATCGTGGTCGAAGAAGAACATCACGCGCTGCTGATGGAAGATGCCCATAAGGGTCAGAACGCCCGCATGACCGTGCATCTGGAAGATCAGCAGATCACAACATCGGATGGCGTCGTGATCGAGTTTGACGTCGACCCACACCGCAAACACTGCCTGCTGAACGGTTTGGACGATATTGGCCTGACGATGGAAAAAGACCATCACATCGACAAATTCGAGGATCACGCAGGCCAGGCCCGCCCCTGGGTGTGATTCTGTGGATGAATCTGTGAATACTCAACCTAATGGGGTCGTCTCGGCGGCCCCATTCGCATTCTTGGGGTCAAAGGTCTAACTACCACAAGATATAGGTATCAATTTGAGATACACGTCGGATTTGCGTCGAAAATGATGCAATCCCGCACCAGTTGCGCCATCATTTTGCCCGAAACTACGTGTTTTCTGCACCCTGGCTTGAGCGAAATGTCGCTTATCGTCAAAGTTGGCGAGACAGAGGCATCCGTCATAAAAAATGCGGCGGGCACAAGTTGGAACGTAAGTCGGCACAGAATCGGCTACTCCGGTTTGGAAAGGGTTCGGATAGTGATTGCGCGCACAACTGGGGCGGCAATTCGGGGAATAATGGTTGCACTGATGGTGCTAACCCCCGCGTTGTACTTGCCCGTATCGTCAACGAATGGCACCGAGATTGTCGTCTTTCTCGCCATTCTCGCATTCTTTCTGACGTTTGCTGAATATAACTCGGCCTTTCCCAGCTTTATCGAATTCCGCGACGCACCACCTGTGAACCGCCTGCGTTTTGTCGGGTTGATGTCGATGATCACTTTCCTGACGCTGATCTGCAAAAACGCCTATGCGCCCAGCGATCTGACCGGGCTTTTTTATGCGTTGGGGCTGGGCATCGCCAATGTTGTCGATTTCCCCTATTCGCCGGTTCGGCTGGTTGTGCTGGTGCTGCCCGCCGATGCCAACGCGCCGCTGATCGAATTGGTGCGTATCTCTGCCAGTGTTGCTTATGTTGCCGCGCTAGTGACCATTGCCAGCTTTGCCTATGCGGTGAAGATGCGCGGCTGGCCTACCGGCAACGGTGCGTTCAACGTCTGGACCAACCTGCCTCTGTTTGACCCGACCAAGGGCGGGGACGTCGTCACCCGCCTGCAACGGGACGGGCGCCTGAATATCTCGATCGGGGTGCTGCTGCCATTCCTGATTCCAGCGCTGATCAAATTGCTGACTGACTATGCCAACCCGATCTCGCTGAGCAATCCTCAGACCATGATCTGGACCATGAGCGCCTGGGCCTTCCTGCCCGCCTCAATGATCATGCGCGGCATGGCGACATTGCGCATCGCCAATCTGATCGTTGAAAAGCGCCGCGCCTATTCCACGGCTGAGTCCACACAGGCCGCATGATCCGCATTCTTCTTCTGTTGCTGTTGCCGGTAATGGCACAGGCAGAAACGCTGCGCATTGCCACCTTCAACACTGAACTTAACCGCGACGGGCCTGGTCTGTTGCTGCGCGATATCCGGCGCGGCGATCCACAGGTACAGGCGGTGGTCGACGTTCTGGTCGCCGCCCGACCAGATATCGTCAGCTTGCAAGGCATCGACTGGGATATGGACGGGCAGGCTTTGACTGCTTTGGTCGATCTGTTGCGGACCGCTGGACTGGACTATCCCCATCACTTCGCCGCCCAGCCCAATGCGGGGCTTGAGACCGCTTTGGATCTGAACGGAGACGGGCGCACCCATGGCCCGGCAGACGCGCAGGGCTGGGGTCGTTTCACCGGTCAGGGTGGGCTTGCGGTGCTGTCACGGCACCCTATCCGCACCGACACTGTGCAGCAGTTTACGGATCTGCTGTGGCGCGACCTACCGGGCGCGCAATTGCCAGTGACGGAAGACGGCCCCTTCCCATCAGAACAGGCCCAGCGCATTCAGCGCCTGTCCGCTGTTGCCCATTGGATCGTACCTGTGGACACACCCATTGGTTCGCTGGATCTGATGACATTTCACGCGGCCCCACCAGTGTTTGACGGCCCCGAGGACCGCAACGGGTTGCGCAACCGCGACGAAATCCGCCTTTGGTCCGCAGTTCTGGACGGAGAATTGGGGCATAGGCCCCAAGGCCCCTTCGTGATCGCCGGAGATGCCAATCTGGACCCGACACGCGGCGATGGGCGGAAAGAGGCAATACAGGCGCTGCTGGCCGATCCGCGCTTGCAGGACCCACACACAGATCAACCATTGGAGTCCCAGACTACTGTGGTCTGGAAGGCGGTGGGCGAAATGCGGGTGGATTACGTGCTGCCCTCGGCCGACCTGCAAGTTACCGCAGCGGGGGTGTTCTGGCCCAAACCGGGCACGCCTCTGCGCATCGCCGCCGAACAGGCCAGCAGACACCGGTTGGTCTGGGTCGACATTGCTGCGCCCAAGCAGCTTTCGCACTGATCCATTCATTTAACTTCTGTTATTGCCGCCAGACTCGGAACGTGTATTCATTTATGAATGGACAAATCTCTTACTCATGCCGACTGGTCTTTGATCCAAAGCTTTCTGGCCGTGGCTCAGACCGGCTCGCTTTCGGCAGCAGCGCGGCAGCTGGACCGAAGCCAACCTACGCTGGGCCGCCAAATCCACGCGCTTGAGGATGAGCTGGGCGTGTCCTTGTTCGACCGGCATGCCCGCGGCCTGAAGCTCAGCGATGTTGGGGCGCAACTGCTGCCGATGGCGCAACAGATGCATTCAGCGATGACGTCATTCAGCCTGACGGCGGCAGGTCAGGCACAGCAACTGGAGGGGACGGTGCGCATCACCGCCTCGGTCTTTGCATCGCATCATCTGCTGCCACCAATTCTGGCACAGATCAGGGCCCAGGAGCCGGCCATTCAACTGGAACTGGTGGCAACGGACACGATCGAAAACCTGCTGTATCGCGAGGCCGACATTGCCGTGCGCATGTATCGCCCGGAACAGATGGACCTGATCTCGCGCTATCTTGGGGATGTGAATCTGTGTTTTTGCGCGGCCCGCACTTATCTGGATCGCGCCGGGCGGCCAACACGCCCCGAAGAACTGTTCGACCACGATCTGGTAGGCTTTGACGCCAATGAACAGATCATCACTAAGATGCGCGCGCGAGGGTGGCCCGCCAGCAGGGACAGCTTCGCCACCCGCTGTGACCTGCAAAGCGCCTATTGGCAACTGGTCCGTGCGGGATGCGGAATCGGCTTTACCCAGATCGAAGTGGCAAAGGCTGATCCGGATGTCGAAATAATACCGCTGGATGTTGATGTTCAGACCTTGCCAGTCTGGCTGGCCGCACCGCAGGCCATGCGTCAGACCCCGCGCATTCGCAGGGTCTGGGATTTGCTGGCGGACGGGTTGAAGGCCAGCCTTTAAAGCGCGCCGGTATAGGTGCCGCGCGGCGGGTAGTTGTTGCCCAGAGTGAATTTCAGACCGCCAACAATGTCGGACATGGCAGGTCGGGCAAAGGGCGTCGTCTGTTGCCACGCATAGTAAAGCATTCGATTCGGGGCGATGAAGAAATGACCTGGTTCGGCGAACAGGTCAGGTTCGGCGCTGCCTTCGCGCGCGGTTGAGATGTTCAGCCCCCAATCATCCCGCGCCGCAGCCATTGGCAGGCTGTGCCCCACACGCAGCCGCGAAACACCGGCCTTCTCGGCCGTTTCCGCGGCGCGCTCAGCCGTGTCTGTGGTGATCATGATCACTTCGATACCAAGCTCGGCAAATTCATCCAGCGCCGCTTCGACCTCGGCCATCTGCTTGATACAGATCGGACAGTGCAGGCCGCGATACTGAATCACCAACGTGCCATTTTCGCCCTTGCCGGTATCCAAATCGAAACGTCCATGGCTTATGGTTTCAATTTTCAGCTCAGGAACGGGGTTTCCCGGTATCAACATGTGTTTTCCTCGTGAATTGGCCGGATCGTCTCATTGACCCGATGCGGCGCAGACGCTAGGGCCTTTGCGACGAAACGCAAGGAGATCCTTCATGTCCAACCCCTCGCTCCTCATCCTGCCCGGAGACGGAATTGGCCCCGAAGTCATGGCCGAAGTGCGCAGAGTAATCGATTGGTTCGGCGAAAAGCGCGGCCTTCACTTTGACGTGAGCGAGGATCTGGTGGGCGGTGCGGCCTATGACGCGCACGGCAAGCCCCTGTCGGACGAGACCATGGCCAAGGCGCAGGAAGTTGACGCCGTTCTGCTGGGCGCTGTTGGTGGTCCGAAATACGACGATCTGGATTTCAGCCTCAAGCCCGAACGCGGGTTGCTGCGACTGCGCAAGGAAATGGACCTGTATTCCAACCTGCGCCCTGCACAGTGCTTTGACGCGCTGGCCGATTTCTCGTCGCTGAAAAAAGACATCGTCGCCGGTCTTGATATCATGATCGTGCGCGAGCTGACCTCGGGTGTCTATTTCGGTGAGCCGCGCGGTATCTTCGAGGAAGGCAACGAACGCGTTGGCATCAACACCCAGCGCTATACCGAATCCGAGATCGAACGCGCCGCGCGTTCGGCCTTTGAACTGGCGATGCGCCGGAACAAAAAGGTCTGCTCGATGGAGAAGGCCAACGTGATGGAATCGGGCATCCTGTGGCGCGAGGTCGTGGACCGTGTGGCCAAGGAATACCCCGAGGTCGAGCTGTCGCACATGTATGCCGACAACGGCGCGATGCAGCTGGTGCGCGCACCCAAACAATTTGACGTGATCCTGACCGACAACCTGTTCGGCGATATCCTGTCGGATTGTGCCGCGATGCTGACCGGCTCGCTGGGCATGCTGCCGTCGGCGTCCTTGGGGGCACCGATGGCCAATGGCCGCCCCAAGGCGATGTACGAACCGGTCCACGGCTCGGCCCCCGATATCACGGGTCAGGGCAAAGCCAACCCGATCGCCTGTATCCTCAGCTTCGCCATGGCACTGCGCTATAGCTTTGATCAGGGCGAAGAGGCGGATCGACTGGAGGCCGCGATCGAGAAGGTTCTGGCTGACGGTGTCCGCACCGGCGACCTGCTGGCCGATGAGGGTGTTCAGCCGGTCTCGACCACCGAAATGGGTGACGCGATTCTGGCAGCGCTGGACAGCAGCCTCTGATCCGCTTTCACATCAGACAAATAAAAGGCGGTGCCACGCGCACCGCCTTTTTTATTGGTGCATCAGTTGCCGAAGATATTGTTCAGCAGATTGTTGATGGCATTTTCAAACCCACCCTGCCTGCGGCGTTGTCGCTGCGGCTGTGCTACCTGTTTAGGTGGATCCGGGGCCAGCATCGGCAGCGGTGTGGGTGTCATACCTTCGGTCACGCGCAGCATGGTTTCTTTCCAGATCTCTGCGGGCAGCCCACCCCCGGTAACTCCGGACAGGGGTGTGTTGTCGTCATAACCCATCCAGACACCAGCCACGTAATCTGCTGTAAATCCGATAAACCACGCATCCCGCGCCGCCTGCGTCGTGCCTGTCTTACCGGCCACCTGCCAGCCCGGCAGTTGCGCCCGTGCGCCGGTCCCCTCGGACACCACACGCTGCATCATCCAGGTCAGCTGCTTGGCGGCCTTGTCGTTGATCACCCGCTCACCAATGCCCGAGCTGGTCACCATCACCGGCGTATCATCCTCCAGCAGCTTCAACTCTGACAGGCCATAGGGTTCCACGGCCGAGCCACCATTGAGGATACCGGCATAGGCACCGGTCATCTCGATCAGCGTGCTTTCCGACGCGCCCAGCGCCAAGGCCGGCCCCTGCGCCAGATCGCTGTCGATGCCGAACTCACTGGCGACCGTGCGGACATTGTCCAGACCAGCAACTTCGGCCACTTTCACCGCCGGGATGTTCAGCGAATTCTTCAGTGCATCTGCCAGCGTAACCCGACCATAGAACTTGTGGGTATAGTTCTTGGGACACCACTGACCGGACCCTGGAATGTTGACGCAATAGGGCTCATCCACAACCGTATCCAGCGGTGAATAGCCCAGCTCCAAAGCAGTGGCATAGACAAACGGCTTGAAGGACGATCCGGTCTGGCGCAATGCCTGCGTGGCGCGATTGAACGCACCCGAGACCCGCGTTTGGCGCCCGCCGACCATGGCGCGTACGGCGCCGTCTGCCGACATCACCACAATTGCGGCCTGCGCCTTGGACCCTTCGCGAACTTTCTCCTGAAAGATGTATTTCAGCGCTTCTTCTGCCGATTTCTGCAAGCGCTGGTCCAGGGTCGTCTTGATCACCACATCATCCGTGGTATCTGCCCCAAAGTAACTGGGCAGCTCGGTAATAACCCAATCGGCGAAATACCCGCCGGCCCGTGCTGCGGCGGCTTCGGACAGTTGCGCCGGGTTGCTGCGGGCACTGCTGGCTTGCGCGGTTGTCAGATAGCCCTGCGCCTCCATCAGCCCCAGCACCAAACGCCCCCGATCCTGCGAGCGTTGCAGGTTGTTCGTGGGCGCATAACGCGTGGGGGCCACCAGCAGACCGGCCAGCATCGCCGCCTGCGCCGGGTTCACCTCGGCTGCAGAGATACCGAAATAGCGCTGACTTGCGGCCTCGAACCCGCGGGCACCGGCACCAAGGAACGCGCGGTTGAGATAGATGGTCAGAATCTCATCCTTGGAATATTTGACCTCCATCGCAATCGCATAGACCGCTTCCTTGGCCTTGCGCCACAGCGACCCCTGACGGCAATCGGATTCATACGCAGCCTCGGACTCCCACTCGCTGGGCACATACGGCACGCCCAAGCAGAGCAGCTTGGCGGTCTGCTGCGTGATGGTTGATCCGCCATGGCCTGACAACGGCCCGCGCCCCTCGCTCAGGTTGATGCGCACAGCACTGGCCACACCTCGGGGGCTGACGCCGAAATGGCGATAGAACCGCTTATCCTCGGTGGCGACGACAGCGTTTTTGAGGTGCGGTGAAACAGTGCCCGCCGTGATCACCCCGCCGAACTGATCCCCGCGCCAGGCAAAGACCTTGCCGTTGCGGTCCAACAGCGTGACCGACCCCCGCGCCCGACCGTCCAGCAGTTCATTCACATCTGGCAGCGTGGTGTAGACAACTCCAACAGCCAGCGCCAACAGCATCGCAACCACCGCGCCGACACGCCAGGTTATGCCCCAGATCAACCGCCAGACCCACCGGAAGAAACGGCGGAAAATACCCCCACCACCGCCACCAGATTTCCGGCGCGTTTTCTTACGCGTGGTCTTGCGCGTCGTCGTTTTGCGCGCGGCCGCCTTCTTGCCCGCGGTTTTCGCGGTGCGCTTGGTCGCCGCGGGCTTGCGCCCTTTCGACGGGTATCTTTTATCCGCGACAAGCGGTGCCTTTCGGCGCCTGGACTCAGTCATGCTCAAACTCTGCCCGGTTATCGTTTTGAGGCACAATACAATGCCACGCCGGTGAAGTAGAGGTCTGAAATTCCGGCAATCACCCTCTATAGCGTGCCTATTTATTACTCAATTGTCACTTTTTGTGCAAAAATTGTGCACTTCCCCACGCATTCACCCGGCGTCGTCCCTCCTTACCCGTTCCTTACTGCGGTCAGGCACGCTCTTTTTTCTGCAGGTGCAAACAGACCGGACCGTAGAGGGGACCAACGTGAAACTGATTATTGCGACAATCAAGCCGTTCAAGCTTGAAGAGGTGCGCGAGGCACTGACCGACGCAGGCCTGCAAGGCATGATGGTGACCGAGATCAAGGGCTTTGGCTCTCAATCTGGTCACACAGAAATCTATCGTGGCGCTGAATACGCAGTGAATTTCGTGCCCAAAATCAAGTTGGAGATTGTGGTGCCTGCCACGATGGCCGACCAGATCGTCGAAACCATCACCAAAACCGCCCGAACCGGCAAGATCGGCGACGGCAAGATTTTCGTCCTCGATGTCGAGCAGGCCCTGCGCGTGCGGACCGGGGAAATGAACGAAGAGGCGCTTTAAGTGCCCTCCATTCCAAAAATTCGAGGACTGACTATGAACCTGATGAAATCTCTCATCCCTGCCGCCGCGATTGTCGCGCTGCCGCAGATGGGTCTGGCGCAAGAGGCTGCCGTCGAAGGCGAGGCCGCGCTGCACACCCAGTATATCTTTACCACTCTGCTGTTCCTGATGGGCGGCTTCCTCGTTTTCTTCATGGCTGCTGGCTTTGCCATGCTGGAAGGCGGGCTGGTGCGTTCCAAGAACGTGGCCATGCAGATGATCAAGAATGTGGCGTTGTTTTCGATTGCCGCGATCATGTACTGGCTGATCGGCTTCAACCTGATGTATCCGGGCGATGGCTGGTCCATCTCCGGCTGGCTGGGTCCGTTCTTCTCAACCACCGTGCTTGATCCCGTTGGCGTCGGCGCCGATGCAGCGGCTCTGGATTATGCCTCGATCGGGTCGGATTTCTTCTTTCAGCTGGTCTTTGTTGCCGCGACTGCGTCGATTGTGTCGGGCGCCGTTGCCGAACGCATCAAGCTGTGGCCCTTCCTGGCTTTTGTCGTTGTGCTGACCGGTATCATGTACCCGATCACCGGGTCATGGAAATGGGGCGGCGGCTGGCTGGACGCACAAGGCTTTTCCGACTTTGCCGGGTCGACCGTGGTGCATTCGGTCGGCGGCTGGGCGGCTTTGGCCGGGGCCATCATCTTGGGCCCGCGCATAGGCAAGTATAACAAAGACGGCAAGGTCCACCCGATCCCGGGTTCGAACCTGGCGCTGGCAACCTTGGGAACGTTCATCCTGTGGCTGGGCTGGTTCGGCTTCAACGGCGGCTCGCAATTGGCTATGGGCACCGTGGGGGATGCCTCGGACGTGTCGCGCATCTTTGCCAACACCAACATGGCCGCCGCTTCGGGAGCTGTCGCGGCGCTGATTATGACCCAGCTGTTGTACAAGAAGCCCGACCTGACCATGGTGCTGAACGGCGCACTGGCCGGTTTGGTGTCGATCACGGCCGAGCCCCTGGCCCCGACCCTGTTCGGTGCGCTGTGGATCGGTGCCGTGGGCGGTATCATCGTGGTCTTTGCGGTTCCGATGCTGGACAAGTTCAAGATCGACGACGTGGTCGGTGCCATCCCGGTTCACCTGTTCTGCGGTATCTGGGGCACCATCGCCGTCATCTTCTACGGTGAGGCCAACCTGACCACGCAGCTGACAGGCATCATTGCTTACGGTGTGTTCACCTTTGTCGGCGCAATGATCTTGTGGATGATCCTGAAAGCCACCGTCGGCATCCGCGTCAGCGAAGAAGACGAGATCAACGGCCTCGACATGGCGGAACTGGGTATGGAAGCGTATCCCGAGTTTTCAAAAGGCTAAGAGTCAACCACTCTCAAACAAAAAACCCGGGCGTTCGCGCCCGGGTTTTCATTGATTAAAACTGCGGGATTTCAAACCCCGACGTCGACAATCGCCTTGGCCAGAATTGGCACGGTGGTCGCGTTCAGGCCGGCGATGTTCAGGCGGCTGTCGCCGACCATGTAGATACCGTGATCGCCGCGCAGTTTCTCGACCAGTTCCGGAGCCGCACCCAGGCGCGAGAACATGCCGCGGTGCTGAGCAATGAAACCAAAGCGGTCCGAGCCGCTGAGTCGTTGCAACTCATCCGACAGTTGCTGACGCAGGCCCAGCATGGACAGGCGCACATCTTCGAGCTCGGCAGCCCAATCGGCGCGCAGGGCGTCGTCATTCAAGATGGTGGTCACCACGCGTGCACCGTGATCGGGCGGGAAGGAATAGTTCTGGCGGTTCAGGAAGGCCAGCGTAGCCTGGTTCAAGGCTGTCTGCGCCGCATCATCACTGATCGCCATCAACAGGCCGGTACGTTCGCGGTAGATGCCGAAATTCTTCGAGCACGACGCCGCGATCAGGCAGCGCTTGACCGACGAGGCTACCAGACGGGCCGCCTGCGCGTCCGCCTCCAGACCATCGCCAAAACCCTGATAGGCAATGTCGATCATCGCTACCAGACCACGTTCGTTGATCAGGTTCACGACCTCTTGCCACTGCACCATGTTCAGGTTGGCGCCGGTCGGGTTGTGGCAGCAGCCGTGCAACAGCACCACGTCACCCGCCTTGGCCGTCTTGAGATCCTCGATCATGCCATCGAAATCGACGCCTCGGGTATCGCCGTCGAAATAGCGATAGGGGACCATCTCCATTCCCAGATAGTTCAGAATCGACAGGTGGTTCGGCCATGTCGGGTTCGACACGAAAACGCGCGCCGATGGGTTGGCCATGCGGATCAATTCGAACGCTTGGCGGCAGGCTCCGGTGCCGCCCGGAGTGGCCACGGCAGCGATGTTACCGCGCGGCACGGACGTGCCCAGAATCAAACCAATCATCGCATCCGCATAGGCCGGATCACCGGCCAGACCGGTATAGGCTTTGCTTTCCTGCTCTTCCAAAATGCGCTTTTCGGCGGCCTTCACCGCGCGCATTACCGGGGTCACACCTTCGGCATTCTTGTAGACGCCGACGCCCAAATCGATCTTTTGATCACGCGGGTCTTCGCGGTACATCTGCACCAATGCCAGAATTTTGTCAGCAGGCTGCGGTTTGAGGTTCTCGAACATCAGTTCTCTCCGGTTGCGACGGGCAGGGTCGGGAAGGCACCCCATTCAGCCCAGGAGCCGTCATAAAGCGAGTGGTCTTTCTTGCCTAAGCGTTCCAACGCCAGGCTGAGGATGGCGGCGGTCACGCCCGACCCGCAGGATGTGATCGCGGGCTTTGACAGGTCCACACCTGCGGCTTCGAACACAGCGCGGCAATCGTCGGGCGATTTCATCGTACCATTTTTGTTCAGCAACAGGTCAAAAGGCACGTTGCGCGACCCCGGAATATGCCCCGACCGCAAACCTTCGCGCGGCTCAGCCGCAGTTCCAGCAAAGCGGGCGGCGGATCGGGCATCGATAATCTCATGATCGGCGAGTTTGGCTGCGGCCGATACCTGCGTCACATCCCGTACCAAATGGTTTTGCACACGTACGGTCATGTGGCGATCCCGAATGATCGGCGGCAGGTCTTCGATTTCGCGACCCTCGGCCTGCCATTTCGGCAAGCCGCCATCTAAAACAGCGATGTTTTCCTGACCCATCAGCCGAAACAGCCACCAGACCCGCGCCGCAGACATCAACCCGGCACCGTCATAGACCACGACCTGATGTCCATCCCCCACACCCATCGCCCGCAAGCGCGACATGAATTTTTCGACCGGTGGTGCCATATGCGGCAAGTCCGAACGCTGATCGGAAATATCATCGATATCGAAGAACCGCGCGCCGGGAATATGGGCGGCATCATATTCCGCCTTAGCATCCCGCCCCTGTTGCGGCAGATACCATGACCCGTCCAGAATCCGTAAATCAGGATCCTTGATATGGGCGGCAAGCCATTCGGTGGAAACGAGTGTTTTCGGATCGTCCAGCATCAAAGCCTCCCCTAAGCGAGCTTGAGTTTTCCCTATACGCGCACGCATTCGGGTTCAAGACTGGATGGGGCCTAGCCCGCCTAACGCGCGCGCCTAAGACGGAAAAACTGAACGATCCCGATCATACTGATCAGAATCCAGAAGGATTCGATCAACATCGACGCCAGATTGAAATTCTGAAGCAGCGAATAGACGATCAGGATCGACCCGGCGAGGTTCAGCACCGGGAATGCCAGATCGTCCGAATTCATCATCCGCATCTGAGTGGCAAAATACGCAGCCACCACGACCAAAGCACCGATTGAGCCAATCGCGTCCGCCAGTGTTAGAGTTTCCAGAAAAGCGCCCATATCTTGCCTATTACTATGTGGGGTCAGGTTCAGCCGATCGCGGCCAGCGCATCCAATTGTGCATAATGGTGCATGTTCAAAAAAACAGCCCCTTGATCACCGGCGCGATAGCCATGCGGCAGGTCCGCCGCAAATCGCAGGCCCTGTCCCGCCACAAGCGCCACCCACTCACCATCCCGCAAAATCTCAAGCGCGCCGTTCAGGACAAAGACCTCTTCGGTCACACCGGTCGCGTGGGCGGCGGATTCGTGGCTTTGGTTCGGCGAAAGTTCCACATGAAAGGTCTCGGCCCGCAGGGCGGGGTCAAAGGGAAAGACGATCTTAACCTCGATGCTGCCTGGAAAGGTCACCGTGCGAAACACGTCAGGCGTGGTCGTATCCCGAAACGCCGCCGGACCGATCAGCGCGCTAAGGGGCAGTTGAAACCCTTTGGCAATCTTCCATAGCGTCGCGATGGTCGGGCTGGATTCGCCACGTTCAATCTGGCCCAGCATGGCTTTGCTGACGCCGGTCATCTCGGCCACCTTCGACAGGCTCAGCCCCGAGGCCGCCCGCACATCCCGCAGTTTCAGTGTAATATCGTCCGGTGCCATCTGGTCGTCTTTCGAATCCTCTTGTGCGTTATAGCGCACATGTGGTACGTGCGCTATAACGCACACATCCCGCATATCGCAACCGGGGCAAAAGGGAAACAGCATCATGCCAATGTACCGATCCAGAACCTCCACCCATGGCCGCAACATGGCCGGTGCCCGCGGCCTGTGGCGCGCAACCGGTATGCAGGATGACGATTTCGGCAAACCGATCATCGCCATCGTCAACTCGTTCACCCAGTTCGTTCCCGGCCACGTTCACCTGAAGGATCTGGGCCAGATGGTCGCGCGCGAGGTCGAAGCTGCGGGTGGTGTGGCCAAAGAGTTCAACACCATTGCGGTGGATGACGGTATCGCCATGGGCCATGACGGAATGTTGTATTCGCTGCCCTCGCGTGAGGTGATCGCGGATTCGGTGGAATATATGGTCAACGCCCACTGCGCCGATGCGATGGTCTGCATCTCGAACTGCGATAAGATCACCCCCGGCATGTTGATGGCCGCTATGCGCCTGAACATCCCGGCTATCTTCGTCTCGGGCGGTCCGATGGAAGCGGGCAAGATCGACATCGCTGATCTGGACGTCAAAAAGATTGACCTTGTCGACGCGATGGTTGCCGCCGCTGATGACAAATACACCGACGAACAGGTGCAGCATATCGAAGAAAATGCCTGCCCGACCTGCGGGTCATGCTCGGGCATGTTCACCGCCAACTCGATGAACTGCCTGGCCGAAGCGCTGGGTCTGGCGCTGCCGGGCAATGGTTCAACCCTAGCCACCCACGCTGATCGAAAAGATCTGTTTCTTGAAGCCGGTCGCCGCATCGTCGAGATCACAAAACGCCATTATGATCTGAACGAAAAAGGCTTCCTGCCGCGCGAGATCGCAACCTTTGAGGCGTTTGAAAACGCCATGAGCCTCGACATTGCCATGGGCGGATCGACCAACACGGTTCTTCACCTGCTGGCCATCGCGCATGAAGGCGAGGTGCATTTCACCATGTCCGACATGGACCGCCTTAGCCGCAAAGTCCCCTGCCTGTGCAAGGTGGCACCAAACACTGAAAACGTACACATGGAAGACGTTCACCGCGCCGGGGGTATCTTCTCGATCTTGGGTGAGCTTGGCCGAGCGGGGCTGCTGCACGAAGATTGCGCCACCGTGCATTCCGCCACGATGGGTGAGGCAATCGCGAATTGGGACATCAAGGTCGCCAACAACCCCAAGGCGCAAGAGCTGTTCAAGGCCGCCCCCGGGGGCGTGCGCACCACCCAAGCCTTCAGCCAATCGAACCGGTACAAGGAACTGGATATCGACCGCGAAGGCGGTGTAATCCGGTCGAAAGAGCATGCCTTCAGCCAGGATGGCGGTCTGGCGGTTTTGTTTGGCAACATCGCTCGGGACGGCTGTATCGTGAAAACTGCAGGCGTTGATCCCGCCAGCCTGACCTTCACCGGATCGGCCTATGTCTGCGAAAGTCAGGATCAGGCGGTCAATGACATTCTGACCGGCAAAGTCGAAGCGGGCGACGTCGTGGTGATCCGCTATGAAGGCCCGCGCGGCGGTCCGGGGATGCAGGAAATGCTGTATCCGACCTCGTATCTGAAATCCAAAGGTCTGGGCAAAGCCTGCGCCCTGCTGACTGATGGTCGGTTCTCGGGCGGTACATCGGGCCTTTCGATTGGCCACGTCTCACCCGAAGCCGCCGAGGGCGGTGAGATCGGACTGGTGCGCCCGGGCGACAAGATCGAGATCGACATCCCCAACCGCAGCATCCATCTGGCCGTGTCTGACGAGGAACTTTCAGCACGGCGCGAAGAGCAGGACGAAAAGGGCTGGGTGCCAGCCGAGCCGCGCAAGCGTAAGGTGTCGACCGCACTGAAGGCCTATGCCAAGCTGACAACCAGCGCGGCGAAAGGAGCCGTGCGTCAGGTCTGAACCGGGTTGCGGTAGGTAGATTATAGGCCTCGCTGTATTGCACAGCGGGGCCTTTTCATTTTTGAATGCCAACTTGATCAAAAGGAGCTCTGATGACGATTTGGCGTCCGTATCAAGGCATTCGGGTCAAGGCGATCGGCTTGCTATGGAGAGGTCCCAGTCTCTTGGTGGCCGACGTCCATGACGACAGTGGCAATCTGAAAGGTGTCCGTCCGCTTGGCGGTACAGTTGAGTTCGGCGAAACTTGGCAGGACGCGCTGAAACGCGAATTTCACGAAGAGCTTGGCGTTGACATTCAGATTTCCGGCGCGCCTTTGGTTTTGGAGAACATTTATCGCCACGAAGGCCAGCTGGGGCATGAGATAATTTTCGCCACAGAAGTGACTCTATCAAATCCATCTGCCCTACCAAAACATGCTATCACCTTTGCCGAGGATAACGGCCTCATGTGCAGAGCCAGTTGGCACGACCTCAGTGAACTCGATACGGATAGCGGACCAAATTTGTACCCTATCGGTCTGAAACGCGAACTGATCGTTACCTGAGTCATCTCAGACAGCCTCCCGCGCCCGACCCGCACCATCGGCTACGCCGATGCTACGTTCGGCCTTGGGCCCGGCGCCGCGCAGTGCGCAGCGCCGGGCCTAACTAGAGGAGATGTCTCGTCAGAGACATTGACGATAGGCGGGAGTGCCTGCCTTATGGCAAGTCAATCGCCTAGTTTTGCGTGAACCTCGTCCAGATCAATCTCACCAATCGGCATCTTATTTGCCGGGTTCTCAAAATCGTATCGGAACAGTTCGAAATCCTGTTTGTAGATTTCGAAGACCAAATGCATGGACAGATCGTCGAAATAATCCTCGACCGGATGCGCACGTTTGGGGCCATGCCCTTCGGATTCGTTGAACCGTGGAATATCTGAAAGGCTGACCGCGTGAGGTGTGTCCAGATTGTCCAGCACCCCCTGCATTCCGACATTGAATTTCTCGGTCCAGAAAATGCGGTCGTAGCGTCCACCATTTACGATGAAAGTCGAGACATGCCCTGACACGGCTGACCAGTGAATGTCCGGGTCCATCGGTCGGCGCCAGCGGATCGTATCCCGCGCAAACAGCAAAAAGCGGCGAAAACTGGCGATCTGGTCAAACTCGCCCTTGCCGTCATCGCCGCCCACTTCGATCCCGTAATTATAGATCAGCGTCGGGACCAGATTGCCCCGATACCGGCTGCCATTGCGCTGAATACCGCAAATCTTGTCGAAGAACGAGCTGAGTATCCGGGTGTACGGATTGCGCACACAGGTAAAAGAGTATGAGGCGTGTTTGCGAATATTGCCGGAAATCCGGGCCTGGCTGTCGGCAAAGGCCCATTTGTGCATGCCGTCCTTGGCGTCATGAATATCGCCGTCGAAAAACCGACCGTGGTCCGAGTAGTACATAATCTGCCCGATGGTCGAGCACGCACATTTCGGCACAACACGGTACACCATACTCTCACTCTCGGTCATCCATGTACCGGGAAAACCCATCTGCAATGCCTCCTCAGCGGGTCAAAATAACCACACGCGCCCGCTTAGGCTCATAAAGAACCAAAAATATTCTGTTTATTCAATCGCTCATCCTCAGTATCAGAGAGCAAACAGGCAGAAACGGACGTTACAGACGCAATATGGCAAAAATTGCCTATATTCTATTGTGCCACAAGGACCCTGACGCAATCATCGCGCAGGCCGAGCAACTGACAGCCGCAGGCGACTGCATGGCCATCCATTTTGACGCGCGCGCCAGCGCGGTGGCCTATGGCCGTATTCGCAGCGCGTTGAAAGATAATCCAAATGTGGCTTTTGCCGCCAAGCGCATCAAATGCGGCTGGGGCGAGTGGTCTTTGGTGCAGGCGACCCTGAATGCCGTGCAGGCTGCGGTGGATGCGTTTCCACGGGTCACCCATTTCTACATGCTGTCTGGCGATTGCATGGCGATCAAAACCGCCGAGTACATCCATTGGTTTCTGGACGAAAACGACAAGGATTTTGTGGAAAGCCACGATTTCTTTGCCAGCAACTGGATCAAAACCGGTATGAAGGAAGACCGGCTAATTTACCGTCATTTCTTCAACGAACGCACCCAGAGCAAACGGTTCTATGCCGCATACAACCTACAAAAACGCTTTGACCTGACGCGCGATATCCCCGCAGACATCCAAGTTATGATCGGCAGTCAGTGGTGGTGCCTGCGCCGCCGCACGGTCGAGATGATCCTTGAGCTCCTGCAACAGCGCCCGGATGTGGTCCGCTTTTTCTCGACCACCTGGATACCGGATGAGACGTTTTTCCAGACCCTAGTCCGCCATCTGATCCCCAAGGAAGAGATTGAGAACCGAACCCCCACTTTCCTAATGTTCTCGGATTACGGGATGCCGGTGACCTTTTACAACGATCACTACGACATGCTGCTGGGGCAGGATTACATGTTTGCCCGCAAGATCAGCCCCGAGGCGCATGAGTTGAAAGAGAGGCTGGGCCAGCTCTATGCCAGCGAAGGGGTCGAGTTCCAAATCTCGGATGAAGGGCGGAACCTCTATGGGTTTCTAACCGGGCGCGGACGCGTTGGCCGCCGCTTTGGGCAGCGCTTTTGGGAGGCCGGGAATACCCTGGGTCCCGAACGCGAACTATATCTAATTGCTTGCAAAAAATGGCACGTGGCCAAGCGTCTGGTCGATCAGATCACGTCCGAGACTGACATTCCTTGTGTCGAATACCTGTTCAATGAAGAAGACACCCTTCTGCCTAATCTTGGCGGTATCGAGACGACGCTAACCAAGCGCTCCCGCCACCGGCGCGCGGTCGTGCGGATGTTGTTCGATCATTTCCAGACCAACAAGCTGGTACTGTGTGTGGACCCGGCAAATCTGGATATCATTCAGGATTTCTGCTCGGACCAGGTCAGGACCCGGGTTCTTGAGATCGAATGCGACTATTCTGACGATTACCTGATCGGCCATGCGCGGCGGGTCGGTCTGGCCGGAGAAAACAGCCCATCGGAAACCGTTGCGCGCCTTGTGCCGGCCTTGCGCAATTCGCTGGCCTATGAAACCGAGTTGATCCGGGGTGCGGGGTTCGAAGGATACTTGCGTATCCGCGAGGCCAATACGCGGGCTGAAAACGAAGAGGTAATGGCTGAATTTCTGAATGTCCCAGAAGACAAGGCGCAGGCCGTGATGAGACTGGATTATCTGTTTGCAGACTGATCCGGCGGCACCTGCCGATGCCGCCGGAAGGGTCAATCAGATGTCGAACTTGACGCCTTGGGCCAGCGGCAGTTCGGCTGAGTAGTTCACCGTATTGGTCTGACGCCGCATATAAGCCTTCCAGGCGTCCGAGCCGCTTTCGCGCCCGCCACCGGTTTCCTTCTCGCCGCCAAATGCGCCACCGATCTCGGCACCCGAAGGTCCGATATTTACGTTGGCAATTCCGCAATCCGACCCGGCTGCGGTCAAAAACTGCTCGGCCTCACGCATGTTCAGGGTGAACACGCACGACGACAGACCTTGCGGTACGTCATTCTGAATCTCGATCGCATCGTCAAAATCGTCATAACCCATGACATAGAGGATCGGAGCAAAGGTTTCGGTCTTCACCACATCGCTTTGGCCGGGCATTTCGACGATGGCGGGTGCCATATAGACCCCGGCAGGCACGCCTTCGGTCACACGGTTGCCGCCGAATACGGTGCCGCCTTCGGCCTCAGCCGCTTTCAGGGCTGCGGTCATGGCCGCACCCGAGGCTTCGTCGATCAGCGGGCCAATCAAGGTGCCCTCAGCCAGCGGGTTGCCAATGGGCAAACCAGCATAGGCCTTTTTCAAACGGCTCACCAATTCTTCACGGATCGAGCTATGCACAATCAGACGGCGCAGAGTGGTACAACGCTGACCCGCGGTGCCCACAGCCGAAAAGACAATCGCCCGCACTGCCATTTCCAAGTCAGCCGACGGACCGACAATCATTGCGTTGTTGCCGCCCAGTTCCAGAATGCACTTGCCAAACCGCTGCGCCACGATGGGGGCCACTGCGCGGCCCATACGGGTTGAACCCGTGGCCGAGATCACCGGCACATCCTCGCTGGCCACCAGCGCCTCGCCCAGCGCGGCGCCGCCGATCAGGGTTTGCAACAAGCCTTCGGGCGCGTCGCCGAACCGGGCCAGTGCACGTTCAAAGATTTTCTGACAGGCCATTGCCGTCAGCGGGGACTTCTCGGACGGCTTCCAGATCACCGGATCGCCACACACCAGCGCAAGCGCTGCGTTCCACGACCAGACTGCGACGGGGAAGTTGAAGGCCGAGATTACGCCCACCGGACCCGCCGGGTGCCATGTCTCCATCATCCGGTGGCCGGGCCGTTCCGAGGCAATGGTCAGACCGTATAGCTGGCGCGACAGACCAACGGCAAAATCGCAGATGTCGATCATCTCCTGCACTTCGCCCAGACCTTCCGAGGTGATCTTGCCGGCCTCCCAGCTGACCAGCGCGCCCAGATCGTCCTTGGCGGCGCGCAATTCCTCGCCCAGCAGACGGATCAACTCGCCCCGGCGCGGCGCGGGCACGGTGCGCCATGCCTTGAAGGCCATTTTCGAACGGGCAAGGATGGCCTCCATGTCGGAAGCTGGGGTCTCATGCACCTCGGCCAGCAGGCTACCGTCAATCGGCGAGGTCACTTTGAGCGTGCCGCCGGTCAGTTCGGCCTCGGTCAGGTCCAGATTTGCCAGGGTGGTTTGCGCAGTCATCACGATGTCTTTCATATCTCAGGCCGCCTTGTTCTGTTCAGTTACGTCGCCGGCGCGATAGAGTCGGCCAAATTCAGTGTTGAGGAAATCGGACAGGTTCACCTGTTCCTGCCGGATAAATCCTTTTGCGGGCAGTCCCCCGGTGCGCATCAGGTCGACCACGCCCAGAACGCCTGCGGCGGTGGTGACCTGAATGGCGCTCCAGACCTGTCCGTTGAGGGTGCGGGCAAAGCTTTTGTTGATCAGGGATTTCTCGCGCAGCGCACCGTCAATCAGGCCCTTGGCAGTGCAATAGACCAGCACCACATCCTGATCGGTGCGCGGCAGCGCGGTCTCGAAGATGTCCTTCAGCAGGTCGCGGCGGCGCTCCAGCCCCAGATCCTTGAGCAGCAGCTTCAGGATATCGCAATGGCCGGGATAGCGGATCGAGCGATAGGATACCGCCCGCGCCTTACCCTCAAGCGTTTCGGGCAGCGTGCCCAACCCGCCGGAGGTGTTGAAGCATTCGTATTCCACCCCGTCATGGCCCAGCACTTCGTAATCTTCCAGCGGCGCGGTTTTCACGCGCTCGCCATTCACGATGGCATCGCAGGGGTTGCAGTACTCGTTGATCAGCCCGTCGGTCGACCAGGTCAGATTGTATTTCATTGCGTTGGTCGGATAGAGCGGCAAAGCCCCAACCCGCATGTGCAGGCTGTCCAGCTCATCAAATTCGGCCGCCAGCGACGCGCCAGCAATGCCAACGAAGCCCGGAGCCAGACCGCATTGCGGCATAAAGGCGGTATCGCTGTCTTCGGCCAATTCGCGCACCGCATTGGTGGCTGCAACGTCTTCGGTCAGGTCAAAGTAGTGTGCCCCGGCGGTCTTGGCCGCCTTGGCAATCTTCGGCGTCAAAAAGAACGGAGCAGCTGAGATCACGGCATCAAACCCAGACAGTCCTTGGGTCAGTTGTGCCTCATCCCCCACATCGATCTGCCGGGTCGCAATCCCCTGTTTATTAAGCACCGATAACGCCGCCAGATCGCGGTCGGCAACGGTGACCGAGTAATTCGACGATGCTTGCAGCAGGCTGGCGATCATCTGACCGATCTTACCTGCCCCTATGACACAAATGTTCCAGCTCAAAACGCGCCTCCTCTTTCGTTTAGGAAAAGTATGAGGGGTGGGCTGTTCGATCCGCAGGGGTATTCTTGACGAAAACGCGGAAAGTTACGTCATTACGACGGTAATTTCGACATAATGTCAAAACCATGGCTGACAGGAAGCGGGCGACAAAAGCTACAATCCGAACTCGTATAGTCAAATCAACAACATCGGTGATTTTTGTGTCCAAATGCGATACGGTACGCGCAATTGGGCCCATTTGTTCGCGCTGAACGTGCGCATTCTGTTGGCCCGGCCAGTGCAGATTAACCGTCGGGCCGGTCCTTTATTTCTGTTTGACCATAAGACGCCTGACACATGCCACAAGACGCAGCACTGGTTCTTTGACGACATTCACGGCTTTAGTTCAGGGGGGAACAGACGTGCCTAAAGACCCGATTGAAAACACTATTTCCTATCATCCAACCGAATCCGACTGGGCGCTGATACAAGAAGTTCTGCCCGCCGATGATCCAACCGTAATCCAATCGCATTTTGAGTGTTTCGAAGTGGCTGAGGATACGATCCTGCCATCGCGGGGCATGTATGTGGTGCTGGGGGGCGAGGTGCATCTGCGACAGGACGAGACGGTTCTGGCAAAGGCCGACGCGGGCGACTATTTCTACGAGGAACATCTTGAAATCTTTGATATTCCCGTCAGCCTCGAAGCTTTGGCCACGCCCGGCACCAAGTTGGCTTATTTGTCCAGCAATCACTGGCTGGAAATTCCGACGGACATCCGCGAAGCCTGCTATGACACCCTGTTCGGTGATCTGGTCAGCGTGCATTTGCAGAACTTTCAGCAACCCATCAATTGCTGCAGCGTTACGGCAGCGGCGCTGAGCATGTCGGCGCTGGGGTTCAGTTGCGAGGTCAACGATATCTTTCGCGAATGTGCCCTGCCCACGTCTTTCGTGGTCAATGACGGTATTTCACTGGGTGAGCTTTACGACGTCGCCTGCACCTTCATCCACACCCAGGGCCTGCGCGACAAGGTGCAGGTTCAGGCCTATTTCATGGACGAGGCCACGACCTCGGTCGAAATTTTGCTGAAGGCGATCGACGAATCCAACCGCCTGGGTGGGGACAACGACATCCTGGTGGCAAATTTTCAGGTCGGTGTCGCCCATGGCAAACCGACCATGCCGGGGGGCCACTTTGCCATCATCGCCAAGTGCAATCCCAGCACCGGGCTGGTGCATATGATGGACGTCCACCCCGAGAAATACGGCAAGCTGTGGGTCACCACCATCGACCGGCTGTGGGCCGGAATGTCGGATCGCGACGGAACCTCGATGCGATCACGGGGCATCCTGCGGTTCTCAGCGCGTGAGGCTGTAAAGACCAACCTGCAGACCCTGCAGCAGGACTGCAACTATGTGGACAGCACATTGTATCTGGCCAAAGACCCCAAGAAACGCCGCAACCTGTTCCGGCGGGCCAGCCCGAATATGAACTCGCTGGGGGTGCTGGCCGAAAGCCTTGCGATCCTTGGGGATGAGCAGGTCGATGAAGACAAGCTGCTGATTGCCACGCAAACCGATTACACCGAAGCCTTGAGCCGTGTGTCCACCGCCAAGGAAATGCACAGCCTTGCGCAGCGGTACCTGAGCCAATCGCCCGATGTGCATCTGGGCAGCACGTTCCACAGCTATGCCTTGCGACCTAATCCCGAGGAGATAACACCCGAGAAATGGTTCCAAGATCATTTGCGCTTGCTCAACAGCGATGATGATCGGCACCTGATGATCAACATCGACTTTAACCGCGTGCTGGGGTTTGAAGTCATCCGTCCGCCCGAGAACGTCTATCGTGAAACGGCCTTGCTTGAGGAGTTCTGGTGCCTCTGCATCGCCTATGACGAGGATACCGATCTGGTGACCGTGGTGGATATGAGCCCTGCGACCTCGCAGGTGTGGCAGGCCCCGCGCGGGCATATCTTCCGCGGCCTGCGTGATTTGAAAAACCCAGCGATGCTGGTGATCGAGGAACACGACCCCCCAGAAGACCCCACCGACGTGGCCCGCATTGTCGCGACCAACCCGCTTGTGCTGTTTTACGCCGATGAGGACCCGTGGTCCTATATGCTGCGTAGTATCCTGTCCAATATCGGCATCACCAGCATCAAGCTGATCGACATTGAAGGCCACGGGGCCAATGTGATGAAGATCCGGCGGCAACTGAATGTGCTGACCGGTAAGGAAAAACCGCCTTACCTGTTTTTCCAGAGCGAATGCCTGGGCAGGCGGTCGGACATTGTCGATATGATCCTGAAAGGTCGGTTGCAGGAACGGGTACACAAAGCCGGTCTACCGGTTCTGCTGCGCCATGAATCCCCCAGCCTGGACAAGAACATCTTTGGTTATCCCAAGGGCGGGTTGACCGATGCGCCGACCGAAAAGCGCAACGTATTGCTGTGCGCCTGCGGATCATCGGCAGCCGACAAGGTGCCGGAACTGGTGGAACGGATCACACAGGCCGGGCACAACGTGAAACTGATCCCCTCGGTCTCGGCCGAGAGGTTCTTTCGCGATTTCGGTGCCGAACGGATCGAACGATGCATCACCCATAACGACTATTACCGCGACGATGACGAGTGGAACTTTCGCTATATCGAGTTTGGAATGCCCCTGCGCGCCTCGCATCTGGCGCTGTGTGACTGGGCCGATTGCGTGATCGTGGCGCCGGTGACCTGCAACACAATGGGCAAGATCGCCAACGGAATTGCCGACAACCTGCTGACCTCGGTCTTTGTGGCGTGGCAATACCGGAACAAACCGGTGATCCTCTGCCCCGCTTGCAACACCAATATGTGGAACAACGTCACCACCCAGAACAATGTCGAAAAACTGCGCGATCTGGGTATTGATCTGGTCGGGCCGCGCAAGGGGCGGCTGTCTAACGGCATGATGGGCATCGGTATGATGGCCACCCCGGATCAGATCATGGAGGTTCTGGACGAGGCCTTCGAGGAACTGGCCGATCAGGAACACAACATCTGCAAATGGGCGCAAGAGGCCGCCGCCTCGGATGAGTTCGCGCAATGGGGCCGTGTATTTCAGGCCATCGACAACGGTATGGCTGGAATTGATATCGTTGATGACAGCAACGGTGACACCCTGTTGCACTACGCGGCAGGCGGCGAAGGCGAGATGAACGAGAGCGGGATGGATCTGGGCAAGCCCGACCTTGAGGCGGCACAGGCGCTGATCGACCGTGGCATCAACGTCAACGCCAGCAACGACCACGGCTTTACCAGCCTGCATGTGGCGGTAATGAACAACTCGGTCGAGATGGTGAAAATCCTGCTGGCAGCTGATGGGATCGACGCCAGTTCGTGCATCCAGTTCCTGCAGAATCCCAAAAACGCCAGAGACGCCAAAGTCTCGGACGAAATCCAGGCAATGCTGGACGATTGGGCCAATACTCACACTCTGACTGAACTTGAGGATGAGGACGAAGACGATCTGATAGAAGACCGTGAAAAGACCCATCTCTACTTCACCTACGGATCGTTGAAGAAAGGCTTTCCCAATCACGATGCCCATGCCGAGGTGCTGGATGATTTTGTGGGCGAGGCGATCACCCGGCAACGCATGCCCCTGATCGTGCCCCACGAGCCGTTCTGCGATAATCCGAACTGTGGGTTTTTGCACCGGATGGCCACGCTGGTCGACCAGAAAGGCCGTGGCAAAGCGGTGCGGGGCGAGGTCTATCGCGTCTCATCCACCGGGATGAAAGAGCTGGACAAGCTTGAAGGCTATCACGGCCCCAACTCGCCCGAGAATGTCTATGTTCGCAAGCGGATCAACGTGTTGATCAACGGCGTCAAAAAACCCGCCTATACCTATGTGATCGCGCATCCCACCAAGTATCTGGATGAATGGGAACAAGGCACATCCGGGATCGTGGCGGAATACACGCTGGATATGGCCACCGGTACGCCAAAACCGGGGTTTCAACCGACAGCCTAATTGTGGGTTTCGATCACGGCCTCAACCTCGGGTCCGGCCTTGAGGTTGAGGTTGTAGCCCGTGATCGCCACCATGCACAGAAGGACAAAAGGCCAGAAAGCGGCCTTTGGGTACAGGTTGTCCTTGTAATGGATAAGCCGCAGGGACGGCGCAGCCTCGGATGCAAACAAGTAGGTGTTTACGGAAACCGCCAGCAACAGGAAATACATCAGGAAAAAGAACGACTCCATGTAGATCACCGGCGATCCGGCAAAGCCTTCACGCAGCTGTACATGGGCCAGCAGGATCACGAAAAACAAGACCGAGCATGTGCCGATCACGCTGGAGGTACTGAAATCATGCCGTTCGACCAAATCGGGGCGGCGGGTCACCGTCATTACCGCACCGAACAGCAGCATCGTCACCACGATCAACGGAATCATGTGGACAATGAAAGCGTTCCCGAAATTGCGCTTGATGACGAAGTTATAATGCAGTTCCGGCAGGTTGGTCTGGAACTCGTTTTCGCCAATTCCCAGCGTTGTATCCAGATCGGACAAGCGATAGTCGAAATAGGTGTTCTCACGCTCCCACGTGCCCATGACGATGCGAGGATCTATGCCAAAAATATCATCCGGCCCGGTGGCGGGATAAGACGAAAAGTCAGGAATTAGAGCCACATTTACATCAAACTCACCGGGCCAAAACCGGACCCAGACGGTTTTATGGTCGAACGGATAGCTGGTGTAGTCAAAGCTCTGCCGCAGGGTCTGTTCAAAATACCAGCCAATCAGGGTCACGCCGTCCTGATCCATCCTATAGGCCTCTTCGATTACGCCATTCGCGGCATCGACGGCCTCGGGCAGGATGAACCCGATCTCTTTTTCGGTTGGCTTGATCGCGTCATGTACGCCGTCTTCGAAATGTTGCCAGACGTAGCCGCTCACGCGCACGTCGCTGGCGCCGGTAAAGCTGAAGGATTTGATGAAGATGCCGGTTTTGACCCGATAGTCGGGCAAATTGTCCAGCTTTTGCAGATACTCATCGACTGAGGCCTCATCTGGCAATTGCGTCGGGTCGCCCTCAAAATGGTTCAGCGCGACCAAAAGTTTGAACAGCACGACGGCCAGAGCAAGCGTCAGGGCACCGGAAATCAACCAAACCTTCTTTTCGATGCTCATTCAGCCCCTCGCCCGCTCAATTCAACCGCCCGACCAGAGATTGCGTGATGCCCATCTCGGAAAAGCGCGCGCCCAGCGCTTCGAAATCTTCATGTGCTGACATGGGAATGCCCCAGCCCCCGCACGCGGCCAGAACCCTGGTGTGCTGTATCGACAGGTCGACCATTGGCAGGGGTTCCTCGGCGGTGAATTTTGCCAATGCGTCCGCATATTCAGTCGCCCGGTCCCATTCCTGTCGTGCCAGCATGACGGCGCTGGCATCGGGATAAAAATGCAGGTGGCTGTGACCGACGCAACCTTCGGCAATGATCTGGGCGCCCAGTTTCAGGTGCTGATCTTGCTGTTTAGGGTCTGTTTCCGCCATGGCCAGCGCCGACAACGCCTTGGGCCCCACGAAATTCCGACCATGTTCGAGCGCAATATCGACAGCCCGCTGACCGGTTTCCCGAGCATCGTCTATCTGCCCGGCGTAAACCTGTGTGCGGGCCAGATGCTCCAATGCCTGCGCCTCAAGCCGCTTTGCGCCTACGCGGTTGGCAATTTCGGCCGAAACTGCGAAGGTCTCCAGCGCCCGATCCAGCTCACCCAAAAACGTATGCGCAACGCCAAGGCAGGTCTGGGCCACGCATTCTGGAACAAAGGCAAAATACTTCTGGGACACCTCGATGGCCTCTTGTGCATCCAGCTTGCCCTGCGCCACATCGCCGGTATAGCTGCGCGCCACGCTGAGGTTGTGCAGGTTCGCTGCCAGATCACGCACCAACCCCTTTTCTCGTGCCCGTTCCACCGCCTGCGTATAGAACCCCGTGGCGGTCTGCATGGTCGCGTTCATGAAATTCGCATCGCCGAAACCGCTGAGCGCACCGACCTCAAGCCGCGCCGATTCCAGCTTTCTGGCCAGTGTTAGAGCCTTTTCATTGCTTTGCAGGGCATCCTCGACCCGACCCAGAGGGAAATACACATTGCCACGGACATAGTTGATCTGGGCAATATCGCGTTCCGATCCACACCGCTCTGCAGCCATCTCGGCCGTACCCAGGCTTTGCAATGCGTCTTTGTACAAACTGGCCTGCCGTGCGGCCTGCGCCAACCCGATATGGGCGCGGGCGGTCTGTTCATCCGTTTCAGCCAGATCGGCGGCTTCTTTGAATTCGCGCAAGGCGTCATCCGACAAGCCCTGCAAACGGTGGGTTTCACCGCGCGCGCAAAACAGATCGAACCGTACCCCGGATGGCGCGGGCAATTCCAAGGCCCGTTCGATCAGCGGGCTGGCATCATCAAACTGGAACGCCTGAATCAATTTCTCGGCAGCTTCCAGATACGCTTGTGCCGCATTGGTGGCACCTGCCCGATCCAGATGTTGCGCCCGCAGGGTGGCATCGCGATCCTCGAACCATTTCGCGGCCTGACGATGCAGCCGCGCGCGTTCGGATTTCACCAGCGTCGCATAAGACCCGTCGCGGATCAGCGCGTGGGCAAACATCAGATCGGTTCCTGCCTCACGGATCAGGGCGGACCGGATCAGGGTCGAAGTGTCCAGATGCCCTTCACCCAAGACATAGTTCAGCACCTCGGGCGAGAACCTCTGACCCAACACCGAGGCCGCCTGAATCGCCGCCCGACTGCGCCGGTCCAGCGCATCCAGCCGCGATTGCACGATGCCCTGAATGCTGCCCGGCACGGATTCGCGTTTCAGCACATCGATATTGCGCAAGAGCTGTTCCAGAAACAGCGGGTTGCCCCCCGCGCGCTTTACGCAGGCATCCAGCAGTTCGGGGTCCACGCCGGTGAACTCCTGAACCAACTGTCGGGCCTGCTCATCCCCCATCGGCGCCAGTTCCAGCTTCGAGATCAGCGCGCCTTCGGTGCCCATTTGCCATTCACGGTTGATCGGATCGCCCTCGACCCGGCTGGTCATCAACAGTACACAAGGCAAATCGCGCGTGGTCGCGGCAATATGGGCGCAGGCGGTCAGAATTTCGGGGGCGGCCCAGTGGATATCCTCGATCTGGATGAGCATCGGCGCTTCACGACTGCGTGCCGCGATCAGCTCGTCGATCACTTGCCGCCTTCCGCGTTGGCGGGTGGCGTTATCCATCACAGCATAAACTTCGGCCAGGCCAGGGTCCTGCTCCAGTTCCAAAAGCGCGTTCAGATGTGCCACGTTAGACGGCGACACCCAGCCCTTGGTCACCGCATCCTGCGCCATTGCAGCGCCTGTGGCAGCGTCGTCCGTGGGTTGCAACCCCAGAATGCTGCGGGCAACGGATTGGATGGCCGAATGCCCCTCACGCGCGCCGAAATCCATGACCACGCCGTTGTGGATCGAGTATTTGAGGCCTGCGGCCATCTCGGCCACCTGCTCGGACAGATGGGTTTTGCCGATGCCCGGCTCACCCAGAACGATATGCACCTCACCTTTGCCGTGCTGCTGACAGCGGTCGAACGTGGCCGAGAACAGCGACATCTCGCGCTCGCGACCGACAAATCGGTGCCGGCGTGACCGGATGTTGCGCGCCATTCGATCCAGACGCCACAGTTCGACCGGTTCGTTCAGCCCCTTGATCGGCCTTTCACCCAGCGACTCGCCGACAAAAAGCGGCCCTAACGCGCGCTGAATGTCATGGGACACCAAAGTATCACCCGGCGTCGCCATATCGGTGATGCGCGACGCCAGATTAACGCCGTCGCCCGTCACCGTGTATTCTGTATGGGCCTGACTGCCGGTTGTGCTGGCGATCACCTGACCCGACGCGATGCCGATGTGACACGACAGAGGCGGGTTCAAAGCGGGCAGCACTGCATGGATTTCCAGCGCCGCCCGGGCGGCCCGCTCGGTATCGTTCGTGTGCGATATCGGCGCTCCAAACACCGCCATCACCGCGTCCCCGATATGCTTGTCGATCCGACCACCGAATTTTTCGACCACATGATCCACCTTGGCAAAAAACGCGTTCAGCAGTTCATGCATGTCCTCGGCGTCCAACTCGCTGGTCAGGCGGGTAAAGCCGGTTAGGTCGGCGAACATGACTGTGACTTGCCGCCTGGCGGGCTCCAGCGGGGTTTCGGGCTCATAGGGTTGAACGGTTTCGACAGTCTCAAGCTCAGCAATCGCGCGCAGCAGCCTGCGGCGATCTCCGACAGCGGTCACTCCGATTTCGATCAGGTCTTCGCCCGTCAGATCGGGCAAAATTGCGAAATCAATTTTGTTATCCAAAAAGGCTTGCGCATAGTCAGATAGTCCAAGTGCGCTTAGCCAGTCCCTAAGGTCCTGAGACATGTCGCCCCTCTGAAGCCCCCAACTTCAGTCACAGACCTAGCACAGCAGACCCGTCTGAGTCTGCAATGGTTAACGAATTTAATGTTTATGTACGCCCATATGCACGAAACAGGAGCATCTGACCGCAGAGATTCAGGATGAGCTTATCGAGATTTGCCGCGTTCAAACCTGTAACACCGTTGGGCCTTGTCAGATTTCAGCTTGTGAATGGCACGCGTGCCTCATCCAGAGATGTCTGCCCGCTGGGCAAGTTCAGATCATGGATCACCGGATTCGACCGGGCGATAACCCGGCCTTTGCGCACCACGGTCAGACGATGGGCGCGCAGGCGGATCGCCTCGATCTTGTCGCTGGCCTGCAGCAGAACGAAATTCGCGTCGCAACCCTTGGCCACGCCGTACCCCTGCAACCCCATGATCCGGGCCGAGTTTTCGGTCACCGCATCAAAACACCATGCCATATCAGCCCGGCTTGAGAGTTGCCCCACATGCAGCCCCATAAAGGCCACGTCCAACATGTCGGCCTTACCCAGCGAATACCACGGGTCCATCATGCAATCCGATCCGAACCCCACGGTGATCCCCGCATCGCGTAATTCGCGCACGCGGGTCTGGCCGCGGCGTTTGGGATACGTGTCGTGGCGGCCCTGAAGCATAATGTTGATCAACGGGTTCGGGATTGCATGTACTTCGGCCTCGACCATCAGCGGAATCAGCTTTGAGACATAGTAGTTGTCCATCGAATGCATCGAGGTCAGATGCGACCCCGCCACCCGTCCGTTTAGACCCAATCGTTGGGTTTCATAGGCCAACGTCTCGATATGGCGGCTTTGCGGGTCATCGCTTTCGTCACAATGCATGTCGACCATCAAGCCACGTTGGGCCGCGATTTCGCAAAGTTGACGTACAGAGTCGGCCCCATCCGCCATGGAGCGTTCGAAATGCGGAATACCGCCCACCACATCCACACCCATGTCCAGTGCGCGGATCGTGTTCTGCATCGCGGTCGGGTCGCGCAAAACACCGTCCTGCGGAAAGGCAACCAGTTGCAGATCCAGGTAGTCCTTCACCTGCTCGCGCACTTGCAGCAGGGCTTCAACACCCTTCAGCTCATCATCGCAGGTATCTACATGGCTGCGGATCGCGCCAATCCCCTTGGCCACGGCCAACTCGCAATACCGCATTGCACGTGCGATGATGTCCTCGACCGTTTGGATCGGCTTCAGCTCTCCCCACAGCGCGATACCTTCCAGCAATGTGCCCGAGACATTCATGCGCGGATTACCCAGCGATAGAGTCGCATCCATATGAAAATGCGGGTCAACAAAAGGGGGAGAAACCAATTGGCCGCCCGCATCGATTACTTCGCCAGCTTCGGCTGTGATCCCGGATTCAATCGCGGCGATCTTGCCATCCACGCAGGCAATATCAATGCCAGTCTGGCCATCGGTCAGGGTGGCATTCTTGACGATCAGATCGAACATGACGTTTCCTATCGTTGGCCCTTGAACCAGGGGGTGAGCAGTGCACGCGGATAATCCGCCGACCGCGCCGCAACCACAAGGGCGATGATCGAGAGGATATAAGGGGCCATCAGGAATACCTGACCTGGCACCAGCGCGCCGATCTCGGTTTGCAGCCGCACCTGCAACGCATCAAAGGCCCCGAACAACAACGCGCCCAACAGCGCCTTTCCAGGCCGCCAACTGGCAAAGATTACCAGCGCGATGCAAACCCAGCCGCGCCCGTTGACCATGCCGAAGAAGAAGGCATCAAAGGCGCTCATCGTGAGGAAAGCCCCGCCCAAAGCCATCAAGGCCGAGCCCGCGACAATGGCCCCGATCCGCAGCCCGTAAACCGATAAGCCCTGTGCATCGACACTGTCCGGGTTGTCTCCAACCGCCTGAATGGCCACGCCCAGGGCGGTGCGGTTCATCACATACCAGACCACCGCCACCATGAGCAGAGCCAGCCATGTCAGTGCGGTTTGCTGGAACAAAACAGTCCCTAAAAAGGGTAGATCTGACAGTACGGGCAAATCCAGTGGCTGAAATGGCTCGATCCGCGGCGGTGACGACACGTTCGGCAATGCGGTGCGATAGGAGTAATAGCTGACGGAAGTTGCAAACAGAGTGATCCCCAGACCTGAGACATGTTGCGACAGACCCAGAGGCACCGTTAGGATCGCGTGCAATAGACCAAAAAAGGCCCCGGCCAGCGCCGCGACCAGCACGCCGCCCCACAGCCCCGCGCCCAGCCAAACGGCCATCCAGCCGCACATGGCACCGACGACAAATATCCCCTCGATCCCGAGGTTCAGCACACCCGCCCGCTCGCAGATCAGCGCGCCTAAAACGCCAAAGATCAGCGGCGTGGCGATGCGCAAGGACGCGGCCCAGAAGCTTTCGGAGAGCAGGATATTAAGGATATCCATCATGACGTGACCCCTGACGTGCTGGCCCGAACGATCCGGTAGCGGGCAAAGAACCCACCAACCAACACGCAAAGCAACGAAACCGACACCACCAGATCGGCCAGAAAGGACGACACGCCCATTGCGCGGCTCATACTGTCGGCACCCACGAACACGGATGCGATGAACAACGCGGCGATCACCACGCCCACAGGTGACAGCCCCGCCAGCATGGCGACCACGATGCCGGTATAGCCAAAGCCCGGCGACAGGTCTGAGGTCAGATACCCCTTGAGCCCGGCGACCTCGCTGACCCCGGCCAGCCCCGCAAGGCCACCAGACAAGATGGCCACGCCAAACAGCGAGCGGTTTACGTTGATCCCGGCATGGCGCGCAGCAGCAGCGTTTTCCCCCACCGCCCGCAAACGGAATCCCCAAACCGATCGGGCCAGCATGAATTGCGCCAATCCGGCCAGTATCAGAGCCACAATCAACCCTGAATGCACCCGCATCCGCTCGATCAAAGGCGGCAACATACCCTGATCCAGGATAGGGGCGGATTGCGGCCATCCCAGGCTCATTGGGTCCTGTAGGGGCCCTTCCAGCATCATCTGCACAAAGATCAGAATGATGAAATTCAACAGCAACGTAGTCACCACCTCATCCGCGCCAAAACGGATTTTCAGATAGGTCGGGGCAACCATCCCCGCCGCACCCGCTGCAGCACCCAGCACGACGATCAGCGGTAATAACAAGATACCATGGACATCCAGCACCCCCGACCCAATCGCCACAGCCGCCATCGCGCCCAGATACAGCTGCCCTTCGGCCCCGATATTCCACAGCTTGGCGCGGAACGCCAAAGCGGCGGCCAGACCGGTAAAGATCAGTGGCGTGGCGCGCGTCAGCACCTCGGAAAATGCGAAAACAGAACCAAATACGCCGCGAAACATCTCTTGATACGCCAGAATAGGGTTCGCCCCCGCGGCCAGCAATGGAATGGCGGCAAACCCCAGTGCAATTATGGCGGACAGGATTGGAACACCCAGGGTAAAGGCTCGCGACTGAGTCTGGCGCGGTTCTATGCGGATCATGCCGGTTCTCCTGCCATCATCAGCCCGATCTGTTCGCGGTCGCGGCCGGGGGCCTCGTGCAATTCACCATCGCGGATCACCACGATGCGGTCGGCCAAACCCAGAATTTCATCAAGATCTTCTGAGATCAGAACCACTCCGGCCCCACGCTCGCGCGCCTCAAGCAGGCGGCGTCCGACCTCGGCAGCAGCCCCCATGTCCAGACCACGCGTCGGTTGATTGGCCAGGATCAAACGCGGTGCCCGATCAAATACCCGCGCCAGAATAAGCTTTTGTATATTGCCACCCGACAGCAACCGCGCCTGGGCTTCGACACCCGGCCCACGCACGTCATAAGCCTTTGCAAGGCGGGCGGCGTTCTCTTCGATCGCCTCACGTCGCAGCAGGCCGCGCGATTGCACGTCGCTGTCACCCAATCGCTCGATCACCATGTTTTCAGCCACGCTCATCGCGCCAACGATGCCTTCGTGGTGGCGATCTTCGGGGATGCGCCCCACGCCCGCCCGTATCATCGCCGCGGGGTTGAGCGTGCCAATTTCAACTCCATCCACCTTTATTAGACCCTGTTCGGGCTGAACGAGACCCGAGATCACATTTGCCAAGCCGCTTTGTCCGTTGCCCGAAACCCCAGCGATCCCGAGGATTTCGTGCGCATGCACGGTTAGGTCCACAGCACTGAGCGTATCGCGCTTGGACCGGCCAGCGACTGACACGCCGGACAGGCTGAGTACCGGAACGCCCGGCGCCATGGTGCCCCCGGCAAGTTCCGGCGTATCCGCCCCGACCATCATTCGGGCGATAGATTTCTCATCCGCTTCGGATGTAGCCATCTCACCAACTTTGCGTCCGTGGCGCAGCACCGCGATCCGATCAGAAAAGGCCAGAACCTCGCGCAGCTTGTGGCTGATGAAAATGACCGATAGCCCCTCATCCGTCATCATCCGGATGTTTTCGAACAATGTGTCGGCCTCTTGCGGGGTCAGCACGGCGGTGGGTTCGTCCAGTACCAAAATTCGCGCCTGCCGATACAGGGCTTTCAGGATTTCCACCCGCTGCCGTTCACCCACCGACAATCGTCCCACGGGCGTATCCAGCGGCGCGGTCAGGCCACTTCGATCTATAATGGCCTGAATCTTTTCTCGGGCCTCCTGCCGGTTGCGGCGCAGTGCAAGCAGGGGTTCTGAGCCCAATGTGATATTATCTAGGGCCGAGATATTCTCGGCCAGCGTGAAATGCTGATGCACCATGCCCACGCCTGCGGCCAGCGCCACCTGCGGGTGACCCAATGGCAAGGGCTGCAGAACACCCGCCTCGTCAGCGACGTCGATAGACCCTGAATCGGGCAAATAATGCCCGAATAACATATTCATCAGCGTGGTCTTGCCCGCGCCGTTCTCGCCCAGCAATGCCAGAACCTCGCCCTTGTTCAGGATCAGGCTGACATCGTCATTGGCGACGACGGGACCAAAGCGTTTGCTCAGCCCGTTGAGTTTCAGAACCGTGGAGTCTGTCATTGGAAACACGGGCCAGTTGCTGAACCGGCCCGAGCAGTATCAGTTATCCGAGACCGGGCGGTCATCGTTGACATTCACCCGGAACAGACCGTCCAGAATCTCGGCCTGACGGGCATTCACCGCCTCAAGAACCTCGGCCGGAACTAGCTCTTCATCCAGAACCATTGACCCGCCGCCATAACCCATAAAGCTGTACTGGCCATAATCCGCAGCCTCGAAAGAGCCGCCCGCAACATTGGCGATGGCCTTGTCGATGGTCGGCTCCATATGCCACAGGGCTGAGGCCATGATCGTGCCGGGGTAGTCGCCCGACGTGTCGATGACGTTGCCTACGGCCTTTACACCACGCTCAACCGCCGCATCCGAGACACCAAAGCGTTCTGCGTACATGATATCCGCCCCCGCATCCATCATCGCGATGGCGCTTTCCTTGGCCTTAGGCGGATCGTACCAGCTGTCGATGAAGGTCACGAGGAATGTGACATCTGGGTTCACTTCGCGCGCGCCATCCATGAAGGCGTTCATCAGGCGGTTTACCTCGGGGATGGCATATCCACCGACCATGCCGATCACGTTCGATTCCGTGGCAGCCCCTGCCACCATGCCAGTCAGGTAAGACGGTTCGTGAATCCAGTTGTCGAAGACCGAAAAATTGGGCGCTACTGGCCCAAAAGATGACCCCATCAAAAAGGCGGTATCAGGATAGTCCTTAGCCACCTTGCGCGCCGCACGCTCCAGGCCAAACACCTCGCCCACAACCAGCTGTGCACCCTGTTCGGCATATTCGCGCATCACACGTTCATAATCTGTGTTCGCCACATTTTCCGAGAACACGTATTCGATGTCACCACGCTCGGCTGCGGTGTTTAGGGCCTTGTGTATGCGGCTGATCCATTGCTGTTCCACCGGCAAGGTATAAATCGCCGCGACCTTGACGGTTTCCGCTGCCGCCAGACCGGCGGAGAATAGGGTTGAGGCAGCCGCCACAGCGGCCAGCAGTACTCTTCTTGAAAATATTGTTTTTGTCATAACACTCTCCTGTCTGGCAGGATGGCAGCATTTTTTTACTGTTCAGTCAATTTTTTCATCCATGTCCCATGGGAACATGACTGTATCTCAGACAGTTTCGGCCGTGTTTCTAAGGTTGGGGTATGGTCAAGCGCTTAGGCCCAAAGCTCATGTTTTGGTGCCATAGGGTAAAGCGGCACGACACACGTTTTACGTGTGTCTGGCGTAAAAGTTTGTAAGCAGGTGTCTAAAGGATAATTCCGGTGTCACGACACATTACACCAATCTAAAAACTAAAGACTGCCGCAGTGGTTTTCCCGGTGACAGCGCGCCGTATTGGCGCACTACTATTCGTTTGTTTGAACAGCGGATCAGTTGGTGCCCACTGTGCTTGTGGTGCTGTTTGACGACCCGCCGCCACCGCCGCCCGAAGCAGCCACACCTACTGCGGCCGCAGCCACGCCAAGTGCGGGCGCGACAAGAGGTACAAAACCAGTCACACCTTCAGCCGCAGCTGCAGCCGCCGCATCGTCCAATGGGGCTACACGAGTAGGATCGACAGGCTCCGGGGTCGTCCCGTCGGTCGCGTCCTGCCCAAAGGCGCTTGTGGTTGAAAGGGCCAGAACCAACACGGTCGCTCTGATCATCATGAATCTCCTAAAACAAGTCTTGGCCGGACGCTATCACAACCGTTCGGAGGTGAGAATGTCATTGCTGAAAAAAATTCTATAAACGTGCAGATAAAATTTGCTTTTTCAGAGGCTTGCCACAGATCGCGCCCGCAGAACCCCTAGGCGCGTTTCCTTAAATTCAAGGGTGGCCTGCAACGCTATCCGGCCCGGCCACACTGCCGTTAACTCTTCAATTGCAGAATTGCCACATGGTGTTTTGTGGATATTTTTTTTGGCGGATTGTTTCGGGACGTTTGTATTGAAAGTTGTTAGTGAGACGCCGATCGAAAAAGCGATAGATTGACGTGAAGATTCGAGCGGTGTCTTTGAGGTTGAGAAGCCTGTTGGCGTTGGTATGTGCGGGTGCGGCGGGCGTGGGTCAGGCGCAGTCTGTTTCGACCTATGGTACGCCCGGCCTGCTTGAGATCCCAACCGCCGAGATGTTCGATGACGGGGCGCTGGTTTTCACCGCTGCGGGGTTGCGCAATAGCGGGCGGGGGACGATGACGTTCCAGATGCTGCCCTGGGTGCATGGCAGCTTTCGTTATGCGGTGATCGACAGGCTGGATGGGCCCGACACCACCCGGTATGACCGCAGCTTTGACATCCATTTCCGGTTGCGCGAGGAAAGCCGGCACAGCCCGGCCATCGTGATGGGGCTACGCGATTTTGGCGGTACCGGTGTTTATGCCGCCGAGTATTTTGTGGCCACCAAGACCTTTCAGGACCGGCTCAAGCTGACCGGTGGCATCGGCTGGGGCCGCATGGCGGGGCGGGGCGCGTTTTCGAACCCGCTGGGTGTGTTTGGCAGCCGGTTCGACACCCGGCCGCCGCCAAATTCGAACGGTCAGGGCGGTGAGCTGGAATTCGGCAACTGGTTCCGTGGCGATGCGGCGCTGTTTGGGGGCGCCAGCTGGCAATATAATGACCGGCTGACCTTTCTGGCCGAGTATTCCCCCGATCTGTACAGCCAGGAAGCGGTCAACGACAGTTTCCGGGTCAGATCCCCGATCAATGTCGGGGTCCAGTACCGGTTCGACAATGGCACGCAGCTGACCACATCTTTTCTTTATGGCTCCACGCTGGGGCTGACGCTGAGCTATTTCGTCGACCCGCGCAAATCGGTGGCGCCGGGCGGACAAGGTGCCGCGCCACCGCCGTTGCAGCCCAGATCGCAGACCGCTGCCGCAACAGCGGACCGCGCGACCGGCGACATCCGGTCCCGGATGCAGGCCGCGCTGGCGCAGGAAGGGTTGCGGCTGGTCTATCTGTCGGAGACCGGCGATACGGTTCAGGTCGGGGTCGAGAACACCACCTATGGTCAGGCCGCCCAGGCGTTGGGGCGCACCGCCCGTGTGATGGCCAATGAAGAACCACCGCAAACCGAGCATTTCGACATCGCGCTGATGTCGAACGGCGTGCCGCTGAGCGCGGTGCGGGTCAATCGCGACGACCTGTATGAGCTGGAACACGACCCCGACAATGCCTGGCGCAGCTTTGCCCGGGCCGAGGTGTCGGACACGCTGCCGCTGGTGCAGGGCGGTATCCTCAGCGATGCTTACCCGCATTTTTCCTATCGGTTCGGGCCGTATCTGAACTTTTCCTTCTTCGACCCCGACGACCCGCTGCGATACGAGGTGGGCGCCGCGCTGGGGCTGGATTACACACTTTCGCCGGGCTTCACCCTGTCGACCGGGCTGCGGCTGCCGATCCTCAGCACGCTGGATGACAGCACCCGGGTCTCGGATTCGCCGCTGCCGCATGTGCGCTCAGACTGGGCGATCTATGCCCGCGAATCCAACCTGCGGATCGAACATATGACCGGCGAGTACCTGTGGCGGCCGGGCACGAACCTTTATGCCCGCACCACGCTGGGCTATCTCGAGACCATGTTCGGCGGGCTGTCGGCGGAACTGCTGTGGTATCCCACCAACAGCCGCCTGGCGTTGGGGGCCGAGGCCAATTATGCGGTGCAACGCGATTTCGACGTGCTGTTCGGCTTTCAGGATTATTCCGTCGCCACCGGGCATGTCTCGGCCTATTACGATCTGCCGGGCGAGTATCACGCGCAGGTCGATGTCGGGCGCTACCTGGCGGGCGATTATGGCGCCACCTTCACGCTGGATCGCGAGTTCAACAACGGCTTCAAGGTTGGTGCCTTCTTTACCCTGACCAATGTCAGCTCGGAAGAGTTCGGCGAAGGCTCGTTCGACAAGGGTATCCGGCTGGAAATCCCGGTCTCATGGCTGACCGGGCGTCCGTCGCGCAACAAGATCGCTCAGACCATCCGCCCCGTTCTGCGCGATGGCGGCGCGCGACTGCATGTGCGCAACCGGCTCTATGGCGTCACCCGCGAGGCCCGCGCGCAGGACCTGTCGCGCGGCTGGGGGAGGTTCTGGCGATGACAGCCCTGCGCCGCCCTGCCCTGCTGGCCCTGCTGGCCCTGATGCTGATCTCCTGCGGCGACGCGCAGGAAGATGTCGATCTGCTGAAGGGGGCGCTGTTTCCCAATGCGCCCCGGTTCCATCCGCGCGCGCAGGCGCTGGCCGCGCGCCGCCCGATCCCGCCGCGGCTTGAAGTCGGCTTTCCCGCCCGCGATCTGGCCGGGGTCATGTTGCTTGAGACCGAGCGCGCCGGGGTACAGACCTGGCTGAGTGCGGATGGCGCCACCATCACGCTGGATCAGGGGTTGCTGACCTCGGCCAAGGGGTTCGGCGGCGGTCTGGCCGGATCGGATGTCAGCCAGAGCGCGGCGCTGATCCTGAGCGGCGGCTCGGGCCGGGCCGAGCGGTTCCACAGCTTTCTCAACGGCAATGACGAGATCGAGCTGCACGCCTATCGCTGCCGGATCACCCCGTTGGGGTCTGACCCGGTGGTGTTGCAGGGCACGCCCGTTGCCGCGCAAAAGCGGCAAGAGGATTGCTATGGGGTGGCCGAGACCTTCAGCAACATTTACTGGGTGCAGGACAGCACCGGCCGCATCGTCCAGTCCTCGCAATGGACCGGCGATTTCCTGGGCAACATGGTCATAAAGGTGGTGCCCGATGAGAGTTGAGATTTTGAACAGCAAAGGACTGCGCGTGCGCCATTTCCCCCTTCTCCTCAGTGCGCTGGCCCTGAGCGGCCTGATCGCCGGATGTTCAACCATCTACCGCAGCCCCTCGGTGACCGCAGGCGTGTCGGATGCCGGCAAGGTCCGCGTTGTGCCGGTCACGCCCGAGACCGTGCTGGTGGCCAACCGCTCGCCTTATGCGCCCAAAACCCTGCCTTCGGTGTTTGGCCTGTCGGCCGGATCGGGCTCCTCCACCAGCTTGCGCGGCACCGGCCCCCTGCCCGAGGCGCCCTCGACCCAGGACGGATCACGCGCCGGGCTGCAGCTGGACCCGCCACCGCAAGTGAACCCCGGCCCCTACACCATTGGCATCGGCGACGTGCTGGTGCTGTCCACGCCATCCACCCAAGGCACCGCCGGAGAGCTGTCGGGCCTGCTGGCCGCGCAGAACAGCCGCAACGGCTATACCGTGCAGGATGACGGCTCGATCAACATCCCCGATGTCGGCCGCGTGCGGCTGGTCGGCCTGACCGTGGATGAGGCCGAGGCGCTGCTGTTCCAGCGTCTGGTGGAAAACCAGATCGACCCCACCTTCAGCCTGGAAATTGCCGAGTTCAATTCCCGCCGCGTCTCGGTCGGCGGCGCCGTCGGCCAGCCCGGCATCCAGCCCATCACCCTGACCCAACTGACCCTGGGCGAGGCGCTGTCGGCCGCCGGGTCGGTCTCGGTCAGCGATATCGACAATTCCTCGGTGCGCATCTACCGCGACGGGCAGATGTATCAGATCCCGCTGGAAGATCTGTATGCGCGCACCGCCTTGCAGAACCTCAAGCTGATCGCTGATGACTCGGTCTTTGTCGATACCGACTATGATCTGGACCGGGCCGAGCGCTTCTTTGCCCAGCAGATCGCCCTGCGCGAGACCGTGCTGGAAGGCCGCCAGACCGCCCTGCAAGAGCTGAACGTGGCCGTCAATCTGCGCCGCGCCGATCTGGATGAGCGCCGCAACAACTTTGTTCAGTCCATCGAACTGGACGCGGTTGATCGCGATTACGTCTACCTGTCCGGCGAGGTCCGCACCCAGGGCCGCTATGCCCTGCCGTTCAACCACGCGGCCACCCTGGCCGATGCGCTGTTCGACACCGGCGGCGGCATCGCCAAGGAAACCGGCGACGCATCGGAGGTTTATGTGCTGCGCGCCGCAACCGACGCCCGCGAGTTCGGCGCCGTCACCGCCTGGCACCTTGATATCCGCAACGCCGCACAGCTGACCCTGGCCGCGCAATTCCAGCTGCGCTCAAACGACATCATTTTCATCGCGGAAAACCCTGTCACAAAATGGGGCCGCACCATCAGCCAGATCACCCCATCCCTTGTCACGACG
>NZ_JBQFUX010000005.1:0-261288 GCF_056539405.1 Ruegeria sp. BB5 | reverse complement strand
AGCGCGCCCGCCTAACAAATCCCTCAAGATGCCCCCAGTCTCTCCTGAGCGTCTCCGCCGTCTCCAGCGTCCCAACACCGCCTCAGCAGCGCCGGTGAAGGGGGTTCTAAGGTTTACCCAAACAACCCGCAAGAGGAAAATTGCTTCTTGCGCGATTTTTTTGCGGATTGATATTTTTCACCTATTTTTCAAATGATTAAGATACACTCAACTAAGCCACATGCACCACTCACGCAGTAGGCACACGCAGTTGCCCCACCAAAAGCAGTCGGTCAACCACCCGCATACCCTATATATAGTGAGTTCCCAGCCGACATCCACAAGACCCAACCGAGTCGCATCACCTGATCCGAGTCAATTTTGAGCCCGCTTCCCCGACTCGCCACCAAACAGGGCACTGAAAAAGGCACAACGCGCGCGCCGGGTCTTGCGCATTACCCTCGGATACTGTCACCTCGCCGGAAAGAGACAGCCAAACGCACAGTAATATGACAGCTACGCACGCGCATCCCTTTCCTTGTATACGGACGGTTGGTCAGGACGGTCTATTGGTCTCGTTTGCTGACACGATGGCTGAATCCTCGAACCGGGCGGCGCTTGCATTTCGCAATGCGGTCGACCTTCTTGGATGGGAAGGTGTGATTGAGACATCGGCGTCTCTGGCCTCGGCCTATGTTCGGTTCGATCCCCTTGCCCTGCCGCACAAGGAAATCCACGGGCGGATCGAAGAGATGCTGCATCAACAAGACTGGTATCGGGCACCGCTTCCTGCAGGTCGCCGCTTGTGGCAGGTACCCACTGTGTACGGAGGTGAATTAGCGCCGCAATTGGACGAAACCGCAGCGGCAGCTGGGCTGACACCAACCGAAGCCATACGACGCCTGAGTGAAACCCGTGTTCGCGTTCTAACCATCGGCTTTGCACCCGGCCTGCCATATCTTGGACCGCTAGGGCCAGAGTTCAACATTCCACGCCTCAAGAAGCTCACCCCTATGGTGCCGGAAGGAGCGCTGATCCTGGCGATATCGCAACTTGTGCTGTTTTCCAGGCCCAATCCGACAGGATGGAGACATGTCGGCCAAACCGCTTTTCGCTGTTTCCGTCCCGAAGCCGAACAGAGCTTTGTCCTGCGCCCCGGCGACGAGATGCAATTTCTGCCGGTCTCACGCGCAGAACTGGAACAGATACGCGAAACCAATGATGGTCTAGGCGGGGCGACCCGAGAGGAGATCCCGGCATGAGCCTGCTGGTACATCAGATTGGCCCGGCCTGCACCATTCAGGATCAGGGGCGTTCGGGATATCTGGATCAGGGACTTTCACGGTCAGGGGCGGCAGATCAACTGGCGTTGCATGAGGGTGCCGCGCTGCTGGGTCAAAGCCCGGACTGCGCAGCCCTGGAAATGGCGGGAATGGGCGGCACGTTCGAGGCCACGCAACCGGTCAGCATCGCCCTGACCGGCGCGCCAATGCAGGCCAGTATCGATGGCGTCCCGATTGTCTGGAATGCCTCTTTCTCTATGGAGGCGGGTCAGAAGCTGACGATCGGCGCCGCCAATCAGGGCAACTATGGCTATTTGCATGTTGGTGGCGGATTTGAAGTACCGCTGTTTCTGGGTTCACGTTCCGCCCACCTGACAGCGAATGTCGGGCGTGCCGTGCAGGCCGGCGACCGACTGCCCGTCGGTCCCTATTCAGGCAACACCGGTATGAAACTGCGCCCCGGTGACCGATTTTCCGGGGGCACCCTGCGCGTGTTGGCAAGCTTCCAGACCCCCCTTTTCGATCCAGAAACGCTGGACCGTTTTACCGAAACCGCGTTTCGGCGCGGTGCGCGGGCCAACCGAATGGGCATGCAATTGGAAAACGATGGCGAAGGCTTTGCCGCAAAGGGTCAATTGAACATTCTGTCAGATGTGATCACCCCGGGCGACATCCAGATGACCGGCACCGGAAACCCCTTTATTCTGCTGCCCGAGTGCCAGACGACCGGTGGTTACCCTCGTATCGCCACTGTCCTGCCCTGCGATCTGCCCCGGGCGGCGCAAACCCCGGCCGGCGGGCAGATAAAGTTTACATTTGTGTCCATGGACGAGGCCGTCGCCCTGCACGCCACTTACCTGTCCGATCTGTCGCGATTGCGCGCGCGGGTCGAGCCCTTGGTCCGCGATCCGCACGACATCCCCGACCTGTTATCCTATCAATTGATCAGCGGAATGATCTCTGGCACCGAATAAGGAGTTTGCCGATGCCCAGCGTCGATTTGAATGCCGATATGGGGGAAAGCTTTGGCCCTTGGAATATGGGCGATGATGAAAGCCTGCTGAAGATCATCACCTCGGCCAATATCGCGTGTGGTTTTCATGCGGGCGATCCCGATGTCATGGCGAAAACGATGACGTCGGCTGCCCAGAACGATGTCGGCATCGGCGCGCATCCCGGCTTTCCCGATCTGCAGGGATTTGGCCGCCGCAATATGAAGGTGCCCCACGAAACCCTGCGCAATCTGGTCCGTTTTCAACTTGGCGCGGCGATGGGCATGGCCAAGGCGGTTGGTACGAAGGTCCGGCATCTGAAGCTGCACGGTGCTTTGGCCAATATGTGTTCGGTCGATATTGACATGGCACGAGCTTGTTATCAGGGCGCGCTGGACGTGGACCCGGACATTATTGTCATGGTGCTGGCTGTTACCAAACAGGAAGAGGCCGTGCGCGAATTGGGTTGCAAATGGGTGGGAGAGATTTTTGCCGACCGCGCCTATAACGATGACGGTACGCTTGTTGATCGCAGCCTGCCCGGCGCGGTCATCCACGACCCCGAACTGGCAGGCCCACGCATGCTGAACATGGTCCGCAAAGGTGCAATCATCACCGAAACCGGCAAGCGGTTGGAAACCTCAATCGACACGATCTGCCTGCATGGGGATGGGCCGACCGCAGTGCAGATCGCCCGGTCCGTTCGCGAAAACCTGATCGCAGGTGGTGTCGAGGTGACAAAATTCACCCGATAGACATCCGGGCGTAAGGTCTGCGCCCCACCTTCTTAGTGTTGCCCAGTTGGATTTCTGACCCTAGCATGCCTGCAAGTGCATGTTCTGATTATTGGAAATCCAGGCAACGCCGGGTCCGGAACTCTCTGGGCCCACGCAAGGAGGGAAATTTATGTCTTTCGATTTGATGTCTTATGAACCGCGCGGGGACAAGAAGAACTCGGACTTCTTCGGCGAGTATCTACCCAAAATTTATGAGCGGCGTAGCAGCTCTGGTGTTGCCGATCAGGTCGGGCCGATGCGGGCGATTGTCCAGCAAGTGGAAACCGCAGCGCTGTTCGATACGCTGATCGAATTGTATGTGATGACCCCATATCGCCACACGGCCAGCTATCTGGGGCAGACGCATAAGTTTTCGGTTCTGCATTCACACACCGACTACCCGGCGTTGATCGTGATGGCGCCGCTCAGCCCCAGCTTTGAGGATTTCATTCCCCGCATCAACCGCATGTATCCGCTGGCGCGCGGCACTCCGCAAACACGTTATGTCGGAGAGATTTACGGCGTGACAGACTTGAATACCCTTAGCAAGACGCTTGAGGATCAGAATATCCGCTTTGAATATGAAGGCGATACCGAAAACCCTTTCTACACGCTGGATGGGTTCCGGTTCACCACCCCGTCGGATTTCACTTGCAACCGGGTCGGTTATTCCACGCTGGATTTCAATGACCCCGACAGCCTGGGTCTGGGTGACCGCGTGTTGCTGAGCGACGCCGAGCAGGCGCAATTGGATCAGGCCGCCGCTTTTGGCGCAGACAGCAAAATCTCACCCTTGATGCTGGGGGTCGATCACCTTGCCACCCGCATTCTGGCCGGTGAGCGCGAGGACGCGATCCTCGAGTTTCTAACCATGGTGCCCTATTACTTCTGGGGTGCGTACAACATCTTTGACATGAACTCGTCGACCAACGTGAACCGAAACCCGAATGTGGATGATGACAAGAAATCGCCCGCCAAGGTCTTCACCGCCAACAACACCCCGTCCTTCATCAATTCATTCGAGCAACTGCCGATGCCGACCGAGGATTTCGTCCGAAATTTTGGCCGTCGCCTGCATCACATGGCCATCGAAATTCAGGACGGTGATCACAACGCCGGTGAGAAAAACGTCGATTTCGTGGTTAATACGCTCAAGGATAAAGGCGTGCCGTTTCTGGCCCATGTGGTGGGTGAATGCAAAGACGATCCGAACCTCAAGCAGATTTTCTCGAAACACTCGAAGAATACGCTGCTGATCACGGAATATATCGAACGCTGCCACCACTATGACGGGTTCTTCACCAAGGACAACGTGGCGGCCCTGACAGCCGCCGCCGGGCAGGACGAACAATACCAGCATGGCCACGTGTTCGACTAAAACGCCCTGACAAAAAAGGGCTGCGAGTTTCCTCGCAGCCCAGATCCATCCAGGAGAGTATATGTCGGATCTTATGACGGCCCGATCATGAAACAGGTGACATTCCGGGCCTGAAGCCTGCGGCAGGCCAAATCGGCCTGTTCGCGGGTCATGCCCTGGAATGTCGCGTCAAAGCCGCGCGAGCTTTGGTTCACCTTGCGCAGCGTGCCTTCCAGAGTGGTCATTTCCGACAGGGCAGTTTTCAGCAAAACCTTTTCCGCCTCGTATCGGGTGGTATAGCGGCCCACGTTGACGCCCCACAGATGCCCGCCGGACGTGGAAAGGCGGGTGACAATTTCCGGCTCGGGTTCCGGCTGCACGGCCGGATCGGCCGACGCCAGAACCAGATCATCCGGACGCGCAGCGGGGCGCGCTGTGTCGCCGGTTGGGGTTTGGATATCCGCAGCGGCCATGGCGGCTGCAATACCGTCCTGAATACGCGCGCCGTTCTTGGCCGCTGTCGCAGCAACCGTGCCCGCAACCTGTACTGCAGACCCTGCCGTTGGACGCAGTACCGGACGGAGACTGGAATTTGGTGCACCGGTCAGAGCTGCAACCGTCGCACCCAAACCGACATTCCCGGCATAGGCCGGGCGCGCCGGTTTACGGATCGGTGCCCGAGACGGGGCGCGGCGGAAGCCCATGTCCAACAGCTCGGCCACTTTGGCGTTGCGCGATGCACCCGACTTGCCGCCAAAGACGGTGGCGATGATACGTTCATCTTTGCGCTTGGCCGAGGCCACAAGATTGAAGCCCGCAGCCCGGGTGTAGCCTGTCTTGATCCCATCAGCGCCCTTATAGGCGGCCAGCAGGCGGCGGTTGGTGTTGGGAACGGTCTTGATCCCCGCATGTGTCGATTGGCGCGAGAACAGATTGTAGTATTGCGGGTAATCATACAGCAGATGACGGCCCAAAGTGGTCATATCGCGCGCGGTCGACAGGTGGCCTGATTCCGTCAAACCATGCGCGTTCTTGAAGGTTGTGCGGCTCATGCCCATCGCCTTGGCGGTTCGGGTCATGCGGCGGGCAAAGGCGGCCTCGGACCCGCTGATCGCAATACCGATGGCGGTAGCAGCGTCGTTCGCCGATTTAACCGCCGCGGCACGGATCAGATAGCGGAATGCAATTCGCTGACCGGACCGCAAGCCCAGCTTTGACGGCGGCTCGGACGCGGCCTTCTTGGTGATGCGCACCTGGGTATCCAGATCGATCTCACCGTTCCGCACCGCTTCGAACGCAATATAAAGCGTCATCATCTTTGTCAGCGAAGCCGGATGCAGCCGTGTGTCGGCATTGCGCGAATGCAGCACCTCGCCGGTGCGTGCATCGATCACCATCGCCGCATAAGGAGCAGCCACCCCTTGCAACGGCGCAAAGGAGAGCAGCCACAAGAATGCTATAAGGAATAAGCCCATTCGGGCCGGAACTGTCCGCCGAACCTGCACGATCTTTGCCTCTGTCTACCTCGGGCCGCCGGGTTTTCCCGGTCGGCTAAATAATTATTATATTATTGACCAGGCTAACACAGAGACCCAGTGAAAGAAACAAAAAGCTCGTGAATTCGCGGTTTCTTGAGCTTGCCACAGACACACCACATGTGGTCAGGCGCACCCTTGCCACCACCAAATCCATGAATATGACCAGAATTTGCCGACGCTGGGCGTCGATTTTTCAGGACTGAGACCATTCGGCCACATCAGCTGAGTCGCTGAACAAGATTGGCAAGCTGACCCAAATCCTGAAGCTCGCGGTATCGCGGGTTATCCGCCGGGGTTTCGGCCTGTTCGATTTCCCAAACCAGACCGTGCGGCACATACACGCCCCAGCACCCGGCCTGTATCGGGGCCACCACGTCCGAGCGCATCGAATTGCCAACCATCATCGCCGATGCAGGCCCGTCACCGTATTGGCCAAAGATGAGCCGATAGGTCTGGGGCGTTTTCTCAGACACAATCTCGACCCCGTCGAACAGCTCACCCAACCCCGACTGGGCCAGTTTCCTCTCTTGATCAATCAGATCGCCCTTGGTGATCAGCACCACCTGATGAGTCGCTGCCACGCTTTCAATCGCCGCGCGTGCATGGGGCAACAGCTCGATCGGATGGGCCAGCATCTCTTGCCCGGCTTCTATCAATTGCCGAATGACCGAGGCGGGAACCCGGTCGTCCGTCACCTCAATCGCAGTTTCGATCATCGATAGGGTGAAACCTTTGATTCCATATCCATAGTGCCGGATATTGCGTTTTTCTGCGGCCAGCAGACGCTCCATCAGGTGATCCCTTTCGGCGTGATCCGCCAGAAGATCGGCGAAATAAGCCTGCGTCAGCTGAAAAAACCGCTCATTGTGCCACAATGTATCATCCGCATCGAAGCCGATTGTGGTAAGATTTTGGCCCATGGCTATTACGTCCTGCTGGCTCTTTTCTCTGGCTGGTTCGACGTTATATAAGCGCAAAGACAAACCGAAGCCTGAATCGGACAGTAGAACGCGATGCTTGAACACCAATGGATGATGTCTGACAAATCGGACGACGACGATGCAGATGCGTCTGTCCTGGTACAGACGCGCACCAAGACCAAGCGTCCGCCGCTGTACAAGGTTCTGCTGCTGAATGACGATTACACGCCGATGGAATTCGTTGTGCATGTACTGGAACGGTTCTTTGGCATGACCCACGCGCAGGCGTTCGAGATCATGCTGACGGTGCATAAAAAAGGCGTGGCCGTCGTTGGCGTGTTCAGCCATGAGATCGCCGAGACCAAAGTGGGCCAGGTCATGGATTTCGCCCGCAGGCACCAGCACCCCTTGCAATGCACCATGGAACGGGAAGAGTAAGACCAGACCGGTCTTACGGAATCGCTTATGTCCCCTCGCCTTGATCTTGCGCTGCAAAGCGGTCTGACCTTGTCGCAACCACTGACTGTACTGGGGCCAACAACGGCCAGTGACCTGTCTGATTTGCCGCGTGAAACGCAAGTGGTGCAGCCGTTTAAACCCTTTCACGACCATTTCACCCAACAGGGCTTCGCGGTTGTACCCGTGGCGCAAGATCCCTGTCAGGACGCCATCGTAATCCTACCTCGCGCCAAGGCATTGGCCCGGTCGATGGTGCAGCAGGCCTGCACCCGCGCGAATGGCGTGATTGTCGTTGACGGCGCCAAGACCGACGGTGTGGACAGTTTGCTGAAGGACATCCGCAAGCGGGTCGCGGTTGAGGGGCCGATTTCAAAGGCGCATGGCAAGATCTTCTGGTTCCAGTCCGATCCGCATGCTTTTGCGGATTGGGCCGCGCCCGCCCATCAGACCGCGGACGGTTTTAAAACCGCGCCAGGCGTATTCTCGGCCGACGGCATTGATCCGGCCTCGGCCCTGTTGCGGGCCGCGCTGCCGGACAAGCTGGGCGCTCGGGTCGCCGATCTGGGGGCTGGTTGGGGGTATCTTTCGGCCGGGCTGCTGCAGGCGCCGGGCCTGAAATCCTTGCACCTGGTCGAGGCCAACCATATTGCGCTGACCTGTGCCCGCACCAATGTGACTGATCCCCGCGCTCAGTTTCACTGGGCCGATGCGGTGACATGGCGCTCGCCCGAACCCATCGACACCGTGGTGATGAACCCACCGTTTCACACTACGCGCAACGCCGATCCGGCACTGGGGCAAGGCTTTATCACATCCGCGGCAAAGAACCTGACCCGCAATGGCACATTGTGGATGGTGGCCAACCGCCACCTCCCCTATGAGCCCACATTGACCGACACATTTGCGCATGTCGAAGAAGTGACCGGCGACAATCGGTTCAAGGTGTTCCATGCCTCTCGCCCTCGGCGGTGATCCCAGTTAACCTGCGCCGCAATTCAGGAGGAAGCGCATGTCCTTTTCCATAGCAGGCAAAACCGCAATCGTGACCGGCGGCGCCAACGGGGTCGGCCTGGCCATCGGGCGCCACTTTGCCGATGCCGGGGCCAATGTGATGTTTGCCGACATGGACGAAAAGCGGCTGGCCGAAGAACTGGGCGAGCAGGCCGATGACAGCAATATCCGTTTCTTTGCTGGCGACCTGCGGGAAAAGCTGACAATTGCCAACCTGCTGTCGGCCACAATCGACGCCTTCGATCAGGTGGATATCCTGATCAACGGCGCCCGTCAGGTGATCCCTTCTGATCCGCTGGATGCCGAAGACGATTCAGTCCGCACCCTTCTGAATCAGAACCTAATGCCCGCCCTACGGTTAAGCCAGTTGGTCGCCAAACGTATGATCAAACAAGCCGGAGATGACGAGGAAAACATTGCAGGCTCGATCATCAACCTGTCTTCGATTGCAGCGCGACGAACCCACCCTGACCTGATGGCCTATTCCGTCTCGACCGCCGCGCTGGATCAGATGACCCGATCCTTGGCTGTCGCGCTGGCCCCCAACCGTATTCGGGTAAATTCCATCGCATTGGGATCCGTGATGAGCGCCTCATTGCGCTCCACCCTGAAAGAGAACCGCGACTTTCGGGACGATATAGAAAAACACACTCCGCTGGCCCGCATTGCTGCGCCGACCGAACTGACCGAAACAGCACAGTTTCTGGCCTCGGACGCCGCAGGTTTCATCACCGGACAAATTCTAACCATTGACGGCGGCCGCACCCTGCTGGACCCCGTTGCAGCCCCAGCGCACTGACACATATGTTCGACACCGAAAAATCCACCGCTTCTGCATGGTTCCGCCAATTGCGGGACCAAATCGTCACCGCCTTTGAGGCTCTTGAAGACAGCCACGACACCGGGCCGTTTTCGGACGCCAGACCTGGACGGTTCGAAATCAAGGAAACCACGCGCCAGTCCGAAGATGGCACGGATGCGGGCGGCGGATTGATGTCGGTGATGCGCGGTGGCCGCGTGTTCGAAAAGGTCGGCGTCAATATCTCAACCGTCTACGGGACACTTGGCGCGAGCGCGCAGCAGGCGATGGCAGCGCGCAAAGGCATTCCGGGCATGACCGAAGACCCGCGCTTTTGGGCCTCGGGCATTTCGCTGGTCGCGCATATGCAAAATCCGCATGTTCCGGCGGTGCATATGAACACTCGCATGTTCTGGACCCCACATGCATGGTGGTTCGGCGGTGGGTCCGACCTGAACCCTTGCATTGAATATGACGAGGACACGGCCCATTTCCACGCCACGCAAAAGGCGCATCTGGACCCGCACGGGCCAGGTCATTACCCACGCCTGAAAGAATGGGCGGACGAATATTTCTATATCCCGCACCGCAAGCGCGCCCGCGGGGTTGGCGGTATCTTCATGGATGATTACTGCACCGGCGATTGGGCTGCGGATTTTGCGCTGACACAAGATATCGGCCGTGCCTTTCTTCCGGCCTTTTTACCCCTGGTCGAACAGCGCCGCGTGCTAGGATTCAACGATGCCGACAAGAACGCTCAGCTTGTGCATCGGGGCCTCTATGTCGAATACAACCTGGTTTACGACCGGGGCACCAAGTTTGGGCTGGAAACCGGCCACGATCCCGACGCCGTGCTGATGAGCTTGCCGCCGATGGCCAAATGGGTCTGATCTACCCTCAGAAATCGAAATCCATAAAGTTATCGTAGCAACGGCTTTGCGCCCCGGATGCCGACATACTTTCGCCCACGCGGCTGACGCTGATCGAATAACTCTTTTTTGTGCTGCCCCCTTCGGGCTTAGTCAGCGAAAACTCCACCGTCCGTGTTTGCTTTTCATAAGGTCTGGAAACATAAATCTGCTGCGTTGTCGGCAGGCCAAGGGTGCGGATGGCGAAATCACCGATACCACACCAATAGGCAATTGCCTTTGACGTGCCATGCGTGGCCACTTGATAGTTGCCATTGTCCAATGGCGTCACTGTCGTGCGAAAGCCGGGATTGAAGCCATACCTAAACCCAAACCCGGTCGCTTGCGCCAGGGCTGGCACCGACACCAGAACACCTATGCTGAATAATTTGAATAATTGCATAGTAAATCTCCTCTGACCAAAATTCGGCTGTGGTTGAAATGATAGGGATCAGGCCCGTTGAGTAAAGTTTGCGATATGCGGCGCAATTCTCACCGTTCCGCAACGGAAACAAGCCGCTGTGACTGAAACGGTATCATTTCAGGGCGTTAGAGGGTAAACTCAGATCGTCGGTCATTTGCACGAGGCACGGGTTGAGCAAGGCATTCCCAAAGGACTGGTTCGACATTCCGCCCGAAAAATACGCGGATTTCGGCGCGATGTTCTATCTGGCGTCGCTGACAACACCGCATAGGGATCGCAGTCTGGCGCAGGTGCTTTATGCCTTTGAAACACCATTCCGGTTGGGCCAGTATCACATCTTTCGGCAAAATGGCTTTCCGCGCGGATTTGTGACTTTCGCTGGCCTTAGCCCCGAGGTCGAGCATCGATACGCCATTCAGGAAACCCCATTGACCGAAGCTGACTTCACCAGTGGCTCGTCGTTCTGGATCATCGACTTGGTTGCCCCGTTCGGGCAGACCAATCAGATTGTAGAGATGCTGAAAAAGAGCATCCCCCATCCTAGGGTTCGTACGAACCGCATGGACAGTGATATGTCTCAAAACCGGATCGTGGAATGGACGCGTGATGACACGGGCGCGATTCATATGCAGCTGTACCGCAAGCAGGAGTTCGCGCAGGTTCTGGCGGCAGAGGGCACGTGACATGGTTTCGATAGCAATTACGGGTGAAATAACCGGCGATGTGACCGGCAACCCTCCGAACCAGGCTATGGGCGATCTGGATCTGGACAGCAACGTCCCCATTTTGTCGGAAACATGGGTCATCTCTTCGCCTCCGGCTTTTGGAACAGCCAGCGTCGACCCGAATACTGGGGAATGGACTTATACAGTTGACCCAGCGTTTTTTGACAGTCTGGACGACAACCAAATCGTCACCGATACCTTCACCATTCAAGTGACCGGTGAGTTCGGCACTTTTCTTGGACCTTTCCCTTTCGACCTGCAGCAAGAGATCACGATCACCATCGAAGGGGTGTGTTTTACCGCTGGCACGCTGATCGAAACCCCGGGTGGAGCGCAACTAATCGAGGCCTTATCAGTTGGCGATAAGGTTCTGACCGCAGATCACGGCCCGCAACCGATCCGATGGATCGAAAGCAGCGTACTGCCACCCGAGCGATTACGGGAAAATCCCGCCATGCGGCCTGTCAGGATCAGCGCGGGCAGCCTTGGCCCAAATACGCCCAGCCGGGATTTGCTGGTGTCGCAGCAGCACCGCGTTCTGATCCGCGGTCCCAAGGTCGATTTGCTGTTCGGCACGCCCGAGGCGCTGGTCGCGGCCAAACATCTGTGTTCCTGGCCAGGGATCGATATTGAAACCTCTGACGCGGCCGTCGAGTATTTCCACATTCTGCTGGACGAACATGAAATCCTGACCGCCGAAGGCGCATCGGCTGAAAGCCTGTTTCTGGGTGAGGAATCCTTGTACACGCTGTCATCCGAGGCATTGCAGGAATTGGCGGCGATATTCCCCGATACCGCGACCCCTGATGGGAATGGCTTCGGTCGCGCCGCCCGTTTGGTTCTGCGTGAATTCGAAGCGCGCGCGCTGATTTAAGACGGGGTCAGCCTGCCGCCCACATCCTGCGGAGCCAGGGCAACGGTCTTGATTACCGCAAAACAGGACTTGCCCGGTTCCAACCCCAAAGCCGCGACAGAACGGCGGGTCACGCGCGCCAAGATCGGCCCTGCGGACGTTTGCAATGAGACGATGGCGCCCGGCCCGCCGCCCGCGCGGATGGTGTCAACCGTCCCTTCCAACATGTTCAACGCCGACAATCCATCAGGCCGCTTGCTGGACAGGATCACCTCTTGCGCGGGAATACGGATTCGAAGGTCTTCCCCTACTTGATGCGGGATACGTGGCAGGAACAGGCGTGCACCGCCGGCCTCCAGCTCGGTCAACCCATCCGCATGATGTTCCTGAACCCGCACATTCAGCACCGCGCCCACAGCGCGAACCCCGGCCGGAGCCACGGACGGGTCAGCCATAACTTCTGAGGCAGGGCCATGCCGCACCACTTTGCCATCCTGCAAAGCGACGACAGAGGTGGCCAGCCGTGCGACCTCGGCCGCGGAATGGGTGACGTACAGAATGGGCACTGAAACCTCATCCCGCAGCCGTTCGAAATAGGGCAGGATCTCAGCCTTGCGCGCCTCGTCCAGCGCGGCCAGCGGCTCGTCGGCAAGGATCAGGCGCGGGCTGGCCAATAGCGCACGCCCAATGGCGACTCGCTGCTTTTCTCCGCCCGACAAACCCGCTGGACGGCGATCCAGCAGATGCCCGATGCCCAGCATTTCGATCACCTTGTCCGGGTTCTCGCGGCGCGCGCGCTTTGGTGCGAACCAGCGACCATAGGCCAGATTTTGGCGCACTGTCAGATGCGGGAACAAGCGACCTTCCTGAAAGATATAACCCAATCGCCTACGATGCGGCGGTAACCAGAGGTCCTGTTCGGTATCAAACAGTTCCCACCCATCAACGGTAACACGCCCGGCTTTGGGCCGCAGAAGTCCCGCCACGGCATTGACCACGGTGGTCTTGCCCGACCCCGACCGCCCGAACAGAACCGTCACCCCCAAGGGCGCGTCAAAGCTGAGGTCCAGCTTGATATCGGGCAGGTCATGCTGCAGGCGGACAGACAGCCTCATGACCCCGACACCCGAGCGGCGGCGCGACGACCAATATATTCCGACAGTAGCAGCGCGCCCATGGCAATGATGATTGAAATAACAACCAGTCGGGTCGCCGCCCCCTCACCGCCGGGCACCTGCAGGAAGGCATAGACGGCTGACGGCAAGGTCTGTGTCTGGCCTGGGATGTTTGAGACAAAGGTGATCGTGGCGCCAAATTCGCCCATTGCCTTGGCGAAAGCGAGAATACTTCCGGCGATCACACCCGGCAGGATCATTGGCAGGGTCACGGTCGCAAACACATAGGGCCGCGACGCGCCCAAGGTCGCCCCGGCCTGTTCCAGCTTGGGGTCTACCGCCTCGATCGACAGACGAATAGCGCGCACCATCAATGGAAAGGCCATAATCCCCGCCGCCAACGCCGCCCCGGTCCAGCGGAAGGCGACCACGATGCCGAACTCCCCCAGTAGCCTGCCCATCGGCCCCTGAATCCCGAATGTCAGCAGCAGCAGATACCCGGTTACAACCGGCGGCAGGATCAGCGGCAGATGCACCAACCCATTCAGCAATTGACGACCGGGAAACCGCCAGCGCGCCAGCGCATAAGCCACGAAAATGCCAAAGGGCAATGTCACCAACGTCGCCCAGAAGGAAACGCGCAGCGACAATCTCAGCGCTTCAATTTCTGCGGGCCCCAACCATCCCATGTGTCAGCTGCCCGGCAGGGTAAAACCCTGTTCTGTAAAGATGGTTTGGGACGTATCCGATTGCAGGTGGTCCAGAAACGCCCGTGCCTCAGGCCGCGCCGAAGTGGTTACGGCAGCGGGGTAAATGATCGGCGGGTGAAGCTCTGACGGGAACGAGGCCACGACCTTCACCCGATCTTCAACCTGCGCATCGGATTGGTAAACGATCCCCAGTGGCGCCGCCCCTGCCGCGACCAGCGCGAGCGCCGCGCGCACGTTGTCAGTCTGGGCGATCCGAGGTTGCACGCCCTCCCACAGCCCCAGGTTTTGCAGGGCCGCCTTGCCGTAGATACCCGCAGGCACCGCATCGACCAGCGCCATGGCCAGATGCCCGCTGCCCAGCCTTGCAATCAAATCGGTGTCCGGCTGAATATGCCCGATCTGCGCCTGATCCGACCCACCGATCAGAACCAGCCCATTGCCCAACAGATCCACGCGCGAGGCCACGTCGATCAATCCCTGATCCTGCAGAACATCCATCCAATCCACATTGGCGAAAATGAACACATCTGCGGGCGCGCCCAACTGAATCTGCCGCGCCAACACTGACGAGGCCGCATAGGACACCGTCACCTGATGCCCTGTTTGGTGCTCGAATATCGGTGCGATCTCATCCAACGCGGTTTTCAGACTGGCAGCCGCAAACACCAAAACTTCTGCCGCGCTGACCCGGAGCGGTGCCAGCGTTACAGTGCCAAGCACCAGGGCCGCGATTGCGCATCGGCGGGCAAGGGACAGGATCATATGCTCTCGCGTCAGGAAGGTTGCGTCCCTTCGGAGATATCTGAGGCAACCGGGGGCACGCAAGCGTCTTTCCCATACGATCAGGGCCAGCCTGCGGAAAATGAACAAGACTACCGGGGCCTGCGATACACTAGGGCGGATTATCCGGTATTGAGGTAAAGAAATTGTGCCGGACCCTCTTGCACCCGCGCGCAGGCTTGGCTACATGCAGCGTCACGGGTGATTAGCTCAGTTGGTAGAGCGCTTCGTTTACACCGAAGATGTCGGGAGTTCGAGTCTCTCATCACCCACCATTCTCCCACTGCTTCCACAAATACCACGGACTCGGTGTTATTTGACTCTCGGCCTTGCAACCGATTGCAAAATATAGCTGTTGGCGCATACTATCTGTTTCATGAAATTGCTGATCAGCTTCCCCCCTAACCGTGGGCGCCAGTCATGAGTGTCACCTTGAAAGATGTTGCTGCCCTAGCGGGTGTGTCACGCTCGGCCGTGTCGCGGACCTTTACCGAAGGTGCCTCGGTTTCGGCAAAGACCCGCAGCAAGGTTGAAAAAGCCGCCAAAGAGTTGGGCTACAGCCCCAATGCGCTGGCGTCGTCGCTGACAACCGGGCGGACCAAGCTAATCGGGCTAATTTCCAACAACTTTCACAACCCGATCTTCCTTGAGGTTTTCGACCAGTTCACCCGCGCCCTGCAGGAGCGCGGGCTACGACCCCTGATCGTCAACCTGACGGACGAGACTGAACCGGCCAATTCGGTGCGGATGCTGCGGCAGTATTCTGTGGATGCCGCCATCGTCGCCTCATCGACCCTGCCGCCCAGTTTTGCCAAGGCGTTCCATGATGCTGGCGTGCCGGTGGTGCATACGTTTGGCCGCTCAGCCACGTCGCCCGAAGTGCATGTGGTCGGAATCGACAACGTCGAATGCGGGCGCATGGCGGCGCGGGAATTGCTGGCGCGCGGGTATCGGCGTGTGGGGTATCTGGGGGGGCCAAAAGATGCGACCTCGGCCATGGATCGATATCGCGGCTTTATGGAAGAGGTCGAAAAGCACCCCGAGCTTGATGTGTCCCACTCATTCGCGGGGGCCTATTCGTTCGAGGCTGGACGTGCCGAGATGTTGCGACTGCTGGCAGGTGCCCCGGCTGATGGGTATTTTTGCGGTGACGACATTCTGTCGGTTGGGGCGCTGTCCGCCCTGCGCGACCACGGGCTGAAACCCGGCGAAGATATCGGCATCATCGGCCTGAACGACATGGAAATGTCGCGTTGGGAGAACATTGACCTGACCACCATTCATCAGCCGATCAAGCAGATCATCACCTCGTCCGTCGATCTGGTTGAAGAGATGCTGAAAGATCCCAAACGCTATCCTGAAGCGCGGATTTTCCCTTGCCGGGTGATCGAGCGGGGCACATTGCGGCCCCGCCCCTGATTATCGGAACATCGGCGGGCGCGCATCTTTCCACGCGCCGTCTTCTTTGCCTGATGCGACTGCCGCGTGGACGGCAGCAATCGAGCGGACGCCGTCTGAAGCGCCGGGCAGGCCGTCACGGGTTTCTCCGCGGATCGCATCGGCCAGATCGCAATAGATATTGGCAACGGCCAGGGGGAACCCTTCGGGATGCGCAATCGCCACGCGGGACAGGCGCTGCACCTCATCATGCAATCCACCCTCACCCTTTTCAATGATCTGAGTACGCCCCCCCACGGGTGTATAAATCAGCTGGTTGGGCTGTTCCGAGTGCCATCGCACTCCCCCGGTTTCGCCAAACACCTGAATGTCGAACCCGTGCTGCCGCCCGATTGCCACGGATGAAGTCCACAGGCGGCCGACTGTGCCGCCCTCCATTCGGAAATTCACCATTGCATCATCCTCCAGCTCGCGGCTTGGGATGGTCGAGGCCATATCGGCGGACAGTGTTTTGACCTCGTCATCGCAGATGAAACTGGCCATATGCAGCGCGTGGATACCGCAATCAGCGAATTGCCCAGATACACCCGCCATGGCCGGATCATACCGCCAACGGACGCGCGGGTTGTCGGCGTCGGTGGCGTCGCCGTGGTGGCCATGGCTAAAATTAGTCACCACCAAGCGCACTTTCCCAATGTCGCCAGCCCGCACCATTGCGCGGGCCTGCCGCACCATCGGATAGGCGGAATAGCAATAATTCACTGCACAGATCTTGCCCGAAGCCTCGGCCACGCGGACAATCTCTTCGCCCTCTTCCACGGTCATGGTCATCGGCTTTTCGCACAGCACATTGAATCCGGCTTCAAGAAACGCCTTGGCAATCTCGAAATGGGTTGAGTTTGGCGTGGCAATTGTCACCAGATCAATCCGGTCCTCGCGCCCTTTTTCACCCGCCAGCATTTCCTGCCAATCGCCATAGGCGCGGTCCGCAGCAACACCCAGCCGTCGGGCATATTCCCGACCCACATCGGGGCGGTGATCCAGCGCGCCCGCGGCGAGTTCGAACATCCCGTCCGCCAGCGCTCCCAAACGGTGCGCAGGCCCAATCTGGCTGCCTTCGCCACCACCGATCATGCCCCATCTCAGCTTTGCCATGGTTCTTGTCTCTCTTCAGGTTTTACGGTTGCGCGATCAGAAATCGCTTATGTTTTGCCATTGCCGCCGCTCGGACGAGGCCAGCGCTGCAGCCAGCACCCGGTTGACCTCATGCCCGTCTCGGAAGGTGGGCCAGATCGGTTGGCCGGCATGAATGGCTTCAAGGAAATCCTTGGCCTCAATGATAATCTGATCCTGATATCCAGTGCCATGGCCTGGGCCCTGACAGAAGGGTTCGTAGTCCGGATGTGCAGGACCGGTCAGGATCTTTGTGAAACCGCGATGCGCCTCGGGGCCTTCGCGACGATAGAACCACAGGGCGTTTTGGTCTTCCTGATCGAAACGCAGCGCGCCTTTGGTGCCCGAAATCTCATACGCATAGCCCATTTTACGCCCGGTTGAGATGCGGCTGACATAGATATTGCCCATCGCGCCATTTTCGAACTGGCACATGATCTGAGCATGGTCGTCATTGGTGACTTTGCCACCGGGACGGGTTTCGTGGACGGTTTCAACCTCGGCCATCACTTCGGCAATCGGCCCCATCAAGGCCAGCGCCCCATTGACCATATGTGGAGCTAAATCGCCAATGGTGCCGTTGGCCATACCCGTTGTGCGCCACGTGGCCGGGGCATCGGGGTCGGCGTAGAAATCCTCGGTATGTTCACCCCGAAACCAGGTGACTTCGCCCAATTCACCGTCGGCAATCAGTTTCCGTGCAAATTGAGTGGCAGGCGTGCGGACGTAGTTGAACCCGACCATGTTTGTGACACCAGCCGCCTCGGCCGCGGCAACCATGGCATCTCCATCAGCCATCGACGCGCCAAGGGGTTTTTCGCACAGAACCGGCTTGCCCAATGCAAAGGCCGCCTCGGCAATCTGACGGTGGGTTTCCTGAGGCGAGGCGATGACCACGGCCTCGACCGCCGGGTCCTTGACCAGCGCCTGCCAATCCCCAGTCGCGCGCTTGAATCCATAGGCCGCCCGATAGCGTTCGGCACTTTCAGGGCTTGAGGCACAGATCATTTCCAGACGCGGACGCAATGCGGTGTTGAACACCGCACCTACTGCTGACATCGCGACGGAATGAGCCTTGCCCATATAGCCGCCACCCACAATTCCAATTCCGATTTCAGGCATCTGTCACGGCTCCGAACATACTATTTGCAACCGGTTGCAAAATGAGTATCGTGTGAATCGATTCAACGCAAGGTCCAAACTTTGCCGACCCCACTTTGCCGGAGGACATGACGTGAGCGCTTTGATAGACGGTATCAAAGGAAACCGCTTTGCAGTGCTAGGGCGGGCTGGCATGGACCTGTATGCCGATCCCATTGGTGTCAAAAGCGAGGATGCCGACACGTTCCACGCCGATCTGGGCGGGTCATCCGCGAACATCTGCGCGGGCCTGGTCAAGCTGGGCAGTCACGCGTCGCTGATCACATCAGTCTCGGATGATGCGGTGGGGCGGTTCTGCCTTAACAAGCTGCGCAATTACGGCGTGGACACATCCTATATCCGCGTTCTGGGCGGTGAATACCGCATGTCGCTGGCCGTCTATGAAAGCCGAATCGAGAATTTCCAGAACGTCATCTATCGCAATAGCGCAGTCGATTTTCAGGTCACCGACGAAGATATGGACAGGGTTAATTTCTCAGCTTTCTCTGCTGTGATTTCGGCTGGAACCGTCTTTGCCGCCGAACCCTCGCGCAGCGCCACGTTCCGCGCTTTTGACAATGCCCGCGCGGCTGGTCTGCCGATCATCTTCGACATCGACTATCGCCCCTACAGCTGGCCTTCGGCTGAGGTTGCCGCGGGTGTGCTGTCGCGCGCGGGAGACGCCAGCGACCTGATCGTCGGCAATGACGAAGAATTCGGCTTCATGGCTGGCGGTATCGAAAAAGGGTTCGCAAAAGCCAAGGAACTGGCCGAAAAGCCCGGCCGGATCGTCATCTACAAGATGGGCGAGAAAGGTGCCGTCACGCTGGTAGACGGTCAGGAAATTGCCACCGGCATATACCCCGTCACCGCCGTCAAACCCAACGGCGCGGGCGACAGTTTTATGGCTGGCCTGCTGGCCTCGATCGCGGCGGGGCATTCACTGAAAGACGCCGTGATGCGCGGCTCGGCTTGCGCATCAATCGTGGTTTCGCAACCCGGTTGCGCCCCCGCCATGCCCACAACACCCGAGCTGGACGCATTCCTTGCCGCCCATCCCGGCCCGACCACATAGGAGACCCCAATGCATATCGCGCCCTATGACAATCAGAACAAACCCATCGTCGATGCCGACGACCCTACGGTGCCTTTGAACTATTTCAACATCGTTAAACTGAAAAAAGGTGAGGTGTTCGAATACCAGGTGCCGGGGTATGAAACCTGCATCGCCCCCGCCACCGGCAGCGTGGATATCGACGTTGAAGGCGTACAGTTCCCCAAGCTCGGCAACCGGGGTGAAGACGTCTGGGATGGCGAGCCCGAGGGCGTCTATGTCCCCGTCGGCGCCAAGGCTCAGATGGTCTGCGTCTCGGACCAGGCCGAAATATTCATCGCCGGGGCCAAATACGACAAGGTACTGGACCCGTTCGATGTGCGCGAGCATGACCTTGTGCAATACGGCAGCGATGACACCAAAACCCATCGCAAGATCAAGCACATCCTTGGTCAGAAACAGCACGACAAGGTAGGTCGTCTGTTGGTCAGTGAGCTGTTCACTGTGGGTCAAGGCGGTTGGTCCGGATTCCCCAGTCACAAGCACGACACCAACCGCCTGCCGGAAGAGTCGCGCCATGACGAAACTTATAACTTCCGCTTCAAGCCCAATTGGGGATCGGGCCTGCAGATGTTGCAACGCGAAGATAACGAGCCCGGCGATGCCTATCACATCGTCGACGGGTCCACGATTTGCATCGACAAGGGCTATCACCCCTGCTGTGTGCTGCCGGGGTATGAGATGTACTATTTCACCATTCTCGGCGGTCTCAGCCAGAGGTCTCTGGTACAATATTTCCAGCCAACCCATGCCTACCAGATCGAGACTATTCCGGGCATCAAAGACATGATTGCAAAGTTCAAATGACCCTTGTCACGCTGAAAGACGTCCTGTCCCCCGCTTATGAACAAGGCTATGCCGTGGGCGGCCTGGTCACGCTGGGCTGGGAAGACATGCGCGCCTATGTGGCCGCGGCCGAGGCTGAAAACGCGCCGGTAATCCTGCAAGCGGGGCCTAGTTGCCGTGAACACACGCCGCTGCCTGTGCTGGGCAAGATGTTCCGCCATCTGGCCGAAAACGCCTCGGTCCCCGTTGTCGCGCATCTGGACCACGGCTATACGTATGAGGACTGCAAAATCGCGCTGGACAGCGGGTTTACATCGCTGATGTTCGACGGATCACGCAAACCGTTGCAGCAGAATATTGACGAGACCGCCGCGATTGCCGAAATGGCCCACGCGGCGGGGATTTCATGCGAAGGTGAGATCGGCTTTGTCGGCTATTCCGGTGGCGAAGGGTCAAATGGTACCGACCCGGCCGAGGCCGCGCAGTTCGCACGTGAAAGCGGTGTAGATGCGATGGCGATTTCTGTCGGTAACGTCCATCTGCAGCAGAACAAGGAAGGCGGCCTAGACGAAGACCGCATCCACCAGATCGACGCCGTGACCGACGTGCCCTTGGTCATTCATGGTGGTTCCGGCGTGCCGGTTGAACAGCGCACCCGCCTGGCCCGCGAGACCTCCATCTGCAAATTCAATATCGGGACCGAGCTGCGCATGGCCTTTGGCGCCGCCCTGCGCGAAGCCGTAAACAGCGACCCCGAAAGGTTCGACCGCGTCACCATTCTAAAAGAAACCCACGACCCGGTCGAAGCCGCCGCACGGCTCGTGATCCGGGCCTTCGGAGCGCCGCCGCAAAGTTAATACCAGAGCATCTAACATATTACTTCAAAAAGAGAATTTTACACTCCATGAATAATCCTGTTATTCGTGAGGTATGCAACAAAACGCCGAACGCTTCCTCAATAAGCTCTTGCGGGGCATTTCAACTGACCACATAGAAACTGTTAGGGATGCATGGCGGGCATTACTCTCTGATCAGGAAGAGGCCATCCCGGTCATAAAGAAAAAACTCAACTCCAATGCCTGGAAAAACAATCCTCCGGGTCCTTTACCAAAGTACTTTGGTATCCTGTTGGCGCTGCTAAGCGAGATGGACGGCGACGCGTTCCGGCAGGAAGTCATGCGGCTGGGACCGATCAAACTGCATCCAGTACATCGCAGAACGCTGAACCTTTTGGCAAAACGGCTGGAAGATGCACCTTCAGCCTATTTGGCCGAAACCGTTCCAGTATTCATTGCCGATGACGTCGCAAATTCGCGTCGCGTCATTCGTAACCTTCAGCGTTGGAGCAAAACCAAAGGATTGTCGTTAAAGGACGTGACCCGTATCGACGTTATCGCCGAGCGGCCTGAGCTTGACTATCTGGGCAGGTACAACCTGTTCTTCTCTGGCATTGTGCTGACCCAACCAACGATCCAACTCAAAGGTCTGATTAGTTGGATTGAAACACTCAACAATGAAGTCACCTTTTACCACGAGGTCGGCCATCACGTTCTTGGGCACAGTGAGGGTGGACAGGTGGCCGAGCAAGAAGAGGAAGCCAACGCCTATGCCCGGTCCATGATCCGCGCGTCGAGACCGGTTTTCTTTTTCGTTGTGGACGTGTTCAAAAAGCCACTGAAGCTGGTTCTCAAACCCTTATTTCCGCAAAGCAAACGTAACTCAAAGCGCGCCGCGTAGACCGATCGGACCTACCCGTCGCGCTCCATGATCCATTCAACCTCGGGAGCGGGTACAAAACGCCACTTGCGTAAAGGTCCGGCCATGACGTTCAGATAGTACATCTCAAACCCATAAGGTGCGCCGCACGGGTGATGGCCGCGCGGGACGGTCACGACGTCGCCGTCTGAGACTGCCATCGTCTCATCCAATTGACCGTCATCGGTATAGACCCGCTGAATGCCAAAGCCGTTGGCCGGGTTCAGGCGATGGTAGTAGGTCTCTTCCAAATAGGTGATCCGCGGGTAATCATCTTCGTCATGTCGGTGGCTAGGATACGATGACCAGTGCCCGTTCGGCGTAAACACCTCGGTCACCAGCAGACTGTCAGCATAATCCTCGGCTTCCATCGCGATGTTGTTGATATAGCGCGTGTTCACCCCTTTGCCGCGTTCGGTCAGAGTGATGCCGTCGGGCCCGATCCGCCGCGCCGCGTGCCCGCCCTGGCCGGGGGCGGTGCAGACGGCGATGACGCAATCGGTTTCGGCGATGGCCTGCCACTCAGTTCCGTTTGGCAGATACAGGCAGTGCGGCGGGGTCTTCTCAAAGACATTCATCCGGTCTCCCAGAACACCCCAATCCTGGCCGGCGCCAGTGATCTGCGCCTTGCCCTCGACCATGACCAAAATGACCTCGCGCTCACCAGTGGCCTCAGCCGCCTTATCCCCTGCGCGCAGATGATAGAGGCCGAACCCGACATACTGCCAAGTCGCACTAGCCGGGGTGATGTCATGGACCTTGCCATGGGTACCGAAGGGTTTCTTAAGCAGGTCTGCCATTTTAGCCTCCTTGATGTTCTTGCTTCAGGCAGCTTGCCTTGTGTGCAGGGCGGATAGCGCCTCGGCCAGAATTGTTTCGGTCCAGCCCTCGACCACGGCCCTTCGCAGGATATCGGCCTGACTTTCCGGCGCGTTGCCTCCGATCGGAGGATCCGTGTCCAGATTTGTCGGAAACGGGTAGCCTTCCGCTGTGGCGGCGATGGCGGCGTCCAGTTCTGCTCCTGCCAGCTCGCCGCGCTGTTTCAGGGCAATGAGAGAGGGGAAAACCTCCAGCGCCATGGCGCGGCGATCCACCGCCTCCATCGCACGCCCGAACGCGGATGAGATTTGCAGCAGGTTGGCCATCCTGTGAATGTCGGCGCTGCTGTTTTCACCCGCCGCGTGAAACAGCGCCGGGTTGAAAAACACTGCATCACCTTTTGCCAGTGGCAGTTGAACATAATGGTCTTCGAAATGATCCTGATGGGCGGTATCGTGAAACGCCAGATATCCTGATGGGTAAAGCTGTGAGAACGGCAACAGCTTTGTCGGCCCACTTTCCACTGGCATATCACAATGGGCAATCGCCCCCTGTAACGTCAGCGACGCAGTCACAAGATGGGCATGGGCCGGGTACTGGGCGGCACTGTCCGCGCTTTGAAACCCAAGGTGGTAATCCCGATGCGCCTGCTGCGCCTTACCGCCGGGCCGTACCTGGTTGACCTGAGCGGTGACCTGATAATTCAGACCCAGCCAAGCCTCGCACGCTGCCGCAATCGCGGTATTCCCGAAATACAGCGCAAAGCCTTCGGGGTCGCGCAGGCATTGCTTTTGCAACGCGTTCCAGATCCGATCATTAGCGCCCGAGGCTGCAAAGTGATCGCCCTCACCCGCCCCGCTTTGGCGTTCCTCGTCGATAAGCTCTCGGAAGATTTCGGTGGCGCGGTCGATGATAGAAGTATCCGCATACGCCCTCTTGAGGGCGATCACGCCAGCGGACTTGTCCAGCACCCAAGCCCATTCCGCCAGCAATGCCCGGCGTGTATCGGGCCGTTCCAATGCCGGGCGCAACGCCTGCATGTCATAGACAGGAACGTTCTTTTCAACCGACGCGGCAAGGGGCACCGCATCGGCCAAAAGACATTGCGAGGTCAACACCTTAAATTCATCCAGATCGCAGGATTCCCGGTCGAAATAGCCGACATATCCGAGGTCTTGATTTACCATGACTTTTTCCTTTCTCATGGCTTTTGGTGTTGCTCTCTTGGGCGGCGTGTTACGCCTTGATCTTCAACCCTGCCGTTCCGCACACGTCCACAATGTGGTCGTAACCCATCTTGGAGTATTCATAAGGTGGCGCCTTGGCTGGGTCCTGTTCCGCCTCGACCACGATCCAGCCGTCGTAGTCCATCGCCTTCAGCGCGTTTGCAATCGCCTGGAAATCAATGCAGCCGTCGCTGGGCACGGTAAAAGCCCCGGCGATAACGGCATCCAGAAAACTGCGGTTTTTTTCGCGCGTATCCTGCACCACGGCGGGCCGGATATCCTTGAAATGCACATGATGCACCCGGTCGCCCCAGCGGTTCAGGGTGGCCAGCACATCGCCGCCGCCAAACAGCAGGTGGCCGGTGTCAAAGCACAGCTTCACCTCGGGGCCCGACCCCTCCATCAGCCAGTTCACCTCATCTTCGGTTTCGATGATCGTGCCCATGTGATGGTGATAGGCCATCGTCATGCCCTGATCGCCCATCCACTTGGCCAGATCGGTGATCTTGGCCGCATAGGCCATAACCTCATCTTTCGCCAGTTTGGGGCGGTGGTTGACCGGCGTTCCAATCTGCCCCTGCACGGTGTTCGAACACTCGGCGTAAACTATGCACGGACTGTTCAGGGCCACGAATTGCTCGACCTGCGCGCGCACAGCGTCGCGTTCAGTTGCAAAGTCATTGACCAGCGACGCGCCCGAGCACCAGCCACCGCACAGCGCAATGTCGTTGCCGTCGAGATAGGCGCGCAAACCTTCGGTATCGCAGGGCATTCGCTGGCCCCGTTCGACGCCTGTATAGCCGATCTCTCGCGCCTCTTTCAGCGCCTGCTCCATGGTGAAGGCCGCAGTAATGTCCGGCAGGTCATCATTCTGCCAGGCGATCGGAGAGATTCCGATTTTCACGTTCATTTCGTGTTTCTTTCCTTGATAGCAACCTCGTAGGCCGCCCGTTTTTCATTCACTTCGGGGCGGATGCTGACCTCGGGAACGGCCACTTCCCACCATGTTCCGCCATGTTCGGTCGAGGGGTACGGATCAGTGTCGATAACCACCACATACGGCCCTCTGATCTCGCCGCGTTTAGCCAGCGCGTCCTCAAGCTCGGCAATCGAGCTGACCTTAACCGAAGTCGCCCCCATCGCCGCCGCATGGGCAGCAAAGTCGATGGCAGATGGCGTTTCGTGCACCGCATGATCCAGCAGGTTGTTAAACTCGGCCCCGCCCGTGCCCATCTGCAGCCGGTTGATACAGCCAAACCCGCGATTGTCGGTGATGACGACCGTGAACGAAATTCCCATCATCGCTGCCGTCGCCATTTCCGAATTCGCCATCATATAGGTGCCGTCGCCGGTAAAGCAGATCACATCACGTTCCGGCTGAGCCATCTTGATCCCCATTGCACCAGCGATTTCATAGCCCATACAGCTGAACCCGTATTCCATGTGATACGAACCCGGGCGCGGCGCTTTCCACAGCTTGTGCAACTCACCCGGCATGGTGCCCGCCGCACACATCACAACGGTGTCGTTGTGCGAGGCGCGTTGAACCGCACCCACCACCTGCATGTCGGTCGGCAGAGCGTTGCCGTCCCCCGGCGCATCGGTCAGCTTATCGACCTTGCCAAACCATTCAGCCTTCAGCGTGTCGGCCACCGGATCGACGCGGTATCCTTGCAAGGCCGTGCCCAGCTCTTGCAGCCCGACTTGCGCGTCGGATTGCAGTGGCATGGCGCCGTGTTTTTCGGCGTCATAGGCAGCTGTGTTCAGGCAAATCGTCTCACGTTCGGGATTCGAGAACAGGCCCCATGAACCTGTGGTGAAATCCTGCAACCGCGTGCCGACTGCCAGAACCAGATCGGCGGCGGCACAAACGTCATTGGCGGGCTCACCGCCAGTGACGCCAACCGGCCCTAGATTCAAAGGGTGATCCCAGGCCAGGGCCGATTTACCAGCCTGCGTCTCGGCAACGGGGACGTTGTGCGTCTCAGCAAAGCTTTGCAGTGCATCGGTCGCGCCCGAGTAATGCACCCCACCCCCGGCAACGATAACCGGACGCTTCGCTGCCTTGATGGCCGCGACGGCACGGGCCAGTTCGCCTTCATCCGGGCGGATACGGCGCTGATACCAGACCCGCGGCTCAAAAAAGCTTTCGGGATAGTCATAAGCTTCGGCCTGCACGTCCTGACAAAAGGCCAATGTTGCCGGTCCGCAATCGGCCGGGTCCGTCATGGTGCGGAAGGCGCGCGGCAGTGCGGTCAGCAGATGTTCGGGGCGCGAGATACGGTCATAATAGCGGCTGACCGGGCGGAAACAGTCATTGGCGCTGACGGTGCCGTCGCCAAAGCTTTCGATCTGTTGCAATACCGGATCGGGCCCACGAGTGGCGAATACATCACCGGGGACGATCAGAACCGGCAGGCGGTTCACATGCGCCAGCGCGGCCGCTGTCACCATATTGGTCGCGCCCGGCCCGATCGACGAGGTCACCGCCATCGCCCGGGTACGCCGCATCTGCTTGGCATAGGCAATCGCGCAATGCGCCATGGTCTGCTCGTTATGGCCGCGATAAGTGGGAAGGGTGTCTTTGACAGCGTGCAGCGCCTCACCCAGACCTGCCACATTGCCGTGGCCGAAAATGGCCCAGACACCAGCGATGAACGGCTCTCCGGCTTCGTTCATCTGCGCACCCAGATAGCGCACCAAAGCTTGCGCTGCGGTCAGTCGGACTGTTTTGCCCATAGTGATCCCTTTCAACACAAGGCCGATTTGGCCAAGCCTGCAATTTTGTTTGATGTCGGGCCGTGGGCCCAAAATGGGGGAACGGGGTTAAACCGTTCCGCCCAAGGACCCTTCCAGTTCGGCCAGTTCCTGACCGCCTGCCATCAGGTCCTGCAACTCTTCTGGCGTGATTTCCCCGCGCCGTGCAGTGCCCAGCGTCTTGCCCCGGTTCAACACGGTAAAGCGGTCGCCCACAGCCAGCGCGTGGCGCACGTTATGGCTTATGAAAACAACGCCTACGCCTTGACTGCGCACCTTGTCGATGGTCGCCAAAACGTTCGAAGTCTGCCGCACACCAAGGGCCGAGGTCGGTTCGTCCAGGATCAGAATCTTGGCGCCGAAATGAACCGCCCGAGCAATGGCCACCGTCTGACGTTCACCGCCCGACAAGGTACCCACGGCCTGATCGGGACCACGCAGGTTGATGCCCATTTTTCGCATCTCTTCCATAGTGATTTCATCGGCCAGTTTCTTGTCGAAGAAATTGATCCCCGCGACTTTGCGCGTTGGTTCATTCCCCATAAAGAAGTTCCGGCTGACGCTCATTAGTGGGATCATCGCCAGATGCTGGTGTACGGTGGCAATTCCCGCTGCAATCGCATCACGCGGATCTTCGAAATGCATCGGCTTATCTTCAAAGAAGATCTCGCCGGCGGTGGGCTTGTGTACGCCCGACATGGTCTTGATGAAGGTCGACTTGCCCGCGCCATTGTCGCCCAGCAAACAGTGGCATTCGCCGGAACACAGATCAAAGCTGACACCGGCCAGCGCAATCACCGAACCGAAATGCTTTTGAATGTCGACCATCCGAATAATCGGTTTCTTGGCCTGCGCGTCGCCGTGGTGGAACTTGGTGTCTTCGGTCATCTCAGCGTTCTCCTGTGATGATGCGACGGATGTAGGTGTTCAGGATCACAGCACCCAGAAGGATGACGCCCAGGAACACCCGGAATAGCGAGCTTTCGACACCGGCAAAGAACAGACCCTGCTGCACGACGCCAAAGATCAACGCGCCCAACGCCGCCCCAAGGACCGAGCCATAGCCACCAGTCAGCAATGCGCCGCCAATGACCACGGCGATGATCGCCTCGAACTCTTTCAGCAAGCCGCGATCCGCACCGGCCGAACCAAACTCCATCACCTGACAGGTGGCGAAAACCGTGGCGCAAAAGGCAGTGAACATGAACATCAGCACCTTGACCCGGTTCACCGGCACGCCTGAGTTCCGGGCCGCTTCGGCGTCACCACCGGCAGCAAATATCCAGTTCCCGAATTTAGTCTTGGTCAACAGCACATGGCCAAAGATGATCAGCCCGATTGCCCAGATCAGCAACATGGGAATTCCATCGACGACCGGCTGCCCTTCACGTGTACCACGTGAGAACGTTTCGATCAGGCCATTGTTGCCCAGCCAGACGAAGAAGCCTTGAAACACCTTGCCGCCAAACACCCACGCCAACCAATCGCCCTCGGCCACGTCCTTGATGCCGCCAATGATGGTTTTGCGTTCGATAGTCTGCGGCAGGTAGATCGTGAAACCGCGCAAGATGAACAGAAATGCCAGGGTGACGATAAAACTAGGCAGCCCCGTTCGTATGACGATGTAGCCGTTCAGCGCGCCGATTGAGACACACAGGGCAAATGTCACCAGGATCGCCATCCAGACCGGCCAGCTAAGCGTGACCGAAAAGATTGCGATCATCATGCCCGCGAAACCAATCATCGACCCGACGGACAGGTCAAATTCACCCGCGATCATCAGCAGACAGGCCCCTACCGCGATGATCATGAATTGCGCCGAGACAATGGACCAGTTCATGATGCCCTGGCTATTGAACATGCCGCTGTCAAAAGCAAAAAGCAGGAAAAAGGTGAAAACAGCAACTGTCCCGACCATGCCGCCCAATTCGGGGCGGATCAGGGCGCGACGCAGTGGCGAGATCTCTTTGATCCGTTCGTCACCGCCTGCCGTGGATTGAACTGTCTCAGACATTGTGGTCCTCCCTCGCGCGGGTTTCCGAGTGTTGGAGTGGGCGGCGGGCGCACTCCTCTTGCGCCCACCGCTTTGTTAAATCAGCGGTATTCGCCCGCGAACTCTTCGATTTTTGTCAGGCCGTCCGCTGTTACAAAACCGGGACCCGAGTTGATATTGTTGCCCGGCAGGACGCCATAGCGGTGGTAATTGGCCAGAACCACAACCGGCAGATAGGCCTGCAGGAACGGCTGCTGGTCGATACCCCACTGGATGGTGCCGTCCTTGATGCCTTTGACGATTTCACCGCCCAGATCGAACGTGCCGAAATAAATGTCACCGGCCATTCCATTTTCCTGCAGCGCCAGAATGGTCGGGTCCGCCGATGTCGGACCAAGCGTCAGAACAGCGTCGGTTTCAGGGTTGGCGGAAAGATAGGCCAGAACCCGGTTCTTGATTTCAGCGGGGTCCTGACCGGCGTCGATCATCTGCTCGCCCAGTTCCACACCCAGACCATCGGCAAAACCTTGACACCGCTCTTGGCTTGAGGGTTGAACGATATAGTGGTTCACACACAAGAAGGACCCGATCCCGTCCGCCTTGGCCCGCTGACCGGCAGCCAGACCCGCATCATATTCAGGCTGCCCCACATACATCAAAGCGCCAACTTCACGCGCCTTTTCGGGCGTGCCGGTGTTCATGATGATCACGTCGATGCCGGAATCCACCGCTGCCTTGATTGGACCTTCCAGAATGTCCGGGTCGGCCAGCGTGGTAATGATGCCATTGGGGCCAGACGCCGCTGCCTGGTCGATGATCCGTGCCATGTCAGCCAGGTCACCTGTGGGCGGATTGCGGTATTCAACCTCGACACCCATCTGTTCGCCCGCCAGGGCAATGCCATTTTTGATTGTGTTCCACCAGCTGTCGCTGTCAGGGGCGTGGCTGACCAGAATGTATTTCTCACCCTCTGCCGCGACGCCGGTTGCAGTGACCAGCGCCAGCGCGCTGGCAGCCAGTGCGCTTTTTACGAACTTATTCATTTGGTTTCCTCCCATAAAAACAGTTTGTCTTTATTGCCGGGGCAACAGCCCCAGTTATTCGGACCGGCCGAATCTCCTCCGCTCCGGGAATCTGGCGGAGCTTTCCCCAGTTTCCGGATATCCGCTCATTTTGCAACCGGTTTCAAAACATCGGCCATTGCAACAGGCTGCCCTGATTGGGCCGAACGGTTCGCAGCTTCGGCCATGGCCAGGGCAGCAACCCCGTCTTCCAGCGTCACTGGCATTGACGAACCGGACTGCACCGCCTGCACAAACGCATCCCATTCTGCGCGGTATGCAGGCATATAGCGTTCCAGGAAAAAATAGGTCGGCTTCGCCCCAGTGATGCCGTCGGCTGTTGACTTGACCACCGCGTTTTCCAGAATGTTATGAGCCTGCAACAGCCCGCCCGACCCAAGCATTTCGATCCGCTGGTCATAACCGTAGACAGCACGCCGCGAATTCTTGATCACCGCAATCTGACCGCTTGCATAAGTCATTGTTACAACAGCTGTATCCACGTCGCCCGCCCGTCCGATTTCGGGATCGACAATCGAGGTGCCGAAGGCCGAAATCTGCACCGGCAACTGCCCCATCAGATAGTTCGCCATATCGAAATCATGGATCATCATGTCCCGGAATAGACCACCCGAGACTTTGATATAGCTGACGGGCGGAGGGGCCGGATCAAAAGACGTAATCGACAACAACTCGGGCGCGCCAATTTCACCCTGATCGGCTGCGGATTTCAGAGCCGAAAAGCTGGGATCGAACCGGCGATTGAACCCAACCATCACCGGCTGGCCGGTTTCCGCCGCAACGGCTTGGCAGGCAAGTGCCCGTTCAAGGCTGAGATCGACGGGTTTTTCACACAGAACCGCCTTGCCCGCCCGTGTAGCGGCCTCAATCAAGTCAGAATGGGTGTCAGTCGGCGTCGCGATCAGGACGGCATCAATCGACGGGTCTGCGATGATCTCCATCGAGTCGCGCGTGGTTGCCCCCTGTTCAGTGGCAAGGCTTTCAGCCGCATCGGAAATCGCGTCAGAGACAGCGCACAGCTGGCTTTGCGAATGCGCCGCGATGGCCTGTGCATGTACGCGACCAATGCGTCCGGCACCAAGCAATCCGATTCTGAGCATGCAGGCCTCCCGATTCTTTAATTCGAGGATACCATGATTTTCTTTGCAACCGGTTGCAAGATATTTTTCAACTTACTTGATACGATGAGGCTTAAAGGGCTCCGCCCCACGTGAGCGGGCCCCAGTAAACCGCCGTCCATTTCAAGTGGTGCGATCTTTGCCCTACCCGCGCTCTTGCGCTGCCACCAGGGCCAGCCCCTCGGCCACGGCGGTAAAGACAGAGGCAAAGGAATGCTCGGCCGAAGGGAAAACGCCACGCATCGTTTCGGGCACGACGCCCATCAGGCTAGAACCCCCGACATAGACGACGCGGTCGATCTGCTGTGCAGTCAGATCAGCCTGGCGCAGAACTTCGCGTGCCCCCGTGTCCAACTGCGCGGCATGCGCGGCAAGGCTTTCGGCCACCAACACATCACTGAGTTGCGCGGTCAACCCCGTCTCGAGCATGTTCAGCGTGATGGCCGGATCATTCGCCCCTGAGTTCACGGCTATTTTCCCGCGCTCCACCGCAAAGGCCAGTTCGTGACCCAATTCGTGTTCAAGCACTGTTGCAAGCCGCGCTAACCGCTTGGGGGACTCGGCCAGCTTCAGCATATCGCCCACCATGCGGCGGTTCTGGGCCGTGTACAGAAAAGGGACCATTTCCCAGGTCGCAAGGTCATTGAAGATCGCGTTGGGCGTCTGCGACACACCTTTGCCAAAAACATCTCGAACCATCGACCCTTTACCCAACAGGGGCATGACCTGATTGATGCTTATTGTACGATCAAAATCCGTACCGCCAATTCGTACCCCGTGGTTGGCCAGAATCTCGACCTCTGCGGACCTAGTGCGGAAAACCGAAAAATCTGACGTTCCGCCACCGATATCCACAACCAATCCAACCGTGTCATCTGGCCCGGCCGCACCATTCGCAATGGCAGCCGCGGCGGGCTCAGGGCAGAACCGGATGTCGGTAAATCCAGCGGCCTCATAACACGCGTGCAAATCAGCCTCAGCCTGCGCCTCGCGCGGATCGCCCGAGCCATGAAATACCACGGGCCGTCCCGAGACCACGCGGGTGCAAGACACGCCACGCTCGGCCTCGGCCCGCTCTCGAAGCCTGCGCAAGAAAGATCCGATTATCTCGACGAAAGTCACCCTCTGGTTCAGGATCTGGCGCTTTTCATGCATCAACGTGGTGCCCAGCACGCGTTTGAGGGCGCGCATAAATCGCCCCTCCAACCCTTCAAGCAACGCCTGATTAGCAGACTCGCCGATCAGGGTTTCGCGGGTTTCGAAATCAAAGAAAAAGGTTGTGGGAAGGGTCGTGGCGGCGGCGTCGAACCGCACCAAACGGGGTGCACCCGCGTCCACATATGCCACCGCCGAGTTCGACGTGCCAAAATCAATGCCAATCCACGGGCTGCTGGGGGCCATGGCGCATGTCTCCGAGATGTCTGAGCAAAGACGACAGGGCCTAGAGCGTTCGCAGCCCAGGGTCAAGGGACAAACTTGACCGGCTGGATCGGCTGAAACTGGCGGATATTATTCGCGCTTTTCCGACCATCCTCGTCTGAAGGACGTTGGCGCCTCGCCATAACGCTTTTTGAAACGCACCGTAAGCTGGGTCGCACTGCCAAACCCCGTGGCCGCTGCGATTTCGGTAACGGGCAATTCGGTTTCGCTGAGCAGTGCATAAGCGCGCGCAACGCGCAATTCGATGTAAAACTGCACAGGTGAAACTTCGACATATTTCTGGAACAGGCGCTCCAACTGGCGGCGTGATATCTGAACAGCCTCTGCTATTTCCGAGATATCCAACGGATCCTCTAGGTTCTCATGCATGATCTGCATGGCGTTGATCAGGTACTGGTTGCGGCTACCCAAAGCCACCGAAAAGGCGGATTTCTGGAGGGTTTTGCGGTTGTTCGACCGAAAATGGATGCACATGTCGGAAACGATGACGGCCAGATCCTTTCCGAAATCAGACTCGATCATATCCAGCATCATATCGGTCGCGGCATTGCCGCCGCCGCATGTCATAAGCTCATTGTCGATTTCATACAGGTTTGCAGAAGGTTCCAGCCCTTCAAAATGCTCGATAAAGGCGGGGTGGTTTTCCCAGTGTAAGGTGAACCGCTTTCCGGTTAGCGCTCCGGCTTTGGCAAGTGCAAATGCACCGGTGCAGATACCACCAAGCTTGCAGCCAAAGGCCTTCTGGCGACTGATCCACGACAGTACCCTGGGATTGGTGCTTTCTGCCGGTTCTATGCCAGAGCAGACGAACATCCTTGATAGGCGCGGTAGGTTTTGCAGTGCAGTGTCCGGGGTGATTTCAATTCCGTTTGAGCATTGAACCGGGTTTCCATCTTCGGTGATCAGATACCATTTGTAGAGCTCTCTGTTCGTGACCTGATTGGCGATCCTCAACGGCTCGACAGCTGCGCTAAAGGCCAGCATGGTTAGTTTCGGCAGAAGCAGGAAATAGATCTCTTTGGCTGGCCCGTCATGGTCTATGCGAAAACTGGCCGCCCCTTTTGGAATGAAGTTCTTGGGGCTCATTCTTTTTCCTCCCAATACCAACCGAGATGGGTGAAACGCACCAACACCCGAAGGTGTTGGTGCAGGTCGATCAGGCGTGCCACTCAGCAACAGGCTCGCCGCTGGCTTCCCAAGCGTGGATTTCCTCGTCACTGGCTTTGGGCGAGAAAAGCCCAGTCATAGCATAAAAGATACCGATGACAGGTGACAGCCAGCAAGCAAACGCAAGGGGAATGTATAGCAGGTTTTCAAAATTCCCGTCTGCGATCCCAAGACCAAGTGCGGTGATCACAAAGGCGCCTCCGGCGTTCCAGGGGATCAGGGGCGAGACCAAGGTACCGCCTTCTTCGACAGCGCGTGACAGGTTCAACGGTGAATACCCCATGGCCCGATAGACAGGCGCATACATGCGGCCCGGCAGGGCGATGGAAAGATACGGGTCGCCCGCAACGGTGTTTGTCGCCACCGAAGTCAAAATGGCCGAGGTCTGAATGCCCGCGAAGGTCTTCACCTTCGAGATGACCACATTGATGATCGCCTGAAGGCAGCCAACGCGCTCCAACGCGCCGCCAAACCCCAAGGCAAGCAGCACCAGCGAGATGGTCCACATCATCGACTGAATACCGCCACGGTTCAGCAGCGGGTCGATTTCGGGAACGCCGGTATCAATGGAATATCCGCTGTTGGCGAAGGTAAACGTTTCGTGCAGACCCGCACCCTGGCAAAAGATGGCCATGATGCCACCAACGACGGCCCCTGCAAACAGCGACGGGATCGGAGGCTGTTTCATAACCGCCAGAACGATGACCAGAACCGCCGGGAACAACATGATCGGGGAAATCCAGAATGCCTCATCCAGTGCGGTTGTGATGGCATGGATGCGGTCAAACGACACTTGCGATGTGTCGATCAACGTAAAACCGACAACAAAGTAGATCACCAGCGCAATCAACATGGACGGAACCGTGGTGGGTAACATGTTCCGGATATGATCGAACAGATTGGTGCCTGTCACGGCGGGTGCCAGGTTCGTAGTGTCCGACAAAGGTGAGATCTTGTCGCCGAAGAAAGCACCTGAGACGACCGCACCAGCCGTCCAATACATCGGAATACCAAATCCGGCGCCGATGCCCATCAGGGCCAGCCCGACAGTGCCCGTCGTTCCCCAGGAGGTGCCCAGCGAGACAGAGACGATGGAACACAACACCATGCCCGCGGCCAGAAACAGCTCGGGCGACAGTATCTTCAGACCATAATAGATCAGTGTCGGAACCGTGCCGCTTGCGATCCACACACCAATGATCATGCCAACCGTGATCAGAATCGAAACAGACGGTAGTGAAATATTGATGACGTGGAATACGCCCTCTTCGATGCTGGGCCATTTGTGGCCAAGCATAAGGCCGACAACCCCAGTAATCGCTATCCCAAACGCCAGCGGAATATGTGGGGTAAAGTCGCCAAAATAGAAAAGCTGCAGGCCAAGCACGAAAAGGGTCAGCACAATTGGTACAAGCGCCAGCCCCAGACTTGGCTGTCTTATGTGTTCTTCATTCGCAGACATTTGGGTCTCCTCCGTTGGAATAATCCAGAACCGTGATGATCCGCGGAAGAAACCAAGTTTTAGGGAACCGCACCGTCGGTCAAAGCGCACATCCTATAGAAATTTGCGACACGGTTGCGTCGATTTTCGGCCCAGGCCCGACGCGGCGATGCACATGTAAGCACGCATAGTGCAATCAAACATATCCACTGCGGCACGGTTGGGGTCCTTTCGATTCAAGGAGATATGGCTGGATATCGGCGGACCTTTTGGTAACGTGCAGACACATTGATTTGCATCTGCAATAGTTTTTGCGGGACAGATACCGGAGCGTACTTTTGATAATTCCGTTTCACGTTCGTGAGATGCTTCATCGCATCAAGGCTCGATTTGATGCCGATCAGATACCGCAGCAGATGGCGTCAAACGACGCCGAATTTGCGACCTTGCGACCATCGCGCAAGACAACCCCTGAAATGGTTGTGCGGTTTTGGGAAAAGCTGAAACCAACCGCAGGTGATGAAGATCAGGCGCAGATTGCGGACCCTGCAACGCTTGACGCTGCAGAAATTTACAGTGCCAATATCGAAAATTTCATTGGGACGGTTAAGCTTCCTGTTGGAGTTATTGGGCCGTTGCGTTTGAACGGAATGAACGCAAACGGGGATTTCCACGTTCCCCTCGCCACAACCGAGGCGGCGTTGGTCGCCTCATATGCCCGGGGTGCCTATGCCGCCACCCGGTCTGGTGGTATCAGCACGGCTGTTTTGTACGAAGGGGTGCTGCGCACTCCGGCTTTTGTGTTTGAAAGCCTGCTAAAGGCCGGGCAATTCGTGGATTGGGTGGTTTCAAATGTCGAAATGCTCAAATCCGCGGCCGAGGCGACCACCGGCCACGGCAAGCTAGTTTCGCTGGAGCCGTTCATAGACACCAACGTCGTGTTCTTGATCTGCCGATACACCACCGGCGATGCAGCCGGACAGAACATGGTGACCATTGCCACCGATGCGATGTGCCATGAAATTGCAGATAACTGTCCGGTCGAGTTCGAGAACTGGTATGTCGAAGGGAATTTCTCAGGTGATAAGAAAGCTTCGGCGCTTGGGCTGGTGACAGGGCGCGGACGAAAGGTTAGCGCCTCGGTCACACTTCCTGCTGAAATTGTCGAAAAGACGCTAGGCACAACGGTCGAGGCGATGTTGGCCTATGGGCGTGTCGCCAATCTGGGTGCGCATCTGTCGGGTCAGTTTGGCGCACAGGCGCATTATGCCAACGGGCTGGCCGCGTTTTACATAGCAACCGGCCAGGACGCGGCTTGCGTGGCCGAAAGTGCGATGGGCGTCACAAGAATGGAGCCAAGGGGTGATGATCTATTCTGTTCGGTGACGTTGCCAAACATTTTGGTTGGATCAGTAGGGGGCGGCACCGGGTTGCCAAGCCAGACTGCGGCCCTGAATATACTCGGCCTTAAGGGCAACGGGTGTGGTACAGCGTTGGCTGAGGTGGCCGCGGCAACCTGCCTGTGTGGGGAAATATCCATCCTCGCGGCGATCGCGGCAGGGCATTTTACCCGCGCTCATGAAAGTCTGGCCCGCCAAAGATGAGCTTTCAAAGCCGCTTCTGGATTTATCAGACTGAGCGATTTCCGCTGAAGAAAACCGTGCCCCTGCTGCTTGTGTTTTCTGCGGCCAGTATATGTGTGTCCGCCCGTCTGGCGGATCGCCCCCTGCCGGAATGGCCTGCATTTGCCGCCGGTTTTGTCCTTGCCATGGCGCTGTTTTTCCAGATGCGGGTCTGTGACGAATTCAAAGACGCCGAGGATGACCGACGTTACCGGCCCGACAGGCCAATTCCACGTGGTCTGGTATCCAAGCGCGAAGTATTGGGCTGGGGCCTGTTGACCGTGCCTTTGTCTGTTGCCGCCGCCTGGCTGTGGTACCCGCCGGTCTTGTGGCTATTGGGTTTAGTCTGGATCTGGCTTGGGGCAATGACCGTCGAATTTGGCGCGCCCGCCCGGTTGAAGGCACGACCGGTCCTGTACCTGCTAAGCCATATGGCAATCATGCCTCTGATCGATTTGCTGCTGACCGGCATCGAATGGCTGCCAAAAGGTCAGGCGGCACCCTTCCTGTGGTTGTTTCTGGCGCTGTCCTTCGTGAACGGGTGTGTGCTTGAGATTGGCCGCAAATTGTGGGCACCCGAAAATGAGATCACCGGCGTGGACACCTATTCCGGGTTATGGGGCCCGCCTCAGGCAGGGCGCATCTGGGTGGGTTGCGTTTTGATATCCTATGCGCTGCTTGTGGGCACAGGTGCCGCAACCGGCGTTGGTTGGTTAAGCGCCTTGATCGGCGGGTTGGCCCTGATCCCCTGTTGTCTGGCAGCAAAACGCTATGTTCAGGCGCCGACAGTGAAAGCCCAAGACCGGATGGACACAATCGCCGGCCTATGGGTGTTTTTCTGCTACGCCACAGCTGGTTTCCTTCCGTACCTGATCGGAGCGCTTACATGACCTTCATCGTCGCCCAATCGGATGCAAACGATGTTTCCGTTGTAGGGGGCAAGGCAGCTGCTTTATCGCATCTTACGCAGCATGGTTTTGCCCCGCCCGCATTTTTTGTCATCACCAGCGATGCATTCCGCATGGGGAAATCCGGTCCCATTGCTCAAAACGGTCTGCAATCGGCTTTGTCTGCCGCGCTGAAAACACTCGGAACCGGGCCTTACGCGGTTCGTAGCTCTGGTAAGGCCGAAGATGGTGTGGAACACAGCCATGCGGGACAATATGAAACGGTTCTGAACGTTTCGGGCAGCTCTGTTTTGAAAGCGGCCAAAAAGGTCTGGCATTCCGGTTTCTCAGAGACGGTCGAGACATACCGCGCGGTCAAATCCGGGGGCGAGGTCGAAGGACCCGCGATCATCGTACAGCGCATGATTAATCCAAAATCTGCAGGTGTCGCATTTTCCGCCGACCCGGTTAGCGGTCGTCGCGGTGTGGTCGTAATTTCGGCAATTGATGGTCTGGCTGAGCAGTTGGTTTCTGGTGAGACGGACGGGGAAGATTGGATCATAGGCGCGGATGACGCTCCTGAAAGCGCGCCGGATAAACCTGAGTATTTAACGGTGAGTGACGCGCAATCCATTGCCGCCCTCGCGCGCAAAGCCGAAGAGCTTTTCGGATCGCCCCAGGATATTGAATGGGCCATTGATGCACAGGGGCTTCATATTCTGCAGGCCCGACCAATCACAACGCCATTGCGCCCCGCGGCCTTGGCCGACACAACGCTGACGATTTTCGACAACTCGAACATTGTCGAAAGCTATCCCGGTATCGTTAGCCCGCTGACCTATTCCTTTGCTCTGCACGTGTATGCTCAGGTCTACCGCGCGTTTGTCAGGTTGTTGGGCGTCTCCAAGCGTACTGTCGACCAGAATCCAACGGTGTTCGACAATTTGCTCGGGCGCGTGGATGGGCGTGTCTATTACAACCTGATCAACTGGTATCGGGCCTTGGCCCTGTTGCCGGGGTTTTCGCTGAACCGCGACTATATGGAAACGATGATGGGCGTGTCGGAACCCATGCCGCGAGAGGTCACGGATGCCCTTGCCCCACCCCCCTCGGTTGGTTGGCGCAGGATTGTAGAATACGCAAAGCTGGGCAAGGTCGCGGCCGGGCTGATCTGGCAGGCCATCTGCCTACCACGGACGCGGCGAAACTTTTATGACAGGCTGAACGGGGTATTGCAGGCGGGGCTGGACGTAGATGCGTCTAATGCGACCCAGCTTGCAGCCGAATACCGCCGCATCGAAAGCACCCTGCTGGATCGGTGGGATGCCCCATTGATCAATGATTTTCTGTGCATGATTGCATTTGGCGGGTCGCGCAACCTGCTGCAAAGGTGGCTTGGTGAAGACGGCCTGACGCTGCATAATGACCTGATGATTGGCCAGGGTGACATCGTGTCAGCCGAACCTGCGCAGCGCATTGCCCGGATTGGCCATCTGGTGCGCACCGCCGGTATCACGGAACAGTTGAAAGCTGACGCGCGGCTGTCCGTTTTGTCCGCGCACCCACAGATCGAGACTGAAGTTGAATCCTATCTGGAAAAATTCGGAGACCGCTGCACCGAAGAGCTAAAGCTGGAAAGCATCCCTCTGCAAGACGACCCGACAAGCCTGTTGCTGGCAATTGCCGCTTGCGCCGATCATCCTCCCGGCGGGCGTCAGGAAGGCCGTGAACCGGATTGGAAGGCACTGTTCCCAGCGAGCCCGATCAAGCGACATGTTGCGAAATGGATTTTGGGTTGGACCAAGGCGCGTGTGCGCGACCGCGAAAACCTGCGCTTTGAACGCACCCGCATCTTTGGCTATGCGCGCCGTGTGTTTTTGGGGATCGGTCGGGAATTTGCCGCGCGCGACTTGCTTGAAACACCAAAAGATGTGTTCTTTCTGACAACGCATGAAGTTCTTGGCGCGGTCGAGGGGTTCAGCCTGTCGCCTGACCTGAAAGGCATCGTTGCACGACGCAAAGCCGAAGATGCGGCCTCATCCCAACGCCCCGGTCCGCCCGAACGGATTGAAATCCAAGGTCCTGCCATCGCGCCTGTTTGGTCTGATTCGATTGAGGCCGAAGCAGATGCCACACGGACAAAGCACGGAACGGGCTGTTCCGCGGGTCAGGTCAAAGCACGTGCGCGGGTGATCCGCGATCCTCGGACCGAGGCGCTGAACCCCGGCGAAGTACTGGTCGCCCGCCACACCGATCCAGGCTGGATCGCCGTTTTCTCGAACGCCTCTGCCATCGTTGTCGAACGTGGCAGCTTGTTGTCCCACTCGGCCATTGTGGCGCGCGAATTGGGTATCCCCTGCGTTGTTGGCCTAAAAGGGGCCACACAATGGATCAAAGACGGAGAAGTACTGTCTGTCGACGGGGCAAGCGGCGCAGTGGAGCGGTGCGATGCGTAGCAGTGAAATCGAAGACAAGGCGGATTTCGACCATATCCGGTACGCCCAACTGTGGGAGGATGCGGACGTCCTGACCGCCGCATTGGGTGATTGCACGGGGCGGACACTGGTGTCGATATGTTCGGCCGGAGACAATGCGCTGGCCATGCTGACACTCGATCCCGCGCGTGTTGTGGTGCTGGATTTGTCCCCGGCTCAGATCGCCTGCCTCAAGCTCAGGATCGCGGCGTATAAGGTGTTGACGCATTCAGAGTTCATTGAGTTGACGGGCTCGCGCCCAAGCAAGCGGCGGCTTGCTTTGTTGAACCGGGTGTTGGAAGAAACCGATGAAGAAACAAACGCCTTCTGGCAGACCCTTGCGTCCGAAGTAGACAGACACGGCATCGGCGGCGTCGGTAAGTTCGAGCGGTATTTTCGCATCTTTCGAACCTGGCTGTTACCGCTGGTCCATTCGCGCCGCACCGTCGACGACGTGTTCACGCCCCGCCCCCCCGACGCACGCGAGGTTTTTTTCGACACGCGGTTCAACACATTCCGATGGCGGTTGTTGCTAAACACTTTCTTCTCGCGATTCGTGATGGGGCGGATGGGGCGGGACAGCGCGTTTTTCGACCACGTAGATGGAAGCCCGGCCCAACATGTTGCTCGCCGACTGCGCCATGCCGGGGTCGCGACCGATCCATCGCAAAACCCCTATCTGCACTGGATTCTAAAGGGCACCCATGGCGACGCATTGCCGATGGCGTGGCGTCCGGAACATTATGAAACTGTCCGGTCCCGATTGGATCGCCTGGATATTCGCCTTGGCTCACTCGAGGCCTTCATCTCGACGGGCGAAAAGGCCAGCGGGTTCAACCTGTCCGACATTTTCGAATACATGTCCCCTGAAACGTTCAAGCAGGTCTATGGTGCGATCCTGAGTGCTGCAGAGCCAAATGCACGATTGGTCTATTGGAACATGATGGCGCCGCGCCGTGTACCAGCGGATTACCGGGACAGGATTGAAACCCTGACCGAAATCGAAACACAGCAGAAGGCCCGCGATCTGGCCTTCTTCTATTCGGATTTCGTGGTCGAAGAGGTCCGGCCTTGACCGTTCTCATGCAGATATTGCTGGCGGCAGGGTCGGTGTTGGCATTGCTCGGCGTGATGATGGTCATCCGCCACCTGGCCAAAGCTGCAGGGCTGAACGCCGAAGTGCAGCGGAAACTGATGCATGTAAGCACGGGGCTCTTTGCGTTGCTGCTGCCCTGGATCTTTTCCGACCGCTGGCCGGTTTACATGCTGATCGCCGCCACAATGCTTGTGATGCTTGTCTTGCGTCTTCCTCGTTTTTCGAAAGGTCTTGGCGCGACCCTGCATGGGGTGGAGCGAACATCCTATGGTGACTTCCTGCTCGCGTTGTCGGTGGGGCTATGCTTCTTGCTGGCCGGGGATAACCTGTTGTTCTACATCTTGCCGATTGCGGTTCTGACCTTGGCAGACGCCGCCGCCGCGCTGGCCGGAACCGCGTATGGAACGCGGCGATTCATTGTCGAGGATGGTGAGAAAAGCGTCGAGGGATCGGTGGTTTTTTTCGTGGTTACGATGCTGATCGCGATCGTCTGTTTTCTGTTCATGGCCGCCTTGCCACTAGCGAACATCCTTATGCTCTGCGTTATGGTTGCTGCTTTTGGAACCCTGGTCGAGGCCCAAAGCTGGCGGGGTTTTGACAACCTGTTCCTCCCACTTGGTCTCCTGATTTTTCTGAGCGTACACTTCGACAGTTCCTTGATTGAGCTGGCGACCATAGCCTTGGTTTTTCTGGCCTCGCTCGGCGGTTTCAGCATCCTGGGCGCAAGGCTGGGTCTTACCAAACATGCCACACGGGTTTACGTCATCACCGTTTTCCTCTTGCTGGCAGTCACTGCACTTCAAAATGCGGTCCTGCCTATTTTGGTACTAGCGACGCATCTTTGGGCACGGGTATCGACCCCCTGCGACAGCAAGTACCCGGATCTGGATGTCGTAGCGTCTCTGGGGTTGTTTAGTTTCGGATGGCTGGCGCTTGGCAATGCGACCGGGTGGAATGCCGTATCGTTTTATGGCCTCAGTGCGATGGGGCTAGCCATGGGGTTCAGCGTTCTGGCGCTGCGAGGCAAAATCCTTGCGATCCTTGTGGTGGCCACAACATTATTCTTAGTCAGACACTTTGCTACTGCGCTGAATCCGGAACCTGCACGCTGGGCCGAACCGCTGACAATTCTGGCGCTGCTTTCCTTAATCTGCATGACGGCCGTACCGTGGATCAGACCGCGGTGGTTTGAAAAAGATCGGGTGCTGAGGTTAACAGTATTGGCCCTTGCCCTTCCGTTGATCTATTACGCGTACTCCGTTGCGGGATCGATCGGTGCAGGTTTTTTTGCCGGAGTCGCGTCATGACCAAAGAGACAATCAAAACCGCTGATGCGAAGCTGACCGTTTACCTGAACGGCCCCAATTGGGAGGGCGTACAAGCGGCAACATTCGGTGACTTTTCATGCAAATCACCCGAAGCCGGTGCCGAAATTCTGGATACGGGTATAGAACTGGTCAGAAACGCAGGCATCGACCGGGTCATTGGGCCGATGTCAGGGGACACCTGGCACAGTTACCGGTTCGTCTCCTACAGCGACGGATCCGCTCCGTTCCTGATGGAGCCGACCAACAAAGCGCATGAACCTGAAGTCTTCCGATCCGCGGGTTTTTGCGAAATCAGCCGGTATTTCTCGGCCCGTGTAGAGTTGGAAGATACCGACACAGTGGCACCGCCTGAAAACGATGGTTTTGAGGTGGAAGCGTGGGATGGAAATGATCCCGAGGGCTTGTTTCGCCAGGTGTTCGCGCTGTCTGCACAGGCGTTTTCGGAAAACGCGTTTTACAAACCGATTTCCGAGTCCGAATTCCTGGCCATGTACCTGCCTGTCGTGCCGATGATGAAGCGTGAACTGATCCTGTTTGCGCGTCGCCACGATGGCAATTTGGCGGGTTTTCTGTTCGGCATTCCCAACTATGCCGAAGGGCCCACCCCCAGTTCCGCGATCCTCAAAACCTATGCAAGCCTGGAACCGGGCGCAGGGCGGCATCTGGCCCAAAGGTTTCACAAAGCGGCTGCAGAGATGGGGTGCAAAACTGCCATCCATGCCCTGATCCACGACGACAATAAGTCCGCTGATCGCAGTGCGGCAGAAGGGGCGACTATATTCCGGCGATACTCTCTGCTTGGACGTAAGCTGAATGGCTGATTTGATAGCACATTTTGCTGCTGCGGTTGAACGGTTTCCGAACAGAACCGCCATAGTGGACGGCAAAGGCCGCCAGATCAGTTTTCAACAACTGCACTCTCGCATGCAGAAACTGGCAGGCCGATGGCACGCAAAAGGTATCAGGCCAGGCGACCGCGTATTGCTGGCAATGCCCGTCGACGCGGACCTATATGCAAGCCTGGCGGCCCTGTGGTCGTTGGGTGCAACCGTTGTGCTGCCGGAACCGGCAATGGGACTGGCCGGTTTGCGCCACGCTGCGCGGGCCACTTCGCCCAAGGCGTTCTGCGCAGCTGGCGTGTACTCTTTGCTCAAGTTTCTAATTCCAGAGCTTTGGAGGCTGCGTCTTTTGACACCCAATGAAAGCCCTGGCTCGCCGCCCAATCATCAGATTCGGGCGGATGACACAGCCTTAATCTCATTTACCTCTGGAACGACATGCCAGCCCAAGGCCATCCCGCGCACGCATGCGTTTTTAATGGCGCAACACGACGCCATTGCGCCCCTTCTAGAAAGCGACAAGGCCGAAAGGGATTTGGTGGCCTTTCCGGTGTTCACCCTGATCAACCTGGCCGCAGGGCGCACCACAGTTATGCCAAACTGGCGGCTGAGCAAGCTTGACCGCCTTGCGCCCACCCACTTGGCGGACTGGATTCAAAAGCAGCAGGTCACCCGCGCCCTCATTCCACCCTCAATTTGCGAAAAACTGACCCAAACCCAAAATACCGGACAGTTGAACACGGTCTTCACGGGTGGCGGTCCGGTTTTTCCGGACCTTGTCGACACGCTGCAAACCAGAAACGAGCTTTCAGTGGTTTGTGTTTATGGATCGACCGAGGCTGAGCCGATTGCCCACCTTGATGCCACAGATATCTCGGAAAACGATCACCGACAGATGGCCGAAGGGAAAGGTCTACTTGTGGGGTATCCGGTTCCTGAAATCATACTCCGCATCTGCGACAACGAGATACAGGTCGCCGGGGCGCACGTGAATGACGGCTATCTTGATCCCGCACATTCGGGCGAAAATAAAATCATAGAAGGCGCCGTCATCTGGCATCGCACCGGAGACGCCGGCACGTTGGATGAAGAGGGACGCTTGTGGTTGTGGGGTCGGGTGGGGTCTGAAATAGAAGTGAAATCGGGCCTGCTCTTTCCCTTTGCGATTGAAGTCGCGGCAAGACAATGGCCGGGTGTTGCGCGCTGTGCGTTGATCAACACTGGGACCAGACCGACGCTATGTGTCGAAGGGCGGCGTGATCACCTTCAGGATTGGCGTAAATTCGCGTCTGAATTTGGCGTGCCCAATGTGATTTCAGTTCACAAAATCCCCATGGACAAACGCCACGCATCTAAAGTTGACCGCTCGGAACTTGAACGTATCGTTGCCCGCTAGTGCAACACGGGTCGAAATCATGGCGAAGCACCTTCCCACTGAAATCCAAGTAATCTCCAACAATTGCGACCGACCTTGGTACAGCGACAACGGACGTGTTCAAGATTTCTTTCTTTGGTAATTCGATGATTTGGTGAAATGGCGATCCCTGAAGGACTCGAACCCTCAACCTGCTGATTAGAAGTCAGCTGCTCTATCCAGTTGAGCTAAGGGACCGCTGCGCCCTTCTTGCGGTTTTTACGGGCGGGGTTCAAGACCCAAGCGCATGAAGGCGCTGTTCGGGTCGGCCTCATACCCAAATATCGGTCCGCAATAGGTATACCCCAACGCCTCATAGAGTTTGCGCGCGGCATCATATTCCGTCAGATGGGTCGCACCCGTCTCAAGCACCAAGGCCGAGACACCTTCTGAACGGGCAAGGTCAGCCAGGTAGGTCATGATCACTCGCGCCAGACCACGGCCACGGGCGGCGGTCACGACATGCACTGATTTCACCTCAGAGGTGCCATCGGGCAAGGCTTTAAGCGCTCCGCATCCCAGCGGTTTACCCGCTTCATACAATGCCCAGAATCGAATGCCGGGCTCTCGCAATGCATCGACGTCCAGGGTGTGGTTCGAGGTCTGGGGCGTGGCTTCCCAGCTATGGGCCAAATGCGCTTGAATGATCGGGCGCATGTCCTGCGCTCCGGGATCCACTTCGCGGATGTCGATCATTCCAAGGGTTTCGGTCAATGGGTCCAGGGTGCCCGACGACTCGGGGCGAAGTTTTCACCATACCCACCTGCGCGTACGTTGGGCTTGCGCTTATGCGGTTCGCTGACCTGCGCATCAATCCCGTTGTCCTTGGCGTAATCCAACGCCTCTTCCTTGGTGTCGAACTTCAGGCGCACCTGGGTCTGCGTGTCATTGGACGAGGTCCAGCCCATCAGCGGATCAACCTCGCGCGATGACGCGGGGGCGTATTCCAAAACCCACTTGCGGGTCTTGGCCATTCCCGAGGTCATTGCATTTCTTGCGGGCTGGTAAATCCGTGCGCGCATGTCGCCTCTCCGTACTCATTTGGATAGGAATGTTTATGCGTCAGGCAGGCGGCGCGGACAAGTCCGCAATTGTCGCAATTTCGGCATTTGGAAATGCCCCCTTGAACAAGAACAAAAACAGATCAAAATCAGGCGCGAAAGGAATCTCCCCCTATGGCCTATGCTCATTCCGACAAGACCCAGATGAATGCCGAGGATGTCCGCGCTCGCCTGAAGCTGGAAGGCGGCAAGGAATTCGTTATGCATACCGAGTTCGCACCAGCGGGTGACCAACCAACGGCCATCAAGGAGCTGGCCGGGGGCGTGATGGACGGTGAACGCGATCAGGTTCTGCTGGGCGCGACGGGGACGGGCAAAACCTTTACCATGGCCAAGGTGATCGAGGAGACCCAGCGCCCGGCTATCATCCTTGCACCCAATAAGACGCTGGCAGCGCAGTTGTATGGCGAATTCAAAGGCTTCTTCCCCGAGAACTCGGTCGAGTATTTCGTGTCCTACTATGACTACTACCAGCCCGAGGCCTACGTGGCGCGATCGGACACCTACATCGAGAAAGAATCCCAGATTAACGAACAGATCGACCGGATGCGCCACTCGGCCACGCGGGCACTGTTAGAGCGGGACGATGTGATCATCGTCGCCTCGGTTTCCTGCATCTATGGTATTGGTTCAGTCGAAACCTATGGAGCGATGACGCAAGACCTAAAGGTCGGCAACGAATACGACCAGCGACAGGTGATGGCCGATCTGGTCGCCCAGCAATACCGGCGCAACGATCAAGCGTTTCAGCGCGGGTCTTTCCGGGTACGCGGCGATTCCTTGGAAATCTGGCCCGCCCACCTTGAGGATCGCGCCTGGAAATTCTCGTTCTTTGGCGAGGAACTGGAGACCATTACCGAATTCGACCCGCTGACTGGCGAACGCGCGGCCACAATGGAGCAGGTGCGCGTTTATGCGAACTCACACTACGTGACGCCGAAACCGACCATGCAGCAGGCCATCATTGGGATCAAAAAAGAACTCCGCACCCGGCTTGATCAACTGGTGGGCGAGGGCAAATTGCTGGAAGCGCAGCGACTGGAACAGCGCACCAATTTCGATCTGGAAATGCTTGAGGCCACCGGCGTCTGCAATGGGATCGAGAACTACTCGCGCTATCTCACAGGCCGCGCACCCGGTGAGCCGCCCCCGACCCTGTTCGAATTCATCCCCGATAACGCGATCGTCTTTGCCGACGAATCCCACGTCAGCGTTCCGCAGATCGGCGGCATGTACCGGGGTGACTATCGGCGCAAGTTCACGCTGGCCGAACACGGGTTCCGGCTGCCCTCCTGCATGGACAACCGACCGCTGAAGTTCGAGGAATGGGACGCCATGCGCCCCCAATCCGTGTTTGTCTCGGCCACCCCGGCGAAGTGGGAGATCGAACAGACCGGCGGCGTCTTCACCGAACAGGTGATCCGCCCCACCGGCCTGCTGGACCCTGAGGTCGAAATCCGCCCTGTATCCATGCAGGTGGACGACCTTCTGGACGAGGTGCGCAAGGTCGCCGCCGATGGCTATCGCACTCTGGTCACGACCCTGACCAAACGCATGGCAGAGGATCTGACCGAATACCTGCACGAACAGGGCATCAAGGTCCGCTACATGCACTCGGACATCGACACGCTGGAACGTATCGAGATTCTGCGCGACCTGCGTCTGGGCGCGTTCGACGTGCTGGTTGGCATCAACCTGCTGCGTGAAGGCCTCGACATCCCCGAATGCGGGCTGGTCGCCATTCTGGACGCGGATAAAGAGGGATTTTTGCGGTCCGAGACCTCTCTGGTTCAAACCATTGGCCGCGCCGCGCGGAACGCCGATGGCCGGGTGATCATGTATGCCGACAAGGTTACCGGCAGCATGGAACGCGCCCTGAACGAGACCAACCGCCGCCGCGCCAAGCAACTCGCGTATAACGAGGAACACGGCATTACGCCTGAGACGGTGAAGAAGAACGTCGAAGACGTTCTGGCCGGTCTCTACGAGGGCGACGTCGACATGAACCGCGTCACCGCCACCATCGACAAACCGATGCACGGCGCCAACCTCGAGGCCCATCTGGACGGTCTGCGCGAACAAATGCGCAAAGCCGCCGAGAACCTGGAATTCGAAGAGGCCGCCAACATCCGGGATGAGATCAAACGTCTGGAAGCGGTCGATCTTGCCGTTGCCGACGACCCGATGGCGCGCCAGTGGGCAGTCGAGAAAGCCTCGGAAGACGCGGTGAAATCGCGTGGGCGATCAACGGCTGGCAGGCCGGGGCAGCGGGGCGGGAATGTGAAGAGGCGGAAGCGGTGAATATCTAAGCCACTTTTTACCATTGAGGCAGCACCAAGAAACAACCTATAGAGGTAGTCGCCCTGAAAAATTACGTTAAATGCAAAAGGCGACCTATGCGATTTCTTATTCCGGTTTTCACTGTCATTGTAACTTCTATTGCACCTGCATGGTCAGATGAACCTCGTACGGACTACTCTGGGCGCACTCTAATTTATCATTCGGATGTCAAGCTGCGAGGCTCACAAAAGAGGGATGTTAGGTACTCGCAAAAAGCTGATTTCTTTGGTGCAGTGGTAATCAACACAACAAAGAAAACGGATAACTTCAATGGTGCCGCATGGGGATATCACAACTTGAAAACAGCTCAGGACGTTGCGATGCGGTCATGCCGCTTCAAAGCGGAAAGTCCCGAAGACTGTGTCCTGTACCTTTCCGTTGTACCTACAGGCTTTGACATAAAATCAAAAGAGTTGACCCTGTCAAAAACCGCTTTGGATGCATACAACTATCTCGACGGGTGGTCGCAGATTAATTTTGATGAATATCGGTCTTTCGCGACAAATGGAATTCATACCTGGGCCTATTCCAAGAGCGCACCAAGCCGCGAAGCCGCCGAAAAGGATGCGATGAACCTGTGCGAAGAGACGTTTGCAAAATCGCTGAAAAGAAAGAAACCCGCTTGGGTGGAAGCTGTCTATGCTGAAGATAAGTTAAAATGCAAGGTTTTCACCACGTTTTCGCCTGATTGACCGTATGTGGGAGAGTTATCACGAATGCCCGAGCTTTTTCTCAGATCGCTTCGTCTTAATTGATGCGGTCCAAGTCGGCTCTGGAATCATTGCGATAGTTTCGCTCGGTGAAGTATCGAACTCTCCCACACTTCAAACTTGCAGCCCAGCGCGCACTCCGCCACGTTTGAAATCACAAATTGTGATTCCAAACGGTTGCCATGACAAACCCAAACACCCTGCCCAGCACGTATGAGGTCCAAAGCGCCATTCACCGGGTGCGCGGCACTCGCGTGGTGCTGGCCGAGGATCTGGCGCAGTTCTATGGAAAGTCCGTCAGCGCCTTCAATCAGGCCGTCTCGCGTAACAAGGACCTGTTCGAAGGCTACCGCTTTCAGCTGACCGATGCCGAGGTCGCCGATTTGCAATCACAGAATGTGATCTCAAAGCCCAAAGGTCGCGGCGGGCGGCGGGTCAATCCTTGGGTCTATACCGATTACGGCGTGGCCATCGCCTCGGCCCTGTTCAAGGACCCGCGCGCGATCAAGATCACCCGTATGATCACCGAGGCCTTTGTTGACGGCGCTAACGCATTGGCCGAGTCTCCGCGCAGCGTGCCGGAAATCCTGCCACCAGAAGATGCCCCTGCCCCACTGCTGCCCAATGGCGAGCAGCTGCGCGATCTGGCCGAAAACATCCTCGATTCCGGGCAGCAGAGCCTTGTCGATTACATCGCCAACCCAACCACCAAGCGCCAGCAGGCTGTGGCAGTGATCATGAAAACTCTGGCGGAAACCGCCGGAGAAGAAGTGCGTACCCAGCACGAACGCCTGCGCCTGAACATCGCCCAGCGTCTGGCGATCGGAGATTACGCCGATGATGACGACCGAAAACGTCTGCTGGAATTGCTGCACGCGATGAAAGGTTAGACGCCCAAATCTGCCCGCGCCTTCTTGGTCAGCTTGGCCACGACCAGATCATAGGACGTCACGATATGCTCGCGCAGGGAGGCGTCGCTCATCCCGCGTTCCTCATAGACCTGCAGCCACTTCATCCCCCGCGAGGCCAGATAAGGCGCTGGGCGGATACCGGGTTCGTCACCCAGAACCTCAAAGGCCAGATCGGTGGCCTTGAATGTGAAGGCGTCTTTGCCATCGTTCCAGCCGCAGATCGCAAAGACCTTACCGCCCACCTTCCACACATCCGCATTGCCCCATTGCACCACATGGCTGGTGGCTTTGAGGCTGGCGCAGAAACTGTTGAATTCATCACGAGTCATGGTTGGATCTTGGCTCGCAGGATCAACTGAAAGCAAGCGAGATGGTCAGTCCTCTCGCTTACATTCTTGCCATGCGTTTAGTAGCTGACCCACCAATCATGTAAGTTGCGTTTGCCGTCAGTGAATCTCAGGTCACGGCCCATAAAATAGACTTTCGAACAGCGTTCGCCTTTGCCAGAGGTATCAGATTCCCGGCAAAGTTCATTGCCTTTGACGGACCACGTGCCTTTGTCTGTCCATGATCCGTCATTTGCCGTCGAAGATTGTTTTCCGTCTTTTTCAAACGTCCAGGTCCAGTTGGAACTCTTGAGAGTTTTCCCCGAGACGATCTTTTCTATCGACGCCCCGTCCATTTGCTGTGCGCCCATATCCTTAATCTGGGACACCTTGGTCGCCGTCAGGAAATCTTTGGATGTGTCGGCAATGGCCGCACCGGAAAACAGGGTTGCGATCAAAGCCATAGCTGCGCATTTCGAAAAGTTCATTGAACATTCCTCCTGAAAAAGTCTGGTACTAGAGTTGAAAGATTTGGCCCTGAATACGCGGACCTATCCTTTATCCCAATGGACAACCACGTCGAACCCGGCCGGTGATGGCGGGCCTTCTAGGAATTCGGCAAAATGTCCCCAAAGCGCCGCCACTTTGGGGGCGTTGGCGTTCGAGGTTTCCTCGCTTTGAACCACGGCCACAACAAAACCGGTACCGTCCTCATTCATGACATTGGTAAAGCTGTGCATGCCTTCCATGCCCATAATCTGATCTTTAAGCTCGTTCATCTTTGCCTCGGCCGCATCCCGCATTCCGGGCTTCATCTTGAACTGAGTAATACGTGCAAACATGATTTTCCTCGCTATCTGGGCGAAATCCCCCAATGACGGCCAAAACGGCGCGTCCGGCGGAGTGTACCACAGTCACGGGGATTCTGTTAGAATTGGGGTCAGGGCCGCAGGAATTTGGCGTTGCCGACTGTCCGCGATCTGGGCGTTTCAGCCGGTTGCGGCACTGCGCTCTGCCCGGAAATCGACCTTTGCGTTCCGCAGGCCACACCATCGCCATCGGGGTCATTGCGCGGGTGATACCCTGGGCCGCCCTCAACGAATGGCCCCGGCACAATGGTTTCAATCGCGCCGCACCCCGCCAGGGCAATCAGATGCAGCAAAGCTTCTTCGTGCCTATACTCAGACGTCCGCAGATAGACCCCCACAACGATACCCATAATCGTCACCGGCAGCATCAGGACCATGAGGAAAATTCGAACCGGGGATAATGCGCGTTTCCGCTGCGCCTCAGCCCGTTTTTGACGCCGCGAAACCTTGGGGGCAGAAGATTCCGTTTCAGGGGTGGGTTTTCTAAACTGCATGTCCCTCTGTTACCCTCGATTTGTGGCGAAACCGAGACCCCAATTGACCCGGAAACAAGCCCTCGCACAGGGAGGGCATAGGGGGTATCTTTTGCGTGTTTCAAACAGCTAGAACCACGCACATCATGAGCCAATCCAGCCCATTTCACCCGGTCGATGAGACCGCCCGATGTTTGACTCGTGATCTGATCGAGGGCGCAACCTATGGTGCGCTTGCCACTTTGCGACCGGACCTAGGGGTGCCTTCGGTGTCGCGCATCGCCCTGGCCACGGATTACGCGGGCAGCCCTATGACCCTTATTTCGACATTGGCGGATCATACAGCCGCCTTGCGTGCCAATCCGGTCTGCGCGTTGCTAATCGGAGAACCCGGCAACACCGGCGACCCGCTGACCCATCCCCGATTGACATTGCATGCCACAGCCACGTTCGTTCCCCGTGAAAGCGCCGAACATGCCAGCTTGCGGTCGCGGTATCTGACCTTGCGACCCAAATCGAAACTCTATGTCGATTTCACCGATTTCAGCTTTGTGCGTTTCGCCATTTCAGACGCCGTTCTGAACGGAGGGTTCGGCAAGGCCTGGCGCCTTGCCCCCAACGATTTGCGGCCTGATCAGCGCACCACGTGAACCGCACAGGCGGCGTGACGGACCACGTGGTTTGTGGTTGAGCCCAACAAAAGATCCTGCATGCCAGGCCGGTGTGAGGCCATGATGATCAGGTCAGGCTTGTGGGATTCCGCCCAGTCCAGAATGGTGCGCCCAGAATGCCCTTCGATCACCACACCCGTCGCATTGGACAGCTTGGCCGCCAACTCATCCAGCTCGCCCTGGACCGCCTTGCGGGCCGCGGTCAGATATTCCGGCGGCATGTAGGAAATCGCGTAGTTCGGAATATGCTCGACCACATGCAGCAGTGTCACCTGAGCATCTGGTGTTGCCAAAATCTCGGCCAGTTTCAGCGGGCCGGAGATATCCCGATCGGCATCAAATGAAATTGGAACAAGAATGTTGTGATACATGGTGAGCCTCTACTTTCTTCAGCCACCATACCTGATTTTATCGATTAAGGTTTTGATACAAGTCAGGAACTGCCAAAAGTTTCGGCCACGTCATACATCACCGGCTCAAAGCTTTTACACATCTCGTTGATCTTGCGATTGCGATCGCGCATTTCCGGCGTTCTCAACATTGCCAGAAAATCCTCACGACGGTTCCATTGGGAATAGTTGGCAATCCGCGTCTGCGCATCGTTCACATGCAGCCCTGCGGAAACAAATCCCGGCTGTTTCGAGATAAACTCGGCGTAGGCGTCGGTCAACGCATCCAACAGATCGTGGCAGGTGCCCGGTGTCATCTCAAAAGTGGTGATGACAGTCTGGACGCTCGCGGTCTTGGAAATCTTCGGCATCTGGAATCTCCCTTTTCTTTTGCAAGCTTAACACAGGATTTGGAAAGGTCTTGTGTTTCCTTAAACGACACGTCGCCTTGGATTGGTTTCCAGAAAATAAACAAAACACTAACCAACCGTTAACCATGCTTGCGGAAACTGCGTGCATGTTCCGGGTTCTCGCTTTTCTGGTATTGCTGCTTGCCGCAGCCCCGGCTTGGCCCGGCGCATGGCTGCGTGAGAAGGACGCAGCGTTCACCGCGGCCTCGGTCACTGCATTCAAAGACCGTGACGGCAGCTATGATTACAAAACGGCGCTTTATGCTGAATTCGGATACAGGCCAAACCTCACAATCGGGGTAGATTTCGAACAAAGCCGGGATTTCTACGGACACGCCCTGTTGTTTGCCCGGGTTCCCGTGGCCGATTTCAACAAATGGGGGCGTTTCGCGGCCGAGTTCGGGGCCGGTGCCCACCACAAGCAACTGGACGCCTGGGCGATGTACAAACTGACCCTGTCCTATGGCAAAGGGTTTCAAACCGGTTGGGGCAACGGTTGGGTTGCGGTCGACACGGCCCTGGAAATTCGCACACATGACGCGGTTTATCGCAAACTGGATTTCACGGCGGGCCTTTCGTCAGATCGATTGCTCAATCCTCTGATCCAGGTGGAAACGGCTTATACCTCTGGACACTCGTTATTTTGGAGGGCCAGGCCCTCGGTCATGATCCGTGCGCGCGACAAAGGGCCCACCTGGGTGCTGGGTCTTGAACGCAACGATGCCCGCAACGATACGGGGTTGAAAATCGCGCTTTGGGAAGAATTTTGAGACCGGTGAAATGGCCACCCTGCAAAAGCGTGGCCATCCCAGTTGTCAGCTTTCCATACGAATGTGGGTCGAGACTTCTCCGCGGACCGCCTCGGGCCAGCGCAGGTTGATCGCATTTCTCGACGCACCTTGTTCTAACTGCACATAGGGGGTGGCATAGGTCACCGCGCCGAATGTATTTCTCAAAGCTCCCAATGCCGTAACCGCGTCGCAACTACGCGCATAGCCCCCGAAAGGCAGCTCTCCGGCCGTCTGAACGGACCAGGCTTGCGCTGCGGTTCCTTGCATATGCTTGACCCGCAATGGGTTCGCAACTTTTTGGTCAACGCCGTGAAAGGTATTGTTTTCAAACATCACATTGCGATGCGCGAAGTTGTTCATACTGGCAAATGAGGTATCCACCCGTTCCACCCGCGTGATACCACCGCTTGTTGCGCGGAACTTATTTCCGGTCACGATCACACCGTTCAGGAAGTGTCCTGCACCATGGGGACGAACAATGAGGTAAGTGAACCAGGGCGGGGCCTCGCTGGAATAGAAAATATTGTCGGTAATGGCCATCGAGCTGAAGGAAAACCCGGTTGTGTAAACCGGATCTGCGTCACGTTCGTTGGTCCACAGGATCGAGCAATTGTCGATATAGTTCCCCGAGATTGTCGAGCTGTTGTAAGTGCCGATCATGACCAATCCAGGGCTGCGTACACCTTGTGGAATGCTGTCGCCCTGAAAAAAGTGATTGCCGAGGATCATGTTGTTGGTGCCACCCAGAACCGCAAAATGGCGGAACCGTACGGCCCGGTTGTGGCGCAGTTTGACGTCGTTGGCCGTCGCGTTTAGCGCGATCGACGAACGGTCTGGGACGTTAAAGGATTCTTCTGTGGACAGGAATTGACACGTATCGATCAACATGCCCTGACAACCGGTACCGATAGACGTGATCCCGCGATCTTTGGGGCGGCTGACAAAACAGTTCGCCAATGCAAAGGTGCTGCCTGACGGGGCCAGACGGATCGCGCTGCTGCGGCCGTTACATTGGAATTCGATCTGTTCCATTCCAAATTTGCGCAGCGTGCTGAAACCACTGAAATCCAGCAGGTACTTGAAGGACAGGAACGTGAATGTCTGCGTACCAGACGCATCGTAGAGCGGCGCGCTGAGCGTGATTTCACCCGCGCCGTCGTTCTTCGAACGCACGTAAATCTCGCGACCGACCCCGCTCCCCTGTACCAGACAACCAACCGGAATATTGGCCACATTCGCCACGTTCACCAACCGGGTGGGATCGTTCGGGTTGTAGGTCGCGACCGATGTAAAGGTTTCGGTATCCCAGGCCGTACTGCTTTTGACGTCGAACTGTCCGTTGCGGATCACACGGCGCGTCGAGAATCCGGTTTGCCGGTTCGGAACAGCAGCGGCCATATCGATGGGCTCGGTTACCGATACCTTGCGCCCACCCATATCCAGCGATTCATGGTCAGAATTGTTCAACAACGCCTGAAACGCCTTTTTAAAGGCCCGCATTTCATCACCAAACGCATTGATATAGGTCGGCAGATCAAAATTCTTGGTCAGCAGCAGCATCTTGTCATCCGGCATCGTTACGGTGCCGTCAAATTCGATCTCGGATGCCACCGACGTGTTTTGCGCCAACAGATAGGTCCCCTCGGGCACGAAAATACGACGACCATTCGCAGCCTGATCCGCGGCCTCGAACGCGGCCGAGTCATCCGTCACGCCATCCCCGACCGCGCCGAAATCACGGACATCGACCAGACTGATCAGATTGCGCAGGAACACGCCGGTGACATCCGAAATCTCGATATCATCTACTCGGATCACAGCCCCGTTCGCACCGTCGATGTCCAAGCCGAAATGCCCGTACAGCGCCTCCACACCCCACGGCATGTCTACACCAGGACGCTGGCCGGTGCCGACTATGGCGGTGATCTCATGCACTGTGCCATAGCCCGAAAGCTGCGTGGTCGGGCCTTGCTCGACCACACCGGTAACCTGAACATCCCCGGCACCGCCAGCCCATCCGGCGATACGTACCTCGGGCAGCGGGCCGCTGATGGCTTTGACCCGAGCCTTGATTTGCATGTAACAGCCCGGCATCAACGGCGTCTGCCCCATGTAACGAAGGCGCTGGGTGGTGCTGACTTTCAGGATTTCCAGACAGCCCGCAAAATCCGCATCCGCCGGAACAAATGCGCCGGTGCCCGATCCGTCATAGGTAGGCGAGCCGGGCGTCCCGTCGCCGCTGGACCACACATTCAAACCATTTGCGAAAGCAGGCGGCGTGAACACGATACCGTCGGTGATTGCCTTGTTCATAGAAATCCCTTTCCCAATCGCGCCGCATCAGCGCGCATAAACCCAGTGCCCGGAGACACACGCCCCGAACGCAAAAGCCTGAGTACCGAAAAGGGATTAACCGCCGCTCATATCACCGTGACGGTGGTGTTGCATCAAGCTGCCGGATCAGAATTGCCCAGCAGTTGCACGCCATTGATCTTCCAACCGTTGTCCATCTGCACCATCTGATAGTCCAGGATATGCACCCTGCCAGCGTCATCAGTGATCATGACTTTTTGCCACAGCGCCCCGGCCACCTCGCGCAATTCCAGAAAACGAACCTCCGCCGGACGCCAGACCATCGGATAGCCGCGCCTAACCATGACGCCGAAATTCTCGGGCGTTTGAAACAGTTGCTGGATATTGGGGCTGGCAAAGGTAAAGGCGGTGGCAAAATCATCAGCCTCAAACGCCTTAATCTGCGCCGCGATGTTTTTCTCGATCTCGGCGCTTTGGGCAAACGCGCCCGAGGCCAAACCGGCGCTGAGGGATAGTGCAAGCAGTATTCGACGCATGGGGCCACCTCCTGTTGAAAGAGTAGCCCCACGCGGTATCAGGTCAAATCAGACCAGCTCACCCGTCAACGCCTTATCGATCAGCGCGATCGTTTCCGGCACGCCGTACAGCGCGATAAAGCCGCCAAAACGTGGGCCCTGCGAGGCACCCAACAACACTTCATACAGCGCAGTAAACCACCCGCGCATGGGATCGAACCGCTCTCGCCCGATCGAATAAACAACCGATTGCAGCGCTTCATCCTCAATGGGGCCATCATAAGCTTCCAACGCAGTTTTCAGTGCCTCCAACGCTTCGCGTTCCTGATCCGTCGGGGCGCGGTGCTGACGTGTTGGTTTGACGAAATCGTTGAAATAGCGCACGGCAAAGCCAGCCGCCTGATCCAGATCCGGATGCGTTTCAGCCGTCGCCTCAGGCGCATAGCGGCGGATAAAGCCCCACAGTGCCTCTTTATCCTCAGCCCCCGAAACGGATGCCAGGTTCAACAACATCGCAAACGGCACCATCAGTGTGGATGCAGGAACATCACCACCATGGATATGCCAGACGGGGTTGTTCAACTGCGCCTTCAGCTCCTGCCCCGGATAGGCTCGCAGCTGTTGATGATACTCATCCACTGCCTTCGGGATTACGTCAAAATACAGCCGCTTGGCCGTTTTCGGTTTCTGATACATGAAGTACGACAGGCTTTCAGGCGCGGCATAGGTCAGCCATTCCTCCATCGACAAGCCATTGCCCTTCGATTTGGAAATCTTCTGGCCCTGCTCGTCGTTGAACAGCTCATAGCTCAGCGCCTCGGGTGGCTTCTGGCCCAGCGCCCGGCAAATCTTGGACGACTGCGTGACCGAGTCGATCAGGTCCTTGCCCGACATCTCATAGTCCACACCCAGCGCAGCCCAGCGCATCGCCCAATCCGGCTTCCACTGCATCTTGACGTTACCGCCAGTGACCGGGATTTCGACCTTCTCGCCATCAGGTTCCTGATAGACGATCGTGCCCTTAGCGACATTGCGCTCAAGCGTCGGTACCTGCAGCACGTGCCCGGTTTTCGGGCTGATCGGCAGGAAGCACGAATAGGTCTCGCGCCGTTCCGGCCCAAGCGTCGGCAGCATGATCTCTTGAATTTTGTCGAAGCGCTCCAACGCGATCAACAGCATCTCATCAAACCGACCGCTGGTGTAGTAATCCGTGGCCGAGGCGAACTCGTACTCGAACCCGAAACTGTCCAGGAAATCGCACAGCATCGCATTGTTGTGCTGGGCAAACCCGGCATGAGTGCCAAACGGATCGCGCACCTTGGTCAGCGGCAGATGCAGGTCTTCTTTCAGCTCTTCCTGCATCGGCACGTTGGTCGGCACCTTGCGGAAACCGTCCATGTCATCCGAGAAACAGATCAGCTTGGTCGGGATGTCACTGATTTGTTCAAAGGCGTGACGCACCATCGAGGTCCGTGCAACCTCGCCAAAAGTACCGATATGCGGCAGACCCGACGGGCCATAGCCGGTCTGAAACAGCACGTACCCCTTTTCCGGAGCAGCTTTCTGATAGCGTTTGAGCACCCGGCGCGCCTCTTCGAAAGGCCAGGCCTTGGACGCAATCGCGGTTTCACGCAGTTCAGACATTTTTAGACAAGCTCCATCGGGAAAAACAGCGCCGGTCACCCCATGCAACCGACCGGACCCTCCTATTGTGCCGGTGCAGCATGAGTCAATAAAGCGCTGGTTTTTTCCTGTATGGAAGGCTGATCTATATGGTCAACTGGTCCAGTTTGGCCGCCCAGATGAAATCATTCTCGCTTAGACCACCAATTTCATGCGTGGTCAGTCTGACATCCACATAACCCCAGCCAAAGGTGACATCCGGGTGGTGCCCCTGCTGATCGGCGAGCCACGCGCAAAGATTGGCCAGATAGGTCGCCTTGGCGAACCCTTTGAACTTGTAGTGACGGCTCAGTTCTTTCGCATCAGCGTCCAGATTCCAATCGGGCGAAAGCTCCGCCATGTGCGTGTTCGCCTCATCCCGCGTCAAAGCTGGAACGCCACCTGAACAGGGCACACAGGTTCGGTCCGATAGGCTGCAGGTTTCTCCTGTTAGTGTCATGATCCGTTCACTCCGCTGCGGTTGCTTTTTCCGGGAACTTGTTTGGCAACAATCCCAGGAATTGTGCCTGTCGCACGTCTGCCAGCAAATCGCGGTCGGCGGCGGCAAAAAGTTCCTCGGGTGAGTTTAGCACGAAATAGCCCATCTGGTGCATATCGATCCGATAAGGTGTGCGCAGGATCGTCAGCACATCGAACGGATCCCGATCAGGAATGTCGCTTTCGACGGCATAAACAAGCTCTGTCGGCGAGGACGCCAACCCCGACCCCAACGCCTTGATCACACCATCCTGACGACGCAACCCAAATTCGATCGAAAACCAATACAGTCGGATCAGCCAGGCATAGTCCTTGTCATCAGCCTGCACGCCTGCCTTGCCGATGGCATGGCTGAACGCCGCAAAGCGTGGATCGCTCAGCAGCGGGGTATGACCGAAAATTTCATGAAAAATATCCGGTTCCTCAATGTAATCGAAATCCTCGCGTGACCGAATAAAGGACGCAGCGGGAAACACCTTAAGTGCCAGCATGCCAAAGAATGTCTTGAACCCGATAAGCGCTGGCACAGGCTGAACCCGCCAGCCGGTCATGTCCAACAGCCGTTCCGAGATATCCGCGCATGAAGGCACGCGGGTCTTTGGCAAGTCCAGCCTTTCCAACCCTTCAAGAAAGTCTCGCGCCATAAAACGCTGCACGTTCTCTGCTTGCGCAGCATAGAGGTCAGCCCAAACGGCGTCCTCTTCTTCTGTATAGGCGATATGGCCGCGTTCATCGGCCACTTTGGCGATGTATTTGGTCGACTTTGGCATCTGCATTCCCTCCGCAGGAAAAGTATAGCCACGCGACTTGAAGGTTTTGATTTGGACAATCGATGGTTTCTGATTATTTTGGCAAATATATATCGAAAGGTCACAATTTGTGAAACAAACCCTCCAACCCGCTGATATCGCCATCCTGCAAGAGCTGCAGACCAATGGCCGCCTGTCTATGCAAGACCTTGCCGACCGAACCGGTCTTTCCGCCTCGCAATGTTGGCGGCGCGTACGCGATCTTGAGGCATCCGGGGTGGTATCAGGCTACATTGCGCAGGTGCGGGCCAAATCGGTCGGGCTGGACGCCATTGCCTATGTTCACGTCGCATTGCGCGATCATCAAGAGGACAGCATCACCTCATTCCTGCGGTTGGTCGAAACCGAGCCGCAAATCGTCGAATGCGCCTCAATCACCGGGGACCACGACTTTATCCTAAAGGTTTATGCCAAGACGCCCGAGGACCTTGAACATTTCATTATGCAACGGCTGCTGAAATCCGGCCTTGTCCGCGACACGCGCAGCAATTTTGTGCTGCGCCAGACCAAAACACGCGGCCCGTTGCCCATTCTCTGATCGGTCAGGGGCAAAATCCGTTGAACCTGCCCGCCAGCCCTCCTATCGTGCGAGCGCAAAAAGCCCAATCAGGACGACACCATGACCGAACAAGTACCCCACCCGATGTCCCCACAGGATTGCCTGGTTGCGATCATGGTCGCGGTCTCTGCATCGGATGAAACCATTCGCACGGCCGAGCTGGTCAAGATCGAAGGCGCAGTCAACATGTTACCTGTCTTTGCCGAATACGATATCGACCGTACGCGCCGAGTATCTCAGACGGTGTTCGACCTGTTCGAGCAAGAGGACGGGCTGGATGCACTTTTCGGCCTGATCCGCGATAACCTTCCCGAGCGGCTGAATGAAACGGCCTATGCGCTGGCTTGCGATGTGGCCGCTGCGGACGGGTCGCTTGCGGAAACCGAACTGCGCCTGCTGGAAGAAATCCGCTACGAGCTGAGCATTGACCGTCTGCACGCCGCAGCGATCGAGCGAGGCGCACGGGCGCGCCACACGACCTGATCCTAGCTGCCCTGTAACGTTCCCCAACGTTCGATCAACGCGCGTTGCAGCTTGCGCGACCTGTTGTTCCAGCTGCGCGCGCCTTCCGGACGCTCGCGCAGCGCACGGGGAATGGTCGCGCGGTGATCAACGTCAGCGGTAAAGATGGCAAAAGCCAATTCGGAGCCATCCGGTGCAGTTATGAAGCCGCCCAATCCCGACACGAAATTCAGCGTCCCGGTCTTTGCGTCTACTTTGATCGGGTGATCCTTGACCGGCCGTCCCTGACGGTCCGCCAGGGTAAATTTCTTGAGCAAGGGCCGCAGCGCGCCATCTTTGCGCGCCACCACCAGCGCGGTAACCAAATCCGCGGGTGCCACGCGCGACGCATCGCCAAGCCCCGAATGATCCACCATCGCAATCCCGGTCACACCATAGGTCTCGGCCGCCCAGCGATTCATTTCAGCGGCGGAATCGGCGAGGCTTTGCATATTTGCCCCACGGGCTTTCGAAGCCGTCATGCCGACCATTTCCGCCGTTATGTTGGTCGAGTATTTCAGCATACCGCGCAGAATACTTTCCAGCGGATCACTCTGATGCACCACCAAAACAGTGCCCTGCGGGGTCTGCCGCGTGATCTGTACGCGCCCCAGCACAATGCCATTTGCCCGCGCCAGAGTACGGAAAACATCCCCCGCATAAAGCGCAGGTTTGCGAACGGGCAGCCAACGCGCGCCACCATTGCCCAGCGCACCGCGGGCAACGGTCCAGCGATCCTGCCGCGCACTTGGCTGATAGGTGTATATCGGCAAACTGCGCTTTTCGACCTGCATCGACGCCATATCCACAGACGGAGTATATCGGGCGGTGCGCGCATCCATACTCACGTCATAACTGGCACCAGCGCGCTTCCATTCGAAATGGACGCGATTGAAATTGAGTGAGATGCCGCTGATGGCCGGGCTGTAACCCAGATGATCCGGCTGCCCGGGGTCAATGCTGAACACATAGGGCAACGCTCCGTCATAGACCATGAACGCCCCGCGCACCTCGGTGATTCCGGCCTCGCGCAGATTGGCGGCCATCGTGGCCAGATCATCTGTGTCCAGCAACGGGTCGCCGCCACCAACAAGGATCAGGTCACCATCCAACACGCCATTCTCAATCGGCCCATCCGCCATCAACGCGGTTTCAAACCGATAATCCGCGCCCAGAACATCCAGCGCATAAAGCGCGGTCAGTGCTTTGGCGACACTGGCGGGCGGCAGGCCCTGATCGCCGCCAAACGCCTCAACCTGCATACCGGTCTCTGCATCAGAGACTGCAAACACAACCTCCCCGCGCAACCCGGCGGACTGGATAAGGCGCTCTGCCCCGCTGGGCAGGTCCCCCCGCAGTTGCGGTCGCAAGGATTGAACAGGCGCGTCGGCCAACGCTGAGCCCGACGCAATAGAGGCCCCAAGGCCCGCAAGAAACAAACGACGCGAAATACGATCAACCATGGGTCAATTAAAATCCCAGAGATCACAGGCAAACAACCACTGAATGTGATTATGCCCGCATGGGGGCTATTCAGGCAACACCCCTCCATCCCAGCCACCGCGTGTGCGAATCTCGGTCGAGCTGACATCGACCATCGGTACATTCACGAAACACCACGCCGGTGCCTGCGCACGCCCCAGCAAATGCCGCGCTTGGCCGTCAATGCGATATCGAGCGTAAAGCCGCGCCGCAGGCGACATCCGTGCCGAGATCCGATCCCCCGGCCGTGCGACAACCCCCACCGGCACGCTGTCCATAATCAGCCGCCAATCCTTCCAGTGATGAAACTGCGCCAGATTGTCCGCGCCCATCAGCCAGACAAACCGCACCTGCGGATAAAGTTTTTGCAAGGCCGCCAGCGTATCCGCCGTCGCCCGCGTCCCGGTCAGGGCTTCGATATCCGTGACCTCGACCTTGGGGTGCTGCATGACGTCCCGCGCAGCCTTGATGCGCCGCTGTAGCGGGGCAGGTCCACGCGCCTTTAACGGATTGCCCGGCGACACCAGCCACCAAACCCGATCCAGCCCAAACGCCTTCATCGCTTCAAGCGAGACATGCACATGTCCCTGATGCGGCGGATCAAAAGACCCGCCGAACAGACCAACGACCTGCCCGGGCCGTGCATATGGAATAGCGCTTCGCAACATCCTTTGCTGATGTTCAGAACTGAAGCGGCTTGTCAATCAACCGGTTGCACCAGATCGCCCAGCCGGACCCGTCCGGACCTGATGACCTCGGCGCACCATCCCCCATGCCCACGCACGGCGGAATAGCCGCCCTTGCCCAGCGCCTCCTCCATCCGGCTGCAAGGCGCGCAGATGACTGTAAAACGCAAAATAGCCCCGCCAACCTGCACCTCACGCCCCTTGAGCGCCGCCAGATTAATCCCCGACACGACCAAGTTGCGCCGTAGGATGTCGGCGGCAATCGGCCCTTGCCCCAAGTAGGAACCAATCGCCGCCAGATGTTCTTGCTGGATCAGAGTCACAGCCCTTTTGCCAGTGCGACCCCGGTCGCCCTCTAGGCCGTCGGCTGAAATCATAAGATTATCAACTGCGCGCATTTCTTTGCAGCGCTCAGGTCGCAATCCAATCCAATCGACACAACCCGGCTTGGCCCAGCCAGCTATCAATTCCGCCAAATTCGACATTTTAGCTCCCACTCAGCAAATAGATCTAACTAAATTCGACGCCATTAGAAATTCACAAAACCACCAGCTTGCCCCGCCCGCCCCGCTTAGATATCTAGCGTTTCAACCCAATTTCCCCGACCCAAAGGACGCGACATGGCCGCCTATCAATATGTCTACCACATGCAGGGTGTCTCAAAGACCTATCCCGGTGGCAAGAAGTGCTTTGAAAACATCCACCTGAGCTTTCTGCCTGGCGTGAAAATCGGTGTTGTCGGCGTCAATGGCGCGGGTAAGTCGACCCTGATGAAGATCATGGCGGGGCTCGATACAGATTTCACCGGCGAGGCATGGGCGGCCGAAGGCGCCAAGGTCGGCTATCTGCCGCAGGAACCGCAGCTGGATGAATCGCTAACCGTCCGCGAAAACGTCATGCTGGGCGTCGCCGCGAAAAAGGCCAAGGTCGATCGCTTCAACGAAATAGCCATCGAGATGGCGGAAAACTATTCCGATGAACTGATGGAAGAAATGACCGCCTTGCAGGACTCTATTGATTCTGAAAACCTGTGGGACCTCGACAGCCAGATCGACGTCTCGATGGAGGCACTGCGCTGCCCGCCGGACGACGCCAACATCGCCAACCTCTCGGGTGGTGAGAAACGCCGCGTGGCGCTCTGCAAACTGCTGCTCGAAGCGCCCGACATGCTGCTGCTCGACGAACCGACCAACCACTTGGACGCCGAGACAATCGCATGGCTGCAACAGCACCTGATCGACTACAAGGGCACCATTCTGATCGTCACCCACGACCGGTATTTTCTGGATGATATCACCGGCTGGATCCTCGAACTCGACCGTGGCCGCGGTATTCCGTACGAGGGCAACTATTCCGCGTGGCTGGAACAAAAGGCCAAACGGTTGGAGCAAGAAGCGCGCGAAGACAAGTCCAAGCAGAAGACCCTGCAGCGCGAATTGGAATGGATGCGCCAGGGCCAGAAGGCCCGCCAGGCCAAATCCAAGGCCCGGATCAACGCCTATAACGAGCTGGCAGACCAGTCCGAACGCGAAAAGCTGACCCGCGCCCAGATCGTCATCCCCAACGGCCAGCGCCTCGGTGGCAAGGTGATCGAGGTCGAGGGCCTGTCAAAACATATGGGCGACAAGCAACTGATCGAAGGGCTGGACTTTGCCCTGCCCCCCGGCGGAATTGTCGGTGTCATCGGCCCCAACGGTGCCGGTAAATCGACGCTCTTCAAGATGCTGACCGGTCAGGAACAGCCCGACAGTGGCACCATCACGCTGGGCGACACGGTCGAGCTGTCTTATGTCGACCAGTCCCGCGACGACCTGAAAGACAACGACACCGTGTGGGAGGCGATCACCGGCGGCGCCGAGATCATCCAACTGGGCGATGCGCAGGTCAATTCCCGCGCCTATTGCTCGTCCTTCAACTTCAAGGGCGGCGACCAGCAGAAAAAGGTCTCGCTGCTGTCAGGTGGTGAGCGCAACCGCGTTCACATGGCACGCCTGCTGAAAGAAGGCGGCAACGTCCTGCTGCTCGACGAACCCACCAACGATCTGGACGTCGAAACCCTGCGCGCGTTGGAAGACGCGCTGGTCGATTTCGCCGGCTGCGCGGTGGTCATCAGCCACGACCGTTTCTTCCTGGACCGTATCTGTACGCATATACTGGCCTTCGAAGGTGATGCCCATGTGGAATGGTTCGAGGGCAACTTCGAAGATTACGAAGAGGACAAGAAGCGTCGTTTGGGACCAGATGCGCTGGAGCCTAAGCGGTTGAAGCACAAAAAGTTTGCGCGATGAACGGTTTCATCGAAGCACGTATAGACAAATGGATGCGCAGCGTACGCAAAAGGCTGGCCCCCCGGCGTTTGAAGCGCATCCCGCAAAACGCGCCGGAAAATTGCGTCATCGTCGCCAGCAATGGCCGGTCAGGTAGTACAATGACCTTTCTGGCCCTTGCGGATTCGCTAAGGGATGTTGATCGGGAAGCAGCGAAAAAGTCGAACTTCATCGCGCGGCTGGATGACGCAACATTTCACGCGCCGTGCGTGTACAAAACACACGATTACCCTCAGCCCCTCTCTTCATGGCCCGAGAACACTCGGGTCGTTTTTTGCTTTGGGTCTGCTAAGGATTCCGCGTTTTCCGTCTATTCCGCGCTGGACAGATACGGTGCAGATTGGATCGACCTGCATTTTCATCACCTGCATGCCACCGGCACCTATGACGAGCTGTTTCAGCGCGATGTGCTGCAGCAGGCGCGGCAAATCAAGGAATGGGTGACATATGAAGACGTCCCTGTTCTGTGCGTTCACTATGACGCGCTTTGGGAATATCAGGAAACCATCTCGCGCTTTACTGGATTGGACTTTAGGCCCCCTGAACGACGCGAGCGTGCGCCAAAGGACATTCCGGCAGAACTCAAAGCTGCAGCCGATCTTGTTTACGATCCGATCGACGACGTGATCAAACACCTGCCACGGTGTTTTGTTGCGTCCAAACAATACCGAATGACTGTCGAAGAACTACCGATTTCCAACTGAATACCGTAGATCAAAGTACCCTGACTGGATGTTCGACGATGCATCACCCAGGTCAGACCAGCTTGGCAATTGGAAAAAAGTGGGTCAGGTTGCAACCGTTGGTCACATCGCAGCCGCAGCAGACGAGTAACAAAAGGACAATATTTGTGAGAGTGCTTTTCTCAAAGGGGCTTGTTTTCATATCCAAGCCACGCTGTGGTTCCACATCAATCCGCAGACATCTGGGCCCTTTTCTTTCAAAGGATGACGGTGATTTTGCTGTCGACGTGGCCAAAACGGTCGAGCATTTTCACCCGCATGATACGGCGCCCTATGTCAAAGCAAAGCTGGCAGAGTTGTACCCGGATCACCCAAAGCTGACCTATTTCATGACCATCCGTAATCCGGTTGATATGCTCTGGTCATATTATCGGTTTTTTCGACCTGATGCTGATTGTCTCTACAACTATCAATCCGATTGGAATGAAAACTCGACAATCGACTTTGAAGAATGGATTCAATTCGGCAAAGTTGGCATGAACCCTGCCTGGCAGGAACTTGCGCCCAAATGGATCTCGACCCAGAACCTTTCCCCGCTCAGCCTAGAAGCACATGCCATCGATCGCGCAGGCGTAAACCACGTCAAAAACGTGTTTCAGCTTGAAAACACTGAGAAACTGAACAGGTGGCTAACCAGCAAGCTGGAAAATCGCAGATTCCCAGCTTTGTCCGAGGCTTGGCGGTCTCGCAGTCTTAAGCCACTTTCCAGCGCCAAGAACAAACAAAAGGCGCTTCCACACGTCAATCAATCGGACGGGGTTGGAAAGGCCGCCAGTGATCAACGACCCGTTGTTCTGTCAGACCAAAGTCTAAAGGCGATCCGAACGATGTTTCCTGAGGAAAGCAAGATTTACAAGCTTTGACTCGCCCTTAACCGAACGGCCAATTGCCTACTGAAGGATATCGCCTTCAGCACTCTCTTGCCCTGCGCTTGTGCAAATGCCATATCTGACGGGCACACGTTTTTCTATTTCGACCTACTGTCTCCTTCTACGGCGCTCAGTCTATCGATCCAGACAACGACGCCGGGCTGCCGCACCTACGCGGGCAGCATTAAACAGGAGACAACGGATATGCCTGCAGGCACCGTAAAATGGTTCAACACCACTAAAGGCTATGGCTTTATCGCACCCGAAGATGGCGGCAAAGACATCTTCGTACACATCTCAGCTGTCGAGCGTTCGGGTCTGACCGGCCTGGCCGACAATCAGAAAGTCACGTACGAGCTGCGCTCGGGTCGTGACGGCCGCGAAAGCGCCGACGACATTCAGTTGGCGTAAGTCAATGAAAGGGCAGAGCATTTCTCTGCCCTTTTCCTTACTGGACGACCACTTTTGCGTTTGACCCCCGTCCGCAAGTGTGTCCCGGCGAATACATCACAAACAGGTTACTTCTCTCCGGCGATTGACCAGATCGGCTATCATTCCGACATTAGGGTCAAGATTTTTGTGTTTTGTTGAAGAGAGCTGCCATGTTCACGCGCCGTACTTTCCTGACAGCAACTGCTGCCACCAGCCTTTTGCCCGGTGTTGCAATCGCAAAGCAAAAAGCCGTCGAATACGATCCCACGCCGCAATACGTGCGGATCAAGAAAGAGTTTTTGCCGGGTCAGTTGCTTGTCGTTCCCCGGTCCTTCTACCTCTACTACGTTACCGAACCGCGCAAGGCGGTCCGCTATGGGTGCGGGGTGGGTAAAGCGGGGTTGGAATTCACCGGCACCGCCACGATCGACGTCAAGAAGGAGTGGCCGACCTGGCGCCCGACTGATGAGATGATCGAACGCGAGCCCGTCACCTATGCCAAGTTCAAGGACAATGACTATGTCCAGCCCGGCGGGGGCGACAATCCATTGGGGGCGCGGGCGCTGTATTTGTTCCAGAACGGTGTCGATACCTATTTCCGCATTCACGGCACCACGCAGCCGCAAACCATTGGGCGGGCAGCATCCAACGGCTGTATTCGCATGCTAAATTCACATGTGGTCGATCTGTATGAACGTGTGCCCATCGGCACCGTGGTCACTGTCGTCTGATCACTGCCGGGTGGCGTTCACAAGCTCCAACACGTAAGGACCTAGATTCTCAACGATCAAGGACACACCTGCGGCATTCGGATGAATGCCATCTGATTGCATGTAGTTGCGGGCGGCGTCCGGATCGCCCCCGGCTGTCAGCCCAGCAAAGAAACTGGGCGCATAACCCGTTTCATACGCTGTCGCCAAGTCGGGATAGATCGCGTCAAACGCTTCTTTGTAATCCGCCCCATAATTCCCCGGCGCTTGCATGCCGACCAGCAGGACATCGACCTCCGAACCTTCTGCTGCTTTTACAATTGCCTCAAGATTACTGCGTGACACTGCCGGATCGATCCCCCGCAGCAGATCATTACCGCCCAACGCCACGATTATGCCGTCCACTTCCGGTGTCAAAGTCCAGTCCGCGCGCGCGGCGCCTCCGGCTGTGGTATCGCCGGATACACCGGCGTTGATCAGGCGCACATCCGCGCCTTGCGCCCTCAACCACCGATCCAACTGCGGTACAAACCCGTCCTCTTCCGGCAACCCATAGCCTTGTGTCAGGGAATCGCCTAAGGCTGCGATTACGACCTGTTCGGCTGTGGCCCCAAAACCGCAGCAAACAAATATCACCGACATCAAAGCCTTGCGCACCATCAGAACCGCTCCATATCCCATTTGACCGCCTTCATTTGGAAAGACCTATGACGACACCTGTTCTTTCGCTCCAAAATGCCGCTTTGTCGCTGGATGGCAATGCCGGGCGGGTCAATATCCTGCATGACATCTCCCTGACCGTGGCCAAAGGTGAGACACTGGGACTGGTGGGGCCGTCCGGGTCGGGCAAATCCTCGTTGTTGATGCTGATGGGCGGGCTGGAACTGGCGACGGCGGGCAAGATCACCGCCCTTGGCAACGACCTGACAGAAATGGACGAAGACGCCTTGGCCCGTTTCCGGCGGGACACGATGGGGGTGGTGTTTCAGAACTTCCACCTTATCCCGACCATGACCGCGCTGGAAAACGTGGCCACGCCGCTGGAACTGGCCGGACACAGGGATGCGTTCGACCGCGCCGAGGCCGAACTGGAAGCGGTCGGCCTGTCCCATCGGCGCGATCATTACTCGGCGCAATTGTCGGGGGGTGAACAACAACGGGTGGCGCTAGCCCGGGCGTCAGCCCCGCGACCGAAGATATTGCTGGCGGATGAACCCACGGGAAATCTGGACGATGCAACTGGTGCCGCCATTGTCGATCTTCTGTTTGGTCTGCGTGACAAACACGGCGCAACACTGGTTCTGGTCACGCACAGCCACAGTCTGGCGCGCAAGTGCGACAGGGTCGTGCGGTTGCGAGACGGAACGATTGCCGAAGACGTTCAGCAAGAGGCCGCGGAATGAGCCTGCGGCTGGCTGGCCGTCTGGCCCGGCGCGAACTGCGCGGCGGCCTGCGCGGTTTTCGGGTGTTTCTGGCCTGTCTTGCGTTGGGTGTTGCCGCCATCGCCGCCGTTGGATCGGTGCGTCAGGCCATCCAGACGGGACTTGCCCAGGAAGGCGCTGCGCTTCTGGGTGGCGATGCCCAATTGGAATTCACCTACCGCTTCGCCAATGAGGATGAGCGTGACTGGATGGAACAGACCGCAACGGCTGTGTCTGAGGTGGTCGACTTCCGCTCGATGGCCGTAGTCCAGCAAGGCGAGGAAGCCCAGCGCGCGCTGACCCAGGTGAAATCGGTGGATGCAGCTTATCCGTTGTTGGGCACACCCGTGCTGGACCCTGACCAAACGCTATCCGCCGCTCTGGATGGTGATCAGAACCTGCCCGGAGCGGTCATGGATCCGGTGCTGATGGATCGGTTAGGTCTGTCCGTCGGAGACCGCTTTTCCCTTGGTACGCAAGAGTTTGCCCTGACCGCCGCCCTGATTCACGAGCCGGACGGGGCTGCCGACGGGTTCGGATTGGGGCCGCGTACTTTGGTACGAACCGAAGATTTACAGGCGTCGGGCCTTTTGGCGCCGGGGACGTTGTTTTCCACCAAATACCGGCTGGCTTTGCCACCCGATACTGACCTTGCGGCCTTGTCCACCACAGCACAGCAAAGTTTCGACAGTACCGGTATGCGCTGGACCGATGCCCGCAATGGCGCTCCGGGGATCGCGGAATTCGTCGCCCGCCTCAGCGCCTTTCTGGTTCTTGTGGGACTGTCGGGTCTGGCGGTTGGCGGTATTGGCGTCTCTGCCGCCGTCCGGGCCTATCTGAGGCAAAAGACCGAAACCATCGCCACGCTGCGCACTTTAGGGGCGGATCGCGCGACGATTTTGCAAACCTACATGATCCAGATCGGTGTGTTGTCCGGTATTGGCATCCTTATAGGCATAACATTGGGTGGGCTACTTCCCCTGCTACTGGCCCCGCTGATCGAAAGCCAATTACCTGTCCCGGCGGTCTTCTCGCTTTATACGCGTCCGCTGGCCGAGGCCGCGCTATACGGGGTTCTGACAGCCTTCCTGTTCACCCTCTGGCCCCTGGCCCGCACCGAAGAAGTGCGCGCCGCGACCCTGTTCCGCGATGCGTTGTCTTCGGCCCGCGCCCTCCCGCGCCCGGTATTCATCCTCGCGACTGGCATCGGGCTGGTCCTGCTGGTCGCATCAGCATCCTGGTTCAGCGGTTCGGCACGTCTGACACTCTGGACCAGCGGAGGGCTGGTCGGCGCGCTGCTTGTGCTGTCTCTGTCGGCTTTGGCAATCCGCAAGTTTGCCCGTTTCGGTGCCAAACCAGCACGTGGTCGCCCGGCCCTGCGATGGGCCTTATCGGCCATCTCGGACCCGCGCGAAGGGGCTGCGTCGGTCGTGCTGTCCTTGGGGCTGGGGCTTTCGGTACTAGCCGCCGTTGGCCAGATTGACGGAACCCTGCGCAATGCTATCGCAGGCAATTTGCCGGACGTGGCGCCATCCTATTTCTTCGTCGACATTCAAAAAGACCAGATGCCCGGTTTTACCGAACGGCTGAACGCTGACCCGGCTGTCACCCGTGTTGAAAGCGCACCGATGCTGCGGGGGATCATCACCCAGATCAACGGACGCCCTGCCCGTGAGGTAGCTGGCGACCACTGGGTTCTAGACGGTGATCGGGGCGTGACCTATTCCGCCGCTCGGCCACAAAACACCCGCGTCACGGCAGGCGAATGGTGGCCGGATGACTATTCCGGTTCACCGCAGGTCAGTTTCGCGGCAGAAGAGGCCGAGGAAATGGGCCTGTCCCTAGGCGACGAGTTGACCGTAAATATCCTTGGCCGGGACATCACCGCCGAAATCACCTCACTACGCGAGGTCGATTTTTCAACCGCCGGCATCGGCTTTATCATGTCGATGAACCCTTCGGCGCTGACCGGAGCCCCACACAGCTTTATCGCTACCGTCTATGCCGAAGAACAGGCCGAGGCTGCCATTCTGCGCGATCTGGCCGGGCAATATCCGAACATCACCGCGATCCGGGTGCGTGATGCGATTGATCGTGTCTCGGGCCTGCTGGCCGGGCTGGCGGCGGCGACCTCCTATGGAGCGGGTGTGTCTTTGCTGACCGGTTTCTTGGTCCTGATCGGGGCCGCCGCAGCAGGCGAAACCGCGCGCCGCTACGAATCTGCGATCCTCAAGACATTGGGCGCAGACCGGCGGCGCATCTTGCTCAGCTTTGCGCTGCGTTCGATCTTGCTGGGCGCGGCCGCCGGATGTGTCGCCCTGCTGACCGGGATATTAGGAGGTTGGGCCGTGGCCACATACATCTTTGACACCGGGTTCACGGTCATCTGGAGTTCAGCCCTGGGTATCGTGCTGGCTGGAATCCTTGTGACACTGGGCGCAGGTCTGGTCTTTGCCCTGCGCCCACTGGCGGTACGCCCGGCCAGCATTCTGCGCGCCGCTGACTAGGATCAGCGCACGCAGGCCACCGGTTGCAGGATTTGCAAAAGCTGTTCGTTGTCACAGACCAGCGCATCCAGCGTGATCTCGTCCAGCGAGGCATAGAAAACCTCGGCAGCGTCGCTAAGCGCCACCCGCAAGCGACACGCATCGGTCAGTGGACAAGTATTGTCGGCATCGGCAAAACACTCAGCGATCGGCAAAGCGCCCTCGACATGGCGAAAAACCGACCCGACGCGAATTTCGTCAGCTGGGCGCGCCAGAGACATACCGCCATTGCGACCACGCTGGGTGCTCAGGTAATTTAGCTGGCTCAATTGATTGATCACCTGTGCCAGATGGTTTTCCGAGATATTGCACACATCCGCAATCTCGGCCTTTGTCACCAATCGATCCTGATGCGCCGCACAATACATCAAAAGGCGCACTGCTATGTTTGTCCGTTTGGTAATCCGCATGTTGGCCTCCCAAATTTCAAGGTGGGACCTTATTGCATGTCTGGCAAAAAAGCGGTTTGACATACATCAATCGCTTAGAAGGACATGTAGGCGCATGGCGGACCCTTATTTCTTTGGCTATGGCAGCCTTGTGAACCTTTCGACCCATGATTTCCCCGATCCGCACCCGGCCCGGTTAAAAGGATGGCGGCGCGCCTGGCGCCATACCGATCTGCGCCCGGTGGCCTTTCTGACCGCAGTGCCGGACCCGGATTGTGAGATTGAGGGGATGATAGCCCATGTCCCGAAAAACGACTGGGCAGCGCTGGATGAACGGGAGTGGGCCTATGATCGGGTTCCAGCCACGCAGGCGGTGACACACTCTCTGACACATGACGTTGAAATTGCCGTCTATGCGGTGCCGCATGACCGTCATACCGCACCCAGCAACCACCACCCGCTGCTGCTCAGTTATATTGACGTGGTTGTGCAGGGTTATCTGCGTGCCTTCGGACCCGATGGAGTGGATCGGTTTTTTGCAACCACCGATGGTTGGGACGCGCCAATCCTGAATGATCGCGCAGAACCTCGGTATCCGCGCCATCAGCAACTAAAACCGGCAGAGACCGAATTGGTGGATGATCGTTTGCAACAGGTTTCGGCACAAGTGCTGCAGACCGGCCAACAAAAAAAGGCAGGCGGTTTGCCTGCCTCATTCGTGTTCTAGGCTGATTAATACCGGATCAGGTACATTCATCCGCGCGCGCGGATCACCTGCAGCAACGGCAGCAAGGTCGCCATTTCCGGGCCCCGCTCCATGCCGGTCAGCGCCTTGCGCAGCGGCATGAAAAGGCCCTTGCCCTTGCGGCCGGTGGCTTCTTTCACCGCCTTGGTCCATGCGCCCCATGTTTCACCATCGAAAGGCCCTTCGGGTAGCAGCGCAACGGCTTCGGCGATAAACTCACGGTCCTCATCCGCGATCAAGGGTTCAGCCCCGTCGCGGCACAGCTCCCACCAGCCTTTCAGATCGGCCAGGGTGGTGATGTTTTCGCGCGCCATCAACCAGAACGGCTCGGCCAAGTCGGCTGGAACGCCTGCGTCGGCAACGGCGTCGGCCACATCGGCCAGCGGCAGCGATTGCAGGTGCTTCGCCGTCAGCGGGAACAGGTCCTGCACGTCGAACTTTGTTGGTGCAGCCCCGAAACGGGTTACATCGAATCCTTCGATCAGTTCAGCCATGTCCGAACGCAACTCAACCGGATCGGACGAGCCCAGACGCGCCATCAGGCTCAGCAGAGCCATTGGTTGCACACCCTGTTCACGCAGATCGCGCAGGGCCAGCGTGCCCAGCCGCTTGGACAAAGCCTCACCCTGCGGGCCAGTCAGTAGCGAGTGGTGCGCAAAGCGCGGGCAAGTGCCGCCCAGTGCCTCGATGATCTGAATCTGCGTCGCGGTGTTGGTCACGTGGTCCGAGCCGCGCACAACGTCAGTAACGCCCATCTCAGTGTCATCCACCACTGACGCGATCGTATACAGAACCTGACCGTCCCCCCGGATCAGCACCGGGTCAGACACCGAGGCCGCATCGATTGAAATGTCGCCCAGAATACCGTCCGTCCATTCGATCCGCTCATGATCCAGCTTGAACCGCCAGACGCCATTGCCACGTTCAGCCCGCAATGCTTCTTTCTCAGTATCCGACAGGTTCAGCGCGGCGCGGTCATAAACTGGCGGTTTGCCCATGTTCAGCTGTTTCTTGCGCTTCAGGTCCAGCTCGGTCGGCGTTTCAAACGCCTCATAAAACCGGCCCATCTCACGCAGTTTGTCCGCAGCTTCGGCATAACGGTCCAGTCGTTCGGACTGACGCTCGACCCGGTCCCAATGCAGGCCCAACCATTCCAGATCCTGCTTGATCGCATCGACATATTCTTCTTTCGAACGCTCGGGATCGGTGTCGTCGATACGTAGGATAAACGTACCGCCTGCCTTGCGGGCGATCAGATAGTTCATCAGGGCGGTGCGCAGGTTGCCCACATGGATATAACCGGTGGGCGACGGGGCAAAACGGGTGGTGGTCATGGAGTTCTCCTGTTGGCGCGGCTCATGTCACAGGATGGGCCAATTGTCCAGCAGAGGCGTTCAGGTCGGCTGTACCGGCCAGTGCCGATCCAGGTCTTTCAACCCGGCGCGGATCAGCTCGGAGAGCACATCCAGATCAATATCCGTCAGCTTGTTCACATAAAGGCAGGATTTGCCCAGTTTGTGTTTGCCCAGGCGCGTCAGGATATCCCCGAAATCCGCATAACCGGGCATGATATAGATCGACAGCGCGGATTTACGTGGGGAAAACCCGGTGGCCAGAAAATCACCCTCGCGCCCGGATTTATATCGGTAATGGTATTGTCCGTACCCGATCATCGACGCCCCCCACATAACAGGTGCAAATCCCGTCGCGTTGCGGAATACTGCATCCAGTACCCGTGCCTCCTCGGCTTTTCGCGTTGGCTGTACCGCCGAAAGGAAACTCTCAACGCTTTGCCCTGTGGGGACGGTTTTGTTTACAGATCGCGCCATGAACAAAATTTAACACGTAATGTTCAACCACACAGCCCATGTCTTGGGTGTATAGGGTGGCAAGTGACCCTCTCCGCCCTACCTAACATCCTGATATTCTGACAGGGAGATCGAAAATGACCATCAAATTGACTCGCCGCGCGGCCCTAGGAGCCGCAGCAGCATTGCCATTCGCATCCGCCGCCGCCCCAGTTTTGGCCGCCGGGACCGAGACCAAGGCCAATTCAACCATCGCCAAATCCTTTAAGTTGGGCGACTTCACCGTCACCACATTGTTGGACGGTAGCCTGCCCCGTGACGGCGCCAAGGATATCTTTGGCGGCGGCGCTTCGGACGAGGATTTCGCCAAGGTCTCAGCCGACAACTTCATCTCGCCCGAGGTGGCGCAGTTCTTTTTTACACCAACACTGGTCAATACCGGGTCTGAGCTGGTTCTGTTCGACACTGGCCTGGGTCAGGGCGGCATTCAGGCCGCGCTGGCGGATGCGGGCGTGACGCCAGATCAGATCAATACCGTTGTGATCACCCATATGCATCCCGACCATATCGGCGGCATGACCACGAACGACGCGCCGACCTTCCCGAATGCGCGCTATGTCACTGCATCGCCTGAGTATGATTTCTGGGCCGCGCAAGACGCAGGCAACCGCGTCGGCGATCTGGTCGCAGCCAAAGTGACACCGCTGGCCGAAAAGATGACCTTTGTCGAAGACGGGGGCGAGGTTGCATCGGGCATCACCGCAGTCGCAGCCTATGGGCATACTCCGGGTCACACAGTTTACCACTTGGAAAGCAACGGGCAACGTCTGGTGCTGACCGCTGATTTGGCCAATCACTATGTCTGGTCTTTTGCCCACCCGGAATGGGAGGTGCGCTTTGACATGGACAAGGCGGCAGCCACTGCATCCCGGCGCAATGTGCTGGGCATGCTGGCCGCCGACAAGGTGCCTATGATCGGCTATCACATGCCGTTCCCGGCGGCCGGCTTTGTCGAAACGCGCGGTGACGGGTTCCGCTTTGTCCCGGTCAGCTATCAGATGATGGGCTAAGCCCTAGTATCCAGGGTCCGGCCGCACTATTGAGCCATCCGTGAAACGGGACAGGCGAAAAGCGGCCGGATCGACGCAAGGCGTGGTTTCGGCGACCAGGTCAGCCATCAGACGACCTGCTGCGGGGCCAATACCAAACCCGTGACCGGAAAAACCGGTTGCAATATACATTCCCGCCATCTCATCCACCCCCGAGATTACCGGCACCGCATCCGGTGTTACATCGATCATGCCCGCCCAGCTTTGTACAATCTCGGCCTGTTCAAGCGCCGGAAACGCATTGCGTGCTTTGGCCCATGCCTTGCGCAACACTTTTGACGACGGCTCGGGGTCCAGCACACGGCATTTTTCGAACGGCGTCACATCGGTTGGCAGCCAGGTCTGATCCTGCTGCGCCTCAGTGCGCCAGCGGCCCGACAATCGAAAGCGCAAAGACCGCCATTCCTGTTTAAAGGCAGGCAGGAACTGTCGACCCAGACGAAAGCTATCGGGCACGATATCAACCGTATTCTCACGACCGGACGCGATGCTATAGCCGCCATCGGCACGCTTTCGCATTGCGAATTCATCCGCCCAAAGCGCTGTTTCAGGACCCTCGACAGGTGACGTGCGCAGAACCGTGTTCAGTACCTTCAGTTGCGGCAGATCAATCCCGGCATTCCTGGCAAACAGACGTGACCACGCACCACCGGCCAGAACCACATAGTTACATGCCACCCGACCACGCTCGGTGAACACACCAGAAACGCGGCCATCCCTAAGATCGACACTGCGCACTGCGCAATTGGTCATCAGCACCGCCCCACGGTCCCGCGCCGCCTCGGCGATGGCGGGTGCGGCCCATTGCGGCTCGGCCCGACCGTCCTGCGGCATAAAAAGGGCGCAATCAAAATCCGCTGCAGTATCAGGCAGCATCGCGTCCAACTCACCCCCGGCCACCAATCTGGCACCGGTTTGCAACCCGTCGACATGGCGTAGCCAGCGTTCCAGATTTCCGCTGCTGCGTTTGCCCGAGGCGCCAAACAGGATGCCTGCACGGGTATAACCTGTCTTGCGGCCGGTCCGCTGATCCAGCCCTTGCCACAGGTGCAGCGCCTCGACCATCAACGGGATTTCCCGCGGGTCGCGCATACCCAGACGCACCCATCCCCAGTTGCGCGAGCTTTGCTCGCCCGCGATCTGCCCCTTTTCACACAGCAGCACCGAAGCACCGCGTTCAGACAGTTCCAACGCGGTGGACGCGCCGATTATGCCGCCGCCAACGACAACGACATCCACGGTTTTGGGCAAGTGCAAATCAGGTTCGACGGGGGTTGGCTTGGGGCCGGGCATCAACCGCTCTTATTTCATGGCTCGAACCGCCATGAAGGCCCAGAGCGAGCGCACAGGCAACGTGTCTTGTGCCGCAGGGGTGATGATTTTCAAAAGCTGTGGCGAACACGCCAATAGGCGCGAGAATTCACGCGCCATTCCGTCCGGATTCACCTGGAAATTAAGCCGCGCCGCGCAACTCTGCCAATTTCTGGCGCAGGGTCGCCCCCAACCCGCTGTCTTTCGTCTCGACCTCTTCATCCATCTCGGCCTGTTGAGGCAGTTCAGGAAAGACGGCCGGCGCTTTTGTGGATTTTACCTCAGGCTCGGGGTCTTCGGACTCATCCTCGCGAAGAAGATCCGCGATGGCAGAATCCAACTTAGCTTCGTCCAGAACCCGCGCCTCGGACTCCATTGATTTGAACCTCAACGGCGGGTGAAGCGGTTTGTCATATCCCTCATACATAATAACACCAAATCGTTAACTCAGACATCCAACACCAAGTGCGCCACAATTCGATACTTTCGAAATAAGGTCACACCGCCCCAGATGGGGCGTGAATTAAGCTAAAATGTGGCAAAAAAATGTCTCAATTTCAAGCCATCTATTCCAAGAGAGGCTGGAAAATTAGAGTGTTATCGGAAAATTTGAAACAATGCTCACCTCTCTGGACGAACTAGCCTAGCGAAGGAGACAATCATTTATTCCTTAATTGGTTCCAGAGCAGTTCAGCCTTTGTCCCGCCAGCGATTCACAATCGGATAGCGGCGATCCAGCCAGAAAGCCCGATGTGTCAACCGAGTTCCGGGGGCGGACTGAAAGCGTTTGTATTCGCTAATATAGATCAGATGCTCGACCCGCCGCGCATCAGCCTCGTCAAATCCGGCAGCGACACAATCGGCGATCGAGCCCTCACGATCGACCAGAATATCCAGAATGGCATCCAAAACCGGATAGTCGGGCAGGCTGTCGCTGTCCTTTTGGTCCTCACGCAGTTCGGCACTGGGCGGTTTGTCGATGACCGAAGGGCGGATCACCTCACCTGCGGGCCCCATCATCCAGTCGCGATGGTTTGCATTGCGCCAGCGGCAGGTCTCGAACACACGGGTTTTGTACAAATCCTTGATCGGGTTATAGCCGCCGTTCATGTCGCCGTAGATGGTGGCATATCCCACCGCGACCTCGGATTTGTTGCCTGTGGTCAAAAGCATCTCACCAAACTTGTTCGAGATCGCCATCAACAGCAATCCGCGCAAGCGGGATTGGATGTTCTCTTCGGTCAAGTCCGTATCGCGCCCAGTAAACAGCGGGGCCAAGGTATCGGTCACTGCTGCCCTGCTGTCCGAGATCGGCACATAGTCATAGTGAACGCCCAACGCCTTGGCGACGGCTTCGGCATCGTCCAACGACGCCTGACTGGTGTATTCCGAAGGCAGCATCACACAGCGAACATTCTCAGCGCCAATGGCGTCCACTGCGATAGCCGCGACCAAGGCAGAATCAACGCCGCCTGACAAACCCAGCAGCGCTTTTTTGAACCCGGTCTTGCCCATATAGTCGCGCAAGGATTGCACCATGGTGCGATAGTCCTGCTCCCATTCGTCGGGCTGCGGCACGATTTCAGCGGGCACAATGCGCCAGCCATCATCGCCACGCTCCAGATCGATCTGCGTCACGGCCTCGTCAAAAACAGGCATCCGAAACGCCAGCTCTCCGCCCGGGTTCAGGCCAAACGTGGCCCCGTCGAAAACCTGATCGTCCTGACCGCCAACCATGTTCAGATAGATCAGCGGCAGGCCAGTCTCGACCACGCGGGCCACCATATGATTCAGGCGCACGTCGTATTTGTTGCGGAAATACGGCGAACCATTGGGGATCAGCAGAAACTCGGCCCCGGTTTCCTCAAGCGTTTCGGCCACGTCCGGATGCCAGCTGTCTTCGCAGATCGGGCTGCCGATGCGGGTGTTGCCAACCGCATAAGGCCCGCCCAAAGGCCCGGCATCGTACAGGCGAACTTCGTCGAATACAGTTTCATTGGGCAAATGATGTTTCAACGACTTGCTGCTGATCCGCCCGTTCTTGAGGATCAGGTACGCATTGAAAAGATTGCCATCTTCTGCCCAAGGTCCGCCAATCGCCACCGCAGGGCCATCGGCGCATTGTTTGGCCAGATCCACGACCGCCGCCATCGCCGCCCGGTGGAACGCAGGCTTCATCACCAGGTCCTGCGTGTTGTAGCCGGTGATGAACATCTCGGGGAACGCCACCAGATCGGCCCCGGCCTCGCGCCCCTGCTTCCACGCGGCCAACGCCTTGGCAGCGTTACCGTCGATATCCCCCACGGTGGGATTGAGTTGCGCCAGAGTGATACGGAAACGGTCGGCCATTGTGCCCTCTTGCCCTCGTCAGTCTTACAGCCATTTAGCAGATCATTGCGCAAGTAAAAGGCAAATGCGGCAAAACCCGTTGCTCTGCCCCCACCGGTACCTTAGTTTTGCGCAAAAGGATCAACACTGGGCAGGCAGGACAGATTATGAACGCTTTTCGCATTTCCATTGCCGCATCAGCAATCGCTCTGATCGCTGCTGGCGCCGCCGCGCAGAACGGTCAGGTAATCACCACGGACGATGAAGTTGGCGGCGTCTATGAAGGCACGTTTGAAAACGGCCTGCGTCACGGAACCGGCACGTATCGCCTGCCTAACGGGTTCGAATATAGCGGTGAATGGGCCGAGGGTGAGATTCAGGGCAAGGGGATTGCCCGTTATGTCAACGGCTCGATCTACGAAGGCATGTTTGTCAAAGGGCAACCCGAAGGGCGCGGCAAGATCATCTATGCCGACGGCGGCAGCTATGATGGTGAATGGGCCGACGGGTCGCTCAATGGCGCTGGCATCGCGATCTATGCCAATGGCGCGCGCTACGAGGGCAATTTCAAAAACGCGCGTTATCACGGCAAGGGCGTGATGACGGACCCCAGCGGCTTTAGCTATGACGGGGACTGGGTTGATGGTGTCAAACAGGGCAGTGGCAAGATTACCTATGCCGAAGGCGGTATCTACGAGGGCGAAATCAAGGATGGTCAGCGTCACGGTCAAGGCAGCCTGACCCTGCCCGACGGGATGACTTACGTCGGCGATTGGGTCGAAGACCGCATAACAGGCTCCGGGCGCATGACCCTTGTCAACGGTGACGTCTACGAAGGCGAACTGATCGAGGGTCGGCGGCAAGGCAAGGGCAAGATGATTTATGCCAATGGCGACGTCTACGAAGGCGACTATGCCAACGATCTGCGCCATGGTCAGGGGGCCTATACCGGCACTGACGGATTTGCATACACCGGCGAATGGACCGACGGGCTGCTTGAGGGTTTAGGTGAGATGACCTATCCGGATGGCTCGGTCCATGTCGGCGATTTCAAGGCTGATCTGGCCGAGGGTAAGGGCCTGATCACCTACCCCGACGGCTCGACCTATGATGGCGATTGGATCGCTGGTGTGATTGAAGGTCAGGGTATTTCCACCTATCCCAACGGCACGGTCTACAAAGGACAGTTCAAAAACGCCAAACCGAGTGGCAAGGGCATTCTGACTTCTGCTGACGGGTCCAGCTATGACGGGGATTGGGCCGATGGTCTGCGTCAGGGCAAGGGCTTGTCCACGTACCCCGATGGCACCACCTATTCCGGCGAGTTCAACGCAGGCAAACGCCACGGGCAAGGTGAAATCGTCATGGCCAACGGGTTCAGCTATTCTGGCCAATGGACCGAAGGCAAGATCACCGGTGACGGGATCGCCACATACCCAAGCGGCGATGTTTACGAGGGCAGCTTTGTCGACGCCAAACGGCACGGCAACGGCACTGTGCGCTATGCCAACGGCGAAGAGGAAACCGGCGTTTGGGAAAACGGTGCATTGGCGACATCGAACAGCACAACTCCTGAGACGGATACAACAGACACCACCGATTCGGACGGCTGAACCATCACCACGGCACGGGGTCTCCGGCCCAATCGAAAAACCCTCCAGTTTCGGCTGGGGTTAAATGCGCCATCACGGTCAACAGGTTCTCGGCGGCTTCATCCGGTGCAACAGCGGGATGACGTCCCAGGTATTTTCGGGTGAATTCAGTTTTAACGGTGCCGGGATGGAGGGCAACGCAGATCGCTTGCTGGTGGGTACGATGCAGTTCGATCGCCCCCGTATGTACGATCTGGTTCACCGCGGCTTTTGCTGCGCGATAGCTGACCCAACCGCCCAGCCTATTGTCCCCGATGGACCCGACGCGTGCCGATAGCACAGCAAAAATCGCCCGGCGATCCCGCGGAAGCAGGCGTGATGCATGGCCCAGAATCAGCGCAGGTCCGACAGCGTTCAACGCAAACTGGTCCATCATTGTCTGTGCTGTGACCGCACGCATTGTCTTTTCCGGGGCCGCCCCGTTGATCTCTAACGCGCCCGAGGCGACGAGGATCAAATCGAAGGGGCCGGACAACTTGCCCAATACGCTCTCGATACCGGCGGGATCGGTTAAATCAAACCCGTCCGTAGACCGCGACAAGGTGGTCACCGCCACGCCCTGCCGCCTCAGGCGGTGACATACCGCCTGACCGATTCCTCCTGACGCGCCTATGATCAACGCTGTTTTCATCACTAACCACCTAGACGTCCTGTTACGCGGATCAATACGCCACTCTTGAAAGAAACCCCTGCAACAGCAGTTAAGGCGCAAATGGGTCTTTTCATTCTGGGCAGGCTCTGTATAAATTCCGCCCCATGATCAACCGCGCAGATATCCCATTTGCCGACACCGCCCTGCGCGGTGCGTCTCTGCGTGGCCTACTGATCCTAATCCGCCTCTGAGCGTGCCATCCGGCGCGCCCGCTCAGAGGAGGACGCCCGCGCGCCATAGGCTTTAGGACAGAAGAAGAAAGAGAATCCCATGACCAACGTGACCGACCAAGACCGCGTCTTGATCTTTGACACCACTTTGCGCGACGGCGAGCAAAGCCCCGGCGCAACCATGACCCATGACGAAAAGCTGGAAATCGCAGAATTGCTGGATGAAATGGGCGTCGACATCATCGAGGCCGGTTTCCCCATCGCGTCCGAGGGCGATTTCAAAGCGGTATCCGAGATCGCCGAGCGATCCAAAAACAGCCGCATCTGCGGCCTGGCGCGTGCCAATTTCGCGGATATCGACCGCTGTTGGGAAGCCGTCAAGCACGCCGGAAAGAACCGAATTCACACGTTTATCGGCACCTCACCACTGCACCGCGCCATTCCGAATCTGACACAGGACGAAATGGCCGAGAAAATCCACGAGACTGTCAGTCACGCGCGCAACCTGTGTGAAAACGTGCAATGGTCGCCGATGGATGCAACGCGGACCGAGTGGGACTATCTGTGCCGCGTGATCGAGATTGCGATCAAGGCCGGCGCCACGACGATCAATATCCCAGACACTGTGGGCTATACGGCCCCGATGGAATCGGCTGACCTGATCAAGCGCCTGATCGAGACGGTGCCGGGTGCAGATGAGGTGGTATTTGCCACCCACTGCCACAACGATCTTGGCATGGCGACGGCGAACTCGCTTGCCGCTGTCGCGGGCGGGGCACGTCAGATTGAATGCACGATCAACGGCCTTGGCGAACGCGCAGGCAACACGGCGTTGGAAGAGGTCGTTATGGCGCTGCGCACCCGCAACGACATTATGCCGTGGAACACCGGCATTGATACGACCAAGATCATGCATATCTCTCGCCGCGTTGCGACGGTGTCGGGCTTCAACGTGCAGTTCAACAAGGCCATCGTTGGCAAGAACGCCTTTGCCCATGAAAGCGGTATCCACCAGGATGGCATGCTGAAGAACCGCGAAAACTTTGAGATCATGCGCCCCGAAGATATCGGCCTCTCGGGCACGTCCTTGCCTTTGGGAAAACACTCGGGCCGTGCGGCGTTGCGCGACAAGCTGGAAACGCTGGGCTATGAGGTTGGTGACAACCAGCTCAAGGATATCTTCGTGCGGTTCAAGGATTTGGCTGACCGCAAGAAAGAGGTGTTTGACGACGATCTTATTGCACTGATGACGCTGGATGACGAAGACGATCATCTGCAATTGGTGTCGATGAAGGTGACCTGCGGCACTGGCGGACAGGCAGAATCGACGGTTGAGTTGGAAGTGGACGGCAAGGATACGATCGCAACCGAACACGGCGACGGCCCGGTGGATGCGACCTTCAAGGCAATCCGCGCGATCTTTCCGAACAAAGCCCATCTTCAGCTGTATCAGGTGCATGCAGTAACGGCGGGCACCGATGCCCAGGCCACGGTGTCAGTCCGTCTGGAAGAAGACGGCATGATCGCAACGGGTCAATCGGCCAACACGGATACGGTTGTGGCTTCGGCCAAAGCCTATCTTCACGCCTTGAACCGCCTGATCGTACGCCGTGAAAAAACCGGCCCCGGTGCCGACGCACGCGAGATCAGCTACAAAGACCTGACCTAGGGACAATGGCTCCCGCACCCGCGGCGGCCCGGCTTCGCCGAACCTTCTTGGGTTTTGGGCCCGGCAGCGCGCCAAAGGCGCGCTGCCGGGCCCAACTCGGTTGGCTGCATCTTTGATGCGGGCAAGCGAGGCGGGAGCATTCTGGAATTGACTGTAGACTGTGTTCAGAGCGCCTTGAACAACTTGGTCAACCGGGCGGCTTCGTTTTCCAGACCGAATGGTGCATTGACGATAAACATACCTGAACCGACCATGCGGTGCCCTTCTCGCACCGGGTCAAACCGAACCTCGTGGCAAAACGCCTTGGGTAGATTCTGCGCCTTCAGCGCCGAAACCATGGCCCGGTGACGGTCATCCGTTAGAAGCGGATACCACAGGGCAATGACGCCAACATTCCACTTGCGATGCAGTTTGGCGATGATGCCGGGCAGACGATCATATTCCGATTTCACCTCGTAGCTTGGGTCGATCAGCAACATCCCTCGCCGCGGCGTCGGCGGCAGCAGGGATTGCGCCAGTTCGTACCCGTCCTGTTGGTACACTTTGGCTCCATAGGGTGACATCGCCATAGCCAAAGCCGCGTGTTCCTGCGGGTGTAGCTCCGCAAAGTGCAAACTGTCCTGATCGCGCAGCAAACTGGCCGCGATCATCGGAGAACCGGGATAGGCCACGCTCCCCTGTCGCTGCTGAACCGCCGCAATTGCCCGGCTCAGTGGATGATCCGCATCGAACCAGTCGGCCCTTTGGGCTCGCCCGATACCCGCCGCCGCCTCGCCCGTGCGCAGTGCCTCAACCGCATCCAGCCTATACAGCCCCCGTCCAGAGTGGGTTTCAAGGTATGTCAGCGGCTTGTCTTTGCGGGTCAAATAATTCAGCACCCATGCCAATAATGCGTGCTTTTGCACATCAGCCAGATTCCCGGCGTGGTAAATGTGTTGATAAGAGAGCATATTGCCTTCTAAAGTCCCTCTCAATAAGGCGGAAAGGTGCTGATTGTCGCGGAATCAGCCCTTTAACCGGGCGTATTGGCACCCTATAAGTCATCCGTCCCGGAACCGTCGAGTCGCGGGCAGTAGAAAACCGACATACAGGATCAGGGGAATCATGGGGATCTTTGGCAATCTAGGCGGCCTGTTCACAGCGGACATGGCCATCGACCTTGGGACAGCGAACACGCTGGTTTATGTCAAAGGACGCGGCGTGATCCTGTCGGAACCGTCCGTTGTCGCCTACCACGTGAAAGACGGTGTGAAAAAAGTGCTGGCCGTGGGCGAGGATGCCAAGCTGATGCTGGGCCGGACGCCGGGTTCGATTGAAGCCATCCGCCCGATGCGTGAAGGCGTCATTGCCGATTTCGACACCGCCGAAGAGATGATCAAACATTTCATCCGCAAGGTGCATAAGCGCTCGACCTTTTCGAAACCCAAAATCATCGTCTGCGTTCCACACGGCGCAACTCCGGTTGAAAAGCGTGCGATCCGTCAGTCGGTTCTGTCCGCAGGTGCGCGTCGCGCCGGATTGATTGCGGAACCTATTGCTGCCGCGATCGGTGCTGGCATGCCAATTACTGACCCGACCGGCAACATGGTCGTTGATATCGGCGGCGGTACCACCGAGGTGGCCGTTCTGTCGCTGGGCGACATCGTCTATGCCCGTTCAGTCCGTGTGGGCGGAGACCGGATGGATGAAGCCATTATCTCGTATCTGCGCCGCCAGCAGAACCTGCTGGTGGGTGAATCGACCGCCGAGCGGATCAAGACCACCATTGGCACCGCCCGTATGCCCGATGACGGCCGCGGTCAGTCGATGCATATCCGTGGCCGCGACCTGCTGAACGGCGTGCCGAAGGAAATCGAAATCAGCCAGGCGCAAGTGGCCGAGGCATTGTCGGAGCCAGTTCAGGCGATCTGCGAAGCCGTCATGACCGCGCTGGAAACCACTCCGCCCGATCTGGCTGCGGACATCGTGGACCGAGGCGTCATGCTGACCGGAGGTGGCGCGCTGCTGGGCGATCTGGATCTGGCCCTGCGCGAACAAACCGGGCTGGCCGTGTCGATTGCAGATGAAAGCCTGAATTGTGTGGCTTTGGGCACCGGCAAGGCGTTGGAATATGAAAAACAGCTGCGCCACGCGATTGACTACGAAAGCTAAGGCGCGCACCCTTTAAGGGACAACACTCGGGCAAGAGCAGCACGGGAAGGTAACCTGTGGCAAAGGACCGATCACAGCGCGACGAATACACCACCCCCCTGCGCCGTCTGCTGTTGGGGATTGTGGTGCTGTGCCTGCTTGCCATCTTTCTGGTCTGGCGGATCGACAGCCCGCGCGTGGAACGGTTCCGCGCGCAGGTCGTGGACCGGGTGGTGCCCTCAATGGAGTGGGCAATGGTCCCGGTCACCGCCGTGGTCAACCTGGCCCGCGATTTCCAAAGTTACCAACGCCTGAGCGAACAGAACCAGGAACTGCGCAGCGAGCTGCGCCTGATGCGCGCCTGGAAAGAGGCCGCGCTGCAACTTGAACAGGAAAACGCCCGGCTGTTGGATTTGAACAACGTGCGTCTCGATCCCCGTCTGACCTATATCACCGGGGTCGTGATGGCCGATAGCGGGTCACCCTTCCGGCAGTCGGTTCTGCTGAATGTTGGGGAACGCGACGGTATCACCGATGGCTGGGCCACAATGGATGGGATTGGTGTGGTCGGGCGCATTTCCGGCGTGGGGCCGGACACGGCACGGGTGATCCTGATGACCGATGCCTCCAGCGCGATCCCTGCCACAATCCAGCCCTCTGGCCAGACCGCCCTGATCACCGGCGACAACACATCCGCACCGGCAGTTGAGTTTCTGGAGAACCGAGAGCTAGTCCGCCCCGGCGACCGGGTCGTAACCTCGGGCGATGGTGGCGTGTTTCCCGGCGGTTTGCTGATCGGTCAGATCACTGCTGATCCCGGCGGTCGCCTGCGGGTGCGCCTGTCAGCAGATTTTGAACGGCTCGAATTTCTGCGGGTGCTGCGCTATCAATCAGCGCCCCAGATCCGCGATACGGGTGATATCGTCGGTCCACGAAACCCCGAGGCCGCCCTGACCCCGTCCGAGGTCGGCGATGGATAACGCAACCTCACAGCTTTGGTCCAAGCGTGGGCTGTATCTTATACTGGCCGCCCTTGTGCTATTTCTGCACTTGCTGCCACTGGACACGAAACCGGACCGCTGGCCATTTCCCGACTTTTTGATCGCACTGACTTTTGCCTGGGTACTGAGGCGGCCCGAATATGTACCGACCCTGCTGATCGCCTTCGTCATGCTGATGGCTGATCTGTTGTTACAACGCCCGCCCGGCTTGTTGGCCGCGCTCGTAGTGTTGGGCTCGGCATATCTGCGCTCGGCTGCATTTGGAATGCGGGATTCAGGTTTTGTTAGCGAATGGTCCACCGTTGCGGTGGCGATCACGGTAGTTTTCATGCTGAACCGTGTCATTCTTGCTATTGTGTCTGTACAACAAGCGGCATTGGGGCCTGTAGTGATACAAGTGGTTCTGACAATTGCGGTTTATCCTTTGATCGTTCTGCTTAGCCAGAACGCGCTTGGCGTGCGGCGCGCAACCGTGGCCAATACCAATGCCGTAGGGACACGGGGATGAAACAGCGCAAACCCAAAGCCCCGGGCCTTGCCTATAAACGCCTGCCTCGTCGAGCATTGCTTTTGGGTGGGTTACAGGCCGCCTTCATCGGCGGGCTCGCCGCCCGGATGCGCTATATGCAGGTGGATCAGGCCGATGAATACCGCCTGCTGGCCGAGGAAAACCGGATCAATATCCGCCTGATCCCGCCAACCCGTGGACGGATCTACGACCGAAACGGCGAGATCATCGGCCAGAACTCGCCCTCATACCGTATCGTCATGGTGCGCGAAGATGCTGGTGACGTCGATCAGGTTATCGCCAAGCTTTCAGAGCTGATCCCCCTGACGGCAGATGAGATTGAACGCGCCAAGACCGAAATGCGCCGCTCGGCCCCGTTCCTGCCGGTCACGCTGGCCGATCAGGTCACGTGGGAGGATATCTCGAAGGTTGCCGTCAACGCACCCGCCCTGCCCGGTGTGATCCCCGAAGTGGGACAGACAAGGCAGTACCCGCGCTATGAGGATTTTGCCCATGTGGTCGGCTATGTCGGCCCGGTCAGCGATTATGACCTGAGCCAGATCGAAGACCCTGAGCCGGTCCTACGAATTCCGCGGTTCCAGATCGGCAAGGTCGGGCTAGAGGCCAAGCAAGAGATTGCCCTGCGCGGCAAAGCCGGGGCGAAACGGGTCGAGGTCAACGCCACCGGCCGCGTAATGCGCGAACTGGACCGACAGGAAGGTGAGACCGGGGCCGACTTGCAGCTTTCTGTCGATGCGGATCTGCAGCAATACGCGCAGGCACGTCTGGCCGGGGAAAGCGCCGCCGCCGTGGTGATCGATTGCGAGACCGGCGATATCCGTGCCATCAGCTCGGCCCCCAGCTTTGATCCGAACCTGTTCGTGCGCGGTATCTCCGTCAGCGACTACCGGACACTGACACAGGACAATTACCGCCCGCTGGCCAACAAGACGGTTCAGGGCACCTATCCGCCGGGCTCGACCTTCAAGATGATCACCGCCATGGCCGCGCTTGAGGCCGGGGTGATCGGGCCATCGAACACAGTCTATTGTCCCGGCCACCTAAAGGTGGGCAGCCGCCGCTTCCACTGCTGGAAACGCGGCGGGCACGGCACGGTTGATCTGGAAACCTCGCTGAAACGCAGCTGCGACGTCTATTATTATGACGTGGCTCTGCGCACCGGTATCGACAAGATTTCGGAAATGGCGCGCATTTTTGGTCTGGGCGTAAAGCACGACATACCGATGTCTGCCGTCGCCGCCGGGTTGGCACCTAACCAGGCGTGGAAGCAGCGTGTTCATGGCGAGGAATGGCTGGTCGGCGACACGGCGAATGCCTCGATCGGTCAAGGCTTTATGCTGGCCTCACCGCTGCAACTGGCAGTCATGACGGCGCGGATTGCAACCGGTCGCGCGGTGTCACCGCGGCTGGTACGCTCGGTGAACGGGATTGAACAACCTTCCGGCGCGGGGGAACCGCTGGCGGTGAACCGCAATAATCTGGAACAGGTGCGTCATGCCATGTTCACGGTCTCGAACAACCGGCGCGGCACCGCCTATCGCAGCCGTATCATTGCGGATGAATTCCGCATGGCGGGTAAAACCGGCACCAGCCAGGTGCGCAACATCACCAAGGCGGAACGTGCCGCCGGTGTGATCCGCAACGAAGACCTGCCGTGGGAACGCCGCGACCACGCGCTGTTCGTCAGCTTTGCACCCTATGACAATCCGAAATTCGCCGTGGCCGTGGTGGTGGAACATGGCGGCGGTGGCTCCAAGGCAGCGGCCCCGGTCGCACGGGACATCATGTTGCAAGCGCTGTACAACGGCACACCGCCGCTCGAGGCCTATCCGGCTGGCGATCGCGACCGCATCAAGGAACAGCAAAAACGGCTTGAGGGCGATCGCCGCCCCAAAGCGCGTCCGACCGAGAAGGACCGCGCATGAGCTATCTTGAATATGCCGTCAAATCCACGCCGTCGGGGTTTCGCAAATTCCTGTATATGAACTGGCCACTGACCCTTTTGCTGATCAGCACGGCGAGTGCCGGGTTCCTGATGCTGTATTCGGTTGCGGGCGGATCGTGGATGCCTTGGGCGGAACCGCAGATGGAACGCTTTGGGTTGGGTCTGACGGCCATGTTCATCATCGCGCTGGTGCCGATCTGGTTTTGGCGAAACATGTCTGTTGTGGCCTATCTCGGGTCCATCGTTTTGCTTGTTTTCGTTGAACTTTTTGGCACTATTGGCATGGGTGCGCAGCGCTGGATCGACCTGGGTTTCATGCGGCTGCAACCGTCTGAGGTTATGAAAGTTGCGCTGGTCATGGTGTTGGCCGCCTATTACGACTGGCTGCCATCTCATAAAACGTCACGCCCGCTTTGGGTGCTGATCCCCGTGGCGTTGATCCTGATCCCCACTTTCATGGTTTTGAAACAACCCGATCTGGGCACCTCGATCCTGCTGTTGGCGGCAGGTGGCGGACTGATGTTTCTTGCTGGCGTCCACTGGGCCTATTTCGCCGCCGTTATCGCCGCTGTGGTCGGCCTGATTGCCACCGTGTTCAACAGCCGCGGAACCGAGTGGCAATTGCTCAAGGATTATCAGTTCCGACGAATCGACACGTTTCTGGACCCGTCCACCGATCCGCTGGGCGCGGGATATCACATTACCCAGTCCAAGATCGCTTTGGGATCGGGGGGATGGAACGGGCGCGGGTTCATGCAAGGTACGCAGTCGCGCCTGAACTTTTTGCCCGAGAAACACACCGACTTCATCTTTACCACATTGGCCGAAGAGTTCGGCTTTGTCGGTGGCATCACCCTACTGACCCTGTATGGCCTGATCCTGGTGTTCTGCCTAATCACCGCGCTTTCGACGAAAGATCGATTCTCATCACTGGTGACGCTGGGCATCGCGCTGAACTTCTTCCTGTTCTTTGCTGTCAACATGTCGATGGTGATGGGCCTTGCCCCGGTGGTGGGAGTGCCGTTGCCGATGGTCAGCTATGGCGGTTCCGCCATGCTGGTTCTGATGGCCGCCTTCGGCATCGTCCAAAGCGCCCATATCCACCGCCCCCGCTGATCCGAAAGGCCCCTTATGCCCGTGAACGTCCTGTTTTCCGCGCGCCCAGCGCAATGGCCGATCTATAAGCCTCTATTGACCAAAGGCCTGACCGAGGCCGGGGTAGACTTTCACCTGGCAACCGAGTTTGAGCCGGATCAAGTCGACTATATTGTCTATGCCCCAAGCGGTGGGTTACTGGATTTCACCCCATACACCCGGCTGAAGGCCGTGCTTAGCATGTGGGCCGGGGTAGAAAAAATCGCGGGGAATGCGACCCTGACCGTGCCGCTGGCGCGGATGGTGGATCATGGCCTGACGCAGGGCATGACCGAATGGGTGGTGGGCCACGTGCTGCGCCATCACCTCGGCATGGATCGGCACATCACCGTGCAGGATGGTGTCTGGACCCCTGCACCGCCCCCGCTGGCAACCGGACGTCAGGTCTGCGTTCTGGGCCTTGGCGCGTTGGGCGAGGCCGCGGCGCGTGCGCTGGCGGCGCTGAATTTCGATGTCACCGGCTGGAGCCGTACAGCCAAGGATATCCCCGGTATCACCTGCCTGCATGGTCCCGACGGGCTGCGTACAGCCTTGTCGCGGGCCGAGATCGTGGTTCTGTTGCTGCCCGACACACCCGCCACCGTAAATATATTGAACGCCGACACTCTGGCCCTGCTGCCAAAGGGCGCTTGCATTATCAATCCCGGTCGGGGCCCGTTGATCGACGACTATGCCCTGCTGGCGGCACTGAATGCGGGTCAGGTTGGCCACGCGACGCTGGACGTGTTTCGGGTTGAGCCCCTGCCTGCAGATCACCCCTATTGGGCGCATCCGAACGTGACGGTGACCCCGCATATCGCCTCGGAAACCCGGCCCGAAACAGCAGCGCAGGTGATCTGCGAGAACATCCGTCGGGGTGAGGAAGGTGAACCCTTCCTGCACCTCGTTGACCGGTCTCTGGGGTACTAAGCCGCGATCAGACCGCGCCCTTTCAGCAAGGCCTCAACCCCCGGCAACCGACCCCGAAAGGCGAGGAACAGCTCTTCGGCCTCGCGTGAGCCGCCTGTGGACAGGATGTTTTCTTCCAACGCTTTAGCGCGTTCCGGGTCAAAGGGCCCTCCGGCCTCTTCAAACGCGGCAAAGGCATCGGCGTCCATGACCTCGGACCACATATAGCTGTAATAGCCCGCGCTATAGCCATCGCCCGCAAAGACATGCGCGAAATGCGGTGTGGCGTGGCGCATCCCAATGGCTTGCGGCATGCCGATCTGGGACAAAACCTCAGCCTGTTTGGCCATCGGATCAGCCGGGGCATCGCCATCGTGGAACGCCAGATCGACCAGCGCCGAGGCGACATATTCCACCGTCTGAAACCCCTGATCGAAATTGGCGGCCTTGAGCACTTTTTCCAGCATCTCCTGTGGCATCGCTTCGCCGGTTTCGGCGTGGGTGGCAAATTCGGCCAGAACCTCGGGCACTTCCAACCAGTGTTCGTAAAGCTGGCTGGGCAACTCTACAAAGTCCCGCGCCACGCTGGTGCCCGAAATGCTTTCATAGGTCACATCGGACAGCATCTGATGCAGCGCGTGACCGAACTCGTGGAATAGGGTCCGGGCATCGTCGTAAGACAACAACGCAGGATCGCCCTTGGCAAAGTTGCAGACGTTGATCACGACCGGCGCCTGCACTTTGGGGAACTTGGCCTGCGACCGCATCGCACTGCACCACGCCCCTGACCGTTTAGACCCCCGTGCGAAGTAGTCACCAATGAATACGGCTATATGTTGCCCGTTGCGCATGACTTCCCACGCGCGGCAATCGGAGTGATAAAGCGGCACATCCAACGGTGCGAATTCAAGCCCGAACAAGCGGTTTGCGCAGGCAAAGGCAGCCTCGATCATCCGATCCAACTGCAGGTAAGGCTTCAACGCGGCCTCATCCAGATCATGCTCGGCCTTGCGGCGTTTCTCGGCATAATAGCGCCAGTCCCACGCTTCCAGCGGGCCGTTGACGCCGTCCCCCTGCATCATCTGCGTCAGGATTTCAGCATCGGCATCGGCGCGTGACTTGGCGGGGCCCCAAACTTGCATCAGCAGGTCGCGCACCTTGTCAGGCGTGCGGGCCATTTCAGTTTCCAGCTTGAAATCGGCGAAGCTGTCATAGCCCAGCAGCTTGGCGCGTTCTTCGCGCAGTTGCAGGATTTCAGCTGAGATATTGCGATTGTCGGTCTCACCGCCATTGGCACCACGCGCCGCCCAGGCCCGATAGGCCTTTTCCCGCAGGTCGCGCCGGGGCGAGAATTGCAAGAACGGCACAATCAGCGAGCGCGACAGGGTGACCACCGGACCCTTTACTCCCTTTTCTTGCCCCGCACCGCGGGCGGTATCCACCACGAATGCAGGCAACCCCTCAAGATCGTTTTCGGATAGCTCCATGTACCAATCACGTTCGTCGGCCAGAAGGTTTTGCGTGAAAGACGTTCCCAACGAGGCCAGCCGTGCCTTGATGTCCTGCATCCGGGCGTCCTTTTCGCCCTCTAGCGCCGCACCCGCACGGACAAAACCGCGATGGGTCAGCATGAGAACGCGGGCCTGTTCATCCGTCAGGTTCAGATCCTCCTTGCGAGACCACAGATCGGCCAACCGTTGAAAAAGAGCCTTATTCGAAGAAATACCCGAGAAATGCGCCGCAAGTTTGGGCGAGAAGTCTCGTTGCAGCTCCTCTCGTGCCGGGTTGCTGTCTGCCCCTGCGACCGTAAAAAAGACCGACAACACCTTGTCCATCTGCTCTCCAGCAGCTTCCAGCGCTTCGACCGTATTGGCAAAGGTGGGCGCATCGGGGTTATCGGCAATCGCGTCGATCTCGGCGTTATGCGCCTGCATGGCCTGCTCGAGCGCGGGGGCGAAATCGTCGTCTGAGATTGCGTTGAACGGAGCGATTTCAAACGGCGTGGTCCAGTTGGACAGGATCGGGTTGGTCATGCAAATCTCCTTTGCTGGTCAAGCTAGGGAGGCGGGCTGGAATGGTCCAGAGGTGGCGTATCAAATTCCGCGACAATCCAGTTTCGCGCGCCAGAAGCAGGGTGCGGTTTCAGGGGCTCCCGCCCCCGCAGCGCGCGTCAAAGATGCGCCTTGGCGGCGTTGGGCCGGACCGCGCGCCGACGCGCGCGGCGGTTGAATCTAGTTTTCGGAACCTGCGCAAATGGGGCAGTCTTCCCGGCGTGACAGAGTGATTTTGCGACTTTCACCAAATAGCGCGTCGTAGATCAGCATCTCACAGCGCAGAGCTTGCCCCGCCCCGGTGATTACCTTGATCGCCTCAACCGCCATCATCGAGCCTACCACGCCGGGCAATGGGCCAATCACACCAGCCTCGGCGCAGGAGGGGGCCAGACCGGGGGCCGGAGCCTGGGGGAAGATACATTGATAGCAGGGCGCACCGTTGGCCGGGTCGAAGACGCTGAGCTGGCCTTCCCATTGTGACAGCGCGCCCGAGATCAGCGGCTTGCCCAGCGCGACAGCAGTGCGATTTGCCAAATAACGGGTGTCAAAGTTGTCGGTGCCATCAAGGATCAGGTCAAAATCGGCAAACAGGTCAGTGGCGATTTCATCCGTCAGGCGGCGGTGATAGGGCAGAACAACCACATTGGGGTTCTGCGCCAGCATCGCCTGTTGGGCCGAAAAGACCTTGGGCATGCCGATATCTGCGTCGCGATGGATAACCTGCCGTTGCAGATTGGCGTTTTCAACCTCGTCATCATCAATCACGCCGATAGTCCCCACCCCCGCGGCAGCCAGATATTGCAACGCAGGTGCCCCAAGACCGCCAGCACCGATGACCAGAACCCGCGCCTGTTTCATCTTTTTCTGTCCCGGCCCACCCAGCTCACGCAGGACGATATGGCGGGCATAGCGCTCAAGTTCGGTCTCAGAAAACTGGTCGGATGGCATTGCGGGCTCCTTGGCTGAGGCTGGCGCGGCGCGGTTTCGCAACGCTTTCAGAACACGTCCGTAAACCAGTACCAGCAGCACCGTACCCGCCAGTATCAGCCACATCGCCGCAGAACCGCCGGTCGCCTGACGCAAGGGATGCCCATCAGGCAGCAGCAATTGAGCCGTAATCACACCCAGAAGCAGCACGGCCACCGAAGTCGTGCGGGCCGTTCGCGATACACCAGCCAGATAGCCGATGCCCCACAGACCAGCCGCTAAAATCCCGACCAGAAGCATCAGCCGCGCCCGGTCGAGCCGAAACCACCCGCCCCGCGCGCCGTGTCGCTGAGCATATCAACCGCTTCGAACGCGGCTTGCACGACCGGGGCTACGACCAGTTGCGCGATACGTTCGCCATGAGTGATCTCGAACGCCTCTTGACCTGCGTTCAGGACGATCACACCCAATGGGCCGCGATAGTCGCTGTCGATCGTACCGGGCGTATTGGGCAGAGTGATCCCGTGTTTCAGCGCCAGACCCGAACGGGGGCGCACCTGAACTTCGAACCCCTGCGGAATTTCGATCCTTAGACCAGTGGGCACCAGGGCGCGTTGGCCCGGTTCAAGCGTGATTGACGCACCGCCAGGCAGGTTTGCCCGCACATCCGCACCAGCCGCCCCCGCGGTTTCATAAGACGGCAAGGGTACTGAGGGGTCAGCGCCCTGTTCGCGGATCACACGAATTGCAACCATCACTGTTCCTCTTGTCTAGCTCGTCAAAGCGTCGGCGATCTTGGTCGCCAAACGCTCGGCCACTGCATCTTTGCCCATGCGCGGCCATTCCTCGGCCCCGTCATCCGAGATTAGGATCACCGCATTCTCGGACCCGCCCATGATCCCGGTTGCCGGGCTGACATCATTGGCCACGATCCAGTCACAGCCCTTACGCCCCCGTTTGGCGGTGGCATGTTCGATCACATTGTCCGTCTCGGCGGCAAATCCCACAACCAGCGCCGGGCGACCAGTTTTCATATGCGATACGCGTTTTAGGATGTCGGGATTTTCGGCAAACTCCAGCGCTGGCATCCCATCGCGGCTTTTCTTCAGCTTTTTGTCCGAGGCACTTGCGACCCGCCAATCCGCGACAGCTGCGGCGAACACGCCTGCATCCACTGGCAGTGCGGCATTCACGGCGTCCGACATTTGCAGCGCGGTTTCGACCTGCACGACCTGCACCCCTGGGGGTGGCGGAACATCCGCTGGGCCGGTGACAAAGACCACGTCAGCGCCCAGTGCAGCAAGCGCCCGGGCTACCGCCGTACCCTGCGCCCCAGAGGAGCGATTGGCGATATAACGCACCGGGTCAATCGGTTCATGTGTCGGCCCCGAGGTCACAAGCACACGCTTACCGCTAAGCGGGCCCTGACCCAGTTCCGCCTCAATCGCTGCGACGATCTCAAGCGGTTCGGACATACGGCCGGGGCCGTATTCGCCGCAAGCCATATCACCCTCGTTCGGGCCGACAAAACGGACGCCGTCGGCCTGCAATTGTTTCAAATTGCGCTGCGTCGCCGGATGGTCCCACATGCGAACATTCATCGCAGGGGCACACAGAACCGGCGTGTCGGTCGCCATCAACAGGGTCGAGGCCAGATCGTTCGCCAGCCCGGTAGCCATCTTCCCCATCAAATCCGCAGTCGCGGGGGCCACAACGATCAAATCCGCCGAGCGCGACAATTGGATATGCCCCATCTCGGCCTCATCTGTTAGATCGAACAGATCGCGATAGGCTTTTTCACCAGCCAGAGCCGCCACGGACAGGGGTGTCACGAATTCCTCAGCCGCGCGCGTCAACACGGGCGTCACGGCCGCGCCGCGTTCTTGTAGGCGCCGGATCAGGTCCAGCGACTTATAGGCCGCGATCCCACCGCCGATAATCAGCAGAATGCGTTTCGATGCCAGCATGTTCAGCCCTTCCTGTCCCGGTCGGCCCCGACATTAGGCAAGGGGGCCTGACAGTTCCAGCGGTTAATTCTGCTTTTGAAACGCCAGACATGGGTCTTCGCGTTCAACGCTGGGGCTGTCGATTACCGCGTCGAAGGTGCCATTAACCACGCCATCTTCGGATTGACCCAGCACAAAGACCTTCAGCCCCGGGCGCAATCGGTTCAAAAAGGTGGGAATGCCCCGATCTTTACGGGCATGGCCATTCCCGGTGATCACCGCAACCGGGCCGCCGGTTTCATCGGTGGCGCGCAAGATGGCGCGCGTCAGCACAGCGTCGCGCAAGCGCTGAATGGCCACCAGTTGCGGCAAGGCACTTTCTGGGATCGCATCGCAATGGGCGGCCAGTTGATCGGCCTCGCGCGCGGCCTGTTCGTCGGCTGGCAAAGGCACGGTCAGTCCATAACGTGCCGCATCCGCGCCCAAAGCGGTGGCTGCCCCTCGCTCCATCGCCGCACGGGCTGCGGCACGTGGAACCATGGCCCCGTAGACGGGCGCGTCTGATGCCTGAAACACCGGGTAATACATGCTGAGCGGCGGCCAGCCCGATTCAAGCCATTCCAGAATGCGCGCAAGCTCTTCGGGGTTGGATACAGCCTTATCCGCCAGTCGCTGCGCACCTTCTTCGGTTACCATCTCCCACACAACAGCCGAGGGGGTGATGGCCTTCAATGCTTCGGCCTGAATGACATGGTGTTGCGGGTTGTCGTGTATCTCGCCCAAAATGACTACATCCGCCGAGGTCATCGCGGCCAAAATATCATTGGGGATCAAATCTTCGGCCTGGCCGGGCGCGGTCATAACCATCAGTGTACAAACAAGAATCGCAAGCTGTCTCATGCGATGAAGTGTTGCACCTCGCGCGACTGTGCTTCAAGGTTCTTACGCATTTTCACAAAAGCCGCAGCCTCAAGCTGACGCACGCGTTCCTTCGACAGGCCAAGCTCTTGCCCCAGACTTTCCAGCGTGCGGGCAGGATCGCGCAGCTTGCGTTCGCGCACGATAAAGCGTTCGCGGTCGTTCAACGCCTGCATCGCCGTCACCAGCCATTCGCGCAGCTGTTCAGTATCGTGGCTGTTTTCAACCGTCTCGGCAGCCTGCTCGCGTTCATCCTCTAGTGCATCGATCCACTCCCGACCGTCTTCATCGCTCGATTGCACCGCGTTCAGTGAGAAATCCGAGCCCGAAAGGCGCCCTTCCATCATCTCAACATCACGCAAGGGCACGCCGATTTCAGCTGCAATCATCTGGTGCAACTGATGACGGTCCAGATCCATCCCTTCGGTTGCGGCCTCGCGTTCCAAACGCGCCTGAACCCGCCGCATGTTGAAAAACAGGGATTTCTGCGATGAGGTCGACCCAGTGCGCACCATCGACCAGTTGCGCATCACGTAGTCCTGAATGCTCGCCTTGATCCACCAGACCGCATAGGTTGAAAAGCGCACGCCTCGATCGGGATCAAATTTGTCGGCCGCTTTCATAAGGCCCAATCCGGCCTCTTGAATCAGATCATTCATCGGCGCGCCGTATCGTTTGAACTTGGCCGCCATCGAAATCGCCAGCCGCATATAGGCCGTGATCAACCGATGCAACGCTTGTTCGTCACGGTCGTCACGCCACGCATAAGCCAGCTTTAATTCAGTTTCTGCGTCCAGCAATTCGGCTTTCATCGCCTGCCGGGACATCGAAAAATCGGTTCCATTATCCAGTGCCATGGAAATCTCCCCTTTTCACAGGCGCGGGCCGGGCTTGCCTTACCGACCTAGGGTCGATACGCAGAACAAAACCGGGTGGATCACCAGAAAGGTAATAATAGTGTATCCGGATTTAACCTTTGTGTTGGGTGGCGCGGCCTCTGGTAAATCCGTTTTTGCCGAGCAACTTGTTGTTTCATCAGGGAAAAATCGCGTTTATCTCGCCACATCACAAGTGTTTGATGATGAGATGCGCGACAAGGTTCAGCGCCATATCGCCCAACGAGGTGCAGGATGGGCGACGATCGAAGCCCCATTTGATCTTGACCCGGCCCTGTCCGATTTGACCCCCGATCATATCTGTCTGATCGACTGCGCCACCATGTGGCTGACCAATCATCTGTTGGCTGAAAACGATCTGGAACAAGCCCAATCTGTGCTGTTGCAGGCCCTTCAATCGTGCCGGGCGCCGGTTATCATCGTCTCGAACGAAGTCGGCCATGGCATCGTCCCGGACAACGCTCTGTCCCGCCGCTTCCGCGAAGCACAGGGACGGTTGAACATCGCGCTGGCCGCACAGGCCGATCTGGCCGTGCAGGTCACAGCAGGGCTTCCGCTGGTGCTGAAAGGACAATTGCCGTGACACGTCTGCATCTTGTTCGTCACGGGCCGACCCATGCGAAAACCATGGTCGGGTGGTCCGATCTGCCTGCCGACCTCAGCGATCACGCCGCTATCGCGCGATTGCACGACCATCTGCCAGACAAGGCGCTGGTGGTATCATCTGACTTGCTGCGGGCCACCGATACGGCATCGGCCATTCAGGGTAAACGCCAGCGCCTGCCGCATCATAGCGACCTGCGCGAGATTCACTTCGGCACATGGGAATTGCGCAATTTCAAAGAGATTGAGGCCGAAAACCCCGATCTGGCCTTTGCGTATTGGGACAATCCCGGCGACGTGCGCCCGCCCAAAGGTGAAAGCTGGAACGAGGTTTGCGCCCGCGTCGATGCCGTGATCGACCAGTTGATTGTCGATCACACGGGCCACGACCTGATCATCGTGGCCCATTTCGGCGTGATCCTGACCCAGGTGCAGCGCGCCCTTGGCGTTGACGCACAAGAGGCGTTCAGCCATCGCATCGACAACCTCTCGGTCACCGACATCACCCATCACGGCGATCGCTGGTCGGTTGGGCAGATCAATCACTGTCCGTGATCACACCCCGCACAAATCACTGATTTACTGAACGATCGCGGCGCGCCATCGTAGTCGTATGACCTATGATTTATTTATCGGAGACCGCCTGTTTTCCAGCTGGTCCTTGCGCGGTTGGCTGATGCTGGAAAAGTTCGGCCTGCCCTACCGAAACCACATGATTGGCCTCTATTCCGGCACCATGGCCGAGGATATGAAGCCGCTGGCCCCGGCGCGCCTTGTCCCTGCTCTGCGCCTGCCGGATGGGACCATAGTGGGCGAAAGCCTTGCCATGGCCGAGACCTTGGCCGAACGGCATCCAGAGGCCGGGATGTGGCCCGAAGACGTGGCCGCCCGCGCAACGGCCCGGTGGCTATGCGCCGAAATGACTGCCGGATTCGCCGCGTTGCGCGCGGAATGTTCGATGCAGCTGTTGCACTGCTGGCAGGGATTTGGTCCATCGCCTGAAACGCTGGTTGATCTGGACCGGATCGAAACCCTCTGGGCACATGCCCGCACTACATCCGGTGCAGACTCCGGGCCGCTTTTCGGCAGGTATTCTCTGGTGGATGTATTTTACACCCCCGTGGCCGCGCGGATCATTGGCTATGGTTTGCCTGTGTCCGTGGCTAATCGGGAATATTGCCTGGATTTGCTATCCGACCCTTCGGTCCGACAATGGCGCGCAATGGGATTGACCGTGACCTATGATCCGTTCCCCTACGCATTCGACCTGCCGTCACAGGCATGGCCCATCGGCGCGCAAACCGATGCCCAATCTGTAGATAGCGGACCATCGATCAACGATATCTGTCCTTATTCCGGCAAAGCGGTCACCCATTTTCTGGAACTGGACAGTCAGCGCTGGGGATTCTGTAACCAATTCTGCCGCGACAAAACGGTTGCGGACCCCGGTGCCTGGCCAAAATTCTTAGCAATGACCGACACCGTTAACCATTCGTAAACCGCATCCATGGCAGCAACGACCTGTTAACCAAACAGGTCGTTCATGGTCGCCCGTTCTCATACCGTCGCTTTCCAAGGGGTTGATGCCCGCCCGGTCGAGGTGCAATGCGCCGTCTCGCCGGGCCTGCCCGCTTTTTCCATCGTAGGCCTGCCCGACAAGGCCGTGTCCGAGGCCCGCGACCGCGTCCGCAGCGCGCTGAGTTCGATGGCCATCGCGCTGCCTTCGAAGCGGATCACCATCAACCTGTCTCCCGCTGACCTGCCCAAAGAAGGCAGCCATTTCGACCTGCCCATCGCCGTCGCGCTACTTTCGGCGTTGGAAATCATCCCGCCCGACGCCGCCGAAGGCGCGGTTTCGCTGGGCGAGCTGTCTCTGGACGGCTCGCTGGTTCCGGTCGTCGGTGCGCTGCCTGCCGCCATGACCGCCGCAGCCGAGGATCGCACGCTGCTGTGTCCTCGAGCCTCCAGCGCCGAGGCCGCTTGGGTGGATGCCACACAGGTCATAGGCGCGGGGTCACTCGGCGATGTCGTACGCCATTTTTCGGGCCAGTCGCCCTTGCCTGCGGCCCAACCCGGCGAAGTGAACTTGGCACCCAGCGCCCGCGATCTACGCGATGTAAAAGGGCAGGAACGGGCCAAGCGCGCGCTGGAGATCGCCGCCGCAGGCCGCCACCACCTGATCATGATCGGCACACCCGGATCGGGCAAATCTATGCTGGCTGCGCGCCTGCCCGGTATTCTGCCGCCTCTGACCCCAACCGAGGCGTTGGAAACTTCGATGATCCAATCCCTGTGCGGGTTGCTGGACGAAGGCGGCATCAGCCGCAGCCGTCCCTTTCGCGAACCCCACCATACCGCCTCTATGGCGGCGATCGTTGGGGGTGGCAAGGGCGCAAATCCGGGCGAGATTTCTTTGGCTCATAATGGCGTACTGTTCATGGACGAATTTCCCGAATTCCCGCGCACCGTGCTGGAAACCCTGCGCCAACCTATCGAGACTGGCGAGGTTATGGTCGCGCGCGCAAATGCCCATGTGAAATACCCGTGCCGGTTCATGTTGGTGGCTGCGGCCAACCCCTGCAAATGTGGATATCTGACCGATCCCGCCCGCGCCTGTTCTCGCGCGCCTGTCTGCGGAGAGGACTATCTGGGCCGCATATCAGGCCCGCTGATGGATCGGTTTGATCTGCGGATCGAGGTGCCCCCAGTCGGGTTCACCGATCTGGACCTGCCACCTTCCGGCGACAGTTCGGCGACAGTTGCATCGCGCGTCGACCAGGCCCGCGCCATTCAGGCTGGGCGGTTCCGGGATACACCCGCTACGCGGCAGAATGCCGATGTTGAAGGTTCGATACTGGAAGAAATTGCCGCGCCGGATGCCGAAGGCAAAGAGTTGCTGCTGAAAGCCGCTGAACGGTTTGGCCTGTCAGCGCGCGCCTTTCACCGTATTTTACGGGTCGCGCGCACGATTGCCGATCTCGATGGCGCACCAGATGTCCGGCGCCCGCACGTGGCCGAGGCGCTGAGCTTTCGCATCAGCGCCAAGGTTGCCTCTTAAAGCTTGGCTTCAATGGCCTGCCAGATCTTTTCGGCGATGTTCACACCGTCGAACCGCTCAAGCTCCTGAATGCCGGTGGGCGAGGTCACGTTGATCTCGGTCAGATAGTCTCCGATCACGTCGATCCCGACGAAAATCTGGCCTTTTTCTTTCAGCAACGGGCCGATCGCCGCGCAAATCGCTCGGTCACGCTCGGACAGGCCGATCTTTTCGGGCCGCCCCCCAACATGCATGTTTGACCGTGTCTCACCCTTCGCCGGAACACGATTGATCGCGCCCACGGCCTCGCCATCCACAAGGATCACGCGCTTGTCGCCGTTGCTGACATCGGGCAGGAATTTCTGCACGATCAATGGCTCGCGCGAGAAGCCTGTAAACAGCTCGTGCAGAGAGGTCAGGTTGCGGTCATTCGCATCCAGCCGGAACACGCCCGCGCCACCGTTGCCATAGAGCGGCTTCAGAATGACATCGCCGTGCTTTTCCTTAAACGCTTTGATGGTTTGCAGATCACGCGCGATCGTGGTTGGCGGGGTCAGGTCAGGGAAATCCAGAACCAGCAGCTTTTCGGGGTAATTCCGCACCCAAAACGGATCATTGACCACTAACACCTGCCCTTTGAGACGATCCAGCAGATGAGTCGAGGTGATATAATGCATATCGAACGGAGGGTCCTGACGCAGCCAGATCACGTCGAACTCGGCCAAATCCACCTCGCGTTCCGGGCCCAGCTCGGCGGGGTTGCCTGCCACACGCTGCACTTTCATGTCCTGACCGCGCGCGGTGATCCGCCCCTCTTGATAGGCCAACTGGTCCGGGCTGTAGAAAAACAGCGTATGCCCGCGCGCCTGTGCTTCTTCGGCCAGACGGAATGAGCTGTCTGCGTTGATATCCACGGCCCCGATCGGGTCCATCTGAAAGGCAATTTTCATGGCGTGTCCCTCAGTTTCACGCCAGATACATGGCCCAGAGGGGCCGAGGGTTCAATGGGTGTCAGGCCTGACCAAACGCGTTTTCGATGATTTGAACAGCCCCCGTGGCATCCACCAACGCCGCATCAAACCGAACATTTGTCAGCTGCCCGCCCGGTTCCGTTTCCAGAAATTGCGCTGCTGAAGTAAAAATCCGGTCAATCTGCCGCTGGCTAATCCGCGCCGCGGCCATGTCGAAACTGGTGCTTTTCTTGACTTCGATGAACACAAGCCCGTCACTGCCCCGGGCGATCAGATCGATCTCACCGCCTGCGCCGCGCCAGCGATGATGCGCGATTTTGAAACCCCTACGTTCATAGTCGGCTGCGACCTGCAACTCTGCCGCCTGTCCGGCATGGTAGGAAACCGAACTTCGGACAGATCGCGAGGTCATGTCATCCCTTTCCCAATTTCAACGCCTTTTGATAAATCGGACGGCGCGGTAGTTTGTACATCTGCGACACCAGATCCGCCGCATCACGCACCGAATGGGTTTCCAAGGCGCGCGTCAAAGCCTCTTCTATGTCGGATTCGTTAACAGTTTCCGAATGACCTCGGTCAACCAGAAGAACAATTTCACCTTTGACCGTCTGTCCTTGCAGGGCAGTAGCCAGTTCACCCAATGAGCCGCGCCGGATTTCTTCGAACTTTTTCGTCAACTCACGGCACATCGCGGCCTGGCGGTCTTCACCCAACACCTCGGCCAAATCCGACAAGCAAGCCGCCACGCGCTTGGGCGATTCGTAAAACACCAGCGTGCCGGGAATGTCGCGCAACGCCTCGATCCGCGTCCGGCGCGCGCCGGTTGCGTTGGGCAAGAAACCCGCGAAAAAGAACGCGTCCGTCGGCAATCCCGCCAGCGTCAGGGCCATCAAAGCCGCCGACGGCCCCGGCGCGCACGTCACCATATGCCCGGCCTCGGCCGCCTGCCGCCCCAGATCATAACCCGGATCGGCAATCAGCGGCATTCCGGCCTCGGACGCATAAGCAACCGATTTCCCTTCGGCAAGAGCATCCAGAATTTTGCCACGTGCCCCCGCGCCGCTGTGGTCGTGATAAGCCAGAATGCGCCGCCCTTCGAGCGGGACGCCATGAATCTCCATTAACCGCCGCACGCTGCGAGTGTCTTCGGCGGCAATCACATCGGCCGAGGCCAGCACGTCCAGCGCCCTGAGCGTGATATCGCGCGCTGTTCCAATCGGAGTGGCAACAAAATACAGGCCGGTGCCCAATCTGACTTTTTGGAAATTCAAAGCTGGACCCTCACAGCGTGACGTTTATTATCGCGACCCAATAGATTGGCGGCATCTCAAGCCGCCGGGACAGGGAGTTTTCATTCAGATGTTTACCGTTTGCAAGCCCGTTCGCAAACTGGCGCGCACCGCCGCCGTACTGGCAACCGCCGCATTTCTGGCCGCCTGTGACGTCAGCACCATCGGCGGAGGTCCGTCGATCGACACGTCAGACCCCGTGCCTGTTGCCCTACTGGTTCCCGCGGGATCGGGGCAGGCCGGTGATGCGGCGCTGGCACGTAGCCTGGAAAACGCCGCCCGACTGGCCATGTCAGATCTGCAGAATGTTCAGATTGATCTGCGCGTTTATGACACGCGGGGCAGTTCAAATACGGCCGCTGCGGTTGCGCAACAGGCGGTGGCGGACGGGGCGAAAATCATACTCGGTCCGGTCTATGCGCAGGCTGCAAACTCTGCAGGCATTGCGGCGCTGAGCAGCAACGTCAACGTGTTGTCCTTCTCGAACAACACCAGCATTGCAGGCGGCAATGTTTTCGTGCTTGGACCAACTTTCGACAATACAGCCAACCGCCTTGTCAGTTTTGCTGGGTCGCAAGGCAAATCAAACATGGTCATCGTTCACAGCAACGATGCTGCGGGCCAGTTGGGTCAAACCGCCATTGCCAACGCGCTTGCCGGCAGCCGCGTGAACAATGCAGGATCGGTGGGGTATGACCGTTCGCAGCAGGGCGTCATCAACTCGGTTCCCTCAGTCAAAGCAACAGTAGATGCGTCTGGCGCGGATTCGCTGTTCTTAACGGCAACCACAGCCGGCGCGCTGCCGCTTTTCACTCAGCTACTGCCTGAGGCGGGCGTTTCCACAACAAGCACGCAGTTTATCGGACTGACACGCTGGGACATCCCGCCGCAAACACTGGACCTGCCAGGCGTACAAGGTGGCTGGTTTGCGCTGCCGGACCCATCGAAGGCGCAGGCATACCGACAACGGTATAACAATACCTATGGCGAGGCCCCGCACCCGATCAGTGGATTGGCCTATGACGGCATCGCCGCAATCGCCGCACTTGTCAGCCAGGGTAAATCCAACGCTCTGACCGCTTCGGCGCTGACGCAAAACGCCGGTTTCCAGGGGGTTGGCGGTATCTTCCGCCTGCGGCCGAACGGTACGAATGAACGCGGTCTGGCTGTCGCCACGATCCAAAATAAACAGGTAGTAGTGATTGACCCTGCCCCACAAAGCTTCACAGGCGCCGGTTTCTGAGCAAACGGGTTTGAAGCTCACCCCCAGGGGTGAGCTGATCTGCCCGGCGGATGAAATTTTCGACAGCGCCGCCGTCATGGCACAGCTGTCGGAGGCCTTTGACAAGACCTCGGACAACGCAGCGCGGCGCAATGAGACCGTTCGCATCTTGCGTGATGCCCAGAAAGGCGGGCGCCAGGCCATTGCCGATGCCTTTGCCGAACGCCCGTTTGATGCACGGCCGCTGACCCATTCCTACACCTATCTGACCGATGGGCTGGTCTGTACCGCCATGAAGGTATCCAGCGAGGATCTGCACCCTCTGGCCACCCCGACACAGGGGGAAAGGATCGCAGTGCTGGCGGTGGGCGGCTATGGGCGCGGGGAAATGGCACCGTCCTCTGATGTCGACCTGCTGTTCCTGACGCCCTACAAAATCACCGCCTGGGCCGAGAGCGTGATTGAATCCATGCTGTATATCCTGTGGGATTTGCGGCTGAAGGTTGGCCATTCGTCCCGCACGATCAAGGATTGCCTGCGGCTTGGGGCCGAGGATTTCACCATCCGAACCTCGATGCTGGAACAGCGCTATCTGGCGGGGGACAGCAAACTGGCCGCCGAGCTGGACAACCGCCTGAAGGCTGACCTGTTCAAAGGCAGCGAGCGAGAGTTCATCGAAGCCAAATTGCAGGAACGCGATGAGCGTCACCAAAAACAGGGTGAGCGCTATATGGTCGAGCCCAATGTCAAAGAAGGCAAAGGCGGGCTGCGCGATCTGCAATCGCTCTATTGGATCGCGAAATACATCTATGGCGTTCAGGATGTGGCTGAACTGGTGCCTCTGGGCCTGTTTACGCCCGAAGAGTTTAAAACATTCGTAAAGGCCGAGGATTTCCTGTGGGCCGTCCGTTCGCATCTGCATCTGATCACCAGACGCCCGACCGAACAACTGACCTTTGACCTGCAAGTCGAGGTGGCCGACCGGATGGGTTATGAAGACCGGGCCGGGCGCCGCGCGGTCGAAGTGTTCATGCAGCGCTATTTCCGCGAGGCCACTTATGTCGGGGAATTGACGCGTATTTTCCTGACCAAGCTGGAAGCCTCGCATATGAAAGGTGAGGCCCTGCTTGAACGCATCTTCCGTCGCCGACCACGGGTCAAGGCGGGCTATAGGGTGGTGCATGGTCGTCTGGACGTGGCCGATCCCGAGAAATTCCTTGCCGACAAGGTGAACCTGCTGCGTCTGTTCGAAGAAGGCTTGCGCACCGGCATGCTGATCCACCCAGACGCGATGCGGTTGGTGACCGCGAACCTGGACCTGATCGACGAAGATATGCGCGAAAACCGCGAGGCGCGGCGCATCTTCCTTGATCTGATGCTGAAACACGGCAACCCCGAACGCGCGCTGCGGCGGATGAACGAACTGGGGGTGCTGTCCGCCTTTCTGCCTGAGTTCGAGCCCATCGTGGCGATGATGCAATTCAACATGTATCACAGCTATACGGTGGACGAGCACACCATCCAATGTATCGTCAACCTCGCCCAGATCGAACGCGGAGAACTGATTGAACCGCTGCCGCTGGTGTCGTCCATTCTGAAAGGCGGTGTGAACCGCAAGGTGCTGTATGTTGCGTTGTTGTTGCATGACATCGCCAAGGGACGACCCGAAGATCACTCGATCCTCGGCGCGCAAATCGCCCGTAAGGTTGCGCCCCGGCTTGGGCTGAACAAGGCGGACTCGGAAACCGTGGAATGGCTGGTGCGGTATCATCTGCTGATGTCGGACATGGCGCAAAAGCGCGACATCTCAGACCCGCGCACTGTGCGCGATTTTGCCAAAGCGGTGAAAACGGTCAAACGGCTGGACCTGCTGACGGTTCTGACAGTCTGCGATATTCGCGGGGTCGGGCCGAACACGTGGAACAACTGGAAAGCCACACTTTTGCGCGCCCTGCACGCCGAAACCAAGCGCGCGCTTGAAACCGGGATGGAGGACCTCAACCGCGCCAATCGCGGGACCGAGGCCAAAAAAGCCCTGCGCAACGCGTTGTCGGATTGGTCCAAGGCGGACCTCAAGACCGAAACTGGTCGGCATTACCCGCCTTATTGGCAGGGCCTGAACCTGCACACCCAAGTCGAGTTTGCCGAGATGCTGCGGGCGCTGGAACACAGCGGTGATCCGGGTGAGGTAGAAATCCGCATGCAACCGGACGAAGACCGGGACGCCACACGGGCCTGTTTCGCAATGGGCGATCACCCCGGTATCTTTGCGCGAATTGCGGGTGCTCTGGCGCTGGTCGGGGCCAACGTGGTGGATGCGCGCAGCTATACCACCAAAGACGGTTATGTAACCGATGCCTTCTGGATTCAGGACACCGAAGGCCACCCGTTCGAGGCCAGCCGCCTGCCACGCCTGGCCCAGATGATCCGAAAGACGCTCAAGGGTGAGGTTGTTGCCCGCGATGCGCTGAAATCGCGCGACAAGATCAAGAAACGCGAACGCGCCTTCAACGTGCCGACCCATATCACCTTTGATAATGATGGGTCCGAGATTTACACTATCATCGAGGTCGATACCCGCGACCGTCCGGGTCTGCTCTATGACCTGACCCGAACGTTGGCCGCGGCCAATGTCTATATCGCCAACGCAGTGATCGCGACCTATGGCGAACAGGTGGTCGACACCTTTTACGTCAAGGATATGTTTGGTCTAAAATACCATGCGGAAGGCAAACAGCGCACGCTTGAAACCAAACTGCGCAAAGCCATCACCGAAGGCGCCGAGCGCGCGGCCTCATGAAGCAGATCCGGTTGTTTTCAGGCCTGTTCACGGTCGGGTTCTGGACGCTGGCCAGCCGGATTCTGGGCTTTTTGCGGGAAATACTGCTGACGGCTTATATCGGTCCAGGTCCGGTGATGGATGCTTTTGTCGCGGCCTTCCGTCTGCCAAACATGTTCCGTCGTTTCTTTGCCGAAGGCGCGTTCAACGCGGCCTTTGTGCCGATGTTTTCCAAGCGGCTGGAAGGCGAGGAAAACGCCCAAGGCTTTGCCCAGGACGCCTTCAATCTGTTGGCCGTGGCGGTGCTGGCGCTGGTCGGGCTGGCAATGTTGTTCATGCCCGCGCTGGTCTGGATCACGGCCGAGGGGTTTCACGGTGATGAACGGTTCGATCTGGCCGTGGACTATGGATATGTGGTGTTCCCTTACATCCTGTTCATGTCGCTGGCGGCGCTGTTCTCCGGTGTTTTGAACGCCACGGGTCGCTTTGCCGCCGCCGCCGCCGCACCCGTATTGCTGAACATCTTTGCCTGCACGGCCCTGATCGCTGGGGCAGCCGCTGGAGGCGAGGTGATCCGTTGGTTGATCGCCGTCATTCCCGTGGCCGGGGTCGCACAGCTGGCGCTGGTCTGGGTGGCGACCGAGCGTGCAGGCATTCGCATCCGGCCCGGCCTGCCGAAGCTCAGCCCCGAGATGCGCCGCATGGTGCGCATCGCCGTTCCGGCGGCGCTGGCCATGGGCGTCACTCAGATCAATCTGGTGGTGGGGCAATTGGTAGCCTCGAAAACCGAAAAGGCGATCAGTTGGCTGTTCGCGGCTGACCGGTTGTATCAACTGCCGCTGGGCGTGGTGGGCATTGCCGTCGGCATCGTGCTATTGCCCGATCTGTCCCGCCGCCTGCGCGCTGGGGACAAGGACGGCGCCCGCAACGCATTTTCCCGCGCAGGTGAGTTCACGCTGTTGCTGACCATACCGTCGACCGTGGCGTTTGTGATCCTGCCAAACCCGATGGTCTCGGTCCTGTTCGAGCGCGGTCAATTCAGCGCCGAGGACACCGCCGCCACGGCGTTGGCAGTAGCAATCTATGGCATCGGCCTGCCTGCCTTCATGCTGCAAAAGCTGCTGCAGCCGCTCTATTTCGCGCGTGAGGATACGCGATCTCCGTTCCGCTATGCCATGGTCGCGATGATCGTGAATGCGGTGCTGGCCTTTGGTCTTTTTCCGCTGGTGGGATGGATCGCACCGGCAATCGCGGCATCGGCTGCGGGTTGGGCCATGGTCTGTCTGCTAATCCTCGGTGCACGACGCATGGGTGAAGAGGCACGGTTTGACGACCGCTTCAAACACCGAGCATGGCGCATCGTGGCCGCGTCGCTGGGGATGGGTGTCGTTCTATACGCCGCCATTCACCTGTTCGGCTGGGCATTCGAACTGTCCGGCTGGCGTTATCTGGCGCTGATCATCCTGATCAAGATTGCCGCGGCCACCTATTTCTTTCTGGGCCACCTGTTTGGCGCTTTCGAGGTGTCAGAGTTCCGCAAAGCCTTGCGTCGGTCGTGATCAGTCGCGGCGAATGCGCCGCACGATCCGCGCCCAGCCACCCGGGGCAAGCAGGAACGAAAGGCCAAAGCCTGTGGCAAACCCGCCCAGATCGGCCACCCAGTCAGACGTACCGCCGAACAGCAGGCCGAACACCAGTTGAATCCCCATCAGGGCCGCGATCAAACCAAAGGCGCGGTGCTGGTTTTCGCCAACCAATGACAGTTTGCGCCATAGCAACCACGTGAATGCGCCGATCAGGCCATAGACAGGCGGGAACCCTCCGACAAGCGGGTATTGGGGGTCCAGCAACAGTGCATAGGCCAGTGCCCCGCCCACGCCAGACAGCACGAAGATCACCAACATCTGAAACCCGCCAAAGACCTCGGCCACCATCTTGCCCATGGCCAACAGGAAGACGCAGACAAAAACGGCCTGCGTGAAAGAGCCCGACACGAAGGGGTAGGTCACGAAACGCATGACATGTTCGAACGGCCAGCGCCCGTTCTCGACCATCCAATCAAAGATATCAGGCGAAAACGAATAGCTCTGCAGCGCATCCAGCCGCCATCCCACCGCCGACGGACCGCCGATCAGCCCGCGTGTTCCCAGGGTAAAGGCCAGTTCCACCCCCATAATGAACAGCACCAAGGCCACCACAACGGGAGGCAAAGGGTTCACGGCGGGTGTATAATTCTCACTGCTCATTGGGCTGGCCTTTCGCGGCGGTTGACGTCCCTTAGCCTCATGGGTAAGCGACGGGGGCTGATTTTTCCAGACGGGAGTTCCCTTCGATGACCGAGACCCAGTTCACACCGCGCGTGTTTTCCGGCATCCAGCCGTCGGGAAACCTGCATCTTGGCAACTATCTGGGTGCGCTCAAGCGGTTTGTGGATATGCAGCAGCCGGACATGGAGACCATCTATTGCATGGTCGATCTGCACGCGATCACCGTTTGGCAGGACCCCAAGGAACTGGCCCATTCGACGCGCGAACTGTGCGCTGGTTTCATCGCTGCAGGTCTTGACCCGGATAAGTCGATCCTGTTCAACCAAAGCCAGGTGCCTGAGCATGCGCAATTGGCGTGGATCTTCAACTGCGTCGCCCGCATGGGCTGGATGCAGCGGATGACTCAATGGAAGGACAAGGCCGGAAAGAACCAGCAAAACGCTTCGTTGGGTCTGTTCGCCTATCCGTCGCTGATGGCCGCCGACATCCTGACCTATCACGCAACGCATGTGCCGGTTGGCGACGACCAGAAACAGCATCTTGAGCTGACGCGCGATATCGCGATCAAGTTTAACCATGATTACGGCGTCGATTTCTTTCCGACCACCGAACCTGTGATCGAAGGGGCCGCGACCCGTGTCATGAGCCTGCGCGACGGGTCCAAAAAGATGTCCAAGTCCGACCCCTCGGACATGAGCCGCATAAACATGACGGACGACGCCGACACGATCGCCAAGAAGATTCGCAAAGCCAAGACCGACCCGGATGCGCTGCCATCCGAGATCGATGGTCTGGAAGACCGCCCCGAGGCGCGCAATCTGGTGAACATCTATGCCGCGCTCAGCGATCAGACGGTCGATCAGGTGCTGGCCGATGTTGGCGGTAAACAGTTCGGTGAATTCAAACCGATGCTTGCAGAACTGGCGGTGGAAAAACTGGCACCGATTTCGTCTGAAATGGCCCGCCTGATGGGCGAAGAAGCCGAGATTGACCGGATTCTGGGCAAAGGTGCGGAAAAGGCCCGCGCGATTGCCGCGCCGATCCTGCAGCAGACTTACGAAATTGTGGGCATGGTCAGCTCAAAACAAGGCTGATTGCGCTGGACGTTACCGCAGCGCCTTCCTAGGTTTGCGCAAAGCATGGGAGGGCGTCATGGCAGTCGGCAAGAACATCCGCACCTATTTCGAAAGTCAATGGCATGACGGGGATGCCCCGATCATGCGCGCGGCCGATCACGGTGCTTGGCTGGGATCGTCAGTCTTCGACGGTGCGCGCTATTTCGACGGCATGGCCCCGGATCTTGAGGCACATTGTGCCCGCGTGAATCGCTCAGCCGAGGCACTGATGCTGACCCCGTTCGTCTCAACCCAGCAGATGGTCGAGATCATCCGCGAGGGGTTGGCTTCTTACGGACCGGACTCAGCCGTCTATATCCGCCCGATGTATTGGGGCATCGACGGTGACGCGACCGCGATTGTCCCACAGGAAAACAGCACTGGTTTTGCCATCTGCCTAGAAGAGATCCCGATGGCGCCCGAGACCGCCTCGGTCACGCTGGGTACCACAAAATTCCGCCGTCCGGTTCTGGAATCGTCGGTGGTGAATGCCAAGGCCGGGTGCCTGTACCCCAACAATGCGCGCATGCTGCAAGAGGTTCGCGCCAAGGGGTTCTCGAATGCGCTGGTCGCGGACGCACTGGGCCACGTGGCCGAGACCGCAACCGCCAACATCTTCATGGTCCGTGACGGAGAGGTGTTTACCCCAACCCCCAACGGCACCTTCCTGGCTGGCATCACCCGCGCGCGTCACATTGAAAACCTGCGCGCCGACGGGACGGTCGTTCACGAAGCCATCCTTGGCTTTGACGATTTCCACAAGGCGGATGAGGTCTTTATGACCGGCAACATGAACAAGATCACCCCGGTCACCGCGCTGGAGGATACGCAATATCAAATCGGCCCCATAGCCCGCCGTGCGCGCGAGCTGTATTGGGACTGGGCACTAAGCACCCGCTAACCAGCCGCTTATTGCCAGCACGCAAATGGTCGGGCATGATCGCCTGAAATATACGAGGACACTTCATGCGCAAATTCTTGGTCGTTCTGGATGACAGTCGCGAATGCCTGAACGCGATGCGTTTTGCCGCTATGCGCGCAGCCCACACCGGCGGTGGCGTTACAATCCTATCGGTCATTCCGCCGGATGAGTTCAACCATTGGATCGGCGTGGCCGAGGTAATGCGCGAGGAAGCACGCGAGCGTATTCACGCCCATTACGAGGTGTTCGCCAAGTGGATGCGCGACAAGCAAAACATCGACCCCGAACTGGCCATCCGCGAAGGTGAGCCGGTCGCCGAGATCATCGAACATGTGCAATCAGACCCCGAGATCGGGGTGCTGGTGCTAGGCGCAGGCGTTGAAAAGAAAGGCCCCGGGCCGCTGGTGACGCAACTGACCAAGAATTCGGGCAACCTGCCAATTCCGATCACCATCGTTCCTGGTGATCTGAGCAAGGAAAAGCTGGAAGAAATCACCTAAAAGGGCACCCATGCAGCGCAGCATCCAGTTCTGGTTCGAATTCGCATCCACATACTCTTACCTAAGTGCGATGCGAATCGAGGATCTGGCTGCGCAGAACGGGGTGTCAGTTGAATGGCATCCCTTTTTGCTCGGTCCGATATTCGCCGCGCAGGGCTGGGACAATTCCCCGTTCAATATCTATCCCGCCAAAGGGCGCTATATGTGGCGCGATATGGAGAGGTTGTCGGCCCGTCGGGGGTTGCGATTTGCCCGGCCTGACCCCTTTCCCCAAAATGGTCTGAAGGCTGCGCGGCTAGTGATGACGATTGAAACCCACCCTCAACGGGCTGCCTTTGTTCGGGCCGTCTATGCCGCCGAATTCGTTGATGGCCTCAATATCTCGGACGACAAGGTGCTGATCGACTGCCTGTCCCAAGCCAGCCTGCCCCCAGAAACGCTGGCCGGTTGTCAAGACCCGGATATCAAGGCGGCCTTGATCCAACAGACTCAGACCGCGCAGGCCAAGGGGATTTTCGGGGCGCCAAGCTTTCTAGTGGGGGATGAACTGTTCTGGGGCGATGACCGGCTGGATGCGGCGATGCAACTGGCGGCAGAAATTTAGAATGGTTCCAAATCTTGACTTCCCCGGCCCGGACCCGCATATCAGGTACAACTGAAACGGAGCCGTGACATGTTCATCCAGACCGAATCCACGCCGAACCCTGCAACGCTGAAATTTCTGCCCGGTCAGCCGGTGCTGGAAGCGGGCACTGCAGACTTTCCTTCGGCGGAAGCCGGGGAAAAATCGCCCTTGGCGAAACGGATTTTTGCAGTGTCTGGTGTCACCGGCGTGTTCTTTGGCAATGATTTCGTCACCGTGACCAAATCGGATGACGTTCAGTGGGATCACATCAAACCGGCCATCCTGGGCGCTGTGATGGAGCATTTTCAGTCCGGTCAGCCGGTATTGGGTGAAGATGCTGTTGATGGGTCAGGTCACGCAGAACATTTCGGCGAGGATGCCGAAGTGGTCAATCAGATCAAGGACCTGCTGGATACGCGCGTGCGCCCGGCGGTGGCGCAGGATGGCGGTGACATCACGTTCCACGGGTTCGACCGGGGCGTTGTTTACCTGCACATGCAAGGCGCTTGCGCGGGCTGCCCGTCCTCGACCCTGACGCTGAAAATGGGAATTGAGAACCTGCTGCGCCACTACATCCCGGAAGTGACCGAGGTTCGCCCCGTTGCCGTCTGACCCGATCATTTTGGCATTTGACACATCGGCCGCGCATTGCGCGGCCGCTTTGCTACATGGCGACACGATTGTCGCTTCGCGCGTTGAGCCCATGTCACGCGGGCAGGCAGAACGGTTGATGCCGCTGTTAGAAGAGATTCTGGCCGAGGCGGATTGCACGTGGCGCGATCTGACCGCCATTGGAGTCGGGATCGGGCCGGGGAATTTTACCGGCATCCGTATCTCGGTTTCGGCGGCGCGGGGATTGGCGTTGGGACTTGGTATCCCGGCTGTTGGAGTTACCGGTTTTGATGCCTTGGCCGAAATCGGGGATGGAATTCCCGCGATCCGCGCACCCCGCGAGCAAGTCTATGTCGCGCTGCCCGGTCAGGACCCCGCACTGATGGCGCAGGAACAGGCAGAATCACTTGGAAATCTGATTCTGAATGATGCCGCCGATTTGCTGGTCAACGCCCTTGCCCGGCTGACAGCGCAAAGATGGTCCACCACGACCCAGCCCCCTGCCCCGTTATATGTGCGCCCGGCTGATGCGGCCCCGTCAAAGGACTCACCACCGGTTCTGCTGGACGGATGACCCCGCAAGAATTGGCTCATACCCATACGGCAGCCTTCACGCAGTCGCGCCCGTGGACGGAATCAGAATTTGCTGATCTTCTGACCAATCGGTTCACGCATGTCATTGGTAACGCTGACTGTTTTGCCCTGTTTCAAGTCACTGCAGGTGAAGCTGAACTGCTGACAATCGCCACCCACCCCAATAGTCAGCGCCAAGGTCTTGCCCTGCGCCTCATGCAGGACTGGCACGCAAAAGCCAAAGCTTTGGGCGCAACCCGCGCCTTTCTGGACGTTGCGGCAGACAATCACCCGGCTATCGCGTTGTACCAGCGCTGCGGATACACAACCTGCGGCCTGCGCAAGGGTTACTATCTGCGCGAAAAAGCTGAGAAAATCGACGCCGTTGTCATGGTCTGCGCCCTGACCTGACCAACGCCCCCTAATTTTTTCGACCATTTGGTCAAGAATCAGTTGACCGCACCGGTTGCAAACGCCCTTAATTCCCGCCATCACAACAGTTATGCTCGCTCACAGTGAGTAATCGGGGCTATCTTGACCCCGACCAACAATAACAAACGGGAGTATGAAATGACCCTGATGAAATCCTTGATGGGCGCTGCCGCCGCCGTCGCGTTGACCGCGGGTGCGGCCCTGGCTGAACCAGCCCTGATCTTCGACCTGGGTGGCAAGTTTGACAAATCGTTCAACGAAGCAGCCCATAATGGGGCATCACGTTGGGCGGAACAGACCGGTAAGACTTATCGCGAAATCGAACTGCAGTCTGAAGCCCAGCGTGAACAAGCCCTGCGTCGTTTTGCCGAAGCAGGCCTGAACCCAATCATCACCATGGGTTTCGCAATGGCTGATCCGCTGGCGGCTGTCGCGGGCGACTATCCCGACACCAAATTCGTTGCAGTTGATGTGAATTGGCTAGATGCTCCGAACGTGCGTCAGATCGGCTTTGCCGAGCATGAGGGTTCCTATCTGGTTGGAATGATGGCTGCGATGGCATCTAAGACCGGAACAGTTGGCTTCATCGGTGGCATGGATATTCCGCTGATCCGTCACTTTGGCTGCGGTTACGCGCAAGGCGCCAAAGCCGTGAACCCCGACATCAATATCGTTGCCAACATGACTGGTACCACCCCATCGGCATGGAACGACCCGGTCAAGGGCTCCGAACTTACCAAGGCACAGATCAGCCAGGGTGCTGACGTCATCTATGCTGCTGCGGGCGGCACCGGTGTGGGCGTTCTGCAGACCGCCGCCGATGAAGGCATCCTTTCGATCGGTGTGGACAGCAACCAGAACCACCTGCATCCGGGCAAGGTTCTGACCTCGATGCTGAAGCGCGTGGACGTGGCCGTTTATGACGCCATGAAGGCTGGCGAGGATCTGCAAACCGGCGTTTTCGCCATGGGTCTGGCCGAAGAGGGTGTGGGCGTCGCCATGGATGAATACAACGCTGAACTAGTTACGGAAGAGATGAGCTCGGCCGTTGCAGACGCACGCAGTGACATCATCAACGGAAACGTCACCGTCGTCAGCTATTACGAGAACGACAGCTGCCCGGCACTGCAGTTCTGATATCGCGTGGGGCGGGGGTTGATCCTCCGCCTCATCCCCACTTGGCCGCTTCGCTCGCGGCCTTTTCGGCAATTGAGGACACGACATGACAGTCCCCGCCATTGAGCTCAAAGGGATTTCCAAAGCCTTTGGGCCGGTTCAGGCCAACAAAGACATTTCCATCAGCGTCGCCCCCGGCACGATCCACGGGATCATCGGTGAAAACGGTGCGGGCAAATCCACGCTGATGAGTATTCTCTACGGTTTCTACAAAGCCGACAAAGGTGAGATTTGGATCAACGGGACCAAGACCGACATCCCCGACAGTCAGGCGGCGATTGCGGCGGGCATCGGGATGGTGTTCCAGCATTTCAAGCTGGTTGAGAATTTCACGGTTCTGGAAAACATCGTTCTGGGCGCCGAAGATGGCGGGCTGCTGGCTCCGTCTTTGTCCAAGGCTCGCAAGGAACTGAAAGAGCTGGAAGAAGAATACGAGCTGTTCGTTGACCCAGACAAGCGCATTGACGAAATCGGCGTGGGGATGCAGCAACGGGTCGAAATCCTCAAAGCCTTGTATCGCAAGGCCGAGATTTTGATTTTGGACGAACCGACCGGCGTTCTGACCCCGGCCGAAGCCGATCAGCTGTTCCGCATTCTCGACCGTCTGCGGGCCGAAGGGAAGACGATCATCGTGATCACCCACAAGCTGCGCGAGATCATGGAAAACACCGATACAGTCTCGGTGATGCGGCGCGGGCAGATGACGGCGACAGTAAAAACCGCCGAGACCAGCCCCGAGGAGCTGGCCGAGCTGATGGTAGGCCGCAAGGTTCTACTGCAGGTCGACAAGGTTCCTGCAAAACCCGGCAAACCCATTCTTGAGGTCGAAAACCTGCGCGTCTTCGATTCAGCGGGCGTTGAGCGGGTCAAGGGTATCGACTTGACGGTCCGCGCGGGTGAGATCGTCGGCATCGCCGGTGTTGCGGGTAATGGCCAGTCGGAACTGCTTGAGGTTTTGGGCGGGATGCGGCCTGGAAAAGGGTCGATCAAGCTGAATGGTGAACCGCTGGCGCTTAGTGGGCATGGGTCTGACGGTCAGGCGCGGCGTGCGCAGCACATCGCTCACGTCCCCGAGGATCGTCAGCGCGAGGGCCTGATCATGGATTTCCACGCGTGGGAAAACGTGGCGTTCGGCTATCACCGCGACCCTGCCTATAAACGCGGTCTGTTCATGGACAATGCCGCCCTGCGCGCGGATACCGAGCGCAAGATTGAAAAGTTCGATGTGCGCCCGCCCAATGGCTGGCTGACCGCCAAAAGCTTTTCAGGCGGCAACCAGCAGAAAATCGTCGTCGCGCGCGAGATCGAGCGGAACCCCGACCTGTTGCTGGTCGGCCAGCCGACACGCGGTGTGGATATCGGCGCGATCGAATTCATTCACAAACAAATCGTCGCCCTGCGCGATCAGGGGAAGGCAATCCTGCTGGTCTCGGTCGAGCTGGAGGAGATCTTCTCGCTGTCCGATCGGATCGCGGTGATGTTCGACGGACATGTTATGGGCGAACGCCTGCCCCATGAGACAGATGAAAAAGAACTGGGCCTGCTGATGGCCGGTGTTGCGGAAGAGGCCGCGTGAAGCATGGATAAAATGCCCAAATGGGCCGATGTCGTTCTGATCCCGCTGATCAGTCTGATACTGGCCGCTATCCTTTCGGCGCTGGTTATTCTGGCCATTGGTGAGAACCCGGTTGAAGCGGTGAATCTGATGGTTACCGGCGCGCTCGGGTCGACTTATGGCTGGGGCTATACGCTCTATTACGCGACCAATTTCATGTTCACCGGGCTGGCGGTGGCTGTGGCGTTCCACGCGCGGCTGTTCAACATCGGCGGCGAAGGCCAAGCCATGCTGGGCGGGCTTGGCGTTGCCATAGTGTGTCTGTACATCGACTGGCCGCATTGGAGCATTGCCCTGCTGGCCGCCTGTGCGGCGTCGATGCTGTTTGGGGCGGCATGGGCCGCAATCCCGGCCTATCTGCAAGCCAAGCGCGGCAGTCACATCGTCATCACCACGATCATGTTCAACTTTATCGCGGCGGCCTTCCTGAACTATATGCTGGTCAATGTGATGCGCCCGCAGGGCTCGCAAGATCCTGCAACTGCACGCTTCCCCGAGGCCGTGCATCTGCCGACCTTCCAGTCGATGTTCTCGACCGCTGAAAACGCGGTGTTCAAGGGTGCGCCGGCCAATATCTCGTTCTTTGTCGCGATCCTGGCCTGTTTCGTGGTCTGGGCGCTGATCTGGCGGACGCGGCTAGGTTACGAAATCCGTGCCTATGGTCATTCCGAAACCGGTGCTGTCTACGCCGGTATCTCTCCCGTACGCATCACCATCGTTGCCATGCTGATCTCGGGCGCGCTGGCTGGGTTAATGGCCACCAACAACGTGATGGGTGAGGCTGAACGGCTAGTGCTCAACTCGACCGAGGGCGCGGGTTTCATCGGGATTGCCGTGGCGCTGATGGGCCGGTCGCATCCATTCGGCGTGTTTGTGGCGGCCCTTTTATTCGGGTTCCTGTACCAGGGCGGTGCCGAATTGGCGCTGTGGACCTCGATCCCGCGTGAGCTGATCGTGGTTATTCAAGCGCTGGTGATCCTGTTTACCGGGGCACTGGACAACATGGTGCGCATGCCGCTTGAGAAACTGTTCCTCGGTCTGCGGAAGGGGGCCGAGTGATGGAGATTTTCGTAACACTCATTCAGGTTTTTGATTCAACGATCCGTCTGGCAACACCGCTTTTACTGGCATGTCTGGCCGGGTTGTATTCGGAACGCGCGGGTATTTTCGACATAGGGCTGGAAGGCAAGATGTTGATGGCGGCGTTTTTCTCGGCGGCGATTGCGGCAGTGACCGGGTCTGTCTGGTTGGGCCTGCTGGCGGGGATCGGATCCTCGCTGATTTTGTCCGGCTTGCACGGGCTCGCTTCGATCACCTTCAGGGGCAATCAGCTGATCTCGGGCGTTGCCATCAACTTTCTGGCCTCGGGCCTGACTGTTCTGATTGCGCAGAGCTGGTTCAAACAGGGCGGGCGCACGCCTTCTCTCTTTGGCGGTGGACGGTTCGAATCTGCAGAGTTTCCTTATGCAATCGGCCCCGAAGATGCTGAACTGTCGGGAAAACCGGTTTCTGAACTGATGTCTGACACAAATTCGTTTCACATGGTGTATTCCGAACTACTCTCGGGTCATTCGATATTGGTCTATGTGGCGTTTCTGATGGTGCCATTGACATGGTGGATTCTGTATCGCACCCGGTTCGGCTTGCGCCTGCGCGCGGTGGGTGAAAATCCGGCTGCGGTGGATACCGCAGGTGTCTCGGTTGTCGGCCTGAGATTTGCGGCCGTTGCCATCTGCGGCGTGCTGTGTGGGATCGCCGGGGCCTATCTGGCCACTGCCCTGCAGGCCGGGTTCGTCAAGGAAATGACCGCCGGTCGCGGGTTCATCGCTTTGGCCGCGCTGATCTTTGCGAAATGGCGGCCTTGGCATGCGATGTGGGCTTGCCTGCTGTTCGGTCTGCTACAGGCGATTGCGCTGCGTTTCCAGAACATCGACCTGGGCGGCGTGGTTATCCCGGTACAGGCCATGGACGCCCTGCCCTATATCCTGACGGTGGTTATTCTGGCCGGGTTCGTAGGCAAAGCCGTCCCGCCACGCGCCGGTGGCGAACCCTATGTGAAAGAGCGCTGATAAGTCCAGTTTAAGACTCATTTCAGTCCTGTTCGCTGCAGAGCGGCATGCAGAGTTGATTTTGCATGCCGCAACCGCTCTAAGGGGGTATGTGTTTGTTTCCTGTGATAGCCAAGATCGGATTCGTTCCTGTCACGGTGGCAAACGCACAAAAACGTCTCGGTTCCGGGGTCCGTTTTTCAATTCAGCCAGATCGGCTTGTCGGTCACGCAGCCCGCGCGATCGGCAGGTTGGTATTCGCCATACGGCCGCATTGCGCGCGCAGTATTAAAGCCTCATCCCTGTGGTATGAGACGGGCCGGATCACTTTGTGTGACGCGTCTGACCTCATCCGGTAAATACACATGCAGATCTACCTTCCAATCGCCGAAGTCTCCGTCAACGCCTTTTTGCTGCTGGGGCTGGGTGGGATGGTTGGCATCCTGTCGGGCATGTTCGGTGTAGGCGGCGGGTTTCTGATGACGCCGCTGCTGTTCTTCATCGGCATCCCCCCCGCTGTCGCCGTCGCAACCGAAGCCAACCAGATCGTCGCCTCGTCCTTTTCCGGTGTATTAGCGCATTTTCGACGAAAGACCGTAGATCTGAAAATGGGCACGGTCTTATTGATCGGGGGCTTAATGGGTGCGGCCCTTGGGGTGGTGGTGTTCAACTATCTCAAAAGCCTGGGCCAGGTCGATCTGCTTGTCACGCTATGCTACGTCGTCTTCCTTGGCGTCGTTGGTGGCCTGATGTTCATCGAAAGCTTGCGGGCACTGCGCAAGGCCAAAAAGGGCGGCGGCGCACCAGCAAAACGGCGCCAGCGTGGCTGGGTTCATGCGATGCCGTTCAAAATGCGCTTTCGCACTTCGGGCCTGTATATCTCGGTCATTCCCCCAATTCTGGTCGGGCTTTGCGTCGGTGTACTGGCGGCCATCATGGGCGTCGGCGGCGGCTTTATTATGGTGCCTGCAATGATCTATCTACTGGGCATGCCCACCAAGGTGGTGGTTGGAACATCCTTGTTTCAGATCATCTTCGTGACCGGGTTTACCACCATGCTGCACGCAACCACGAACTATACGGTTGATGTTGTTCTGGCCGTTCTGCTGCTGGTCGGCGGTGTCGTGGGCGCGCAGATTGGCACGGTGATTGGCGCGAAGATGCCCGCCGAGCAGTTGCGCGTACTGCTGGCAGCCCTGGTTCTGGTGGTCTGCGGCAAGCTGGCACTGGACTTATTGATCGAACCATCCGAGCTGTATTCCATTGGCAGCGAAGGAGGGCACTGATCATGCTGAAACGCTTGATTGCCCTGCTGGTTTTCTGCTGCTCGCCAGCCCTTGCGCAAGAAGAGCAGGTGGTGCTGGGTCTCAGCCAGGACCGGGTCGCCATTACCGCGACATTCGATGGTTCTGAAATCCTGATCTTCGGTGCCGTCAAACGAGAAGCACCGATCCCCGCCGGCCCACCGCTTGAGGTGATCGTGACTGTGGCCGGGCCGTCCAGCCCAGTGACAGTCCGGCGCAAGGAACGCAAACTGGGCATCTGGGTCAACACCGACAGCGTTCTGGTCGACCTTGCGCCAAGTTTCTACGCCGTCGCCACAAGCGGGCCGCTGGATAATATCCTTTTGGACACCGAGGACCTGAGATACCGGATTTCAATCGAACGCGCCATTCGCTCGGTCGGGGCAGCCATGCATATCCGAGGCGCGCAGGATTTTGCAGATGCCGTGGTGCGCATTCGCGAGGATGAGGGGCTGTATTCCATTCGCGAAAACACAGTGGCCGTGGATGAGCAAACCCTGTTCCGCACCTCAATTGCAATGCCTGCCGACCTGACCGAAGGCGACTATGCTGCGCGCATCTTCCTGACCCGCGGCAAAGAGGTGATCTCGGAATTCGAGACAACCATCGACGTGCGCAAAGTGGGGCTGGAGCGGTTTTTGTACAACATGTCCCGACAGCAACCTGTGTGGTACGGGCTGATGTCACTGGTCATTGCGATTGCAGCGGGCTGGGGGGCGTCGACTGCGTTCCGATTGCTGCGTGAAAACTAACCCCTAACCGCGCCCGATATAGGGCATCGTTGTTGCCATCACGGTCATGAACTGCACATTCGCCTCGGGCGGCAGGGTCGCCATATGCAGCACCGAGCGTGCTGCATCTTCAACCGCCATGGTCGGGTCGGGCGTCTGACCGGCCTCAACCGCGGCATCCACCAGTCCCTGTACCATCTGCGTGCGCGCGTTGCCGATGTCGATCTGACCGCAAGCAATTCCGAGGTCCCGCCCGTCCAGCGACAGACTGCGGGTCAGACCGGTGATGGCATGTTTCGTGGTCGTGTAGTGCACCGAGTTCGGGCGCGGCACATATGCGGCAATCGAGCCGTTGTTGATGATGCGCCCGCCCTGCGGCGACTGATGGCGCATGATCCGAAAAGCCTCGCGCGCGCATAGGAACATGCCGTTCAGATTGACGTTGACGGTTTGATACCAATCCTCCAGCGCGATCTCGTCGATGGTTCCGCCGGGCGCAAAGATGCCCGCATTGTTGAACAACGCGTCCAACCGGCCAGCCTTTTCCTGAAACGCGCCAAAGGCCGCATGGACCGCATCCGCGTCCGTTACATCCGCAACCATTGGGATCGCGTTTGTGCGATCCTTGGCCATCTCGTGCAACGTATCGGCACTGCGCGCCAACAGGCCCACTGTCCAGCCTTCGTTCAAGAACAATTCCGCCGTGGCCCGCCCAATGCCCGAGCTTGCGCCGGTTACTATGATGGATGTCATGTATCTTCAGCCTCCAATGTCAAGGACGCCGCCGGAACCGCGCGCAGATCATCCACACGCAGCGGATGGGTGGGCTTGGCCAGACGGTTGCGCACAACCCAGATCAACCGCTCTTGCGCGCGGGTGATGGCGACATAGGCCAGCCGCTTCCAAAGCGGCTGCCCGGCCTCGGTCCTGCCCATGCGGGCGGCGGCGTAAATATCCGGTGCAAAGACCTGTACCGTGTCCCATTGCGAGCCCTGCGCCTTGTGAATGGTTACCGCCGCGCCATGCAGAAAGGTGGCACCCATGCGGGCGGCGAAGGGGATAAAGGGTTCTTCTTCATCCGGTTTTTCGATCTTGACGATCGAGGCCGCACTGACCTGTGGGTCCTCGGCGCCCATCACGTGCAGGCGTGAAAAACCCGGCTTGCGCCCCCGTCCCAAATAGATGACTTGCGCGCCTTTGATCAGCCCGCGCGCCTCAAGGTCCAAACGTTTCTTGCGGTGTTTCAACGGCAGTTCGATGCCATCACAGATCAGTGGTTCACCTTCCAGCAGCTCGGTCTCCGGCGCGCCGTGAACTTGCCGAAACGCCTGAATCAACCGAATACGTGTGGCGTTGCGCCAGACCAGAACTGGGCTGCGGGCCATCAGATCAACCTCGACCCGCTGACCCCAGACCACGCGGTCATCCTGACGGGCGGTTTGTTCTATAAGACGTTCGAAATCCTCGAACCCCATCTTAGGGTCTGCCAGCGCGTGGGCCAGATCCAGGATAGGATTGTCCGCCTCTTGCCGGTGGACCCGGTGCAGGATCTGTTTGCGCGGCTCGGGCAAAGCGTCAAACACCATGCTGCCCGATTGATTGACAGGGGCCAGCTGCGCAGGGTCACCAAATAACAACAAGGTCGGAAAAATCTCTTGCAGGTCCTCGAATTGCCGGTCGTCCAGCATCGAGGCCTCATCGACGAACCCGATATCCAAAGGCTCGTCCCGACGTTTCCAGCCGGTGATGAAATCGGACCCGCGCAATCCGGCGGCGGCCAAGGCACCAGGGATCGATTTATTATTCGCATAAAACGCCGCTGCCCGGTCCAACGCCTCGTCCGTCAGACCTTCGATCTCGGGGCGTTCGTCATTGCCCGCCAGCCATTCGGCGATGCGTTCATATTCCGGGTCATAAACCGGGGTATAGAGAATGCGGTGAATGGTCGTTGCAGGGACCCCGCGCAGGCGCAACACGCTGGCGGCCTTGTTGGTGGGGGCCAGGATCGCAAGGCTGCGCTTTTCCTTCGCCTTGCGGCTTTCGAAATCACCCGACACAATCTGAACACCGGTTTCGGCCAAGGCCTTGTACAGCTCGGCCAGCAACAGGGTCTTGCCCGAGCCGGCTTTGCCGATCACCGCCATCACACCGGATTTGCCGTTGCCTGGCAATTTCATCAGGGCATCATCATCCAGATCTACACCGGCTGATCGCAGCATTTCAGAGATGCTGTCATAGGCGGCGGCTTGGTCGTCAGAGAAGGTCACGGGGGGCAAAGACATGGCGCGACCCTACAGGGCCGCGCCAGCTATCACCAGAGAGGGATTGGGCTTTTCGCCTGATCAGGCCGACAGAGAAAAGCGATGCTGCCGTCCGATCCCGAATGCCGTCTTGAACCACAGCCGCGACAACTCTCGCGGGATCCCCGCGCGTTCGGCCACGCGGTTGCAATCATCGGCAGAATAGGGCCACAGCCCGACCGAAATCTGATCACGCCCATGCCCTTCGGTCCCCAGAACCACCGGGGACGATCCGATCAGGCGGTAAATCCGAATCATGCGTGCATCGAAGACCCCGGCGATATGGGTCAGGCCGAACCCTTCCATCATCTCACCGCCGCTTAGCATGATGGCGCCTGCGGTGTGTGGGCTGGCCGTGCGCGACAGGCAGAACCTTGTGACCTCCCAAATCAGCGGGCTGCAGACTGGTTTGCCACCGGTCAGATGGCCGAACACCTCGTTCACCATGACCGGGCCGGTGGTCGGCAACACGCGCATTGAGCCTCCATGACTGCCGTCTTCTTCTTCCCAGATGACATAAAGCGGGTTCAGATCGTCATACCGATCCCGCTCTTCCCCTTTTTCGTTCACGTGTACGTCCCAACCCAACCGGGTTTTGAACTGATCCGCGCGATCCCGGAACATCCCTTCGGCCAGATCCGGAAACTTGTGCAGCTCATCCGCATACAAATAGCGCAACATGACTTTTTTCCCCTTGTCGTCCTGTGCAGGAACGAAGGGGGTACAAAGTCATAGTTAATTTCCCGTTCTGAGGGCGCGCGCCTCTTAAACCACTATTAATCCTCGGCTGAGCGCTGTGGCGATGGCGTGAGTGGTGTTCTGCGCCCCAAGCTTGGCCCGGGCGCCTTCGATATAGACCCGTAGCGTATGTTCAGAGATAGACAACGAATGGGCCACCTGGGCCCGGCTGTACCCCAGCGCCAGCAAGGTCATCGCGTCGACTTCGCGTGGCGACAGGCTGCGGGCAGAGTCGGGCTGTCGGTCAACTTCGAATTCCAGCGCTTTGCGGTTGAAATAATGCGCGATCAGGATCAGCTCACGACCATGACGCTCGATGAAACGCTGCCAGGTTTCATCATCACAGGTATGGTTGACCGTAAACAAGGCGAATTGCCCGTTCGGCCCCCGGATCGGGATGGAATAGCCTTGATTGCCGACACCGTGGCTTTGTGCGTCTTGCAGAAATGCCTTGGCCACTTTGCTGGACCAATCCAGCGTTTTCCAATCGACCGGGTGGAACCGCTGAAAGCACCCCAGGATTACCGGATCAATGCGGTGATAACTCTTTTCCAAATATCGCTCTGCCCAAGCATCGGGATAGGTCGTATAGCCGTACTGATCCCCGGCACCATCGACCCAGTGGTATATAAGGTGCTCGACTTTCAGCCGGTCACGCAATCGGATTGCGACGCCACTTAATTCATCAAGCGTGCTGGTGTTTTCCAAGTCCTCCAGGACTTGGCTCATATCGAGTATTTTTCCCATCCGCCGGCGTCCGTACCTCAGCCTTCATGGACGCGATCTCGGCTGCGGCGATCAGCTTGGTGTCGTCCAGCTGTTCGGCCAGCGCGATCATACCATTCTCAACAGCGAAGGCGTTGAGGTCCGACAACACGTCCAGTATCCACTCATTCTGCGCCATCAGGGTCTCTCCGAAACGGTTAACGAAGGGTTAACACAACCATAACATGTGCAGTATTTTTTTGCCTATTCGCTGCTTTCTACTCCCCCAAAACAGTGGGGTTAATTTCTATAGCCCCTTAAAATGAATAGACTTACTCTTAAAAAAAGTGACGCCCGCGAACCGTTAACACGATTCGCGGGCACCATTACCTGATTTTGGTGCGGCTCAACCGCGGGCGTCCAAAACCTCTTCCAGAGTGCGCATTCCGGTTTGCGGAGCTTGAACCAAGACCGACATGTTGCCCGGCTTATGCTCGTTGCGCATCATCTTCATGTGCGCATCGGGTAGTTCATTCCACGAGAACACCTCGGACATGCATGGGTCCAGGCGACGCTCGACCATCAGCTGGTTCGCAGCAGCCGCTTGTTTCAGATGCGCAAAGTGCGAACCCTGCAGACGCTTCTGGTGCATCCACATATAGCGCACGTCGAAGGTCAGGTTATAGCCGGTGGTGCCGGCGCAGATCACAACCATGCCGCCCTTTTTCACCACGAAGGTCGACACCGGGAAGGTGCTTTCGCCGGGGTGTTCAAACACCATGTCGACATTGTTGCCCTTGCCGGTGATGTCCCAGATGGCCTTGCCGAACTTGCGTGCTTCTTTGAACCAATCGGCATATTCCGGGGTGTTCACTGTGGGCAATTGGCCCCAGCAGTTAAAGTCTTTGCGGTTCAGAACACCCTTAGCACCCAGACCCATTACAAAGTCACGTTTGCTTTCGTCCGAGATCACGCCGATTGCGTTTGCACCCGCAGTGTTGATCAACTGGATTGCATATGAGCCCAGACCACCCGACGCACCCCAAACCAGAACGTTCTGGCCCGGCTTCAGATCGTGTGGTTCGTGACCGAACAGCATCCGGTATGCGGTGGCCAGCGTCAGCGTGTAGCAGGCGCTTTCTTCCCATGTCAGGTGCTTGGGGCGCGGCATCAGCTGCTGTGCCTGAACATTAGTGAACTGAGCGAACGACCCGTCCGGCGTCTCATAACCCCAGATCCGCTGGCTGTCCGAATACATCGGATCGCCGCCGTTACAGGCTTCGTCGTCACCGTCATCCTGGTTGCAGTGGATTACGACTTCGTCGCCCACTTTCCAGCGCTTGACCTTGTCGCCTACGGCCCAAACGATGCCCGACGCATCCGATCCAGCAATGTGGAACGGCTGTCCGTGACCATCAAACGGGCTGATCGGTTTACCCAACGACGCCCAGACGCCGTTGTAGTTGACGCCAGCGGCCATCACCAGAACCAGCACCTCGTGGCTGTCCAGCTTGGGGACATCTACCACTTCCAGCTGCATGGCCGTGTCCGGCTCGCCATGGCGTTCCTTGCGGATCGCCCATGCATACATTTGTTTCGGGACAAACCCCATCGGAGGGATTTCACCCATCTCATAGAGGTCTTTTTCCGGTGCCTCGTACGACGCGATGCCGCTATCGGTGTCCAGAGCCATGTTGGCCTCCTTTTCTATAATCCTTGCCGCAACGCAGAATCGGCGGCTTTACCCGATGAGTATTTTCCATCGAGCAATATTGCAACCCATTTTGAGTTCATTTTGTAATTTTATGACCCAGCGGGTGCAGAAATTTCTTTTGCAGTCGCAGAAATCACTTGCCCTGCATCCAGTGGCGCCGAGGCTGCATAATAGTTCAACAGGTCAACTCTTTGACCTGACGACGATAATATCCCGCCCTCGCGTTTCAGAATGCGGCGATCCACCAATTGCTGAATACTAGCCTCGATTGCACTGTGCTCCAATGGTGTAGAACTTCCGTTGCGTCGCAGCAGTTGGTCTATCAGCGCCACCGCGTCTGTTTCGGCAATTTCGCCCTTTTCACGCACCAACCAACACGTAGCAGGCCCCGGAACCAGCGGAATCGCTTTACCAATGCCCACCATCAAGTCCCGCGCCAGATCGGTCATCAGGTTGGTTTTGTGGTCCGCCCGGAACGACTGCAGCGAAACAGGCTGGCCGTACCGCACCGAAGCCACGCCGAATCGCTGATAACGACCTACCAACCGTCGGCCGACCTGTTTGATAATCCACCAGGCGATGACCCCGATCCTGGCCCGAAACCTGCGTTCATTTCCCAGCGCCGCTTTGGTCAGGATTGTATCCTCTAGCACGCGGTCATAATTCAGCGCGACGGGTACAAAAACAACGTCCCTACCGTCGGGGGTGGTGGCATCAATGATGTATTTGAGCAGCCCCAGCTTTGGCCGACCCAGTGCGCCGGTCAAGCTAAGACCGCCCTCGGGGAACATGGCTTGTGTCACGCCCGCTTCGGTCGCGTGCCGCACATAGCAAGCCAGCACCTGCCGATAAAGCTCACTGCCCGATTTGCGGCGGATAAAGTAGGCACCCATTGCCCGGATCAAACGGCTAAGCGGCCAGACGCGCGCCCATTCCCCAACTGCATAAGACAGCGCAGATTGTTGCGCCGCCAGATAGGTCACCAACACATAGTCCATATTGCTGCGATGATTCATGACGAAAACAACCGTCGCCTCTGGGTCAATGTTGCGCAGGGCTTTTTCGTCCATATAGCTAAGACGCACGTTATAAAACGCGTTGCTCAGCATACGAGTCAGGCGGATGGCGATGCTGAAATAGGCTACCGCTGAAAAGGACGGAACGATTTCGCGCGCATAACGACGGGCCGTTTCAAAGGCCACGGCCTCGGGAACACGTTCCTCGCGTGCAAAGTTCTGAACCGCCTGCCCGACCTGCGGGTCATAAATCAGCCGCTGAATCATGTCATGTCGATGCGCCAGCTTGAACGGCTGGATAGGTCGCTGCAGGCGTTTGTTCAGGCGTTTGACTGCCCGCTCAAGCCGGCGGCGAAAAAACCAGCGCACCGAAGGAAACAGAAAATGCGAGGCCAGAGTGACCGCGGCAAACACCACGATCAGCAAAAACAGCCAAAGCGGAAGTTCCACGGTCTGAGTCATGCACGCACCCTGCCACCAAACCGGGCCACCTACAATCTGAAGAACCTGAAATGCCGCGACGCAGCGAATTGACATATCCCGAAAATTGCGCTTTAGAGGCCAGTGACGTAATTTTCTTGCCCACCCGCAACACGAGGCCCAGCTATGACGCAGACGCAGAAAGATCGCCCTTGGCTCATCCGAACCTATGCCGGTCATTCCACCGCCAAGGCCTCAAACGCGCTGTATCGCGGGAATTTGGCGAAGGGACAGACCGGTCTTTCCGTGGCTTTCGACCTGCCGACGCAGACCGGTTACGACAGCGATCACACATTGGCGCGCGGCGAGGTCGGCAAGGTTGGCGTTCCGATCAGCCATCTGGGCGACATGCGGGTATTGTTCGATCAGATTCCATTGGAACAGATGAACACCTCGATGACTATCAACGCCACCGCCCCTTGGTTGCTGGCGCTTTATATCGCTGTGGCCGAGGAACAGGGCGCGGACGTGTCCAAGCTGCAAGGCACCGTGCAGAACGACCTGATCAAGGAATACCTGAGCCGCGGCACCTATGTCTGCCCGCCAAAACCGTCGCTGAAGATGATCGCGGACGTGGCCGAGTATTGCTATACCAACGTGCCGAAATGGAACCCGATGAATGTGTGTTCCTATCACTTGCAAGAAGCCGGCGCGACACCCGAACAAGAGCTGGCCTATGCACTTGCCACGGCCATCGCCGTATTGGATGAGCTGCGCCCCCGCGTCCCAGCCGAGGATTTCCCGGCGCTTTGCGGTCGTATTTCGTTCTTTGTGAACGCGGGCATCCGCTTTGTCACCGAAATGTGCAAGATGCGAGCTTTCGTGGATCTTTGGGACGAGATTCTGCAACAACGCTATGGCGTCGAGGATTCAAAATACCGTCGGTTCCGCTATGGTGTTCAGGTCAACTCGCTGGGTCTGACCGAGCAGCAGCCCGAAAACAACGTCTATCGCATCCTGATCGAAATGCTTGCCGTGACCTTGTCGAAAAAGGCCCGGGCCCGTGCTGTGCAATTGCCCGCATGGAATGAAGCGTTGGGTTTGCCACGCCCGTGGGATCAGCAATGGTCGATGCGGATGCAGCAAATCCTGGCCTATGAAACCGACTTGCTGGAATATGGTGACCTGTTTGACGGCAACCCCGCCGTGGACGCTAAGGTTGAAGTGCTGAAAGCAGGCGCGCGGGCTGAATTGGGCAACCTCGAATCGATGGGCGGCGCGGTGGCGTCGATCGAATACATGAAATCCCGTCTGGTCGATTCCAACGCCGAACGTCTGAACCGGATCGAACGGAATGAAACCGTTGTGGTCGGTGTAAACAAGTGGACACAGGGAGAACCCTCACCGCTGGAGACCGAAGACGGCGGTATCATGGTCGTCGACCCGGCCGTCGAACAAGAACAGATCAACCGCCTGAATGAATGGCGCGCAGATCGTGACGACGCAGCCGTCGCGGCGGCTTTGGCCGCACTACGCGAGGCGGCGCGATCCGGCACCAACGTGATGGAGCCGTCAATCGCCGCCGCCAAGGCAGGTGTCACCACCGGCGAGTGGGCTGAAGAAATGCGCAAGGTCTACGGCACCTACCGTGGCCCAACCGGCGTGTCCGGCTCGGTGTCGAACAAGACCGAAGGGCTGGAGGATCTGCGCGCTGCTGTTGATGCGGTCAGTGACAAACTGGGGCGCCGCCTGAAATTCCTGGTGGGTAAGCCGGGATTGGACGGCCATTCAAACGGAGCCGAGCAAATCGCCTTCCGCGCCCGCGATTGCGGCATCGACATCAGCTATGAAGGCATTCGCCTGACGCCCGAGGAAATCGTCACGGCTGCCATTGAAGACAAGGCCCATGTCATCGGTCTGTCGATTCTGTCCGGCAGCCACATCCCATTGGTGCAAGACGTCATGACCCGCCTGCGCGAAGCCGGGCTGAACGATGTCCCTGTCGTGGTCGGGGGGATCATTCCCGATGATGATGCAGCGAAACTCAAGGCAATGGGCGTTGCCAAAATCTATACGCCCAAGAACTTTGAGTTGAATGTAATCATGGGCGATATCGTAACTCTGGTCGATCCGCAAAATATCGCGGCTGAATAGTTCAACCTTTTTTGGGAAATCTCTGTTTCTATTCCCCTTCACGAGGGGATAGATAAATTTCGGATTTGGAATTACGGTGGACTATTGCGTCCACGTATGACGAAGTGCGGAATGGAGAAAAAAATGGCGATCAGCCTAGATAAAATGTCTCGAAAAGAACTGCTTGAATTGCGCGACCGGGTGGAAATCGCGCTTAAAACCGCGGAAAAGCGTGATCGCAAAGAGGCTTTGAAAGCGGCCGAAAAGGCCGCCGCTGAGTTCGGATTTTCACTTTCAGACCTATCTGGCAATGGCTCAAAGCTACCTAAAAGCCCGAAAGCCAACGCAAAATACAAGAATCCGTCCAATCCTGAACAAACCTGGTCGGGCCGAGGCCGCAAACCGCAATGGGTTCATGACGCGTTAAAAGCCGGGGCAGATATCTCGGATTTGGAAATCTGACAGGAATTGAGTGAAAAATGACAATTCATATTGGCGCAGAAAAAGGTGAAATTGCTGAAACCGTTTTAATGCCCGGTGATCCCTATCGGGCGAAATGGGCGGCAGAGACCTTTTTGCAGAATGCCAGGCTGGTCAATAATGTGCGGGGCATGCTGGGTTTCACCGGAACCTGGAAAGGAAACCCGGTTTCAATTCAGGGCAGCGGCATGGGGATGCCGTCCTTGTCGATTTACGCCAATGAACTGATCCGCGATTTTGGTGCTAAAACCCTGATCCGCATCGGATCGTGCGGCGGGATGCAGGACAGTGTCAATATCCGCGATGTGATATTGGCGATGACCTCGACCACGCTCAGCACGCCATCACGCGGCATTCTGAAAGAATTGAACTTTGCCCCCTGCGCCGACTGGGGTTTGCTACAGGCGGCGGCTCAGGCGGCGGCTGCGAAAGGGACACCCACGCATATCGGCGGGATTTATTCGTCGGACGTGTTTTATGACGAACGACCTGATTTGAATGAACAGATGGTGCGACACGGCATTCTGGGGGTCGAAATGGAGGCCGCCGAATTGTATATCCTCGCCGCGCGTCACAATTGCCGTGCGCTGGCCGTTCTGACCGTGTCCGATCACCTGCTGACGGGTGAGGCACTGCCGTCGTCCGAACGCGAAAGCAGCTTTGGGGATATGGTGGAAATCGCGCTGCAAGCAGCATTTCCCGACGCGGCATAGCCACAGTCTGGGCGAATGATCGCCCTGCTGTCCTATTTCCCTTTCAGGCAACTGGTCGGTGTATTCGCGCCTTCGTGCTGTGCCCCGCAATAGGCACAAACCCAGACGCCTTCCTTGCGGTGCTGCCGCCATCGGCAATCGCGCGTCAACGACGACGTCCGTGATCGCCAGATAAAATAGGCGAACACTCCGGCCGCCAGTACTAACAACAGAATGGGCATGCTTATGCATTGCCCAATCCAAGGAGAAATTCAAGCGTTAGGCGGCGTTTGCGTATTCGAACAATTCAGGCTCGTGAACCTCAGCCACCGGCGCAGGTTCCGGCGTGTAATAAGCCCAAGCTTGTTCCAACAGTTCCAGAGCTTCAGCAGCGTTCGTTTTAGAGTTTTGGTCTTGCATCGGAGCGATCCCGTTTCGGTTCCATCACTCCTCCCCTGTTGAAAGGGTAAGCAGTCCAACAACTGACTTCATCACATCTTTTTGCAATCTCGGCATGACAAAACTGCATAAAAGGCTGGCACTTGCATCTGCCGGCCTTTCTCGTTTTTCGCCAATTACGCGATCATACAAGCATTCGCTTTAGCGGCTTGTTCTTCGCTGACGCCGTTGCCGGAAACGAACACCTCAGTCTGCTTACCATCCTGAAGGGTGTATTGAGTGGTAAATGCCCCCCCAATTCCGGCCTGTTTTGCACAGTCTACCTGTTTGAATGCTAAGTCCGCCCGGTCGCTGCCCGATCCACCACACGCTGAAAGAATGGTGATGGCAGAAATTGAAAAGGCTATTAGTAGTCTTTGGGTCATTGATGTACTCCGATTTTACAATGCCCGCATAACACGAAAAAACCCGGAGTGTTTCCACCCCGGGTTTTGTCTTCTTTTGTGGCTGTGATCAAACGGACCGATCGACCATCATCTTCTTGATCTCGGCAATTGCCTTGGCCGGGTTCAGCCCCTTGGGACAGGTCTTGGCACAGTTCATGATCGTATGGCAGCGATACAGCTTGAAGGGATCTTCCAGCTCGTCCAGACGCTCACCCGTGGCTTCATCGCGGCTGTCGATGATCCAACGATAGGCATGCAGCAACGCGGCGGGCCCAAGGTAGCGATCGCCGTTCCACCAGTAACTCGGGCACGAGGTCGAGCAGCTGGCGCACATCACACATTCATACAAACCATCCAGCTTTTTGCGGTCTTCGATCGACTGCTTCCACTCTTTCGCGGGGCGGTTGGTCTTGGTTTCCAACCACGGCATGATCGAAGCGTGCTGGGCATAGAAATGCGTCAGATCGGGGATCAGGTCCTTAACCACCGGCATATGCGGCAGCGGATAGATTTTCACGTCGCCCTTGATCTCATCCATACCGTAGATACAGGCCAGCGTGTTGATCCCGTCGATATTCATTGCGCAGGACCCACAAATCCCTTCGCGGCACGAGCGGCGGAAGGTCAGGGTCGGATCGATCTCGTTCTTGATCTTTATCAGCGCATCCAGAATCATCGGCCCACAGTTGTCCATATCGACGAAATAGGTGTCGAGCTGGGGGTTTTTGCCGTCATCCGGGTTCCAGCGATAGATCTGGAACTTACGCACATTGGTCGCGCCTTCGGGTTTGGGCCAGGTTTTGCCCGTCGTGATGCGCGAATTCTTTGGGAGGGTCAGTTGTACCATAAGTTCCTCTCCTTAGAACGTCCGCGCCTTCGGCGCGATTTTCTTGAGGCTGATGCCACCTTCTTCTTCAGTGGTCAGCGGATCGGCTATGACCGGGCGATAGCTGAGCTCAACCTTGTTGCCCTCAACCCGCGAAACAGTATGGACACGCCAGTTTTCGTCGTCACGCTCGGTGAAGTCTTCATGCGCATGGGCACCGCGGGATTCCTTGCGTGCCTCGGCACCAACGATGGTAGCCAGCGCGCTTGGCATCAGGTTGGTCAGTTCCAGAGATTCCATCAGATCACTGTTCCACACCAGCGAACGGTCGGAGACCTTCAGGTCGTCCATCTTGGCCGCGATCACCGTCATCTTTTCGACGCCTTCGGCCATGGTTTTGGCAGTCCTGAATACGGCTGCGTCTTCCTGCATGGTCCGCTGCATTTCAAGCCGCAGATCAGCGGTAGGGATTGCGCCGCTGGCATTCCGCACAGCATCAAACCGGTCAAACGCCTTATCAACCGACGCTTGGTTCAGAACCGGGTTCGACGCTTTGGCATCGACAACTTCACCGGCCCGGATCGCGGCCGCCCGGCCAAACACCACAAGGTCAATCAGCGAGTTCGAGCCCAAACGGTTCGCGCCATGGACCGAGGCACAACCCGCTTCACCCACGGCCATCAGGCCCGGTACAACAGCCGTTGGGTTATCGGCTGTGGGGTTCAGAACCTCGCCCCAATAGTTAGTCGGAATGCCACCCATGTTATAGTGCACGGTCGGTAGAACCGGGATCGGTTCCTTGGTCACGTCCACACCTGCAAACACACGCGCCGATTCCGAGATGCCCGGCAGACGTTCCGCCAGCGCTTCGGCCGGTAGGTGGCTGAGATTCAGGTGGATGTGGTCGCCGTTGTCACCATGGCCACGGCCTTCGCGGATCTCCATGGTCATCGAACGCGAAACATAGTCGCGCGGCGCGAGGTCCTTGTATTGGGGCGCGTAACGCTCCATGAACCGTTCACCTTCCGAATTGGTCAGGTAGCCACCCTCGCCCCGTGCGCCTTCGGTGATCAGGCAGCCCGAACCGTAGATGCCGGTCGGGTGGAACTGCACGAATTCCATATCCTGCAGCGCCAGGCCCGCGCGGGCCACCATACCGCCACCGTCACCGGTGCAGGTATGGGCCGACGTGGCGCTGAAATAGGCACGGCCGTAGCCGCCGGTCGCCAGTACCACCATCTTGGCGTTGAAGACGTGCATCGTTCCGTCGTCAAGTTTCCAGCAGACGACACCCTGACACTGCCCGTCCTCGGACATGATCAGATCGATGGCGAAGTATTCGATGTAGAACTCGGCGTTGTTCTTCAGCGACTGACCATACAGCGTGTGCAGGATCGCGTGGCCTGTCCGGTCGGCTGCAGCACAGGTGCGCTGCACGGCAGGACCTTCGCCGAATTCGGTTGTGTGGCCACCGAAGGGACGCTGATAAATCTTGCCTTCTTCGGTCCGGCTAAAGGGCACGCCGTAGTGCTCCAGCTCATACACCGCTTTGGGTGCTTCACGGGCCAGATATTCCATCGCGTCGGTGTCACCCAACCAGTCCGAGCCCTTGACGGTATCGTACATGTGCCACTGCCAGTGGTCCGGTCCCATGTTAGACAGAGATGCCGCGATGCCGCCCTGCGCCGCAACCGTGTGCGAGCGTGTCGGGAACACTTTGGTGACGCATGCAGTGCGTAGGCCCTGTTCGGCCATGCCCAGCGTCGCCCGCAGACCTGCACCACCTGCGCCTACGACAACGACGTCGTATTCGTGGGTTTCATATTCATATGCTGCTGTCATTGTTCTTGTTCCTTACCGCGCATCACAGGGCGAGCTTGACCAGAGCGAACAGCCCGGCCGCGATCAGCGTGTAGCCCAAGGCCCACATTGCAACGAGCGAGACTTTCTCGAGAACACCATGGACATAATCTTCGATGGTTTCCTGCGCCTCATACATCAGCTGTTGCATGCCCACGACCAAAGTCAGAGCGGTCACAATTGCCGGGAATGGGTGGCTGAAATAGGCGACGACTTCTTCGTATGTGCCGCCGATACCGGCCCCGAAGGTGAAGATGAAGATCGGAACCAGCACGGTCAGGATCATCGCCCGGACCATGGTGCGCCAATGTGTTTGTGTTCCGGATTTCCCTGCGCCCAGACCCTGCGCGCGTTTACGGTCAGTCAGATATCGCATGTGCCGTCCCCTTAAACCGCAATCACAGTGATAATGGTCAGGATGGTCGCACCGACGAACATGCCTAGACCCAGTTTCTCAGAGACCTCAACATCAAGGCAGTAGCCGAAATCCCAAAAGACGTGACGCAGACGACCCAGCGTGTGATACCACAGCGCCCAGGTGGCCAAGGTCAGGAGGATGTCGCCGAACCAGCTGCGCAAAAATCCGTCGATGGCCAGAAACGCGCTTTCCGATGTCGAAGCGGCCAACAGCCACCAGACGATCAGGATTGCAACGGCAAAGACGCCCAATCCCGAGAGGCGAACCATGATCGACGACAACGAAGTCATCTGGGGGCGATAGATCATAATGTGTGGCGAGAGCGGGCGGTTGCCCCGATTGACATCGGCCATGTCGGCTCCTCTTTCGTTGGCTACCGGTCGTTTTACTGTTTTTTGCCCTTCTGTCACGTGCTGCATGCGCAAAAATGGGTAAAAAGGGTTCAAAATAGCAGATTTCATCAGTTTGTGATCACGCAAAATAATACTGTGATCACGAAAACTCTTCCAAGCCTTGAATGTTAGCGTTTTCAGGGAACAAGCATTGTGATCACGAATCTGCTACTGCTGCTCCAAAGCCGCTGATTGCTGTGTAACTTCGCGCAACAGCTTCTTTCGAATCCGCTCGGGGTAATCGGCAAACCCCGCTGCCGACACCACAAATGCGCCCTCGCCGACAATGACATTTTCAAAGAAATAGGCGGTCAGGTCCGGTTCGCTTTCCTCGATCGCAATTGCGTTTACCGTCACCCCGCGTGTGCGCAACGCCCTGTGCGTCTCGGTTGGTTCGACACCCTCGTTCGACACCCCATCGCCCGAAATGTCTATCAGATGCCGTTTGCAATCCGCCACCGCATCGAAGCTGGACATGGTCATCTCAAGCGCCTCACCGATAGCGGTTGAAAAGTTACGCCAAACCCTGGGGTCGTCGGCAACTTGATCGGCAAACCGTTCAAGCGTGTCAAAGCTATCGATCCGGGTCCACGGGATCGTCACCTTTTGACGCGAGGACCCGGTCCACTGCACCAGCATCAACTGTGCCTGCCCCCGCACCAGCGCCTCGGACACCAAGGGGTCGCGCAACCCGGCGGCCAGCCCATCCATCTGTATCCGGTATTCCGTCGTATCGACCGAACCGGATACGTCCACTGCCAAAGCCAACGCCAGATCGCACGCGACAGCGGGCGGCGTCAGAAACAGGAAGGCAGCAAGTGATCGAAGTAAGACCATGATCGCAGCCTAGCATGATTGACACAGGCTGCGATCAAATGAATGTGGGGCGTGCTCAGATTGGCATCAGCGCCCAATAATCAAGGTCCAACAGGACGTTCGGCTGATACCGGCCATCTTCGTTTTTCAGCGCAAACGGCTCTCCACCCTTTGTCGCGACCAGCCGCAGACGGATGGCACCCACGCCCGGCACACCAGTTTCGGCCTTGTCCAGAACCTCGGACCAAGCCTTGATTGTGTCGCCTGCGAAGCAGGGGTTGGCATGGGCGCCGCCGTTCAGGCCGACAATCATCTGCGCATTGGCCAGACCGTTGAACGACAATGTCCGCGCCATCGAAATTACGTGGCCACCATAAATCAAACGACCATCGGGCCGGAAGGTCAGGTCGAAATGCACTTTGGCTGTGTTCTGCCACAGCCGGGTGGCAAGCATATGCTCGGCCTCCTCCACCGTCACGCCGTCGACATGATCAATGGTTTCGCCAATCTCGTAATCACCCCAACGATGCGCCTCGCCCGATTGGGCAAAATCGTAATTCGAGAAATCCAACCCCGTAGGCACCACCAGGTCTTTGGGCTCAAGCACTTTTTTCAGGTCCGGTACAACCGCCTCGGGGGCGGGGGCGTCAAGGTTCGATTTGCGCACCATCACCCAGCGGACATATTCGATCACGACCTCATCGCGCTGATTCAGGCCACGCGTGCGTACCCAGACCACGCCAGTCTTGCCGTTCGAATTCTGCTTGACCCCGATTACCTCGGATTCAGAGCGCAGCGTATCGCCCGGATAGACCGGCAACAGCCAGCGTCCCTCAGCATAGCCCAGATTGGCAACCGCGTTCAGCGAGATGTCTGGCACGGTCTTGCCAAACACCACGTGGAAAGCAGCCAGATCGTCAATCGGGCTTTGCTGCAAGCCGCAATTCCGAGCAAATTCATCCGACGAATAAAGCGCGTGCCGCGCCGGGTAGAGCGCATGATACAGCGCCCGCTCTCCGTCAGTTACAGTACGCGGCACGGCGTGATGCAGCACCTGACCAACAGAGTAGTCCTCGAAAAAGCGGCCCGGATTTGTCTTTGCCATTATTGCTGTCCCAGTTTCATATCGGAGGAATAGTCGGCCTCGACCTCTTTGGTCACAGCCTGCGCACACCGCATCATGCGGCTGTTTTCGTCATAGGCGTAAGACGGGTCGCCATACAGCTCCCACCCTTTTGCCAAGGCGTCTGACACTTTGTGGCAGAAGGCGGATGTGTCTTCCTCGGTCAGCAGGCGATAGAGTTTTGCCATGATGTCATTTCCTTAAGATGGGAACGGAGACGGACCAACCAGCCCGTGAATATAGCCGATCACACCCAACAACACGATCGAGGCGACAAAAAACATCGCGTCCTTGCCATAGGTACCGGGTTCACCGGGCGTCCAATCGGGCTCGGACTTGTTGATCACAATGACCTCGACAACAGCCCAGGCCAACAGCCCGCCGAACAGAATGATCGAGGCCAAGTCGCCGTTAACCAGCAAATGCGCAAAAGCCCACAGCTTGAAACCGCCCAGCATCGGATGGCGAAGCTTGTTCAACAGGCGACCCTTGGTGCCTGCGGGGCTCATCATATAGATCGCGATCAACACCATCAGGTTGTTTATGTGGATCATGAAAGATGGTGGTGCCCAGACGAAAACGGTATCGGTCATGCGATAGCCGAAGATCATTAGCAGGATTGCCACGACCAGCGCCAGCGCAACCGCGCCTTTGCCCGCGCTGCCCATCGCCGCGCGCTGCGCCGGCATGACGCGTTGGAACAGATGAGCGGCCCACCACAGCGCCACCCCAAGGATCAGAAGAACAAAGCCCATTGCTGGCTTACCCCGCTTGCAAAGCTGAAATCGCCTCTGCTTTTGCCAGAATTTCGCGGGCTGTTACAACATGCAGGTTTTCAACGATCTTCCCATCCACGACGGCAACGCCCTGCCCTTGTGCCTCGGTCTCTTCAAACGCTGCAATCTGACGGCGGGCCAAGTCGATCTCGGCCTCTGACGGCGCAAAGGCCGCGTTGGTGATGTTGATCTGCGCCGGGTGGATCAGCGTCTTGCCGTCAAAACCCATGTCACGGCCTTGTTCGCATTCTGCGGCCAGACCAGCCTCATCCTTGAATGCGTTATAGACACCATCCACGATGATCAGCCCATGGGCCTTGGCGGCCAGCACACACAGGCCCAGCGATGTCATCAACGGCAGTCGGTCCGGACGGAACCGGGTTTGCAGATCTTTGGCCAGATCGTTGGTGCCCATGACAAAGCCTGCCATCAACGGATGCGCTGCAATCTCGGCCGCGTTCAACATCCCTTGCGGAGTTTCCATCATCGCCCAGATCGGCATGTCGCCGGTGATCGCGGCCAGCGCGTCCACGTCAGCGGCCGAACCCACCTTGGGCAACAACACGGCATCCGCGTCCATCTCGCGTACGGCTTCGGCGTCGGCACGGCCCCATTCGGTATCCAGCCCGTTGATGCGCACGATCCTGACCCGGTCACCATACCCGCCAGCAGCCAGTGCCGCCCTGAGCGTTTCGCGCGCATTGACCTTTTCGTCGGCGGCAACGGCATCTTCAAGATCAAAGATGATCGCATCCACTGGCAAGGTGCGGGCCTTATCCAGCGCCCGATCGCGCGAGCCGGGGATATAGAGAACGGAACGATAGGGGCGCTGACGGGGGTCCATTGGCCTCTCCCTTTGAAAGAATGTTGCGCGGAATGGGGCATTTTTTGTCGGAAAGTTCAAGGGCAAAATCGCCGCACTGCAGCATAGGCGACGCAACGTGCGGACCTTTAACCGAATTTCTGCCCGCCGGACGCACCCTGATTGCGATGGAATCGAAAGGGGTGAGCAATGAAAACGACGCTGTTCAAGATGACGATGGGCCTTGGGATCATGGTTCTGGCCGCACAACAGGTACAGGCCCGCACCTGTGCCCCGCGCGAGGACATAGTGAGGCGCCTGACTGAGACCTACGGCGAAACACGCCGCAGTATCGGCGTCGCGCGGCAAGGGACCGTGATGGAGGTTTACGCTTCGGATCAAAGCGGCAGCTGGACGATCACGGTGACATTGCCGGACGGAATAACTTGCCTGGTCGCCTCGGGCCAGGCCTATGATGATATGGCCGAGGCGCTGCCGCCCAACGTCTAGGTCAACGCGTCCCAGATCAGCTTGCTGCCGGTCAATGTCAGCAGCACATAGGCGATGCCAAAGAACAGGCGCTCGGACAGCATGAAATGCGCCCGGACGCCCAGCCAAGCACCCAGAATAGCAAAGGGCGTCAGCAGCAGGTCAGCCCAAGCGGTGTGCCAGGTGAACAGCCCCAGATAGGCATAAGGCACAAACTTCGCGATATTGATGACCCAGAAAACCAGCACGGTCGACGCCTGAAACTGAGTCTTCGTCAAGCGCTGCGACAGCAGGTAGACCGCGGCCGGGGGCCCTCCGGCGTGGCTGACGAAACTGGTAAACCCGGCAATCAACCCCGCAAACAGACCCGCAGGTGGCGGCAGGCGATTGGCAAAGCCGCGCACCCAGCCCTTAGTCTGTGAAAAATGCCAAATCACAAATCCGACAGAAATTCCGCCGATCAACAATCGCAGCAGGTCATCATTGGTGGCGCGATACAACCACGCCCCCAGCGCAACCCCCGGCACAGCGCCCAGTATTAACAGGCGTGAATCCGGCCAGCTCCACCGTTTCCAGTATGGGCCAAGGGTGGCCACATCGATCACCATCAGGATCGGCAACATCAGCGCAAGCGCCTGCCCGGGTTCAAGTATCAGGGCCAGAATCGACGAGGACGCAAACGCCACCCCCGACCCGAACCCGCCCTTCGAGATTCCGGCAAAGACCACCGCAGGGATCGCCACGGCAAAAAACATCAAGTTCAATTCGAACATGTGGCGTCCTGCAAATTGGCCTGTCTAAAAGGCCGTTTAGCGCAATCACACGGCCGGGTGCAAATGGTATGCGGTTGCATGCCGCGCCCAAGGGTACTTGCGCGAAACCCATTTAACGACTAGCAAAACCGCGATTTCAAAACCGACCGGAGATAATCCAAATGGCCAGACCCAAGATCGCGCTGATCGGCGCAGGTCAGATCGGCGGCACGCTCGCCCACCTCGCAGCAATGAAAGAACTGGGTGACGTCGTCCTGTTCGACATCGCCGAAGGCACCCCCGAAGGCAAGGCGCTGGACATCGCTGAATCCGGCCCGTCCGAAGGCTTTGACGCCAAGCTGAAAGGCACTCAGTCCTACGAAGATATCGCTGGCGCCGACGTCTGCATCGTGACCGCTGGCGTCCCTCGCAAGCCGGGCATGAGCCGCGACGACCTGTTGGGCATCAACCTGAAGGTCATGAAATCTGTCGGCGAAGGCATTGCGGCCAACGCACCCGACGCGTTCGTCATCTGTATCACCAACCCGCTGGACGCGATGGTCTGGGCGCTGCGTGAATTCTCGGGCCTGCCGCACAACAAGGTCTGCGGTATGGCAGGTGTTCTGGATTCGGGCCGCTTTGCTCATTTCCTGGCCGAAGAGTTCAACGTCTCGATGAAAGACGTCACCGCGTTTGTTCTGGGCGGCCATGGCGACACTATGGTGCCGTCGGTCCGTTACTCGACCGTCGCTGGTATCCCGCTGCCCGATCTGGTCGAAATGGGCTGGACCACGCAAGACAAGCTGGACGCTATCGTACAGCGCACCCGTGACGGCGGTGCCGAAATTGTTGGCCTGCTGAAAACCGGTTCGGCCTTCTACGCACCGGCCACGTCGGCAATCGAAATGGCCGAAGCCTATCTGAAAGACCAAAAGCGCGTCCTGCCCTGCGCAGCCTATTGCGAAGGTGAGCTGGGCGTCAGCGGCCTGTACGTGGGCGTACCCACCGTGATCGGCGCGGGCGGTATTGAAAGGATCGTCGACATCAACTTGAACGAAGAAGAGCAGGCTGGTTTCGACAATTCGGTCAACGCGGTGAAGGGCCTGATCGAGGCGTGCAAAGGCATCGACAGCTCGCTGGCCTGATCCCTTCTGTGAGAATTCTGAAAGCCGGTCCTTTTCAGGTCCGGCTTTTCTATTGCCCGTTTGCCCAAGTCTGAATGGAGCTACTGAAAATGTTGGCGCAAACGTTTTTAATTTTGTTTTTGAATGTGTTTTTGGCAGGTTTGGTTTCAGATTCGAATCAAGTAACTGCCCGAGAATGAATTGTGATCACACCCCAAAAAACTGTGATCACAAATAACAAAAATCTTCGCTAAAAAGCTCTTCGCCGTCAAAAAAGCCTTTATATTTGCGCTCTACAGCCCTCTATAACAGGGTAATCGTAGTCAGACGGGACAGTGTTGATGAACATTCACGAATATCAGGCCAAAGCTCTTCTTCGCAGCTATGGCGCTCCGGTCTCCGAGGGACGCGCGGTTCTGCGCGCCGAGGAAGCCAAAACCGCAGCCGGTGAACTGGACGGCCCGCTTTGGGTTGTCAAAGCGCAAATCCACGCAGGTGGACGCGGCAAAGGTAGCTTTAAAGAGGCCGATGCCGGTGAAAAAGGCGGCGTGCGTCTGACCAAATCGGTGGAAGAAGCCGCCGAAGAAGCCAAGAAGATGCTGGGCCGCACGCTGGTTACGCATCAGACCGGCCCGGCGGGCAAACAGGTTAACCGCATTTATATCGAAGCCGGTTCCGGCATCGAGCGTGAACTGTACCTGGCCCTGCTGGTGGATCGCCAGACCAGCCGCATTTCCTTCGTCTGTTCGACCGAAGGCGGCATGGACATCGAAGAAGTGGCCGCAGCCACGCCCGAGAAAATCCTGTCCTTCTCGGTTGACCCTGCAACCGGCTATCAGCCCTATCACGGCCGTCGCATCGCCTTCTCGTTGGGTCTGGAAGGTGCGCAGGTCAAGCAATGCGTTAAGCTGATGGGTCAGCTCTATAACGCCTTCGTCGAGAAGGACATGGAGATGCTGGAGATCAACCCGCTGATCGTGTCCGACAGCGGCGACCTCAAGGTGCTGGACGCCAAGGTCGGATTTGACGGCAACGCGGTCTACCGCCACCCCGACATCGCCGAACTGCGCGACACGACCGAGGAAGACCCCAAGGAACTCGAAGCCTCGAAATACGACCTGAACTACATCGCGTTGGACGGTGAGATTGGCTGCATGGTCAACGGCGCCGGTTTGGCGATGGCGACGATGGACATCATCAAGCTGTACGGGGCTGAGCCTGCCAACTTCCTCGACGTGGGTGGCGGTGCGACCAAAGAGAAAGTGACCGAAGCGTTCAAGATCATCACTTCGGACCCGCAGGTCAAAGGCATCCTGGTCAACATCTTCGGCGGCATCATGCGCTGTGACGTCATCGCCGAGGGCGTTGTCGCCGCGGTGAAAGAGGTGGGCCTGCAGGTCCCGCTGGTCGTGCGTCTGGAAGGCACCAATGTCGAGAAAGGCAAAGAGATCATCAACACCTCTGGCTTGGACGTGATCGCGGCGGACAACCTGAAAGATGGTGCCGAGAAAATCGTTAAGGCGGTTAAGGGTTAATCTAGTTCCAATGTCGCTGCTGGAAAGCATTATTGGTTGGGCAACGGAAGGGGAGTTTCTCCCTTTCCTTTGGATTACCATCATCAGCCTTTGGGTCTGGTTGATGTTAGTGCTCGGCCACTATGCCGCCGATATCGGCGCCGACAAAGACGGTGACGTGCCGTTGACGGTCGTTGTTCCAAGCATCGGTAAAGGAATGACCTTTCCAACCAACAAACTCCGATTGCAATCATTCTACAAACCATTCCGCTATTTGGCCTTTTGTGTCTTTTTGGGTGGCTGCATCGGTATGGCAATTGCCGCATCTAACGCGGGATAAACAAACAGGAGACTCCTAAAAATGGCAGTCCTCATCGACGAAAATACCAAAGTGATCTGTCAGGGCTTTACCGGCTCGCAGGGCACATTTCACAGCGAACAGGCCATCGCCTATGGCACCAAGATGGTCGGCGGCGTGACCCCCGGCAAAGGCGGGATGGAGCATCTGGGTCTGCCCGTGTTCAACTCGGTCCACGAAGCCAAGCACGTGACCGAAGCCAACGCCTCGGTTATTTACGTTCCGCCTCCCTTTGCGGCTGACTCGATCCTCGAAGCGATTGATGCCGAGATGGAGGTGATCGTCTGCATCACCGAAGGCATCCCGGTTCTGGACATGATGAAGGTGAAACGCGCGCTGGAAGGTTCAAGCTCGCGCCTGATCGGCCCGAACTGCCCCGGTGTCATCACGCCTGACGCCTGCAAGATCGGCATCATGCCCGGCCACATCCACAAGCGCGGCTCGGTCGGCGTTGTGTCCCGTTCGGGCACCCTGACCTATGAGGCCGTCAAGCAGACCACCGATGTGGGTCTGGGCCAGTCCACCTGCGTGGGCATCGGCGGCGACCCGATCAAAGGCACCGAGCATATCGACGTGCTGGAATGGTTCCTGGCCGATGACGAAACCGAGTCGATCATTATGATCGGTGAGATCGGTGGCTCAGCCGAGGAAGAAGCCGCGCAGTTCCTGGCGGATGAGGCCAAGAAGGGCCGCAAAAAGCCAACCGCAGGTTTCATCGCAGGCCGTACGGCCCCTCCGGGCCGCCGCATGGGCCACGCGGGCGCAATCGTCGCCGGCGGCAAAGGTGGAGCTGAGGACAAGATCGAAGCCATGCGCTCGGCCGGTATCGTCGTGGCCGAAAGCCCGGCGCAACTGGGTGAGGCAGTGCTGGAAGCGATTGGGTAAACTGTGAACTGGGGTACAAGAACCCTTATTGGCCTTGTGGCTGCCGTCTCGGCAGCCACAACTGCCCCAGCTGTCGCCGACAGCTCAAAATTCGCTTCGGAAACCGTGGCGGCTTGTCAATCCGCCATTGATCTGGTGACGGTAACGGATAACCTGATCAAGATTGGTTGGACTCACGCTGTTCCAGCAGAACTTGATGACCGCGCAATAAAGTCTTTTGCCGCATCGTTACTTTCAGAACAGTTTGGTTATGGGGACGTTGCTGATCCGCGCATAGTAAGAACATGGGAACTTGCGCTAAAAAATGCCGCCGGTACACGCAATCTAGTAACTGTCGAAGGCACAGAACAAAAAAACCGTTGGTTTGTAAAATTGCAAACTGGGAGTGTTTTACGCATCAGCACTGATGAGTATAACACCTACAGTCAATTACGTTGCCTGATTGCACTCAAGGATGAAGACTCGCCAGTGACATTTGAGCGTTTGCTTGGGGGTTCAGGACGCGACCCTGCGACTTTGCCTCCGGTGTACCGTCTCAGATCTCAATCTTATGAAAGCAATGGCCTAAAACGGGTTCTGGACAGTGCAGTACTGAACACCGAGCGCATTTCAACCGTTTCGGACATTGGGATAGATGTGTCCTCCATTTTCTCAACCTATATCACGAAACAGGCAGAGAACTCAAAATGACCTTCTCCGACGCCATCCGCACCTGTTTCTCGAAATTCTTCACCTTCTCGGGTCGTGCCTCGCGGCCTGAATACTGGTTCTTTTTTCTGTTCATCGTGATCTGGAGCTTTATCGCCGGGGTCATTGATGCACAGTTCTTCACTCAGGTTGCTGTGACTGAAACTGAAACATCCAAATCCGTCACCGCCACGTCTTCGGCACCGGTGCAGAGCATCGTTAGCCTGATCGTGTTCATCCCCCATCTGGCCGTCGCATGGCGGCGGATGCATGATACCGGGCGCAGCGGGCTATACGCATTGCTACCGATCCTGCTGATCGTCGGGGCGTTTGCAGTTCTGATCTTTGGCATCGGTCTTGCGTCGCATTTTCAGCACGGTGGCAGTCTGGACATCCTGTTCACCCGCGCCACGCTGCTGATCGTTGTTCCGACGCTGATCGTTCTGTTTGTGTCTCCCCTTCTGGTGTTGTGGTGGTTGACCCGCCCAAGCCAACCAGGTGCCAATAAATACGGCCCCAATCCAATTGAGGTGCCCCAGTGAACGGACTTCGAATGTATAAAAGACCCCGGCCATCGTCTTCTGGAAAGGACCGCTGAAATGGTTCTGGTGTGCCACAAGCATAAATTCATCTACCTCAAGACTACTAAGACGGCTGGCACGTCGACGGAAAAGGTCCTTCAGCCGCTTTGCGAAAAGCCGGGTCTGGGGGAACTGGAAAACGGCAAGGTTAGGATCTCAAAATACGGGATCGTCGGTGCACGGGGGCCTGGGCGGCGTGAACCGCATCCGGATTGGCAGTTCTGGCGCAAGCACAAATACCCATGGCGCAACCACATGCCGGCCTGGGAAGTCAAAGAGAACCTTGGGGCCGAAACATTCGACGAGTACACCAAAATCGCAAATGTCCGCGATCCCTTTGACCGGGCGGTGTCTCAGTTTCACTTCATGAAATACCTGCAGAACCTGCCCTCGGAAGATCCGAAAACGGAATTTGAGCAGTTCAAATCGTTCATCTTGTCGGGAACCTGGTCCATCGATTGGAAGATTGTCTCGATCGACAACATTTTGATCGTGGATCGCTTTATTCGAAAGGAGCATCTGGTTGCCGACCTGAACGGTGTTTTCGCTGATTTTGGCTTGCCGGAAAACAGTTTTAACCTGGGGCATGACAAATCGATGAAGGAACGACGAAAAGGAATACCTGTGCCAGAGTATTATGACACCGAAACGATCGATACTGTCCGACGAAACATGGCCTGGGTGTTTGACAAGCTGGGCTACCCCGACAGCCCGCAGCACTGAGACCAAAACCGAAACGCCAGCCCATTCGAGGTTCGCACATGACCGAACATACGCCCAATTCCGCATTTCACGCCTCTAGCTTTATGCAGGGGCACAATGCCGAGTATCTGGAACAGCTTTATGCCCAGTACACCAAGAATCCCGGCGCGGTGGATGCCGCCTGGGCCGAGTTCTTCAAGGCCATGGGTGACGCCACGCCGGACGTGCAGCGCGAGGCCGAGGGGCCGTCATGGGCGCGCACCGACTGGCCGCCGATGCCAGCCGATGACCTAACCGGCGCGCTAACCGGCGAATGGGCCGAGATCGACGCCAAGGCAGCGGGCCAAAAGATCAAGGAAAAGGCTGCGGACAAGGGCGTTGCCGTCAGCGACGATCAGATCAAGCGCGCGGTGCTGGACAGCCTGCGGGCGCTGATGCTGATCCGGGCCTACCGTATCCGGGGCCATCTGGCCGCCAATCTGGACCCGCTGGGCATGCGCACGGCCAGTACACACCCCGAGCTGGACCCCAAAACCTATGGCTTCACCGAAGCCGACATGGACCGGCCGATCTTTATCGACAACGTTCTTGGCCTGCAGATGGCAAGCATGCGCCAGATCGTTGAAATCGTGAAACGCACCTATTGCGGCACCTTCGCGCTGCAATACATGCATATCTCTGATCCCGAACAGGCCGCGTGGCTGAAGGAACGGATCGAAGGCTATGGCAAGGAAATCGCCTTCACCAAGGAGGGCCGCAAGGCGATCCTGAACAAGATGGTCGAGGCCGAAGGTTTTGAGAAATTCCTGCACGTCAAATACATGGGCACCAAGCGCTTCGGTCTGGACGGCGGCGAGGCCCTGATCCCGGCGATGGAGCAGATCATCAAACGCGGTGGCGCCCTGGGCGTTCGGGACATCGTGATAGGCATGCCGCACCGGGGCCGCCTGAACATTCTGGCCAACGTGATGCGCAAGCCCTATCGCGCGATCTTCAACGAATTCCAGGGGGGCAGCTTCAAGCCCGAAGACGTGGATGGTTCGGGCGACGTGAAATATCACCTCGGCGCCTCCAGCGACCGTGAGTTTGATGGCAACTCGGTCCACCTGTCACTGACCGCGAACCCCTCGCACCTTGAGGCGGTGAACCCGGTGGTGCTGGGCAAGGTCCGCGCCAAGCAAGACCAGTTGAAAGACGATGACCGCACGACAGTGATGGGCATCCTGCTGCATGGCGACGCGGCATTTGCCGGTCAGGGAGTTGTGGCCGAAGGCTTTGGCTTGTCGGGTCTGCGCGGGCACAAGACCGGCGGCACCATGCACATCGTGGTCAATAACCAAATCGGTTTCACCACCGCTCCGCACTTCTCACGCTCCAGCCCATATCCCACGGATATCGCGCTGATGGTCGAAGCACCGATCTTCCACGTGAACGGTGACGATCCCGAGGCCGTCGTACACGCCGCCAAGGTCGCAACCGAGTTCCGCCAGAAGTTCCACAAAGACGTCGTGATCGACATCTTCTGCTATCGCCGGTTTGGTCACAATGAGGGCGACGAGCCCATGTTCACCAATCCGATCATGTATAAGAAGATCAAAACCCATAAGACCACGCTGTCGCTGTACACCGAGCGTTTGGTCAAGGACGGTCTGATCCCCGAGGGTGAGATCGAGGATATGAAAGCCGCCTTTCAGGCCCATCTGAACGATGAGTTCGACGCGGGCAAAGACTATAAACCGAACAAGGCTGACTGGCTGGACGGGCGCTGGTCACATCTGGACAAGAACAAAGAAGAATATGTCCGCGGCGAAACCGCGATCACGCCGGACACTCTGGTCGAGATCGGCAAGGCCCTGACGCATGCACCCGCCGACGTTGCCCTGCACAAGACCGTCGGGCGGTTGCTGGATCACAAGAAGAACATGTTCGACAGCGGCAAGGGCTTTGACTGGGCCACGGGCGAGGCATTGGCCTTTGGCTCGTTGCTGACCGAAGGATTCCCGGTGCGCCTGTCCGGTCAGGACGCGACACGCGGCACCTTTAGTCAACGTCACTCGGGCTTTGTGCATCAGGAAAGCGAAGAGCGGTATTACCCGCTGAACAACATCCGTGCAGGCCAGTCGAAATACGAAGTGATCGACTCGATGCTCAGCGAATACGCTGTACTGGGTTTCGAATACGGGTTTTCATTGGCCGAACCGAACGCACTAACCCTGTGGGAAGCGCAGTTCGGAGACTTTGCCAACGGTGCGCAGATCATGTTCGATCAGTTCATCAGCTCGGGCGAAAGCAAATGGCTGCGCATGTCCGGTCTGGTCTGCCTGCTGCCGCACGGGTTTGAAGGGCAAGGGCCCGAACACTCATCCGCACGGCTTGAGCGGTTCCTGCAGATGTGTGGTCAGGATAACTGGATCGTGGCGAACTGTACGACGCCTGCGAACTACTTCCACATCCTGCGCCGTCAGCTGCACCGCACCTTCCGCAAACCGCTGATCCTGGTGACGCCTAAATCGCTGCTGCGCCACAAGCTGGCGGTCAGCACTGCCGACGAATTCACCACGGGCTCAAGCTTCCACCGGGTGCTGTGGGATGATGCACAACACGGCAATTCGGACACCAAGCTGGTCAAGGATAACAAGATCAAGCGGGTCGTGATGTGTTCCGGCAAGGTCTACTATGACCTGCTGGAAGAACGCGACGCCCGCGGGATCGACGACGTCTATCTGATGCGGATCGAGCAGTTCTACCCCTTCCCCGCCCACTCGCTGATCAATGAGCTTGAGCGTTTCAAAGGGGCCGAGATGGTCTGGTGTCAGGAAGAACCCAAGAACCAGGGCGCCTGGACCTTTATCGAACCCAATATCGAATGGGTGCTGACCCGCATCGGCGCCAAACACACAAGGCCGATTTATGTCGGCCGCGCAACCTCGGCTTCGCCCGCGACGGGTCTGGCCAGCCAACACAAAGCTCAACAAGAGGCGCTTGTGAACGAAGCGCTGAGCCTCGAAGGAAAGTAAACGATGACCATTGAAGTTCGTGTACCTACGCTAGGCGAATCCGTCACCGAAGCTACGGTTGCCACCTGGTTCAAGAAGCCTGGTGACGCTGTGGCCGTGGATGAGATGCTCTGTGAGCTTGAAACCGACAAGGTAACGGTCGAGGTTCCAGCCCCCGCTGCCGGTGTGATGGGCGAAATCGTCGCTGCCGAAGGTGAAACCGTAGGCGTTGACGCACTGCTGGCCACCATCACCGCAGGCGAAGGTGCTGCTCCGGCACCCGCCGCTGCCCCGGCCCCTGCTGCCGCGCCTGCAGCGGCCGCTGGTGGTGGCAGCGTCGATGTGATGGTGCCCACTTTGGGTGAATCCGTGACCGAGGCTACCGTTTCGACCTGGTTCAAACAGGTTGGCGATGCCGTGGCGCAAGACGAAATGCTGTGCGAATTGGAAACCGATAAGGTCTCGGTTGAGGTTCCGGCACCGGCTGCTGGTGTTCTGGCGGAAATCGTAGCGCCCGAAGGCACCACCGTGGACGCCTCGGCCAAGCTGGCCGTGATTTCGGGTTCGGGTGCTGGAGCCGCCCCGGCCGCAGTTCCTTCCGCCGCAGCAGCGCCTGCAGCAGCCACCGCTGGTAAAGACGTGGCCAATGCACCCTCGGCTGAGAAAGCGATGGCCGAGGCTGGTTTGTCCGCCGATCAGGTTACAGGTACTGGCCGCGATGGCCGCATCATGAAAGAGGACGTGACCCGCGCCGCATCGGCCCCCGCAGCCGCGGCTGCGGCCCCTGCCCCAGCGCCTGCACCTGCACCGCGCGCACCGGTCGCAGCAGGTGATGCCGCGCGCGAGGAACGGGTCAAGATGACCCGCCTGCGCCAGACCATCGCCAAGCGTCTGAAAGACAGTCAGAACACCGCCGCCATGCTGACCACTTATAACGAGGTGGACATGACCGAGGTGATGGCCCTGCGTAACCAGTACAAAGACCAGTTCGAAAAGAAGCACGGCGTGCGTCTGGGCTTTATGTCTTTCTTCACCAAGGCCTGCTGCCACGCGCTGAAAGAAGTGCCTGAAGTGAATGCGGAAATCGACGGCACCGACATCGTCTACAAGAACTTTGTACATATGGGCGTTGCCGCCGGAACGCCGACCGGTCTTGTGGTTCCGGTTATCCGCGACGCGGATTCGATGTCCTTTGCCCAGATCGAAAAAGCCATCGCCGAAAAAGGCAAGCGCGCCCGTGATGGCAAGCTGTCAATGGAGGAGATGCAGGGCGGCACCTTCACCATCTCGAATGGCGGTGTCTATGGCTCGTTAATGTCCTCGCCGATCTTGAACCCGCCGCAATCGGGTATCCTGGGCATGCACAAGATTCAGGACCGTCCGATGGCAATCAACGGTCAGGTCGTGATCCGTCCGATGATGTATCTGGCCCTGTCCTATGACCACCGGATCGTTGACGGCAAAGGCGCCGTGACCTTCCTTGTTCGCGTAAAAGAGGCGCTGGAAGATCCGCGCCGCCTGTTGATGGATCTGTAATTATGGCAACGCATGTATTGTGGCAGGCCGATGTGGCCGATTTCGATGCCTGGCTGAAAGTGTTTCGTGAGGATACGCCAATGCGCAAGGCTGCGGGTATCCGCGACTTGCACGTCTGGCGTGACCCGGATCAGGCCGACCATGCCATTGCCATGTTCGAGGTTACGAACCTGGACAAGGCCCGCGCCTTTTTCGGATCTGAGGAATTGGCGATGCACCATGAACGGGGCGGCATCGCCCATATCACGATCAAGCTGCTGGAACCGGTTTGAAGTAAGCACAGCATGATCCAACCACTTTGGATCATGCGGCCACCGGCCAATCCGGTCGACTTAGGAGAGTAAAATGGCAAACTATGATGTCATCGTAATCGGCGCCGGCCCCGGCGGCTATGTCTGCGCCATCCGTTGCGCCCAGCTGGGCCTGAAAACCGCCGTTGTCGAAGGGCGTGAAACCCTGGGAGGCACCTGTCTGAACGTGGGTTGTATCCCGTCAAAGGCGCTGCTGCACGCTTCACATCAATTGCATGAGGCCGAGCATAACTTTGCCAAAATGGGCCTCAAGGGCAAAAGCCCCTCAGTCGACTGGAAACAGATGCAGGCCTACAAGGAAGAAACCATCGAGGGCAACACCAAAGGCATCGAGTTCCTGTTCAAAAAGAACAAGATCGACTGGCTGAAAGGTTGGGGCTCGATCCCTGCTGCTGGTCAGGTCAAGGTGGGGGATGAGGTTCACTCGGCCAAGAACATTATCATCGCCTCCGGGTCTGAACCGTCCTCGCTGCCTGGTGTAGACGTTGACGAAAAGGTTGTCGTGACCTCGACTGGTGCGCTGTCACTTGGCAAGATTCCCAAGAAGATGGTCGTGATTGGTGCCGGTGTGATCGGGTTGGAACTTGGCTCGGTTTATCAGCGATTGGGGGCCGAAGTGACGGTGATTGAGTTCCTCAAGGAAATCACACCGGGCATGGACCCCGAGGTTCAGAAGACTTTCCAGCGCATTCTCAAGAAACAGGGCTTGAAGTTTGTGATGGGCGCAGCGGTGCAAAAGACCGAAGCGACCAAAACCAAGGCCAAGGTCACCTATAAACTTCTGAAAGACGACAGCGAGCATGTGATCGACGCGGATACCGTGTTGGTCGCCACCGGGCGCAAGCCGTTCTCTGACGGGTTGGGACTGGAGGCTCTGGGGGTCGAAATGACACCGCGCGGTCAGATCAAAGTTGGTAGCGACTGGCAGACAAACGTACCGGGAGTCTACGCCATCGGCGACGTGACCGAAGGCCCGATGCTGGCCCACAAGGCCGAGGATGAGGGCATGGCCGCTGCTGAACAGGTCGCGGGCAAGCATGGCCACGTGAACTATGGCGTCATTCCCGGCGTGATCTACACTTGGCCCGAAGTGGCCAATGTGGGTGAAACCGAAGAGACGCTGAAAGCACAGGGCCGCAACTACAAAGTCGGCAAGTTCATGTTCATGGGCAACGGGCGCGCCAAGGCGAACTTTGCCGCCGATGGCTTTGTGAAGATCCTGGCCGACAAGGACACGGACCGCATTCTGGGCTGTCACATCATCGGCCCGGCAGCGGGTGATCTGATCCACGAGGTCTGCGTGGCGATGGAATTCGGTGCGTCAGCCGAGGATCTGGCCCTAACCTGCCACGCTCACCCGACCTATTCGGAAGCGGTGCGCGAAGCTGCACTGGCTTGTGGTGACGGTCCGATCCACTCGTAGGACAGAACTGACTCAACCGGAGTTAGCGAGGCTCTGCCTCGCGCTCCGAGATATTTTTGGCAAGATGAAAAGGCAGATTCCTCGTTCATTTGGCCATAAAATACCTCGGGGGAGTTGCGGCTTGCCGCAGCGGGGGCAGAGTCCCCATTTACCACATCGTTTTTGCAGCGCGTGCGCCCCATTCTGAATCGTAGCGTTCACCGCCCTCCTCACCCTGACTTGCCTCGGCCAAAATCTCGCCAATACTTGGCAACTCGGCGGAATTGTCACCCGAGGTCCAAATTTCAGCGCGCATCAAGGCACGGGCGCATTGCGTGTAGATCTCGGTGATTTCGATAAAGATGACCGTGGCTGGCTGTTTGCCGTGTTTCTCAAACCGGGCGCGCAGGTCTGCATCCGCAGTCAGTCGGGCCGTTCCATTCACACGCACCACGTTGTTTGAACCCGATACCATAAACATCAAGGCCACACGCGGATCACGCACAATATTGCGCAGGGAATCCAATCGATTATTGCCGCGCCAGTCCGGAAGGGCCAGCGTATTTGGATTAAGCTCTAACACCGCCGGGCCATCATCTCCGCGGGGGCTGCCATCCACACCTTCGGGACCCACGGTACTGAGGATACAAAGCCGCGAGGTCATGATCCATTTGCGATAAAGTGGCGTCAGGCTGTGTACCACTTTTCGAAAAGAGGCCGCGCCGGGCGGTCTGTTGTAGATCTCTTCGAGCGATTTGATGTCCTTAATGAACTCCATCCGGATCAAACCCCACTTCTTTCATCAATGCATTGGATCGCGTCTCAATCACGTCTTCCAATCGACCAAGAAACGAATTGCGCGCAACCCCCGGCTCGATCGGATCAAGAAAGTCCACTATCGCCAAACCCGGTTTGCGCAGAACACCTGTGCGCGGCCAGAAAACTCCGGCATTTGTCGCAACCGGGACACATGGAAATCCCAACCCCTCATACAGAACCGCTGTGCCCACTTTGTAAGGTTTCTGCACCCCTGGCGCAACGCGCGTGCCCTGCGGGTAGATCACCAATTGACCGGGCTCGGTAAATTCTTTGGCGACGTCTTTGACCATCTTGGCAACGGCAGCGCCTTTTTTACCGCGATCGACTGGGATACAGCCGAGACGCCGTGCATACATGCCGATGACTGGGGTCCACAGCAACTCTCTCTTCATGATGAATTTGCCGTGGGGAATTGCGTCGAAAATTATGATGATGTCGAGAAAGGACTGGTGCTTGGCGCCAATCACCACCTCGTCCACCGGCACTGTGCCGCGTACCTCGGATCGAATGCCGACCATCCAGCGCGCCAGCCAAAGGGTCGTGCGAGCATAGGTCTTGCAAGCCCGCAGCGCGCCGCGCTTGTTGAACAAGGCAAAAGGGGCAAACACTATACCCAGGATCAGCATCCAGACATAGATCACGATCATGAAGATCAAAGAGCGCACCCATTGAAACGCTGAGGCCATCACGAAAGCTCCTTCAATTTGCGGCTGGCGGCGGTCCAGGTTGCTAGAAAAGCAACCGTCGCGCCTAGCACTGGGATCAGTGCAGGCAGCAACCAGCCTGCCCCCTGAAAGCCCAGACCGGTCAGAAACCCGCCCTCGTCCGAGGCTTCGGGCAGCAAAAGCACCCCGGTCATGCCCAGCAGTACCCCGACAACAGCGCCAAAGAATGCCCGGTAGGTAAAACGCCGGACAAAGGCGCGGGCGATAAAGCGATCCCGGGCACCAACCAGTCGCAGCACCTCGATGATCTGAGCGTTGGCCGCAAGCGAGGCATTAGCCGCCAGTGTGATCATGGCTGCAGTTGCGCCGCCAATCAGCAGGATCGAGACCCAACCGAGCCGACGCAATGACGTCGCCGCATCGACCAGCGGTTCGCGCCATCGGGTATGGTCGTCCAGCACAGCGCCCGGCACCTCGGCCCCCAGCCGCAACCGCAGTCCGGTTGCATCCAGACCCGGATCGCCTTCGATGATCTCGATCAGTTGCGGAACGGGCAGTGTGTCCAGCGGCAGGTCAGAACCAAACCATGGCGACAACAGCGCGGCCTGCTCCTCGGTCGTCAGCGCCCTGGCCGAGGCAACACCGGGAGTTTGCGCCAGCACGGTCAACGCAGCCTCGGTCTGGGCGGCAAGCTGGTCGGCGGGGGCATTGATCCGCAAGGTGGCCGCCCCGGCCAGTTCGGTTGCCCAACGGTCGGCCAATCGCCCGGACGCCAGCGACAGAGCCAGTGCAAATACGGCCAGAAAAGCCATCGCGCCCGATACGAACAAGGTCAGATGCGCGGTGTAACCGGTGGGGGGCACCACCCGATCGGCCCGCGCATCCCGTTTCAGCAAGTTTCGGATCATCCCCTTGCTCATAGGTCTGCCCCCGCAAGTTGGACCTGCCGTTGCGAAATACGCAGCACGCGTGCCTGTACCTGGCTTTTAGCGGCGCGGATCAGGCTCAGATCATGGGTGGCGATCAGCACGGTTTTGCCCATCTTGTTCAGCTCGACCAACAGGCGCAGCAAGCGTTGCGACATCTCCCAGTCCACATTGCCAGTGGGCTCATCTGCCAGAACAACATCGGGCGACAGGATCACCGCCCGGGCCAGCGCCGCGCGCTGACGTTCACCGCCCGACAGTTCGGGCGGAAGCGCGCCCAGCCGGGTGCCAAGACCCACCCAGTTCAGCAATTCAGTCAGATCATCCCGCAATGCAGATTCCGAACGCCCCGACACCATCAGCGGCAACGAGACATTTTCGACCACCGTCATATGATCCAGAAACCGGCAATCCTGATGCACAACGCCAACCCGGCGGCGCAGCAGGGCCATCTGATCGCGATCCAACTGGGCCACGTCCTGTTCAAACGCGCTCAACCGTCCGGACGTGGGCAGCAATGCGCCGTAGCACAGTTTAAGCAAAGTGGTCTTGCCCGCGCCCGAAGGGCCGGTCAGAAAGTGGAACGAACCCGGCTGCAGTCGCAGGGACACGTTGCTCAGCAATTCACCTCCACCATAGGTGTAGCTGACATTTTCCAGCTCGATCACAAGGGCCCCCGTTCTAATTGCTGCTCTTCTTGCCCGAGCGTGGTTGTGGTTTCAATGCCTGCACCGGGGCGAATTGGTGACATTTATGCTGCCAAACCGAAAACACCCTTTGCGGTCAGGTCTTAACGGAATAACATCCCTAAAAAACTATTATCAGGTCGAGGTCCCGACCAGGAGGCAGCATGCGTCTTACGTGTCCGAATTGCGGTGCCCAATATGAGGTGCCAGACGAAGTCATCCCGGAAGAGGGCCGCGACGTTCAGTGTTCAAATTGCGAGAACACCTGGTTCCAGGCCAAATACCCGGACCAACCCGCGCCCGCAGCGGTCACGCCCATTTCAGAAGAGCCTGCAGCCGAGGAAGCCGCGACAGACCCGACCCCCACACCGGTGGATGAAGCGTTTGCCGCGGAACCGCAGGCGGAGCCTAGATCTGAACCTGCGCCGGAACCCGAAGCAACACCCGCACCAGAACCTGAAGCAGCCCCCGAGCCGGAAAAACCCGAAACAACCGGAAATATCGACCCCGCTGTTGCCGGCATCCTGCAAGAGGAAGCCGCCCGAGAGGCTGAGCTGCGTGCCCAGGAAGGCGGCAGCATAGAAACTCAGCCCGATTTAGCACTGGACACTCCTCCGGAACCTGACCCCGAACACGCCATCAAGGAACTGACGGCCACGGAAACCGCAGAAGACGCGGGCCAGAAAGATGACCTGCCCGATGTCGAGGCGATCAATTCCAGCTTGCGCAGCGACGACATCATGGGCGCAGAAGACGAGCCCGCGCCGCGTAAATCTGGCGGATTTGTGCGCGGATTTGCATTGATCCTGATTGTTGGCATCATACTGTTGCTGGTCTATGGCAACGCCCAAAAAATCAGCGAGGCTGTGCCGCAGGCCGAACCGATCCTGACCCCATATGTGTCGCTGGTGGATCAGGCACGTCTGTGGCTCGAAGCACAGACTTCGGGGACAGCACAGAACTGACCTGATTGAAAGACGGACCTAGAACCGCTCTAACAGCCGCTTGAGGTATTCCAACTCGATCTGAGGACGATCCGATTCACCGGTGCGGCGACGGATTTCGTCCAGCAATTCGCGGGCGCGACGATAGACATCCTCGCCCTGCAACAGGCTGTCATCGGTTGAGATCGAGCCATTCGAACCCGGGTTGCGGCCCAGCGGATCACGGCTGTTGGCCTGCATATCACCTTCTTGCGATCCTTGACCCGGTTGGTTCTGCTGGTTCTGGGCCAAGGCTTCACCCAGTGACCGCATACCTTCGCGCAGGGCTTCCATCGCCTCGGACTGGTTGTCGATTGCATCAGCCAGATCATCATTGCGCAGCGCGTTTTCGGCCTCGTCCATAGCCCGCCCTGCGCGGCCCAGCGCATCGCGCGCGGCATCGCCCTCGGGCGTGCCCGCACCGGGTAGATTCTGTTGCTGACGACCCAATTCATCGCGCAAAGCCTGTTGGCGATCAGCCAGCGATCCTTGCCCCTGCTGGCCGTCGCCCTGTTGATCTGCGCCGCGACCACCCTGACCTTCGTGGCTTTGCCCCCGACCCTGACCGCCATTGCGGCCTTCGTTGCCCTGGCTTTCACCAGCCTGCGCGCCAGGGTTGAACTGTTCCTGCAGATCGCGGAAAGCCTGATCGCTGAGGCCTTGCTGTTCGCGCAGGGTTTCAGCCAACCCTTCCATCGCCTGCTGGCCTTCGGATTGCTGGCCCTGCCCCTGGCCCTGAGTGACACGCATGTTTTCCATCATCCGCTGGAACTCTTCCAGCGCCTGCTGAGCCTCAGCCATGCGGCCCTGTTCCATCAGTTCCTGAATACGGTCCATCATCCGCTGCAGATCGTCCTGCGTCATCTGCAGGGATTCGCCATTCTCGCCTTGTTGGTTTTCGTCAAACTCACCGTTTTCCTGTGCCAGACGCTGCAGTTGGCGCATGTAATCCTGCGTTGCCTCGCGCAGCTCTTGCATCAGCTCAGCGATTTCCTCATCGGTGGCGCCGTTCTTCATCGCCTCGGTCAGGCGTTCCTGTGCCCGGCGCATCCGTTCCAGCGCATCGGCCAGCGTTCCGTCTTCGATGATGATCGCCAGATCCCATAGGGCCTGGGCGATCTCTTCCTGTTGTTCCAGTGTCAGCCCGTAGTCATCGAACATTTCCAATCGCCGCAGGGTCACACGAAGACGCAGATACGCGGTGTCGGATCGAAAGAACCCTTCGGGCAGATGCGAGACCGCGCGCAAAATCTGAGACACCCGGGTCGCGTTATCCCTGGCCCACAGCAAATCACGCCGCTGTTCGATCACTGCAGCGGCCAGCGGATCAAAGAAACGTCGCGCAGGCAATGTGGTCTGATACGGATCAGAGTGGCCTTCCTGATCGGCCGCATCCCGTGCCGTCAATGTAATCTTGACCGGCAAATGCGCCCAAGGGTGCTGCGAGAAATCCTCGATCAGGTCTTCGGTAAAATCGATCCGGTCGCCGGTAATCGGCATCGGAAGTTCCACGGTGATCACTTCGCGCGGTTCAGGTACAGCGGCCAGACCATAGCTCCGGCTGACCTCAGCCAGATCAAGCGCGATCACGGCTGATCCAGAGACCACGCCATAATCGTCCACAGCAGTAAACGGCAGTTTCATGCGTCCGCCAGCCTCGGTCTCGGCCTCGTCGGCGATCGCAATCTTCGGCGACGTATCCGCAATGATGTTCACGGCCCAGTTCCGCCCTGCCGGGCCATCAATCGTCAACTGGCCTGAACGGGTGGCAATAAAATCCTGTTCCACCTCAGATCCGTCTTCGGCGCCCAGGGGCGATGTCGTTTCTGTCAAGCTATGGTCGCCGACTTCGCCATAAAAGCGTAGGGTGATGCGGCTACCTTGCGGAACAGATAGTATCGGGTCTGATTGATCCGCCAGGTAAAGCGTCGGCAAGCCGGTATAGCGTGGCGGCTCCACCCATCCTTCCCAGCTGGGCCCCTGCCCAGCCGTGGCCGCGCCCGGCGTCATCTCGGCCACTGAACCAATGCGCCAGAACGATCCGAACAGAACCGCGATCACCAACGCCAGCAAGGCTGAATAACGCAACGCATAAGGATCGCGATCAGCCAGCCGCAAATCTGGTTTGACCGGCTCAGCCTGCGCCGCCCGTTGCGCCATACGCGTCTGGTGCGCCTGCCACAGCGCGACTGAATCGGCATCCATCGCCCCAATGGCCTGATCGTCCATAAGCGCCTGAATCGGACGCCCCGGCAGTGACGCATCCACCCGCATCAGCGCTTCGGCCCGTCTGGGCAGATGGAATCGCCTGATACCCCAAACCAGCGCCACCAGCAGGCCAATCACTGCGACAACACCCACTGCCCAGACCACCTCGACCCGGACGTGATCCTGCAACCCCAGCATCAACGCAGCCAGAATCGCCATGAAAATCGAGAAAAATGGCCAGAATGCACGCAAAACCTGCTCGGCCAGCATCCCTGCGTGCGTCAGCCACAGGGAAAGTCTTGGAATCGGCAGGTTATGTCTTGCGTTCAAGGCAGGCCTCCTGAGCGGGCCCGCGCGGTCATCGCGTCAAAGCCACTCAGGTATGGTATCGCGGTTTATGATTTCGTCAAAGCTTGGCCGTTCACGAATAACTGCAAATTGATCCCCATGTACCAGAACCTCAGGGATCAGGGGGCGCGTGTTATATTCGCTGGCCATCACCGCCCCATAGGCTCCGGCGCTGCGAAAGGCCACCAGATCACCCGGCGCCAGCGGTGGCATGTTGCGTTGTTTGGCAAAGGTATCACCGGTCTCACAGACCGGACCGACAATATCATAGGGTTGTTGTTCAACGCCCGGCGCCGGCTCTTGCACGGCAACGATATCGTGATGCGCCTCGTACATGGCGGGGCGGATCAGGTCGTTCATGGCCCCGTCGAGGATCAGAAAATCGCGCCCCTCACCGGATTTCACATAGATCACCTTGCTGATCATCAAACCGGCATTGCCCGCGATCAGACGACCAGGTTCGATCTCGATCTCGCAATCCAGATGGCCCAGCGTTTTCTTGATCAACGCACCGTATTCTACGGGCAGCGGTGGTGCGTCATTGGCACGGGTATAGGGAATGCCCAAACCTCCGCCCAGATCGAGACGGCGGATATTGTGACCTTCGGCACGCAGCTGCTCAGTCAACTCTGCGACTTTGGTATAGGCCAGCTCGAACGGCTCCAGCTCGGTCAGTTGCGAGCCGATATGGACGTCGATGCCAATCACCTCAAGCCCGGGCAGGGACGCGGCGTGGGCATAGACCTCTGACGCGCGGGCGATGGGAATACCGAACTTGTTCTCGGACTTTCCTGTAGCGATCTTGGCGTGGGTTTTGGCATCAACATCCGGGTTAACCCGCACAGTGATCGGCGCAACCACACCCAATTCCAGCGCTACAGCGTTAATCACTTCCATCTCGGGCTCGGATTCGACGTTGAACTGACGGATGCCCCCGATCAGCGCGGTGCGGATCTCATCCACAGTTTTGCCAACGCCTGAGAACACGATTTTTTCGCCTGGCACACCCGCCGCCTTGGCGCGCAGGTATTCCCCGCCCGAGACCACATCCATCCCCGCGCCCGCCTGCGCCAGCGTTTTCAGAATCGCCTGATTGCTGGCGGCTTTCATCGCATAGCAGACAAGATGCTCGGTCCCTTCCAGCGCGTCATCGAACAACTGGAAATGGCGCAGTAAAGTCGCGGTGGAATAGACGTAAAACGGGGTCCCGACCGCGGCAGCGATTTCGGAGATTGGGACATCCTCGGCGTAAAGCGCGCCGTCGCGGTAGAGAAAGTGATCCATGACAGCGCGCTTAGACCAAAACCGCCCGGCGGATCAATGGATTCCGCACATCCGGCGGTATTCGGTCAGTTGGTGACAGAAACGCCAACCCGACCATAGCCCGAAATCGAAACACCAGAGCTGCCGGAATTCGCCTCGGGTTCGGGACGGGAGTTGTGCGAAGGCTCGCAGGCTGCAAGTACGGCAATAGTCAGGATCAGGCCGAAAATCTTCATGATGTCATCTTAGCTCAGGAAATTCGGCACCAGGCCGATCATACGTGCGAACATGGGCGCTGCGTGGACAAAATGCAATTACCTCAGAGGATTAAACCCCAAGAAAAACACCCAATCCACCGCGCCGAAAGCCAACACCACCACCAACATAGGTGCCGCTGCTTCCGACGCCTACATTGGCGCTCATCGTGGGTTGGATCGGCTCGCCATCTGCGCCACAGGCGGCCAGGGCAAACCCAGCCGCAATCAGCAGGACAACACGGAGAATTTGCATCATACCAACGCCTTCCATCGCTTGATCTGGGCCCGCACCTGATCCGGTGCGGTGCCGCCATAAGACTGGCGCGAGTTTACCGAATTTTGGACGGTAAGGACAGAATAGACGTCATCGGTGATATCTGCGTGGACCGATTGCATGTCCTCCAGCGTCAGGTCAGGCAAGTCGCAGCCTTTGCTTTCGGCCATGGCCACCAGCGATCCGGTCACATGGTGGGCGTCGCGGAACGGCAGGCCCAATACACGAACCAGCCAGTCGGCAAGGTCGGTAGCGGTCGAGAACCCCGAGCCCGCTGCCGCCGCAAGGCTCTCGCGGTTGGCAGTCATGTCCTTAACCATACCTTCCATCGCAGCCAGCGCCAGCATCCAATTGTCGGCGGCATCAAAGACCTGCTCCTTGTCTTCTTGCATGTCCTTGGAATAGGCCAGCGGCAGGCCTTTCATCACCATCATCAATGCAGTATTTGCACCGTAAATGCGGCCCACTTTGGCGCGGATTAACTCTGCGGCATCCGGGTTCTTCTTCTGCGGCATGATCGACGAACCAGTCGAAAACCGATCAGACAGGGTGACAAATCGGAACTGGGCCGAAGACCAGATCACCAGCTCTTCAGCAAAGCGCGACAGGTGCATGGCGCAGATCGAGGCGGTCGACAGGAACTCAAGCGCGAAATCGCGGTCGCTGACTGCGTCCAGCGAGTTGGCGGCAGGCCGGTCAAAGCCCAGCGCCTCGGCCGTCATCTGGCGGTCGATGGGAAAAGACGTCCCAGCCAAAGCTGCAGCCCCCAAGGGGGATTCGTTCATCCGGGCTCGCGCATCGCGGACGCGGCTCAGGTCACGGCCAAACATCTCGACATAGGCCATCATGTGGTGGCCCCACGTCACCGGCTGTGCGGTTTGCAGATGGGTAAAGCCTGGCATGACCCAATCGGCCCCGGCCTCGGCCTGCGCCAAAAGCGCGCGGATCAGGGCCAGCAGGCCGCTCTCTGCCGCGTCCAGTTGATCACGCACCCACAGTTTGAAATCGGTCGCAACCTGGTCATTCCGGCTGCGGCCCGTGTGCAAACGACCTGCAGGCTCGCCAATAACCTCTTTCAGACGCGCTTCGACATTCATGTGGATGTCTTCCAGCGCAGTCGAAAACTGAAATTCCCCGTTCTGAATTTCTGACAAAACGGTGAGCAGCCCTTCCCGAATTGCCTGCGCATCACTATCAGTTATTACGCCTGTGGCAGCCAACATGGCGGCATGGGCGCGCGAGCCTGCGATGTCTTGGGCTGCCATCCGCTGATCGAACCCGATCGAGGCATTGATTGCCTCCATGATCGCGTCTGGACCGGCGGCAAAGCGGCCGCCCCACATCTGGTTCGAAGATTGATCGGTCATGTAAGAAAACCCGGAGTTGATATGCGCCTATTTCGTCTGATCCCCCTTTATATGGCCCTTGCGCTGGGTGCAAACGCCGCTTTGGCGACAGATGCCGAAACGCTTGGCCCGCTGCGCGATGGAACACTGAAACGCCTGATCCTGCACAAAGAACCCAAGCCCGCAAAAACAATCGAATTCCAGCTGGAAGATGAGGGCGGAGTTGGAACGCTTGAGGACTATGCCGGCAAGTATGTTCTGGTGAACTTCTGGGCCACGTGGTGTGCGCCTTGCCGCAAAGAGATGCCGCAGATTGCCGAGCTGCAAGAAGAGTTCGGCGGTGACAAGTTTGAGGTTCTGACCCTTGCCACCGGGCGCAACTCACCCGCCGGGATCAAGAAGTTCTTCGAGGAAAACGGCATCAATAACCTGCCGCGCCATCAGGACCCCGGTTCAGCCGCCGCGCGCGAGTTTGGCGTTGTTGCGTTGCCAATCACCGTTATTCTGGATCCTGAGGGTCAGGAAATTGCCCGGCTGATCGGCGATGCGGAATGGAATTCAGAAAGTGCCAAGGCGATTATCGCGACGCTTGTCGGCGCTGAAAGCTAAGCAAAACACATAAGAAAATTGCGAATCGTGTTATTCTCCCAATTATTAGTTTGGGGGGAATAGCTGTGAATTCTATTGCCATCTTGGCCGCGGCAGCCAGTGTCCTGTGCATTTCGGCGGCTGCCGCAGACGCCAAAGACATCAAAAAGAAGCAGCAATTCATGGATGCTGTCATCGGCAAGAAACTTGTGCGCAATAGGTATTGGTTTATCGTCGCGGCAGACGGCACGATTTACGGGGATACCGCCCAAAAAGGTAAAATCAAAGGTGCCTGGGTCTGGAACAAAAGGTACTACTGCCGAAATCTCTTTATCGGGACCACGCAACTTCCTGTGGATTGTCAGAAAGTCGCAATCGACGGAGACCAAGTAGTTTTTACGCGTAAGAAGGGAAAAGGTAAGGCCGTGCCTATGACCATTTCCGACTAGGCAGAAAACACTGCATTCACATGTGCTAGAATAGAAATGGTCTTTTGGGGCCGGATTTTCTAATTGCTACCAGTGAAAAGGAGGCAACAATGAAACCAGTGGTTCTGTTGATCGGTCGCTTGCCGAATGTAATCGGCGACGTGGCGCGGCGTCTGGATCACATGCCTATCCAATGGCTGGGCGCGCATGATCAGGATGAGGTCCGGCGGCAACTGGATGCCGAACCCCGGATCGTCTGTGCGGTCATGGGTGCGGGCCTGGATGACAAGATCCGCGGCGAGATGGTCGGCATCATCGCAGCACGCAGGCCAGACATCTGCATACACCTGAAAGACAGGGCCTCGGGGCCTGATGGGCTGGTGCCCTTTGTCGAACGCGTGGTGCAGCACGAAGTCCTGGACACGTTCGAAGCTGGCTGACGTAACGCTACCTTTGACAGCGTCATAGCCGCTCTGCAATCTGTCGGGCGGGAGGATAGAATGCCGCTTGAAATACTTCTGGTTCTGGTGGTCGGAGGCATCGTCGGCATCACCGTTCTGCTGCACCTGTCAGGGCGGTCACGCGTGCGCGAACTGACCCCCCAGACCGCGCGTTCGGAATGGCTGCGCCATGCGCCGGACGACGTAATAATTGATATAACAATCGCACATGACAAGCGGTCCGCCCTGATCCGTACCGAGACGGGAAACGGGCTGTTGTGGTCCTTTGGTGCCGATACGGTGGCGCGCCACCTTCTGGATTTCGACTGGATCGACCACCCCGAGGGTTTCGAAATTCAATTTCATGACTTCGGCACGCCCAAAGCCCTGATCCGCCTTGACGATTTCGAACGCCCCCACTGGCAAAACCTGATGGACCCCGCATGACCGACCAAGTGAGCTTTCCCGACGCCGTGCAATGGGCGGTGCCGTTCTTCATCGCCGCCATTCTAGCCGAGTTCCTGTGGATCGCTTTCAAAGGCAGGGGCGGACGGTATGAGACGCGCGATGCCGTCACCTCGCTGATCATGGGGGCGGGAAATATCGCCTCGGGGTTGCTGCTTGGGTTCATCGCATATGGCTTTTTCATGTGGCTGTGGCAGATCACGCCGCTGAACCTGGGCACCTCGATTCCGGTGATCATCCTGTGCTTTGTGCTGGATGATTTACGCTATTACTGGGTGCATCGGTTCGGTCACCGCATCCGCTGGGTCTGGGCCAGTCACGTGAACCACCACAGTTCTCAACACTACAATCTGACCACGGCGCTGCGGCAGACATGGACCTATACGTTTACCTTCATGATGGTGGTACGTGCGCCGCTGATCCTGCTGGGCTTCCACCCGGCGATGGTGCTGTTCTGCGGCGGCTTGAACCTGATCTATCAGTTCTGGATTCACACCGAGGCGATTGGGAAAATGCCCCGCTGGTTCGAGGCGGTGATGAACACCCCTAGCCACCACCGCGCCCATCATGGACGGAACGCGCGTTATCTGGATTGCAACTATGCCGGGGTTTTCATCATCTGGGACAAACTGTTTGGCACGTTTGTGCCCGAACAAAAGGACGACCGCGTCGATTACGGGCTGGTCCACAATATCGGCACGTTCAACCCGCTGCGCGTGGCCTTTCACGAATGGGTCAGTATCTGGCGCGACGCAACCCAGCCGGGGCTGACGTTGCGCGAACGTCTGGCCTATTGCTTTGCTCCACCGGGTTACAGCCATGATGGCAGCCGCGAAAGCTCGGAACAGATCAAAGCCCGGCATCTGGCGCGCCATCCCGAAGATCACGGAACGCCCGGTTTTGAACAACTTGAGGCCCAGACGCTCAATCCACAGGCAAAACAGGCTTAAATCCGCCTGTTCGACTCTCTGCTTTCTTGAAAACGGGATTTCACATTCCATATTCAGCGGATGTGACCCGTAGCCAGTAATCCGGAGGCCGCCATGACCCGTTTGATGACAGTATCGACCACACTTGGTTTGATCGGTCTGGCTTTGGCCATGTTGACGGCACTGACGGGTGGCCCCTCAACCATCGTTGCATTGGGCTTTGTCATGCTTGCACTGGGCTTCATGGGAGCCGTGGTCGGCGCCGCCGCTGTACTAGGACGGGTTTGGGAATCCGCGCGCTGACACCTGGCAAATTCGCTCCTCTTAACCGCAAATTCATACCTTTGCCTTGAAATAAGGCCCTGACCGGTGACGTTAAGGGGCTTGGCAAGGACATGCGGGACAGGAAACAGGCAGATGCGCCCGACGGTGCCGAAAGCCCGCTGAACGCAGCCGTCGCATCCCGCGACGAATCCTCGGTTCAGATGGCGACCGAGGCGGTAAAGCACAAACAATGCAAACTGGCCTTTCAGCCGGTCATGCAGGCGCATCAACCATTCGGTGTAGCGTTCTACGAAGGGTTCATTCGGGTGCTGGACGAAACCGGGCGGGTTATTCCTGCACGGGATTTCATGCCGCAATTGGAAAACACCCCGATCGGGCGCGATCTGGATTGTGTCGCATTGGAAATGGGGTTGAGGACACTGATCAATAACCCCGAAATCCGCCTGTCCGTCAACATGTCCGCACGTTCGATCGGCTATGCGCGGTATTCTCGGGTTTTAGATCGGTTTCTCAAGAAAGACGCCAATTTGGGCGAACGGTTGATCCTGGAAATTTCGGAAAGTTCGGCCATGACTGTGCCCGAGTTGGTGATCGATTTCATGGACCGGCTGCAACCGCGCGGCGTTGCGTTTGCGCTGGACGATTTCGGTGCCAGCAATTTCAGTTTCCGCCACTTTCGCGAGTTTTTGTTTGATGCCGCCAAGATCGACGGTCAGTTCGTCCGCGGAGTTTCCGAAAACCCGGACAATCAAGCGTTGGTCCGGGCACTGGTCGCTGTGGCCCGGGAATTTGAAATTCTAGTAACCGCCGAATCGGTCGAAACCAGGGGCGATGCCGAATTCCTTGTGGTCAATGGCGTGGATTGCTTGCAGGGGTTTTTGTTCGGCGCACCCACTGTGTCGGACCCTTGGAAAGACAAAAAACTCAAGAAAACCGGTAGTTAAAGATTTAGAATCCATTTCCAATTTACCTGAGACAAGCTGACCGTTGCTGCAATTGCAGCGTTACGCTATTCCATGAGCAGTTGGAGCGGGGGATCATGAGGCGCTCTGGATCTTAGAGGCCAGACCTCTGCGATCTGCGTCATCACGGTTCCCACTGGACCTTGATGGTAAAGGATTGTCTATATGACTAACGTAGTAATCGCATCTGCAGCCCGTACCGGTGTCGGCAGTTTTGGCGGCTCGTTTGCAAACACACCCGCACATGATCTGGGCACTGCCGTACTCGAAGCAGTTGTAGAACGTGCCGGAGTTGACAAGGGTGAAGTCAGCGAAACCATCATGGGTCAGGTACTGACGGCTGCACAGGGCCAGAACCCGGCGCGTCAGGCCCATATCAATGCGGGTCTGCCGCAAGAAAGCGCGGCTTGGGGCATCAACCAGGTGTGTGGCTCGGGTCTGCGCGCGGTTGCGTTGGGCGCACAGCACATCCAGCTGGGCGATGCCGAAATCGTGGCCGCCGGTGGTCAGGAAAATATGACCCTTTCGCCCCATGCCGCCGCGCTGCGCGCCGGTCACAAGATGGGCGACATGAAATATATCGACACGATGATCCGCGATGGTCTGTGGGATGCCTTCAACGGCTATCACATGGGCCAAACCGCTGAAAACGTTGCTGAAAAATGGCAGATCAGCCGTGACATGCAGGACGAATTTGCCGTTGCCTCGCAGAACAAGGCCGAAGCGGCGCAAAAGGCTGGTAAATTCGCCGACGAAATCACGCCCTTTACCATCAAGACCCGCAAGGGCGACATCGTGATGGACAAGGATGAATACATCCGCCACGGCGCAACCATGGAAGCCATGGGCAAGCTGCGCCCGGCCTTCACCAAGGATGGCTCGGTCACCGCAGCCAATGCCTCGGGCCTGAACGACGGTGCCGCCGCCACCCTGCTGATGTCAGCCGAAAACGCCGAAAAGCGCGGGATCGAGCCTCTGGCCCGCATCGCCTCTTACGCCACGGCGGGTCTGGACCCGGCGATCATGGGCGTTGGTCCGATCTATGCCTCGCGCAAAGCGCTGGAAAAAGCGGGCTGGTCGGTTGACGACCTGGATCTGGTTGAAGCCAACGAAGCCTTTGCCGCACAGGCTTGTGCCGTGAACAAGGACATGGGTTGGGACCCATCCATCGTGAACGTCAACGGTGGCGCAATCGCTATCGGTCACCCGATCGGCGCATCGGGCTGCCGCGTTCTGAACACCCTGCTGTTCGAAATGAAGCGACGCGACGCGAAAAAGGGTCTGGCGACCCTTTGCATCGGCGGCGGCATGGGTGTCGCCCTGTGTGTGGAGCGCGACTAAGTGCTTTGACAACTAAATGGAAAAGGGCGTCTACTGGGCGCCCTTTTTTGTTACATTCCGGCCCTATCCCTTAGATGCGACAATATCGCCGAACAGAAAGATCAAAACGAAGACGAAACGATATTGCGCAGCAATCTCTCTCAGAGTAACAGAATTACCAAGTCAGACTTAATTGGAGGATTCCTCAATGGCACGTACAGCACTCGTCACCGGCGGTTCCCGCGGCATCGGCGCATCAATTTCCAAGGCGCTCAAGGCCGAAGGCTACAATGTTGCAGCCACCTATGCCGGCAATGACGAAGCCGCCGCAAAATTCACCGAGGAAACCGGCATCGCCACCTACAAGTGGAACGTGGCCGACTATGATGAATCAAAAGCGGGCATTGAAAAGGTCGAAGCCGAAGTTGGCCCAATCGACATCGTGGTCGCCAATGCAGGCATCACCCGCGATGCCCCGTTCCACAAAATGACCCCTGAGCAGTGGCATCAGGTGATCGACACCAACCTGACCGGCGTTTTCAACACCGTCCACCCGGTATGGTCCGGCATGCGCGAACGCAAGTTTGGCCGTGTGATCGTCATCAGTTCGATCAATGGTCAGAAAGGCCAGTTCGCGCAGGTGAACTATGCCGCGACCAAAGCGGGTGATCTCGGTATTGTGAAGTCCCTCGCGCAAGAAGGGGCCCGTGCTGGTATCACCGCGAACGCCATCTGCCCCGGCTACATCGCAACCGAGATGGTGATGGCGGTTCCCGAGAAGGTTCGTGAATCCATCATCGGTCAAATCCCGGCTGGTCGACTGGGCGAGCCCGAGGAAATCGCGCGCTGCGTGGCATTTCTGGCGTCGGACGATTCTCAGTTCATCAATGGCTCGACAATTTCGGCCAACGGTGCGCAATTCTTCGTCTGATCTGCAGACCCACGAACAGTTCAGGCCGGTCCTTTTGGATCGGCCTTTTTCGTTCTGAAACCGACAGTTAAAGAATTGCACGTCTTCCCGGTGGTTGTATCCTTTCAAAGCAGATCGGTAAAAAAGGTCACGGCCCTATGACAAAATCTCAGGCAACAGCGATTGGGTTTGTGGCTGTGCTGCTGTGGTCTTTACTGGCGCTGTTCACAGTCGGCTCGACCCCAACCCCACCGCTTTTGCTGAACGCCATCTGTTTTTCTATCGGCGGCACGCTGGGCCTGATCTGGACATGGGCCAACGGCGGTTTGCCCCAATTACGGGCGGTGCCCTGGACAACATATCTGTTCGGTGCCACGGGCCTGTTCGGCTATCACGCGCTTTATTTTTCGGCCCTGCGCATGGCTCCAGCAGCTGAGGCTGGGTTGATCGCCTATCTCTGGCCCCTGCTGATCGTGCTGTTTTCCGGGCTATTGCCGGGCGAGCATCTGCGTATCGGTCATCTGTTTGGGGCTAGTCTGGGCTTTGCCGGAGCTGCGGTCATCATCGCAGGGGGCGGTAGCGCAGGGTTTCAGACCGCTCATCTACCGGGGTATGGGCTGGCGCTGCTGTGCGCGCTGACATGGTCGGGATATTCTGTCCTGTCGCGCCGTTTGGGGGACACTCCGACCAGTTCGGTCGCCGTGTTCTGCATCGCGGCGGCGATTGCCTCGGGCGCGCTGCATCTGGCCGTTGAAGAAACCATCTGGCCCGACAGCGCCTTTGGCTGGGCTTCGGTCGTGGCACTGGGTCTGGGGCCGGTGGGTCTAGCGTTTTATGTGTGGGATATCGGGGTAAAGCAGGGTGACATACAAATCCTCGGTACTGCTTCTTACGCGGCACCGCTGTTGTCTACGCTGGCTTTGGTTGGGGCCGGGATCGCCGCCCCGTCCTGGGGTCTGGCGATCGCGGCCGTGTTGATCACTGGCGGCGCGGCCATTGCCGCGCGGGCGAGCTTGCGTCGCTAGGCTGACAGGCGCTCGATCTCTTCTTTTAACTTAAGCTTCTGCTTTTTGAGTTGTGCAATATGGAGATCGTCGATGCCAGGCGAGCGTTGGGCTTGTTCAACTTCAAGACCGAGTGTTTCGTGCTTTTTCTTCAGTTCGGTCAGGTGTGCGCTCACGCTCATGGCGATACTCCTCTGTTGGTGTCTGAGTTTCACGTAAGAAGTTGATCACATCGTTTCCACCCTGTCACGCTGCATACGCACAGATTCTGTAATAAATCCGACAAATTCGGCTGGTTACTGCCTATTGGCCGGACAACCCCGGCAGGGCGGCCGCATCGCGCAGCACCGCCGAAACCTGCGGTGTGTAGCTTTCACCGTCTTTTTCGTGGCGCGCGCCTGCATGCAAAATCAACGGCGCATGCAACCGAAACGCGGCCTTTCCGCCCTTTTTGGCGCGTAAAATCACTAATTCGGCAGCCCGACCCGCGCGTGCCGCCAAAGGCAACACCTCGACTGAGCCCAGGCGCCCCGTGCAGCCCGCAAGCATATCTGGCAAACGGTCGGCCTTTTGGATCATGTGCAAATAGCCGCGCGGTGCGAGACGTTTGGCCGCAGTGTCGAACCAAACACCCAGTGGTGTGCCCTCACCCAGCGCGATTGCCCGTCCGTCATCCGCAGCGGCACTGTGCGCTCCGGCGCGGTAATAGGGCGGGTTGGCGATGACATGGTCAAACTGGCGCTGTTTCAGATCGGCAGGCAGGGCGGCAAGATCGGCCTCGACCACCTCGAACGACGCGGCGTTCTCGGCTGCGTTGCGACGGGCCAGCGCGGCATAGCTGGCCTGCAATTCCACCCCGACCCCTTGCAATCCGGGCACACGCGCCAGAAGGCACAGGATCGCGGCGCCTGCCCCGCAGCCCAGTTCCAGCACGGTGTGACCACGTGTCGCCGGAACCGAGGCAGCCAGCAAGACCGGGTCCACGCCCGCACGATATCCCGAACGCGGTTGCCACAGGCGCACACGGCCGTTCAAAAAATCGTTACAGGTCAGATCATTATCCGGCAAGTGGCTCATCGACCCAGCGGAATCTCATTATCGCGCATCACCCGTTCAGCCCGTGTCAGGTCATCAGCCCGCACCATCAGACGACGGGGGAAGATTCCGATGCCGCCTTCGAGGATGCTCATATTTACGTCCATCTGAAAGCAGTCTATATCCTCACCCTCAAGAAGGGCCGAAGCAAAGGCCAGGATCGTCGGATCGGTGCTGCGCAAAAGTTCTTTCATAGGGATGGATGTAAGGGCAAGGTAAGTCGAAAGTCGAGCCTTGTATCAGGAGTGTGATGGAAATCGACGCGATCACAAAACCGCATGAGCGGTTGGCTGACCTTCTGACCAGCGAAATGGCTGCGGTGAATGAGCTGATCCGCACGCGCATGGTCTCTGATCACGCGCCACGCATCCCCGAAGTGACAGCACATCTGGTTGAGGCCGGTGGCAAACGTCTGCGTCCGATGCTGACCCTGGCGGCCGCACGTCTGTTCGGTTACGCGGGCGACCACCATGTGCGGCTGGCCGCGACGGTTGAGTTCATCCACACGGCAACCCTACTGCATGACGATGTGGTGGACGAAAGCGCCCAGCGGCGTGGCCGCCCAACGGCGAACCTGCTGTGGGACAACAAATCCAGCGTTCTGGTGGGCGATTACCTGTTCTCCCGCAGTTTCCAGTTGATGGTTGAGACCGGGTCACTGCGTGTTCTGGACATTCTGGCCAATGCCTCGGCCACCATTGCCGAAGGTGAAGTGTTGCAGATGACCGCGGCCACCGATCTGGGCACGGATGAGGCGATTTACCTGCAGGTTGTACGTGGCAAGACCGCCGCCCTGTTCTCTGCCGCGACCGAGGTTGGCGGTGTAATCGCCGGAGCGTCTGAGGAACAGGTCAAGGCGCTGTATGACTATGGCGATGCTTTGGGTATTGCCTTCCAGATCGCTGATGATCTGCTAGATTATCAAGGTGATAGCAAGGCCACCGGTAAAAATGTCGGCGACGATTTCCGCGAACGCAAGTTGACCCTGCCGGTGATCAAGGCCGTGGCGCAAGCCACCCCTGATGAACATGTCTTTTGGGAGCGCACGATTGGCCGGGGTCGCCAAGAAGAGGGTGACCTGGACCACGCGCTGAGCCTGATGGGAAAATACGGCACGCTTGACGCCACCCGGTCAGATGCGTTCGACTGGGCCGCCAAGGCCAAGGATGCGCTGGCGCCCCTGCCCGATCATGAGATTCGCAAGCTGCTGCGTGATCTGGCCGATTACGTGGTTTCGCGCCTCAATTAAGCTGCACCGCACGGCACCACCAATCGGGATGGGCCGCGCCGATCTCGTACGCTGCAAAATGCGCGTCTTTCATTGTGGGATAGAGCGCGAAACAGGTCGAACCTGACCCCGACATGCGGGCCAACAGCGCCCGCGTAGTCAATCGCAGTGAATCCAGCGCAAACTCAATTTCGCGGGCGATGCCCATTGCGGGGATTTCCAGATCATTCCGCTGGTCACGCAACCATTCGGCGCAGGCCCCGGCATTCTCGAATTCCGGGATATCAATCGGCATGGGCAGGTTGTCCCGCCGGGCCAATGCCTCGAACACCGAAGATGTGGGCACCGGAATACCCGGGTTGACCAGAACTGCGGGCAAATTCGGAAGGGACACGGACGTTAGCCTATCGCCAATTCCCTGCATTCGTGTCGCTTGGGCGGCCATGCAAACAGGTACATCAGCACCCAGAGAAACAGGCAGGTCCTCTGGTATGTTGACCCCCTGACCAGACAACGCCCAAAGGGTCGCGGCGGCGTCAGACGAACCGCCGCCAATCCCGCCACCATGCGGCAGCACCTTGTTCAGATCGATATGGCCCGTCCACCCGGCGGCTTGGGCCGCTTTCCAGACCAGATTGCGACTGTCCGCAGGCACGCCTGCCGCGTGTTCTCCGGTGACTGAGATCGACAATTCAGGGCCTGGTGTAAACTGCAACCTGTCGCCCACATCAGCAAATACGACCAGCGAATCCAACAGGTGATATCCATCAACCCGCTGGCCGGTCACATGCAGAGTCAGGTTGATCTTGGCGGGCGCGAAGGCCTTAGTTGCCATTGGCGACCTTCAACGGTTCCGCCCCTTCTTCGGCCAGAACCTCGTCGAGGCCAATCTCCAGCTTGCGACGGATACGGTCGGGATCAGCCTCGGCATCCGTGTCTTCAGGATCAATGAAGGACAGGGCGCGTTTCCACTGGAACTCAGCCTCGCGCGCGCGGCCCACAGCCCAATAAACATCACCCAGATGATCGTTCACCACTGGATCAACCGCCATCAGCTCAACCGCGCGCTCCATATGTTCGACCGCCTCATCATAGCGGCCCAGACGGAACAGGACCCAGCCCAGACTGTCGACAATGTAACCGCTGTCGGGGCGCGCCGCGACAGCGCGTTCGATCATGTTCAGCGCCTCATCCAGTTTTTCGCGCCGTTCGACCAGGGAATATCCCAAATAGTTCAGCACCTGCGGCTGATCTGGGTTCAACTCTAGCGCGCGGCGGAAATCGGTCTCGGCCTGATCCCATTGCTTGAGCCGTTCGTGCGAGATGCCGCGGGCATAGTGCAAAAACCAGTTCCCACCCTCGGTCAGTTCGATGGCACGATCATAAGACGCGACAGCGCTGGTGTATTCTTCTTGCTGGCGTTGCAGATCGGCCAGAGCTACATGAACGCTGGGCAGGTTTGGGTTCTGGCTGGCCAGGGTCTGCAACACCTCGGCAGCAGCATCCTTTTTGTCCGACCGGCTAAGCACCTCGGCCCGGCCAAGTTCAGCCGCGTGATAATCACTGCTGCTGGCGGGCACCTGACGATAGGCTTCCACGGCCAGATCATATTGCTCCAGCACGTCCAGCAATTCGGCACTCAGCAAGATCGCATCCACATGTCCTGGACGCAGGAACGCAGCCGTGCGCACATAAAGCAGGACATAGTTCTGCGCCGCCTCATTGCTCAGCGCTGCGCCAACGGAAAAGAAAACCTCGGCCATGCCATCTTGCGCCGATCGAACATGGGTGAACGGCAGGGTATCACCATCGGACAGGCGCGCCACATAACCTTCGATCGACGGGTCGCTGCCGGCCGCAAATACCTCACCCAGAAATTTCTGTGCCTCTTCATTGCGGTCCAGTTGCGACAAAACCTCGGCCCGGGCCAAAGCGGCCCGTCGCGAAAAGCGGGCAACCGCACCGTTATGGGCCGTGAATACTTCTTCGGCCCCTTCAAAATCGCCAACCGAGGCCAGCGCCAGCGCCTTGTGGTACAGTGCAAAGTCGCGCAAGCCATCCTGCGTTGCGACCTCGTCAAACTGCTCCATCGCGCGGGTCATGGCCCCTTGGCCAATGTATGCCCATCCCTGTACCAAACCGTCGACCAAAGGCCCCACGCCTTGCGTTTCGGGATCACGGGCCAGCAATTCATCCAGTTTGCCGTCGGCCACCAGATTGGCGGTGATCACCATCCTTGCTGCCTGACTGGGCAGACCGGCATCCTCAATCATCTGCGCAACAGGTAGCGCGCGTGCCACATCGCCCAGCGCCAGCCGTGCGACAACCACGCTTTCCAACAATGCTGCATTTTCAGGATCGGCTTTCAGGGCCTGCGCATAGTATTTTTCAGCGGCTGAATAGTCGTTCTGATAGATGGCCTGACGGCCAGCCAAATACGCACCGGACCCCGAATCCGCCACAGCTGGAAGCACAATCGACGAGGTGAAGAGCGCAGCCATTGCGGTGCGACGAACCAGAGAAATCACCAAAATCCTGCCTTGCTATTCTTGTCTGCGCAACAAGCTAGGGCTTTGGCTGGCAAGAGGCAATGGCAGAGCCTTCACGACCCTGCCAGTGCCCGGTTTTTTGCTTACATATTTGGATAGTTTGGCCCGTCGCCACCCTGCGGCGTGGTCCAGGTGATGTTCTTGCTGGGGTCCTTGATGTCGCAGGTCTTGCAGTGGACGCAGTTCTGGAAGTTGATCACGAAGCGCGGATTACCTTCATCCTCGACCATCTCATACACACCCGCCGGGCAATAGCGCTGCGCCGGTTCGTCGTATTTGGGCAGGTTGACTTTGACCGGGATGTCCGGGTCCGCCAGTTTCAGGTGGCAGGGCTGGCTCTCCTCGTGATTGGTCATCGCAAACGAGACGTTGGTTAGGCGGTCAAACGACAGCGTGCCATCGGGTTTGGGATAATCGATAGGCTTGTGTTTGCTGGCCTCTTCGGTCGAATCCGCGTCGTTCTTGCCATGGCCCACTGTGCCCAACAGCGAAAAGCCCAGCGTGTTGGTCCACATATCCAGACCGCCCAGCATCAGGCTGGCAGTCAGACCCCATTTCGACCAGATCGGCTTGACGTTTCGCACCTTTTTCAGATCGCTGCCGATGGGGCCATTGCGCACATCGGTCTCGTAGTCGGTCAGCTCATCGCCCGAGCGTTCTGCCTTGATGGCGTCAAAGGCAGCTTCGGCCGCGGCTTTGCCCGACAGCATCGCGTTGTGATTGCCCTTGATGCGCGGCACGTTGACCATGCCCGCCGAACAGCCCAACAGCGCCACGCCCGGCGCTACCAGTTTCGGCATCGACTGATAGCCGCCTTCGGTGATTGCACGGGCACCATAGGCCACGCGCTTGCCGCCCTTCAGCAGCTCGGCCACCATCGGGTGATGCTTGAAGCGCTGGAATTCCATATATGGGTACAGATGCGGGTTTTTATAGTTCAAGTGAACCACAAACCCGACATAGACCTGATTGTTTTCAAGGTGATAGATAAAGGATCCGCCGCCCGCGTTGCTGCCCAGAGGCCAGCCCATCGTATGCGTGACGGTGCCTTCCTTGTGCTTGGCGGGGTCGATCTCCCAGATCTCTTTCATGCCCACGCCGTATTTTTGCACCTCTTTGCCAGCCTGCAGGTCGTATTTGGCGATGACCTCTTTGGACAGCGAGCCGCGCACGCCTTCGGACAGGAAGACATATTTGCCGTGCAGCTCCATACCAGGTTCGGTGTTGGGGCCGTATGAGCCATCGGTTTCCAGGCCAAAGACGCCGGCCACAACGCCTTTGACTTCACCATTGTCACCATAAACCAGCTCTGAACACGCCATGCCGGGGAATATTTCCACGCCCAGCTCTTCGGCCTGTTCCGCCATCCAGCGGCAGACATTCCCCATCGAGACGATGTAGTTGCCGTGGTTGTTCATCAGCGGCGGCATCGGGAAGTTGGGAATACGGATCTTACCCGCCTCGCCCAGCATGTAGAAATTGTCTTCGGTCACCGGCGTGTTCAACGGCGCGCCTTTTTCCTTCCAGTCGGGGATCAGTGCATCCAGACCACTGGGGTCCAATACCGCGCCCGACAGGATATGCGCGCCCACTTCCGAGCCTTTTTCCAGAACAACGACGTTCAGGTCCGCGTCCAGCTGTTTCAGACGGATGGCTGCCGAAAGGCCCGCCGGGCCTGCGCCCACGATAACCACATCGTATTCCATCGCTTCGCGTTCAATCTCGGCCATCGCGGGCTCCTTAGCTAACTTTCCGAATTGGCGCTTTCTACATGCTGTCGGCGCAATATTGTTTCACGGCTGATTACATGGTTGCTAAGACCTTGGTCAATCAAAACACGGCGTAACATTGCTGCAATGCGGCAGTTATGTATCGGGAGAGTCCCCCATAAGGTACCTGGGACCGCTACCATGGCATTTGGCGCGGTCGTCCGGGTTGTAAAGGGCGCATTTCGGAAGGCTGAGGCAGCCACAGCCGATGCACCCATCCAGATTGTCGCGCAACCGCGTCAAGGTAGCGATTCGCTGATCCAGACGGTCACGCAGCCCGACACTGATTTTCTTCCAATCCTTGGGCGTTGGTGTGCGGTTGCCAGGCAAGTCGGACAAAACATCCTTGATCTCGGGCAACGTCAGGCCAAACTGCTGGGCGATCATGATGAAACTCAACCGCCGAATATCAGCGCGCTGATACCGCCGCTGCCCACCCGCATTGCGCCAGGGCGCGATCAGCCCCTGCGCCTCGTAGTACCGGATGGCCGACACAGCCAACCCCGTGCGCCGGGCCAATGCGCCAATTGCCAGCCCTTCGGAAACTGCCATTATCCTCATTTAATCCCTTGACCTAAAGTTAGGTTTAGAAATTACAGTGAGTCGTGACAAGCCTCAATTCGCAAAGGAGACCCCATGATGGCGACGCTTGAACACACCAACTTCACCGTTCGCGACCCGCAGGCTTCGGCCGCATGGATGCACACGGTGTTTGGTTGGAAAACCCGCTGGGAAGGCCCGGCCATTGCGGGCGGCTATACCGTGCATGTGGGCAGCGCGCATACCTATCTGGCGCTTTATGCGCCCAGCGATCCGCAGCCATCCGGCGAAAGCAGTTACGACATCATTGGAGGGCTGAACCACGTGGGTGTTTTGGTCGAAGATATCGACGCCACCGAGCAGCAAGTGATCAAAGCCGGCTTCACGCCCAAGTCACATGCGGATTATGAGCCCGGAAAACGGTTCTACTTTGACGACGACAATGGCATCGAATTCGAAGTGATTAGTTACAACTAGGGCGTTCCGGGAAACATCTTACAAACTCGTTATCGCCAATTTCCCGAGAGCGCGAAGTGCGGCAGGGTATTGGCGATTCAAACTTTTCCCGAACATCATAGGCCGTAATCCGCCCGCTGCGGGGCCAAGACCTCTTGCAATTCACGCCTCATTTGGGTCAGGTATTTGCCAACCCATCAATTCGCCCCGACGCTGGTTCCATGCGGCGGGGCGCATCAATTTATGCGTGGACGACAAGACCATGGAAAAAATTCCGATGACGCCTACGGGCAATGCCGCGCTTGCGGCAGAGCTGAAAAACCTGAAATCCGTTGAGCGCCCAGCTATCATCGAGGCCATTGCTACGGCCCGCGAATTGGGTGACCTGAAGGAAAACGCCGAATATCATTCGGCCCGCGAAAAACAGGGCTTTATCGAAGGCCGTATCAAAGAGCTGGAAGGCATCCTATCGCTGGCCGATGTGATCGACCCCGCCAAGCTGTCCGGTGCGATCAAATTCGGCGCCAAGGTCACGCTGGTCGATGAGGACACTGACGAGGAAAAGACCTGGCAGATCGTGGGTGAGTATGAGGCCAATATCGAAAACGGTTTGCTCAACATCAAATCCCCCATTGCCCGTGCCCTGATCGGCAAGGACGAAGGCGACAGCGTCGAGGTCCGCACTCCCGGCGGCGTGCGGTCTTACGAAGTCCTGAGTATCGAGTACGCCTGACCGGAGCGTCCTTCATGTCCGAGCCCACGCCAGAGCAGGAAGCCGAGCGGCCAACGTCGTTGGGTATTTACGACAAGCCCTCGCGGCCGTCCGTGACCGAGATCGAGATTGCGGCCGTCGTGCTTAGCGTGATCTGGCTGGTGGTTTCGGTGGTGTTTCTGGTGCTGCCCGACGACGTCGAGGGCGGTGGGTTCGTGGTGACCTTGCTGGCGGTGTTCATGCCGGTAGCAATGATCTGGGTCGCGGCTACGGCGATGCGCGCCAGCCGCGTCATGCGCGAAGAAAGCGAGCGTCTGCAGACTGCGATTGATGCGATCCGGCAGACCTATGTCCTCCAGCAACAGCGGGCCGCCATTTCCCACGAACCGGCCGTCAGCAAGAAGTTGGACGAAATCGCTGAATCCGCGAAAAAGACCGAAAGTACACTGGCCACGTTTTCGACCAAACGTAGCGAACCTGCGCGGGCGGCAGCGTCAAACGGAACCGGCGACCAAACCTCGTTGGAGCTGGGTACGCAGGCCGAGGACATCGCGCCGCCACTCAGCACCGATATTTTCATCCGAGCGCTGAATTTCCCTGAAACGCAGGATGACGCCGAAGGGTTCGACGCCTTGCGTCTGGCGTTGAAGGACCGCAAGACCGCCCAACTGGTGCAGGCTTCGCAGGACGTTCTAACGCTGCTCAGCCAGGAAGGCATCTATATGGATGACCTGCGCCCCGACATGTCCCGCCCCGAGATCTGGCGGCAATTCGCGCAGGGTGCCCGTGGTCGCTCGGTGGCGGCTTTGGGCGGTATTCGGGATCGGTCGTCGCTTGCGCTGACGGCGGCGCGGATGAAGCAGGACCCGATTTTTCGCGACGCCGCACATCATTTTCTGCGCCGCTTTGACCACATGATCGTGGCTTTTGAACCTGAGGCCAGCGATGCCGACCTGACCGCATTGGGTGAGACCCGAACGGCGCGAGCCTTCATGTTACTGGGGCGTGTGGCCGGAACCTTCGACTAAAGGCCGAAACTGCCATAGGGGATGAACCGGACTAAATCGCCCGGTTTGATATCGCGCGCGCCGTCCTCGATCTCGACCAGCCCTTCGGCCCAGCTGAGCCCGCTGATCCGGCCCGATCCTTCAGAGGCAAACACCTCGACCCGGCCATCGCGCACTCGGGCGCGCAGATATTCGCGGCGGCCCGGTTTCTTGCGTTTTTCAAAGGCGGCGGGCAGATCGAACCCCTGTGGGTCCTGCCAGCCCTCACCCGCCATCAGACCCAAAGCCGGGCGCGCAAAGATCAGGGTGCAGACCTTAGCCGCAACCGGATTACCGGGCAGGCCAAAGACCGGTGTGCCTTCCCACAATCCCAGAGCCAGCGGCCGCCCCGGTTTGAGCGCTATCCTCCATTCCTGCATCGCCCCCGCCTGCCGCAACAGGGCCGATACGTGATCCTCATCCCCGGCTGACGCGCCACCGCTGGTCAGGATTACATCCGCCTGTTCCGCCGCCGCATTCAGGCGATCGCGCAAATCTTCCCGGTCATCAGAAACCCGCCCCATATCCACCGGCTGAAACCCCATGCGGTCGATCAGTGACAACAGCATCGGGCGGTTGGCATCGAATATCTGGCCTGGCCCGGCCTTGTCTCCGGGTTCGATCAGTTCATCACCGGTCGACAGCACCGCCACACGCAGCGTCTTGCGCACTGGAACTTTTGCAATTCCGGTAGCCGACAACAACGCCAGATCGGCGGGCGTCAACCTTCGCCCGGCAGACAGAACCAGATCGCCCGCGGTCACGTCCTCACCTGCACGGCGGGTGTTTGCACCCTGTTTCAGGGGGCCGTGAAAAGCGATGTGGCCATCTTGTACGGTCACGTCCTCTTCTAAAATGACCGTATCCACACCCGCAGGCAACGCCGCGCCGGTCAACACCCGCAGCGCATGGCCATGCGGCACCGTGCCATCAAACGGGATACCTGCAGCCGCGCGGCCCGGATGCAATGGCATCACTTGCGCACCCTCGGTCATCGCGCCCGCAAATCCATAGCCGTCAACGGCCGTATTCGGCTGCGGCGGGTTCGAGCGTTTAGCGATGATATCCTCTGCCAGAATGCGCCCCATAGCCTGCGGGAGCGCAATTGTTTCAACAGGCACAACTACCGTCAGCCGCTGGCGCAGCAGGGCCAGCGCGTCATCCACCGGCGTCCAGCTCACCCCGGCAGGCAAAGCAAAGCAATCGTTGCGCAGGGGCGGTGGGGCAATATCCGGCTTGCGTTGTGACACTCCCAAAATCCAGCCTTCCTCTGCTGCGTTGACGTTCAGATGGTTCTCCAATTCCTCGGGTCGCATCCCGGCCAGTGACAGTGCGACCTGTTCCACCTGCCAGGCGTCCTTGATCCGGTCTTTCGGCCCGGCCCCCAGGGTAAGCGAGGGCCAGATTTCCACAAAGGCGACTGGGGTGTCCAGCGGCTCGAACGGCCAGACCGAGATTTGTCCGGTAAATGCGCGGCGCAGACGGGCCAGAACCGGCAGGCCAGTCATGACCTGACCACCCACAGCACCGGCCCCGCCCATTTGCCAACACGTAAAGCTGCCCTTGGTTTCGGGGTTCAGTTCGACGCAACGGCGTTCGAGAAATGGGTTGTGATAGTCCGCCTTGTTTTTGGGCAGACCGTCGATGCCGCGTCGCAGGCCATTGAACCAGAACGGACCCTTGCCGCCAAAACGGCGGTTAATCTCTCCGGCCAAATCAAACCGGTTGTTGGCTTTTGGCGAATCCTCGATCCGGCTCTCGAACCAGTCCCACAACCGCAACGGATCATCCGATCCGGTCAGCGCACGGGCGAACCCTTTGGGATAGCCAAAGGGGAAATCGAACCCCAGACACAGCCGCCGTCCTGAGGCAATCTCATCCGCAATCAGGTCGTGCAGCCATTCCTCGGCAATCTTGCGGTTTCTAAGGTATGTCGGTTCTTCCGCCCTGCCCTTACGCACCACACAGGCCCAGATGGCATCCTTGCGTTCGGAAAGGCCGGTGTCATTGCCACCGGACCAATCGACCATGGCAAAACTATCGAAACCGGTCACAAACCAACCTCTTGCAGAATGAAATCGGCGATGGCTGCGGTGTCATTCAGGTCAAAGACCGGCACAACCACATCGAGCGGCGTGTCACTTGCGACGGCGCGGATCGTCGCGTTCTCAGGCGCCATCAACGGGTTCGCGGCCACGGCCCGATAGGCTTCGACCTTGGGGTGGGCCTCGCTTTTAAACCCCTCGATCAACACTAGATCGACTGGCGACAGTCGCTCTAGTAACTCATTCAATGGAGGCTCGGGCACGCCGCGCAGCTCTTGCATGATCGCGACGCGCTGACCCGAGGCCAGCAGAACCTCGGACGCGCCCGCAACGCGGTGACGATAGCTGTCAGTGCCCGGCTGATCGACATCGACATTGTGATGGGCGTGTTTCAGGGTCGAAACGGTAAAGCCGCGCCCGGTGATCTCAGTCACCAGCCGCTCCATCAACCCAGTCTTGCCCGCGTTTTTCCAGCCGGTGACGCCGTAAACCTTCATGCCTGCTCCAGCAGTTGTTCCGCCCGCGCCAGATCGTCGGGTGTGTTGACGTTGAAGAACGGATCAAAGGGATCGGCCGGGAACAGCGCCTCGCGCCCGTCATGTTTGTCGGTCCACAGCACGACCTTGCGCAGGCCGTCATTCAGCGCATCCCGCAGATCGTCGCGTAATGCCACGGGCCAGAGACCAAAGGTCGGGTGCCGATTGACCCGTTTTCCACCACCGGATTTCAACGCCTCATCCCCGGTGCGTGGCGTTGTGGCCAGCACCAGCGGAAGCGTTTGCCCCTGGGCAGCGTCGGTCAGTCGCGCGACCAGATCGCGCGGAAAAAACGGCGTGTCAGCGGCAGCGGTGACAATACAGTCAGCCCCTTGCGTGGCCGCCCAATCCAGCCCGGCCAGAACGCCCGCCAAAGGCCCCGCGAACCCTTCGATCGTGTCAGGCAGAATGGGCAAGCCCAGATCAGCGAACCGCTCGGGATCTCCATTGGCATTCAGCGCAAGGCCATCCACTTGCGGCGCAAGCCTGTCGATCACATGGGACAGCAGGCTTTGCCCGCCGATCTGCAACAGACCTTTGTCACCGCCGCCCATCCGGGTGGCAAGGCCGCCTGCGAGGATAACTCCGAGAGGGCAAGTCATGTGGAGATCTCCGGGAGTTCATGGGGCCGCGTCGTCAGGAAATTGACGCCAGAGAAGGTCAAAAAGAACATCGCGGCGTAAAATCCGAAGAAAAAATAGGAAAACACAAAAAATACGGAGAACAAAACTGCGAAAGCGCGTCTACATCTTTTCAGTTCTGAAATTATTTCCGGCGTGCCGTTTATGCATCCTGAAAACAACAGATTTCGTGACACTCTTCGGTTGCGCCGGGGTATGTCGAGTCTTGCCAAAAGAGGCCACCAAAGCCGGGCCGCAATCCAAAATCCTGCTATGCCAAAAACCACGAATGGCCCCAAGATCAACGGCACTATTAACAAGTTTTCCGACATGGTTACCCCGCACTCTTCCTGCGATGCTTCTTATCCTCAACCGCCACGCTTGCGGGGTCCACATCGCGCAGCAACCGATCCTCGCCCGACAGACACACAAACCGCTGACCGCGCATGCGGCCAATCAGGGTCAGGCCGACCTCGCGGGCGATCTCGACGCCCCAGGCGGTGAAACCGGACCGCGACGCCAGCACCGGGATGCCCATCATAGCGGTTTTTATCACCATCTCGGATGTCAGACGGCCAGTGGTGTAGAGGATCTTGTCGTCCGCCGCCTCACGCTCGGACAGCATCCAGCCCGTGATCTTGTCGACAGCGTTGTGGCGGCCGACATCCTCCATGTAGACCAAAGGGCGGTTTTCAAGGCACAGAACCGTTCCGTGGATCGCCCCGGCCTCAAGATACAGCGACGGGGTTCGGTTGATCTTGGCCGCCAGCTCATACAGCCATGATGTCCGCACTTGAACTTGCGGCAGGCGCACATCCTCGAGCCCCTCCATCATGTCGCCGAACACGGTGCCGACTGCGCAACCGCTGGTGCGGGTCTTTTTCTTCAGCTTGTCCTCGTATGACGTCTCGCGCGCGGTGCGGACGATCACGGTTTCCAGATCGTCGTCATAATCGACCCGCGTGATCTGATCATCATCCAGCAACATGCCCTGATTGCGCAGGAACCCCAGCGCCAGATATTCCGGATAGTCGCCTATGGTCATCGCGGTCACGATTTCCTGGGAATTCAGGAAAATCGTCAAAGGGCGCTCTTCGACAACCGAGATCTGGCTGACCTCTCCATTCTGGTCCACGCCCTCGACCGCGCGGGTCAGGCGGGCCGCGCCGGGATCGGGGGCGATGATGTAGTCCGAGACATCCAGTTCCTTGGCCAATTGCAACCCTTTCCCAAGACCGCTACTGCTGCGGCTATCACCATAGGATTTAACCATGGCAGACACCACATCCAAGTCATACTATTGGAAGGGTTTTCGCGACGGGACCCCGTTCATTTTCGTCGCCATCCCTTTCGGCACCTTGTTCGGGGTATTCGCCACCGAAACCGGGCTGACCATCATTCAGACGATGGCGTTCACGGCAACGGTTTTCGCCGGGGCCGCGCAATTCGCGGCCTTGCAACTGCTGCAAGACAATGCGCCAACCCTGATTATCCTGGCTTCGGCGCTGGCTGTGAACCTGCGGATGGCGATGTATTCAGCCTCGCTGACGCCGTATCTGGGGGCCGCGCCACTATGGCAACGCGCCATTGGCGCATATCTGGTCGTGGACCAGTCCTACGCCAGCTGCATGGTCCGGTTCGAAAAAGAGCCCAACATGACCGTACCTCAACGCATGGCCTATTTCTTTGGCTCGGTCTCACCGATCACACCTTTGTGGATACTGTCCACTTATCTGGGGGCAGTGTTGGGCACGCGAATACCCGAAAGCTGGGCGCTGGATTTCGCCTTGCCGATTACCTTTCTGGCTATGATCGGACCGATGATGCGCACACTGCCGCATGTTGTGGCGGCTTTAGTTGCCATAACGGTCTCGCTGCTGACGGTTGCTGTGCCCTATAATCTGGGTCTGCTGGTGGCCGGATGCATCGGTATGATGGCCGGGGCGCAGGCGGAATTGTGGCTGGAACGCAGAAAGGTCACGTCATGAACGCGGTCGATCCGGTCACCATGTGGATCATCATCGTCGGGCTGGCTTTGGGCAGCTACGGCCTGCGGTTCGTGTTCCTCGGACTGGTCGGCGATCGCCCGATGCCCCCCTGGCTGCTGCGCCATTTACGCTATACCGCCGTGGCGATCCTGCCTGCCCTGATCGCGCCGCTGGTGGTATGGCCGACCGCAACTGGCGGCCAGCCGGACATACCGCGCATGGCGGCAGCCGCTGTCGCGCTGATGGCCGGGTTGATTACGAAAAACGTGCTTGCCGCGATCTTTTCCGGGGCCGCGACCCTTTACGCGCTGCTGTACCTATTGGGCTAGCGCACCGCTCTGCTGGTTCAGCAGGGCATTGTTCGCCGCCAGACCCTTTTGCAGATCGGCATCGTCATTTTCGCGATACTCGGTGGTGGACACCCCCGGTATCTGGCCGAATTGCTCGGACAGTTTGACCGGATAAAACGTGGTTCCGATCTGTTCGAACCCTGGCACCTGCTGCAACAATCGAGAGGTAGAGTTGGCGCAGTATGCACTGGATACCGGCCCCATCTGCTTGGCCAGCTGCAGGGCGATTTCCGCCTGTTGTGGGGTGACCTCGATGGTTTGGATACGCGCAAAATGCGTTTCGCGCGCGTGGCTGCTGCGATAGGCGCGCTCGACATTTGGAGTGATGCCGTACAGCACGTCGTTCTTGATCGGCACAACATCCGCGCGGAATGAACCTGCGGGGTCAAAAATCACCCGCTCACTACCACTGATCATCAACGAGGTATGCGCCCCCGAACCGGTTCGGGTGCTGATCATTGTATAAAGTGTCAGCGTCGACGGACCCGGATCACGGTAAGACCGTGCCACGACTTCTGACTGATCTGCCTGAGGGCGCTGCGACCCGGTGCAGCCTGCAACAGTTGCCGCCAGAAGGCAGGCAAACAAAATCCTGATCACGGTCGACCCCGGTTTGGATTACGCGGCGAAGACCGCCAGGAACAGGCAAAGGAAAGCAATCGCAACCACGCACCATGTGGTGGCCTTGATGAAACCGTTGAAGGTTTTGGTTTGGACGGTGATGTCCATTTCGCCGTGCTTGTATTCAGCCATGACTCAGAGATTCCTAATTCGCGTGTTTGAGATGTTGGATAATCGAAAAATCGAGGCCTGTCACCACGTCATTCGCGCGCAGGGGTCACGGATTGAAACACGGAACATCCCGGATAACCAAACCCCCACCGCCAGGGCAGGCCGGAACAGGGCCCGCCGCCCAAACGCACGGCGGTATACATCGCCTCGGCCGTAAAGAAGTGTGCCGTACGAATCTGGTCGGGGGTCATTTCATAGCGTTGGGCATAATCCTCGGCATGGTCATCGCCGTGTTGTTTGACGCAGGTGCGCAGCGTGTCATCCGCCGACAGGCGTGCGTCAAAGCTTTCCTCGGCTTGCAATGCGCCGCCTGCGTTGTGATAGGCGCGGTCATGGCTCACGCAGCAATATTCCCACGGCGGGTGCGCCTCGTATAGCGCGCTGAAATTGGGGAAGGTTTCAGCCACAAAGCGCCAACTGGCCGACAAACCGCCGGAACAGCCATCTGTTTCAAAGGGAATGGGCTCGGCATCCCCACGTTGCGCGATCAGCGCGCGGTGGGCTGGCATTTCGATGTTTCGCATGAATTCCTGTGCCGTTGCCGGGGCGGCCATTACTGCTAGCAAGGCCGCCAGCTTATGGGCTTTCATCGCGCATCGCCTCTGTGTCGATGGACATGCCAAAAGTGGTCGCCATCCATAACAGCAACCGCTCGGCCGGGCCCATTTCAGCTCGCACCCGCAGCACCTCGTTGGCCATTGCAGGACGGTCGGTGATCAGCCCATCCACCCCCATCGAGGCCATGGCCGACATCTGCAACGGATCATTCACTGTCCAGACATAAATATCCTTGCCCGCCTCATGGACCGAGCGCACCAGACCCGGCGTCGCCATCGCGGCGTTGACGGCAAGGAAATCGCCCTCAAGCCCTGTCAGGTCACCCACCGCCGTTGCCGCCAGAACGCCAGCCCGCCAATCGGGGCGGATGGACTTCATCTTTTGCACGGCGGGGTATTTCAGCGACATGGTGGCAATGTCGTCCTGCATCCCCAACTCTTCGACAAGGGCCACCACGCGGTTTTCCAGATCGACATCATGGCCGTAATATTTCAGCTCGATGATGACCTTGGCTTTACCTTTTGCGGCCTCAAGCACCTCACGCAGAGTCGGGGTGCGTTCATCGGCGTATTCGGGACCAAACCAGCTGCCGATGTCGATCTGGGCGACATCCTCCATCGTCGCATCCCAGACCTTAAGGTTCACGCCCGCAAGTTTCATGAAATCGCTATCATGGGCGACGATCACCACGTCATCCGCCGTTTCCTGCACATCGATTTCAACCCAGTCCGCACCGTCTTCGATGGCCTTGAGCACTGCGGCCATGGTGTTTTCCGGGCGCACCGCCGCCGCGCCGCGATGACCGATGACCTCGGCGCGGTCGGGAGCTTGCACACGTTCCAGCAAATGCTGACCAAACCACAACCCGATCAACACAGCCACCACGGCTGCGCCGACGGTTGCCAACAGCGGAATACGCAGACTGCCGGGTTCGGGATGCAATGGCTCGTCTGTCTTGATCTCAAAAAAACCATCCAGCAACACTGCCAACGCGCCCAACGCAGTCGCCGCCAGCACCAATCCGGCCAATGACCAAACTCCTGCCACCAACAGGCTGTAAAGCAAGGCCAGACGCAGATGGCTGGCGCCCTGCAGGGGAACGATGGCGAACAGGATACCCGCGACCCAGGCAATCAGCGCGGCGATGATCAGACGCAGGATCAGCCATATCGCCAGTTCGATCTTGAGGCGCCCGCGTTTGCCCTCCATCCGATTGGCGCTGATGTTAAATGCATGCCCAGGGTGGACATTTTCAAACAGGACCAGATGCAGCGACAGCGCCCAAGCCGAGAGCCTGCGTATCAGCACCCAAGCCATGACCAGAACCACGGCCCCGATCAGCACTACCGCGACCCAGAACGAGGGCGGATGGAAGGTCAGGTAATAGTTGATGTCATATTCGGTCAGCGTCCACCACGCGATCAGTGCTGCAACCACAGCAAAAGGCAGCACCAGCAGCAGAACGCGCAGCACGAACCGCACTGCAAATCCAAATAGTGCCGGAAGGCGCGACAGGATCAGGCCGATGGCGGAACTGCCCGCGCGCCATGGATCGGCTTCGCCCATCCGCAACGATGCGGTCATGACCGAGAAAACAAATACTTCGGCCAGAAGAAACAGGCTCAGCACAGCAACAGCAGCGATGAAACCGGCGGGTGACAGGATAAAGGCGGCGATGGCCTGATCCGTCAGCGCGGTTTGATTCGACAGCGATACGGCAAGGTTTACGGTGATCGCCACGCCCGGTGCAATCAATGCCACCAGCAGCAGGCGCACGGCGATGTAGATCGGCACGAACACGCGACGGCGCGCCCAGGCGCGCCTGTAGGCAGTTGTAACGTCTGAGAAACTGGTCACGTGGCCCCCTTGAAAGTTGCACTCATTCAAGGCTGCGCAGACGTGAATTGCAAGTCAGGTGATCAGCTTTCTTCCAGATCCTTGGCCAACCGGAATCCAATGCGATTGGCGGGCTTGTCCTCGACCGACTTGGGCAGGGCCCGCAGCATCACATTCAGTTGGCTGACATGCTGCACCAGCTGGGTTCGCGCACCGGTTGCGTCCGAGCCATAAAAAGTGATGATATCGGGATCGAAATAGCCCATGCCTTCGATCCGCATCACACCCGCATCGCCACCGGTAAAGCCCATGGCGACCTCTTGATCGCCGGTCAGCGTTTGTTCGAAATTCTGGATATACAGGATCAGCCGCTCATACGCCCATTGCGCCGGGCTTTTGGTCTCGACCGGTTTTTGCAGCTGTCCGGGCAGATCCTTGGCACCGGATTTCGCGTCCGGGTTGGCGTGGACCTCATAGCAACGGGGCAAAGCTGCCGCTTCTGCTGCCTCGGCCGATGTTTCGATCTGGTCCTGCATGGCTTTACCCTTTGCGCTGAAACTCCCACGCCCTGTCCGCGCGGCGCGTCCGGTTGACAGTTCCAATGTGGTAAAGATGGTTCAGATGTGCAACCGCTTCGACCAAAGCCAGCCCATACTCGCCTTCTTTGATCTGGCGCTTGAATAGAGGCATGAAACAATCGGCCGCGGTTTTGGGTTGGTCCAGATAGTCCTGCAACCGGTCCAGCGCGCCGTGGTGGTTGTCGATCAATTGCTTCATGCGCAGGGGCAAGCCGGTAAAAGGCAGCTTGTGCCCACCCAGCGCCAGATGATCAGGCCGCGCCAAGCCTTGCAGACGCTCACATGCCTCCAGCCACTCGGCCACGGGATCAGCCAAAGGTTCGGTGACATAGACGCCCAGATTGGGGCTGATCGAGCTGAGGATCTGATCCCCGGTGATCACCAGATTGTCATCGCGGCTCCAGAACGTGGCGTGTTCTGGGGCGTGCCCGTTGCCCATATGAACGTCCCAGTCACGGCCACCCATGCGGATGACGCTGCCCTGCTTGATCCGGGTAAAGCCCAGAGGCATTGGATAGACCGTGTCGCAATAGTTGAACGGACGCTCGGTCATCCGTTTGGCCAGAACACCCGCGTCCATGCCCGCGCTGCGGTAATAATCCAGCGTTTCCTGCGGCCAGCTTTCCTGCACATCCAGCTGCAGCATGCGCGAGAAAAGCCATGCGGTACGCGAGGCCACTAGTTCCACGCCGTGTTCCGATTGAAACCAGCCTGCATTGCCCACGTGGTCGGGATGGTGATGGGTCACTACCACCCGGTTGATCGGCTTGCCGCCCAGCGGACCCCCCATTAGGGTTTCCCAGATGCGACGGGTCTTGTTCGAAGACATGCCCGTGTCGATCACTGTCCATCCATCGCCATCGTCCAGCGCATAGATGTTGACGTGATCCAGCGCCATGGGCAGCGGCAGGCGCATCCACAGCACCCCTTCAGCAACCTCGATCGCCTCGCCCTGCGCCGGAGGCTCAGGCCAAGGATAGCGGATTGCCAAAGGTGTATCCCCGTCCATTACACCGCCAACTCCTCAGTGGTGAGCGCATAGATGTCCTCGGCCCCGTTCTGCGCCTGCGTCAGCAGACCGGCATATTCCGGCAGCAATGCGTTGATGTAGTACCGCGCCAGTTTCAGGCGCGGACCTTCGGGGTCAGCCAGCGCCGCCTTCAGGTGGTAATGCGCGCCCAAAACGCGGGCGAAGGCGTGCAGATAAGGCACAGCACCGGCAAACCGAGCGTTCATGTCCGATTGCGCCACAATCCACTCGGTGGCTTCGCGCAGGCTTTCGGTCGCCTCCCATACGGGACCCGCCAGACCCGGCAGGCTGGCGCGGGCCTGTTCGGCGTGATCCTCGATCTCGTCCAACAGGCGCGAGGCTGCTTCGCCCCCATCCATCATCTTGCGCGCCACAAGGTCCATGGCCTGAATGCCGTTGGTGCCCTCATAAATCGCGGTGACGCGGACGTCGCGGTAATATTGGGCTGCACCCGTTTCCTCGATGAACCCCATACCGCCGTGAACCTGCACACCGGTTTCCGAGACGCGCATGCCTGTTTCAGTTCCGAAGGCCTTGCAGATCGGGGTCAGCAGCGCGGCGCGTGCGGACCATTCGGCGTCACCGGTGGCCGTGGCCATATCAATAGCAGCCGCATTGGCCAGCATGATGGCGCGCGCGGCAAAGGTATCGGCGCGCATGCTCATCAGCATCCGGCGCACGTCCGCATGGTCGATGATGGTGCCCGAGGGCGTCTTGCCCTGCTTGCGGTCCAGCGCATAGGCCAGCGCGTGCTGGTAGGCACCCTCGGCAGCCCCAACACCCTGACCACCAACACCCAGGCGGGCATTGTTCATCATGGTGAACATCGCAGCCATGCCACCATGTTCCTTACCCACAAGCCAGCCCTTGGCCCCGTCATATTGCATGACACAGGTTGGTGATCCATGCAGGCCCATCTTATGTTCCAGCGACACCACTTTCAGATCGTTGGCCACACCGGGATTGCCGTTTTCATCGGGCAGGTACTTGGGCACCAAAAACAGAGAAATCCCCTTGGTTCCAGGCACACCATCCGGCAGGCGCGCCAGCACCAGATGGCATACATTCTCGGTAAAGTCGTTGTCACCCCAAGAGATAAAGATCTTCTGACCCGAAACCGAATAGGTCCCGTCGCCGTTGGGCACTGCCTTGGAAGACAAAGCCCCCACATCCGATCCGGCCTGCGCTTCGGTCAGGTTCATGGTGCCCGACCATTCGCCCGTCATCATCTTGGGCAAGTACAGAGATTTCAGCTCGTCACTGGCGTGATGTTCCAGCGCTTCGATCTGGCCTTGCGTCATCAACGGTGCCAGTTGCAGCGACAAGCACGCGGCCGACATCATCTCATTTACAGCGGTGGTCAGGGCCATCGGCAGGCCCATACCACCGAATTCTGGATCGCCGCTCATCCCGATCCAACCGCCTTCGGCAATCGCTTTCCACCCATCTACGTAACCGGGCGATGTACGCAACACGCCATTTTCCAACCGCGATGGCTCCAGATCACCGGGGCGTTGCAGCGGGGCCATTACCTCTTCGCACATCTTGCCGGCCTCAGACAGGATCGCACCGACCACATCTTCGCTGGCTTCCGAAAACTTCTCGGTCGCCGCGATTTGATCGAATCCGACGACGTGGCGGAACAACAATTCATAGTCGGAAATGGGCGCGCGGTATGGCATGTCTTCCCCCGGGTCTGTTTGGGTCGGTTTTTGGCGGGTGGGGTTGGAAATTGCAATGCCCACCTTTATGCATCCTTGATTGGTCGGAAACGTAACTGGCCTTGTTCTGCAAGCAATCAAAACGCGGCGTCACATGAAATGAACCCTAACGGCACTTTGGATTTAGCCGCCGATCCGGGCGGAATCGCACAGGCAGCTGACTTGCTGCGGCAGGGCCTGCTGGTCGCCTTCGCCACTGAAACTGTCTATGGGTTGGGCGGCGATGCCCGCAATACCGAAGCCGTGGCCAGCATTTATGCCGCCAAGGGACGACCCAGCTTTAACCCTTTGATTGCGCATGTGGCCTCTGCCGAGGCAGCGCAGCGATATGTCGAATGGTCCGAGCGGGCCGAGACGCTGGCTGCCGCGTTCTGGCCCGGCCCCCTGACAATGGTTCTTCCTCTGCGCGAGGGGCACGGGATTTCACCGCTGGTCACAGCCGGGCTAGAGACGCTGGCGGTTCGGGTCCCAGCACATGGTACGGCCCGGGCGTTGCTGTCAGCCTTTGATGGGCCGGTGGCAGCGCCATCGGCCAACCCCTCGGGTCAGATCAGCCCTACGACTGCCGATCACGTGCGCGCGGGTCTGAATGGGCGTATCGCGGCCATACTGGATGACGGCCCCTGCGGTGTTGGTCTGGAATCCACCATTGTTGGACTGGCCGGAGAGCCCGCATTGCTGCGCCCCGGCGGTGTGGCGCTGGAACAGATCGAAACCGTTTTGAATACACAACTGCACCTGCATCAGGCCTCGGATGTACTGACTGCGCCGGGCCAGTTGCAATCGCACTACGCCCCCGACGCACCCGTACGCCTGAATGCGGCCGGCCCGCAGGGTGACGAGGTTTTGCTGGGGTTTGGCGCTGTTCCGTGTGATCTGAACCTGTCAGATAGCGGTGATTTGACCGAAGCCGCCGCAAACCTGTTCTCGGCCCTGCACAGGTTGAACACCACAGGCCGCCCGATTGCGGTGTCACCGATCCCCGATCATGGGTTGGGCGCGGCTATCAATGACCGCCTGCGCCGCGCCGCCGCGCCGCGCGACAGCTGATCAGGCGCGCCCGGCGCTGGCCGACAGGGTCAGCGGGTCAACACCCAGCGTCGCCAGCGCAGCCTCCCACTTTTCATCATCGGGCACATCGAACACCAGTTTCGAGGTCGCCTCGGTGGTCAGCCAACCGTTCATGGCAATCTCATCCTCTAGCTGGTCGGGACCCCAACCGGAATATCCCAGCGCCAGCATCGAGTTCAAAGGCCCCCGCCCCGAGGCCAGATCCTCGAGCACATCCAATGTCGCGGTCATGCTGAAATCATCCGAGATTTGCATGGAATGCAGGTTGGCATCGTAATCCGCGCTGTGCAGGACAAATCCGCGCGACATCTCAACCGGGCCGCCAAAATGAACCAGACGTTCGCCCACGACAGGGATGCTGCAGGCGATGTTCAACTGGCTGAGCAGGGTTTTGATCCGCAAATCCGACGGTTTGTTGACAATCAGGCCCATGGCCCCGTCCTCGCCATGGCTGCAGATATACACCACCGAGTGATCGAAACGTGGATCACCCATTCCAGGCATCGCGATCAACAGTTTTCCGGTCAGATCCATGGATTTAAAACTCTTGCTTCGTCTTCCTTCAACAATGGCCCCGGCACGTGGGGGTTGGCAAGGGATCAGGTCACATTTTGCCAGATTTCACCCCAGTGACCGGAACGTGACTTGGAATCACCGGCAAGACCACGCATCTATGGAGTATGACGCGTTATCTTAAATCAACCGCGGCCGCCCTGACCGCCTGTTTTGCCCTGACCGCGCCCGCCCACGCGCAGGTTGAGGACGACGTTGTGCAACTGGATGTGCTTGATGGTGGGCGTACGGCCAATGGCACCTATCTGGGGGCGCTGCGGCTGACGCTGAAGGACGGCTGGAAAACCTATTGGCGCGCACCCGGTGACGCCGGTATCCCGCCGCAGTTTGATTGGAACCGCTCGCAAAATGTGGGTGATGTGGCGATCACCTGGCCTGCGCCCCACGTATTTGTACAAAATGGCCTGCAATCGCTGGGCTATGCCGATCAACTGGTGCTGCCTGTTGAAATTACTCCAAGCGACCCCGCCAAACCCGTGCGGTTGCGTGGGGAAATGGATTTGGGCGTCTGCAAGGATGTCTGCATCCCCGAGACGTTGGATTTCGACCATACGCTGGACGCTGACGCCGGGCGCAACCCAGCCATTGCCGCAGCACTGGCCCAACGCCCCTATTCTGCGAAAGAGGCTCAGGTGACTGCCGCCAGCTGCCATCTGACCCCCACATCAGACGGTATGCGGATCGAAGCTCGCGTAACCATGCCCTCGGCCGGAGGGCGCGAGGTTGCGGTGATCGAACCGGGAAACCCCACGCTTTGGGCCTCGGAACCCGAAACGACACGGCAGGGCGGGACCCTGGTGGCCACATCCGAGGTGATCAGCGCCTCGGGCGGACCATTTGCGCTGGACCGGTCCGACATACGGATCACGGTGCTGGGCGCCAATCATGCCGTCGACATTCAGGGATGCAGCGCGGGCTGAGAGATGGGGAATACTCCTAAGATCGGCGCGCTGGCCGTTGTTGTACATGAAACCCGCGTGCTGCTGGTGCAGCGCAGCAAACAGCCAGATGCGGGGCTCTGGGGGTTTCCCGGTGGGCATGTGGAATGGGGCGAAACGGTGATGCAAGCCGCGCAAAGGGAGTTGCGCGAGGAAACCTCGGTCATCGCGGAACCGCTGTGTTATCTTGACAATCTGGACCTTCTGCGCCGCGACGAACAGGGCGCTGTGCAGTCGCATTACCTGCTGGTCGGGGTCGCTTGTGAATATCGTTCAGGTTCTCCCGTCGCAGGGGACGATGCGCTGGACGCCCGCTGGTTTTCGATAGATCAGATCAGACAAGGTGACCTGCCCATGAGTGATCGAGTCGTCGATCTGCTGGAAACCGCGCTGCAGGCGCGTCAGGCCGCCCGTCTCTTGAGCCGCACGTAGAGCAAGCCGGACAACACGACGCTTAGCATCAGAATTGGTAGCGCACCGGCAAGGAACGCTCCCAGCCCCATATGCAGCGCCGCGATGCCCTCATCCCCCGGGTAGAGCCCTGACAACAAACCAACTGGCGCGCCAGTCATCGCGGGCCAAATCATCGTCATGCCAAACCACAGCAGCAACACAAGCCCGGTGGCCATCACCGTGCCCTGCACCACTCGATCCGGTGCACGCATCGCCCGGCGCAACGCAGTCATCGGGCGTGACAGGTCGTTTAGAATAGCCAGCAGCGCCGGCACCAGTAACAACACCAGGAACATTCCGAAACCCAGCCCGTACACCAGCGTGATCACCGAAGGTTTGAGGAACTGCGCCTGTTGCGAACCTTCATACAGCAACGGTGTCAGCCCCAAAACCGTCGTCAGCGTCGTCAGCATCACGGGTCTGAGTCGATCCGCCGTGCCTTCGACAATCGACGGCACCAACCCCCGCTCTCGCTGATAGGCGTCAATGGTCGTGACCAGAACGATCGAGTCGTTGATGATGATCCCAGTCATCCCCAGCAGGCCGATCACGGTAAACATGCTCAGCGGCACATCCCATATATAGTGCCCCCAGATCGCGCCCACCAATCCAAACGGAATGATCGCCATCACCACCAAAGGTCGCGTCCAGCTGGCAAAAACCCAGGCCAGCACAAGGTAGATCCCGGTCAGACACAGGATAAGGCCAGTGCGCGCCTCGGTCAGGAATTCATCTTCTTGCTCGCTCAGGCCCGTCAACCGCCATTCGACCTGCCGTTCGGCGGCGATATTGGGCAGGATCTCGTCATTCAGCGCCCGGGCAATTTCTGCCGCACGGGCCGGATCATCCTCGGAGATGTCACCCCCCACCGTAATCACCCGCAGGCCGTTATTGCGCCGCACCGTCGAAAAGCCTGACTTGCGCTCGACCGAGACGATATCGGCCAGCGGCACATAAACGCCATCCGGCGTGCGCATAAGGGTGCGTTCCAGAAAATCGGCTGTCAGTTCACCTTCAGGCAATTCGACACGGATTTCGGCGCTGCGCGGACCGTCGGGGAAAGTCGCGGCCTCGATCCCGTTCAGACGATCCCGCAACACGCGGCTCAGTGTTTCCATACGAAAACCCAGCGCCTGCCCTATGGGTGTCAGATCCAGAATGAAGTCTTCCTTGTCATAGGCCAGGTCGTCCTGCAGCGCCGAAACCTCGGGGTATTTCGCCAATTCGGCCCGCAGATCTTCGGAAGCTGCTTTGAGCGTGTTCACGTCGGCGCCATAGAACTGCACCTCGATTGAATCACCGCCGGGCCCGGATCGCCAGCCGCGGAAGGTCAGCATCTCGACCTTGGGATGACGCGGTACAAAATCCTGTAACTCGCCCACGAACTCAAAGCTGGAATAGGGGCGCAGGTCGGCGTCGATCAGCTCGATTGAAATCCCGCCCAGCAAGTCCTGATCCTTGCCTTCTGCGGCGGGCGGGTTGAACCATCCGGCATTTCCGCCTACCTCGGCCAACACATAATCGATAGGATTGCGGCCATGGCGTTCTTCGTAAATCTGTCCCAGTTCTTCGGCAGCGCGCTGGATCTCGCGCATCATCGCCAGCGTATCTTCGCGGGTCGCACCTTCGGCCATGATAAAGTTGCCGGTGACCGAGCCGCGTTCGGGCGCGTTGAAAAAGCGCCAGTTCACGTCACCTTTGATAAATAGCGCTATCTGGCTGGCCAGGATCACCACCATCACGGCCACAACCACATAGCGGGCCCAAACCACCCAGGCGATCAGCGGGCGGAACAGGTGATCGCGCACCCAGCGAAACCCGCGATTGACAACGCGGTTGGGCAAGTCATACCAATGTTCTTTCGCCGAATGCGCGATAGCGTGGGCCATGTGGTTGGGCAGAATCAGGAAACATTCGATCAACGAGGCGATCAGCACCGCAATCACAGTGAACGGGATGTCATAGATCAGTTCCCCAAACCGGCCGCCGATGGCGGTCAGACCAAAAAAGGCGATCACGGTGGTCAGGGTGGCGGCGAATACCGGCATCGCCATGCGCCGCGCAGCACGTTCGGCGGCCACAATCGGGGCCTCGCCTAGGCGGCGGGCACGGAAATCGGCGTGTTCGCCAACAACAATGGCGTCATCGACCACGATGCCCAGTGTGATGATCAGCCCGAACAGCGAAATCATATTGATCGACAGCCCGCCGATATACATGAACGCAATCGCCGCTGACATTGCCACCGGGATACCCGCCGCAACCCAGAAGGCGATACGCGCATTCAGGAACAAAAACAGCAGGCACACCACAAGGCCCAACCCCATCAGACCGTTGTCCACCAGAATATCCAGGCGGTCGGTGATCGCCTGGGCACGTGTGCGGATCAACTCGATCGTCACTCCTTCGGGCAGGCTGGCCTGTAGTTCGGCCACCACATCCTCGACCGCGCGCTGAATCTGAATCGCATCCCCCAGGTTCGAACGGTCGATGCGCACCGACATGGCGGGGTTTTCGCCAACAAAGTAACTGCGATTGCGATTGACGCCTTCCACCCGAATATCCGCAACATCCCCGATAAAAAGTTTTGAGCCATCGGCAAAATTGCGCAGCGCAATGCCCTCAATCTCTTCGGGGGTGCGCTTTTCGGTGCCAGTACGGATGCGCGCATTGGCGCCCGTGACATCACCTGCGGGGCTGGCCATCGCTTCAGCGGCTATGGCCTGCGCAATATCGGACAGGGTGATGTCATTGGCGATCAATTGCGCCGTTGGCACTTCGACCACCACGCGCGGCGCGGCAAGGCCGCGAATCGTGGTGCGGGTCACGCCAGCGGCAAACAGGCGGTTGATCATCTCGTCGGTGAACTTGGCCAGTTGATCCGGGTCAACGGGGCCGGTCACGACCACATCCGTCACACGATCCCGCCATGCACCACGCCGGATCGAGGGTTCTTCGGCGTCATCAGGCAGGTTGGTCACACTGTCGACGGCGGTTCTGACCTCATCTACGGCGCGCGACATGTCCCAGTTCGGCTCAAACTCCAGCCGGATGTTGGCGCGCCCCTCGCGCGAGGTCGAAATCGCGCTGGCAACCCCTTCGACCGCCAGCAGAGCGGGTTCCAGCAGCTGGACGATGCCATTGTCCACATCCTCGGGGCCCGCACCTTCCCATTCGACGTTGACAACGACACGTTCAAGGATGACGTCCGGGAAGAATTGCGCCCGCATCGACGGGATCGCCGCCGCGCCCAGCACCAGCATCACCAGCAACAGCAGGTTGGCCACCGTCCGGTGGCGGGTGAAGTAGCTGAGGATACCGCCCGCCGCGCCGGGGATGTCGCGCATCATGGCGCTTACCCTCCTGCCCGGGTCTCGATGCTGCGCACCAGTGAGGCCGGGACACGGCTCTCACTTAATTGTCCCAGAACACGAGCCTTGACGTCGTTCGGCATCTGATCGCTTGCCTCGACCCGCGCCACCAGTTGGGCGCGCTGTTCATCCGACAATTCAACCATGTCCGGTTCCGCCCCGGCATTGGCCTCGATCCGCAGTGGCCGCACCCGAACCCCGCCACCCAACAGCGGCGTCCGGCCAACAACAACCTCGCGCCCGACCAGACCATCACCGCGCAACAACACCTCATCGCCCTGGCGACGGATCAGTTGCACAGGCAGCGCCTCGAGCCTGTCATCGGGGCCCAGCACCAGCACCGTGCCCGCCGCATCAAGAACAGATGATGGCAAACGCACCACATTGTCCAGCTGTTGTTCCTGTACTGTGACCGTAACGAAATCGCCGGGCTTGAAACCGGGCGCGTCGTCCAGACGGGCATAGATCAGACGGCCAGTCTGCCCTTCACCCGCTGATCCGCTGTCGCGGCTGATGCGCCCCGTGGCGATCAGATCGGTTCCTGTTACCTCAAGCGATACGGTCACCGGCGCCTCGATCAGATTACCCTGGGCATCCAATAGGCGCACAAACTGCGCAGTCGAGACACGGAACGCGACCTCAAGCGCGTTGGGATCCACTAATTCCGCCAGTTTTTCATTCGCCGCAACCAACCGGCCCTCGACCAGGGTCACATCCGTCAGCGTCCCGGCAAACCGCGCGCGGACGGTCATGTCGTCCAGATCGCGTTCAGCGGCCTCAAGCGCGATACGGGCACGGGCCAGCAACGTGGTTGCCTGATCGACGCGCGATTCCGCCTGCGCCAGTGCGATACGACGCGCCAGAACCGCCTGCTGTGCGGCCGCTTCGGCCAGTTCGGCCTCTTCTGCGGCGGCAGGCGTGCCCACCCCGCGGCTTTGCAAATCCTTCTGACGCTGCATGGCACGTCCACGCAAGGCCGCCTGCGCCTCGGCCGAGTTCAACTCATCCTGCGCCAAAAGCAGTGAGCGTTCGGCATCGCGTTCCTCGAACTGAGCGTCCAGCAGGTCGGACTTGGCGCGGTCCAGGGCCGATTGTGCGTCAGCCGGGTCCAGTTCGACCAGAACTTCGCCGGTGGTGACGACGCCGCCATCCTCAAAATCCTCAGCCAACGAGATCACGCGCCCGCCCAATGCGGCGCGCAGCTCCAGGCGGCGGCGGCTTTGCACCTCGCCAAAGGCTTCGAGATAGGGGGTTACCGTCTCTAACTCGGCCGGTTGCACGCTGACGGCAAAAATGCGTTCGCGGCCCTCGGGTGGCTCACTGTCGCGGTTCAGGGCCTCTTGCACCGCGCTGACAATCAGCTGTACCGCGACAAATACCAAGGCCAGCGTTAGAAACGCCAGAAAGACACCAACAAGGCTTTGCCTCAAAAATCGCATCTATCACTTACCCCGGTCGCATCAGGCTACCATATGCAAAACGTAGCCGGGCACGGAAAAATGCCAAGCCACAAAGCGGTTACAATCAGTTATACGTGCAACCAGTCTACTTCCGTCGGAGATGTTCGTCCAATCTTGGCATTATTTCCACGAAATTGCAGGGACGATGCCGGTAATCGAACTGTTTTTCTAAAATACCGTCCCAGGCGTCCTTGCAGGCACCGGGGCTGCCGGGCAGTGCAAACAGATAAGTGCCCTCGGCCACGCCACCCGTGGCGCGGGATTGCACCGCTGAAGTGCCGATCTTTTCCATCGAAATGAGGGTGAAAACAGTGCCGAATGCCTCAATTTCCTTTTCATAGACGTCCCGGTGCGCCTCAACCGTCACATCGCGGCCGGTCAAACCGGTGCCACCGGTCGAGATCACCACGTCAATGTCCGGGTCACCGGCCCACAGCCGCAACTGCGCCGCGATCTCACCGCGCTCATCGCGGATGATCTTGCGGTCGGCCACCGAATGACCCGCGCGTTCGATCCGGTCGACCAATGTCTGACCCGAGCGGTCATCGTCTAGCGATCGCGTATCCGAGACGGTCAGAACGGCGATCCGAACCGGAATGAATTCCATGCTTTCGTCGATGCGTGACATGTGGTGTCAGGCCCTTTCCATGATGGCAAGCCGGATGGCGAGGGCAGCGAAAATTCCCCCGGTCACCCAGCCCATAATACGTGAGGCGCGCGGGTTTGAGATCAGAACCTTCCCCGCGCCCCCGGCAAATACGCCCACCAGCCCATTTACCACAAACCCGCCCAGCGCGATGATGACGCCCAAAATCAGGAATTGGGGCAGGATCGGCCCTATGGCGGGATTCACGAATTGCGGGATAAAGGCCAAAACGAACAGGATGACCTTGGGATTGGTCAGGTTTACCACCAACCCGTCGCGAAAGGCGTGGCTTGTGGGCTTGGCAGGCGCATCGGCGGACACCGCCCCGTTCCGGATCGCGCCCCATGCCAAATACAGCAGATAAGCCACCCCCATCCAGCGGATTACATCGAACAGCCATGGCATCGTCGCTACGGCGGCCCCCAACCCAAGCCCCGCTACAAAAACATGAACCATCGATCCGAGGGAAATTCCCGCGCTTGCAGCGAAAGCCGGTTTGGCACCTGACCGCAAACCTTGCCCAAAGCAAAACAACATGTCTGCGCCGGGGGTGAAATTCAGTGCCAAAGCTGCCGGAATAAACGCCAGCAGCGTGACCATTTCTATCATAAGGTGACCTCGAACCAGTTTACTGTGGGGCCCAGGTTGGCGATCTGCGTGCGGCCTAGGTTGCCGCGATAGCCCCAGCTGTCATGGATGTGTCCACACAGCGCAAGTTGCGGCTGCAAGCGTTCCACTGCGTCGCGCACGGCCACGGACCCCACCGCATCGCCCAGCGACGTGACATCGCCGTACCCCTTGGGCGGTGAATGCGCGATCAGGATATCCGCCGCGTCACAACGGTCCAGCAATTCAGTGGCCTCAGCCTCGGTCAGGTCACAGGACCAGTCGCCAAAAGGTGTAACCGGCACGCCATACCCCAGCCCGAACAGCCGCAGGCCGTCCAATGTCATGCCGGTGCCGTGCAGCACATGGTCACCTTCCGGCGCGGCCTCGACCAGTTCCTGCGCGCTTTCGGCATTGCCGGGCACCATCACGAACGGTGCGGTGATGCCGGACAGCATCGCCATCGCCTGGTCCAACCCCTGTCGCGCATTGCAGAAATCCCCAGCCCCGATCACCAGATCGGCCTCGGCGCTGGCCGCGACGACCTCGGCCGCGCGGTTGCGTGCCATATGCAGATCGGAAAAGGCCAGAATGCGCATCACTTGCCCTCCAGCCGGGCTTTCAGCTCTAGCAGATCAGCCCAGGCCTGCCGCTTCATCTGTGGTTGGCGCAGCAGGTAAGCGGGGTGGAACATCGGGATGACCGGCAGGTTCAGCGCCTGTGCCCATTGCCCGCGCAACCGGGTGATACCGCGCTTACCCAGCACCGCCTGACAGCTGATATTGCCTATAATCACCAGAACCTCGGGCTTGGCCAGCGCCACGTGCCGTTCCAGAAACGGTTTCATCATCCCGATCTCTTCGGGTTTCGGGTCGCGATTCTGCGGCGGGCGCCAGGGCAGGACGTTGGTGATATAGGCATTCTGGGTGCGATCCAGATCAATCGCCGCCAGCATCCGGTCCAGTAATTGCCCCGCGCGGCCGACAAAGGGCTTGCCTTCACGGTCCTCTTCACGGCCTGGCGCTTCGCCGATGATCATGACCCGTGCGCCCGGCGTACCATCTGCAAAGACCAACTGCCGCGCGCCACGCTTCAGCTCGCAATGCTCAAACGTATCCATCGCCGAACGCAATTGTTCCAGCGACCCAGCACCTTGGGCTGCCGCTTTCGCCACGGCAACTGGATCTACCTTCTTGGGTTTTCCCGGGGCAGTCTGGGCCACGGCGGGCTTTTTGGCTTTGGGCGCAGTGTCAGGCAACGCAAAACGGTCAACCGGCGCATCGCCGATTGCGTCCGTTGCACCCAGTTCGATCTGCCACTCCAGCAGAGCCCGGGCCGTATGATAGTCCAAAGCCGATTCCATACCCTTCAATCTAACCAGCTTTTGAACGAGGGAAAGCGAATAGGCCTTGATCGGGCGGTCGGTCGCACCGACCATGAGAGTATTCATGTTGGTTCTATTGCGATTCCTTATGATTACTTTGCTGCTGACCACCCTCAGCGGCCCTGCTTTTGCGCAGCTTTTCGACCGCAACGGCCAATGCCGCCCCGGCCAGTTCCAATGCGGCACAAGGTGCTGTTCGGGCGGACAGAGATGCAGCTTTGATGGCCATTGCATTCCTCTGGGTGGCACCTATTGCGGGGGCGGGCGCACCTGCGGCCCGTTTGAGCGCTGCGTTGCGGGGGGCACGCGATGCGCGCCTGCGGGGGCGAACAGTTGTACTTCGCGCGCGGATTGCCCGGGCGGCTCGATCTGCAATGCGCGCCGCGAATGTGAACGCATCACGCCCGATTTTGACCCCAACACAGCAATCGAAGGCCTGCCAACCGTGTGCGATGATGGCCTGACTTGCGGTGCGGGATCGTCCTGTCTGCCGGGCGGCGGATGCTCGCGCCCCGGATGGTTTTTGTGCGAGGAAACCGGCTCGCAATGCCGCCCTGGGTTCAAGTGTTCCGAACATCAGGGATGCGTGCCGATAAAGGCCATCGACTGCGGCTATGGCAAATGGTGTAAACCCGGCGAACAATGCCTGCCCGAGGGTGGATGCGAGAAACTGCCCGAAGGAACCGATCCTTAGGTTGCCTAGGCGCGCGGACCTTCCTATAAGCGGCCCGATTGTCAGACAGGAGCCCGCCCATGCGTTTCGCCCATCGTCACCTTCTTGGCATCGAGCATCTGTCGCAATCCGATATCACCGCTATTCTTGATCTGGCCGAGACATATGTCGACCTGAACCGGCAATCGACTAAGCATTCCGACGTTTTGTCGGGGCTGACGCAGATCAACATGTTCTTCGAAAACTCGACCCGCACGCAGGCCAGCTTTGAACTGGCGGGCAAGCGGCTGGGCGCGGATGTGATGAACATGGCGATGCAGGCCAGTTCGATCAAAAAGGGCGAGACCCTGATCGACACCGCCATGACGCTGAACGCGATGCATCCCGATCTGCTGGTGGTGCGGCATCCGCATTCCGGCGCCGTCGATCTGCTGGCGCAAAAGGTCAACTGTGCGGTGTTGAATGCGGGCGATGGCAAGCATGAACACCCGACACAGGCCTTGCTGGACGCGCTGACGATCCGTCGCGCCAAGGGCCGCCTGCACCGGCTGAACATCGCTATTTGCGGCGATGTCGCCCATTCCCGCGTGGCACGGTCGAACCTGATCCTGCTGGGCAAGATGGAAAACCGCATCCGTCTGATCGGCCCGCCCACTTTGGTGCCCGACCACTTTGCCGAATTTGGTGCCGAGATCTATGACGACATGAATGAGGGCCTTAGGGACGTTGATGTTGTCATGATGCTGCGCCTTCAAAAGGAACGGATGGATGGCGGCTTTATTCCGTCCGAGCGTGAGTATTACCACCGCTATGGGCTGGACGCCGCCAAGCTGGCGCTGGCCAAATCCGACGCCATCGTCATGCATCCCGGTCCGATGAACCGTGGGGTCGAGATTGACGGGACCCTGGCCGACGACATCAACCGCTCGGTCATTCAGGAACAGGTTGAAATGGGGGTCGCCGTCCGCATGGCTGCGATGGAACTTTTGGCCCGCAACCTGCGCGAGGTGGCATGAGCGATCTGACCGTTGCCCCCCATGAACGCGGCGTGATCCGCCTGTTCACGCTGAACATGCGCCCGGAAGAAGCCAAATTTCTGCGTGAACCCGGTGCCGCCGATCAAATTCTGGGCGTCGCGGGGCTGGACTCTGAACAGATCGACGTCTTTGCGATCTCAGACCTCGAGGACCTGGGGCTCTATGGCTATCTGAACGAGGGCTGCGGCGTGTCCGCCGATCAGTTGGATCGCACAGCGCTTGAAGCCATAACGGGTTGGGTCATGGTGGTCCGCAGCGCTGCCTTTGGCGGTCGCGCAGCCACTCTGATCCCGGACAAACGGCTGCGCCTGATCGGGCTGTTCACCGAAGAGGCTACCAATTGGACCGGCGGTCCGATCGAAACCGAAAGCGCAAAACCGTTCTCGGCCCCTCAACCCGCATCCCAAAACGACCAGCCCCGCCGCATCGGTTCTGCCGTTCTGGCACTAGTGATCCTTTTGGCCGTCGGAGGCATCCTGTGGCTGATCCTGTGACCTTCTCGCCCGACAGAGGCACTTATATTCGCACCAACGCATGGCTGGCCGCCGTAGCCATGGCGGGTGCGATGATTGTGCTTTGGCTGATCGGAAACCCCTATCCCTGGACCGGCGCGCCTGCCGGTCTGGCCGCCGTCGGCATCCGGGCATGGTACATGGCCTCGGAAGAACTGGTCGCCACCTGGACGATGACGGACACCACCCTCACCGGCCCCGGCCCGCGCAAGGTGGCACTGAACCAGATCAAGGTGGTCAACACCATGGGCAGTTTTGTCCAGATCGTCACTAAGGGCGGCGACAAGCACCTGATCAAATATCAGGCGGATTCCGCCGCCACCAAAGCCGCAATCGAAAGGGCACTGGCATGAGCAACCTGACCTTCACCAACGCCCGCCTGATCGACCCGGAAACCGGCACGGACAGCCTTGGCTGGCTGCAGGTGGGCAACGGCCAGATTACCGCGCGCGGTGACGGCGACGCACCGTCCACGGATACGCCAATCATCGATTGCAGCGGGCACTGCCTTGCCCCTGGCATCGTCGATATCGGCGTCAAAGTCTGCGAACCGGGCGAGCGGCACAAGGAAAGCTATAAATCCGCCGGTCTGGCAGCAGCAGCCGGCGGTGTGACCACCATCGTTACCCGTCCCGATACCAGCCCGGCCATCGATACGCCCGAAAGCCTTGAATTTGTCACCCGCCGCGCGCAGGCGGATACGCCGGTCAACGTCTTGCCCATGGCCGCCCTGACCAAAGGACGCGACGGGCGTGAGATGACCGAGATCGGTTTTCTGCAAGATGCGGGCGCGGTGGCGTTCACCGATTGCGATCACGTTGTCACCAACACCAAGGTATTCTCGCGCGCTCTGACCTATGCGCGGTCTTGCGACGCGCTGGTTATCGCGCATCCACAGGAACCTGTCCTGAGCGCCGGGGCCGCCGCTACCAGTGGCAAGTTTGCAACCTTGCGCGGATTGCCCGCCGTCACGTCCATGGCCGAACGCATGGGGCTGGACCGCGATATTGCCCTGCTGGAAATGACCGGCGCTGCCTATCACGCCGATCAGATCACCACCGCCCGCGCCCTGCCCGCACTGGAGCGCGCCAAGCGCAATGGGCTGGACATTACTGCGGGCACCTCGATCCACCATCTGACGCTGAACGAGCTGGACGTGGCCGACTATCGCACCTTCTTCAAGGTCAAGCCGCCGCTGCGGTCCGAAGATGACCGTCAGGCGGTTATCGAGGCCGTGCACAGCGGCTTGATCGACATCATCAGCTCGATGCACACACCACAGGACGAGGAAAGCAAACGACTGCCGTTTGAAGAAGCCGCCTCGGGCGCTGTTGCGCTGGAAACGCTGCTGCCCGCAGCCCTGCGCCTGTATCATTCGGAACAGTTGGACCTGCCGACGCTGTTCCGGGCCATGGCGCTGAACCCGGCAAAACGGCTGGGGCTGGACAGCGGTCGCCTGTCCGAGGGCGCGCCCGCCGATCTGGTGCTGTTTGACCCGGATGTGCCCTTTGTGCTGGACCGGTTCTCGCTGAAATCAAAATCGCAAAACACACCGTTTGACGACCAGCGGATGCAAGGTAAGGTCACCGCAACTTACGTGGCTGGAAAAGAAGTTTACCGGAGACCCTGATGCCGCCATTTGACAGTTCGATGACCCAGCTGATCCTCTGGGCTGTGCTTGGTTATCTGATGGGGTCTGTTCCCTTTGGCATGATCGTCGCCAAGGTCATGGGGCTGGGCAACCTGCGCAATATTGGGTCAGGCAATATCGGGGCAACCAATGTGCTGCGCACCGGCAACAAGGCAGCCGCGGCGCTGACGCTGATCTTTGACGCCGCCAAGGGCGCGGTGGCCGTTCTGTTGGCGCGGGCACTGGCTGGGGAAGACGCCGCCCAGATCGCGGCACTGGCCGCATTTTTGGGCCACTGCTTTCCTGTCTGGCTGGGCTTTAACGGCGGCAAGGGCGTGGCCACCTTTCTGGGCCTGTGGCTGGCGCTGGATTGGCGCGTAGGTGTGGCCTGCTGCCTGACATGGCTGGTGGCTGCAGCGATCTGGCGGATTTCATCACTGGGCGCGCTGGTGGCTGCGGCCATGTCGGTTGTCTGGGTGATTGTGCTGACGGACAGTTCAGCCTTTGCGCTGAGCATCATCCTAACCCTGCTGGTCTACTGGCGCCACAGCGCCAATCTGGCGCGGATCAAGGCGGGGACCGAGCCGAAAATCGGCAAATCGTGATTGCGCCAACCGGTTTTCTGAACGCCTTTTTCGCGTTGCCCGAGGGTACGTTTACCGGTTATGCCAATGGGCGGCGCTATGTGGTCAGCCGTTCGGTTTTTGGCGCTGGAAGGTCTCTCAAACTGGTGGCCCATCAGCTTGGCGGCCCGGACTATATCAGCATGAACTTGTATTTGACGCGACAAAGTGGTGCCCTGCTGCGCCCCTGTGAAATGCCTGCCGATAAGGTCGTTTCATTCGTCACCGCTCTGATCCCGGATACGTAATCTGCATCACCAAAACTTGTGTTACCGGACCTTCACAATTGATTGTCTTGAACGTGATCAGGGCGCTGCCCAATTGAGGTTCTGTGACGGCCAATTACCGGCGTCGCAAAAACAAAATCCGGTTTGCCCGGGCAAAATTCAGGTGCTCTAGAGCGAGCCTATTCACGAAAGGTGAAACCATGAACAAGTTCAAATCCATTCTGGGCGGCGTTGCGCTGTCCGTTGCAATCGCAAGCTCGGCGCTGGCCGCTGGTGTTGAGATCAACGCAAGCTCGACCGGTCTGGCAATGCAGGGCTATGACCCGGTTGCATATTTCACCGTAGGCGAGCCGACCAAAGGCGATTACCGCATCTCGACCCTGCACAACGACGCGCTGTACCGTTTTGCTTCGGAAGAAAACAAAGCCGCCTTTGAAGAAAACCCAGAAGCGTACCTGCCCGCATATGGCGGTTACTGCGCATTCGGCACCGCGATGGGCTTCAAGTTCGACGGCGACCCGAACTACTGGAAAATCGTTGACAACAAACTGTACCTGAACCTGTCGAAAGATATTCAGGAGCGCTGGGAAGGCGACGTTCCGGGCTTTATCGAAAAAGCCGGTGTGAACTGGGAAAACATTGCTGACAAAGATCCGGCTGAGCTGCAGCAATAATTTGCTGACATCTGACAGTCTTTCGGCGGCGAGGTCACTCGCCGCCGTTTTTGTTTGTTCCCGCTGGCGACAGGCCCTGTGACATTTGCCCAGGACTTGATGAGTTTTACAATTCCAGCACCGTGCTGCCAGTGGTCTGTCGTGCCTCAAGCGCACGATGCGCATCGTCCACCTGATCCAACGGAAAGCGCTGGTCGATATGGATCTTGACCTCACCGCCCTCAACCTTGCCGAACAGACGTCGGGCCATCGCCTGACAGACCGCGTGATCGGCAATATGGGTAAACAAAGTCGGGCGGGTGATCTTGAGCGAGCCCTTCTTCGCCAGCATCCCAATATCTATCAGCGGCACAGACCCTGACGCATTGCCGAAGGAAATCATCATCCCCAACGGCTTGAGACAGTCCAGCGATCCGGTGAACGTATCCGCCCCGATGGAATCCATCACCACATCCACCCCCTTGCCACCGGTGATTTCGGCTACGCGCTCGACAAAGTTTTCGGTGCGGTAATTGATGCAATGCGCAGCGCCGTTGAATTGGGCAAGGCTACATTTTTCGTCGGTCCCGGCGGTTCCGATCAGAGTAATCCCCTCGGATTTGGCCCATTGGCACGCGATCAGCCCTACGCCACCAGCGGCCGCGTGAAACAAAACAGTATCGCCACGTTTCAACGGCGTCGTTCGGTGAAACAAATATTCGACCGTCAATCCCTTTAGCATCATCGCCGCCGCCGCATCATACGGAATCCCGTCAGGTAGTGGACAAACCTGCGCTGCGGGCATCACCCGGGCTTCAGAATAGGCGCCTGCCGGTGCCGCCGCATAAGCTGCACGTTGGCCAGGCTCAAGATGGGTCACACCTTCGCCAACAGCTTCGATCACGCCTGCGGCCTCCATCCCCAGAGCGTGCGGCAGATCCATCGGGTACAGCCCGATCCGCTGGTAGATGTCGATAAAATTCAATCCGCAGGCATGATGGCGGATACGCACCTCGCCGGGGCCGGGGTCCCCGACGGGGCGGTCTTCGATCCTCAGAACTTCGGGGCCGCCGTGTTCGTGAATGACGACGGTTCTTGCCGTTTGCTGCATGCTGACCTCCTGTTGCCTGCGACCAAGCTAACACGCCTGAAAATCAGGGCAATCGGCACATTTCCGCGTCACGCAACCGTAACGTGAAAAAATGTGCTATACTGCTATCTGGGCGTTGCCGGCTGGTCCGGCCTCAGGCAATCGATGCCGGATCCACCCTGCTGCGCGATACGCAAAGGGAGGGGAAATCAATGGCTAAAACGATTGGAAATCCGATTAGCTGGGCCGCCCAGAATATCGGTGCGACCGGTGATCACATAGCTGAAAGCGTCAACCATATCGGCAGCGCGGATACGCGGCATCTGCCGGTGGTGCAAAATTTAACAATGCAAGACCTGCGGGCTTGTCTACAGGCTGGGTACAATGACTTTCTGGAAACCAGAGCAGATGCCATATTCATCGTGCTGATCTACCCGATCGCAGGATTGTTGATGTTCGGGTTCGGGCTGAACCGCAACATGGTGCCGCTGCTGGCGCCGCTGATCATGGGGTTTGCTCTGATCGGCCCAATAGCCGCAGTGGGTCTGTACGAGATCAGCCGCAAACGCGAACAAGGGGGAGAAGTGCATTGGCTGGATGCGTTCGGTGTGTTCCGATCGCCATCTTTCGGTGCCATTTTGATGTTGGGTTTCTATCTTGTCATGCTGTTGCTTGTCTGGCTGATGGTAGCGCAGAGCATCTACGTCCACACGCTGGGCCCTGATCTGCCCACATCCTTAGGCGCCTTTGTCACGCAGGTGTTCACCACCGGTGCGGGCTGGACAATGATCATCTTTGGCAACGCGGTAGGATTCCTGTTTGCTCTGGTCGCACTAGCCATCAGCGTGGTCAGCTTTCCGTTATTGCTGGACCGCAAAGTGGGTCTACCAGTGGCGGTTGTGACCTCGGTCCGGGTGCTGCGGCAAAACCCCGGAGTGATCCTGACATGGGGCTTCATAGTCGCCGCCTTGCTGGTGATTGGCGCAATCCCGATGTTGCTGGGGTTGATTGTGGTGATGCCCGTGCTGGGCCACGCCACATGGCACCTGTACCGCCGGGCCGTCGCCTAAAGCGCGCGGCCTGAACCGCGCGCTGGTCAGCTTATCCGGCGACGTTCAAAACGATCTTGCCGATGTGATTTGAACTTTCCATACGCGCATGCGCAGCGGCGGCATCGGCCAGCGCAAATTCGCTGTCCATCACGGGCGCCACCCTTCCGGCGTCCAGCAATGGCCAGACCGCCTCGCGCAGATCCTGCGCAATCTTTGCCTTGGCCAGGTCACTTTGTGGGCGCAAGGTGCTGCCGGTCAGGGTCAACCGTTTGACCATCATCAGGGCGAAGTTCAGTTCGACCTTCGGGCCCTGCAAAAAGGCGATCTGCACCAGGCGCCCGTCTTCAGCCAGTGTCTTGACGTTGCGCGGGATATAATCGCCCCCAACCATGTCGAGGATCAGGTTCGCCCCACCTTCGGCGCGCAGGACACCCACGAAATCCTCATCGCGGTAATTGATCGCCTTTTCGGCCCCCAGTTTGACGCAAGCCTCGCATTTATCGGCCGACCCGGCGGTTGCAAAGACCCGTGCGCCAAACGCATTGGCCAGTTGGATGGCCGTCGTGCCAATACCGCTGGACCCGCCATGGACCAGAAAACGCTCACCCGCTTTCAACCCACCGCGCATGAATACGTTGGACCAGACGGTAAAGAAGGTCTCGGGCAGGCAGGCGGCCTCTTTCATTTCCATACCTGTGGGAACCGGTAGGCAATGTGCAGCGGGCGTGGCGACATATTCGGCATAGCCACCGCCGGGCAACAACGCACAGACCTTGTCACCAACCGACAGGCCATCGACACCCGCACCGATCGCCACGACCTCGCCCGACGCCTCCAGGCCTGGCAGATCGCTGGCACCCGGCGGGGGATCATAAGCCCCAGCGCGCTGCAACGCGTCCGGGCGGTTTACCCCGGCATATGCCACTTTGAGGATCACCTGACCGGCTTGGGGTTCCGGTACGGGACGGTCGGTCAGTTGCAAAACCTCCGGTCCGCCGGGTTTGGTGATCTCAACGGCGCGCATTGTCTGGGTCATGGGCAAATCTCCTTTGCCCAATGCCTAGCAGGCAATTTCTAGAAGGCCCAGATGCTTACTTGCGCGGATTCAGCATCCCGGGCAGGTCGACCCGCATTTTCACGGGCGGTTTCACCTGGCTGGCAAACCAATTCGGCACCGCCAGAAAAGGTTTGAACAGCGGATTGCCATTCACCTGCGCCTTGAGCTTTTCGAATTGCATGACATTGTCGATGCGACGGTCCAGAAACTCCCACGTTTTCTGGTGGTCCGGCGAATCATCCCCCAACCAGAACAACAGGGTCGAGGAATAGACCCCAGACAAGGTCGCGCGCTTGGTGTACCAGTTCACGTCGTCCGAGGTATCGCCCAGCGTGTCCCAGATCAGATCGCAGGTCTGCCACAGCGCCTTGGCCCCATCCGCCGCATGGGTCGGCAGCGAAAACAGCGTCATGCCACGGCGCACCAATTCCTTGTCAGGCACAGCCTCAAGCCGGAACCGAACGGCAGCGGCCACGCGCTCGCGGAATTTCAGCTCGCTCAGGTCGGTGGATTTCAGACGCTCTACCATGACCGCATCCCCGCGCGCATGAAAAGCCAGCGCCAGATCAACCGCGCCTCGGGGGCAGATCGCGCGCGCCAAACCGTCATCCAGATCGCAATCAATGATCGCGGCGCGAAAGCTGGTTTCAGACCAACCGTCAAAGGGCACGTGGGTCAGCATCGCATCCAAAAGCTGTTGTTTTGCATCTTCATAGGTAACGGTCATGGCGGGTCTCCGGTTCTCGGGGCCAGTACTAGACAAGATAGACCGGCTTTGCTATACGGCCAACTCCTGCAATTTCCTTGCAACTCTATCTAGAAAGGTGGTGACAACCACATGCAGGTTAGTGTTCGCGACAATAACGTCGATCAGGCGCTTCGTGCCCTGAAGAAAAAGCTGCAGCGCGAAGGCGTGTTCCGTGAAATGAAGCTGAAGCAACATTTCGAGAAACCGTCCGAGAAAAAAGCGCGCGAGAAGGCTGAAGCGATCCGTCGTGCCCGTAAACTGGCACGTAAGAAAGCACAGCGCGAAGGTTTGCTCTAAGCACCTCGCTCGTCCAGCTTGGATGACACTATTTGACGACCCCCGAGGCATCGCCCGGGGGTTTGTCGTTTCTATCACCGGTTGCATTCCGCCGAGTCCGCCTCAGCCTTAGGCGACAAGCTGCTAAATCGGGCCAAGCAACATTTTGCCCGGCATTTTGCAGCGCAGCGAATCCCGTATCGGTAGCACGCCCCTGCTGAAATTCGCCTGAAATCTCAACCGCTCTGTCCGTCCGTTCGACGCCCCCTGTAACTGGCCTCGTCTACTCAGACGACCATTCAAAACGGAGGCTACCATGTCGACTGCAAGTACATTCGAGCAAGAAATGCTGGCGTTAATCAATGATGAGCGCACATCCCGCGGGCTATCCCCGCTGCAACTGGAAACCCGCCTGAACGCATCGGCCGAAGATCACAGCACCTGGATGCTGAACGCCGATATATTCAGCCACACCGGATCGGGCGGCTCTAGCGCGACCGAGCGCATGGAAGATGCCGGGTTCGACTTTACCGGCAGCTGGCGGTCAGGTGAAAACATCGCCTGGCAATCGGAACGCGGTGCCGCAGGCATCAGCGACGATGTCGAGCAACTGCACCAGAGCCTGATGAACAGCCCTGGCCACCGCGCCAACATCCTGAACCCTGACTACGAATTTATCGGAATTGGGATTGAAGAAGGCGACTACAATGGGTGGGATGCCGTCATGGTGACCCAGAACTTTGCCACTACCGACGCTGCAGTGGTGCTGGACAACGGTGCGGCACCAACGCCGCCCACGGACGACGTGGCAATGCCGGACGACCCTGTCACCGAAGACCCGGTCGAAGAAACGCCTGACACCGACGTCACCGAAACCGAGGACCCGAGCGAGGAAACACCGGACACCGATGTCACCGAGACCGACGAACCGGTTGAGGAAACGCCTGACACCGACGTCACCGAGACCGACGACCCAGTCGAAGAAACGCCTGACACCGACGTCACCGAGACCGACGACCCAGTCGAAGAAACGCCTGACACCGATGTCACCGAGACCGACGACCCGGTTGAGGAAACACCGGACACTGACGTCACCGAGACCGAAGACCCGGAAACACCTGAACCGGATGTCACCGATACGACTGCAGGCGTTTGCTTCGACGTGGAAGAATTCCTGGCAGCAATCGAGGATTTCGTGAACGACCTGTTGGCGCTGGTCGACGATTTCAGAATGAATGACGACCCGATGGTGACCGATGCGGACACCACCGAGGACGATTTCATGCTGACCCTGGATATGTGCGACGACACTCCGGCGGCGAATGACGATGCCCCGGTCATGGAGGCGGACGCACCGGATGACTTCTTTATCCTGATACCGGCCGACAGTGGATGCATGATGGACTTTGTCTAAGGTCCGATGCAGCGTGTGAGGCACTGAAACGGTGCCTTACACCGCTTTCACAGCGCACTTGCGCAGTTTTTCGCACAAACAACGCGAATCAGGCGGTGGCAAATCGCCGAACGGGTCGGGGTGTCCAGATTGTGTCTGTATCCCGTCAAATTCTCGCCATTAATGTCTCGCCAAAATAACTCAATTCAATTGGAGGCAGAATCATGTCAACGGCCAGCAATCTAGAACGGCAGATGCTTGCATTGATCAATGACGAACGCACAAGTCGGGGGCTGCAACCCCTCAAGCTTGAGCTTCAGCTGAACGACTCGGCCGAAGATCACAGCGAATGGATGCTGCAGACAGATATCTTCAGCCACACCGGTCAGGGCGGCTCGAGCGCGACCCAGCGGATGAGAGATGCCGGTTTCGATTTCACCGGCAGCTGGAGATCGGGTGAAAACATCGCCTGGCAATCCGAACGCGGGCCCAATGGTGCCAGCGATGATGTGGTACAGCTTCACCAAAGCCTGATGAACAGCCCCGGTCACCGGGCCAACATACTGAACCCCGATTTCGAATATATCGGGATCGGGATTGAAGAAGGCAATTTCAACGGTTGGGATGCCGTGATCGTGACCCAGAACTTTGCCACGACCTCGGCGCCGGTGCAGTTGGACACCGGCGGGTCGGGTGGCGGCTCTGGCGGCGGCACACCTACCCAACCCGGCCAACAGGCCGTGGACGCAGGCACTGTGGGCGACGCCTCAGACAATTGGTTCATTCTGAAAGCCGGTCAGGCCGGCGCGCTGAACGGCGGCGAAGGAGATGACATTCTTGACGGCGGCTTCGGCCGCGACACGCTGACCGGCGGCACCGGCGATGACACGCTGAGCGGTCATGGCGGCAATGACGTCCTTCTGGGTGGCCAAGGCGTCGATTTGTTGATGGGTGCGACCGGCAATGACTGGCTGCAATCGGGCATGGGTGCCGACAGGTTGCAGGGCGGCTCTGGCAACGACGTGCTTAGGGGTGGCCGTGGCCGCGACACCCTGATCGGAGGCGACGACGACGATACCCTGATCGGTGCCCGCGGCATTGACACAATGACCGGCGGCAACGGGGCGGACACATTCGTATTCACCATCGGGCCGGACACCGTCACGGATTTCACCTCTGAAGACTTCATCGACCTCAGCCTGAATGGTGCGATCACCGGGTATAACGACCTGATGAACAACCACATCTCGCAATCCGGCAATGATGTGATCATCGACGACAACGCAGGGAATACTCTGACTTTGCAAAACACTCAGGTCGCAGACCTGGCAAACGAACATTTCGTGTTCTGAGACCCCAGGTTTTCCAAACTAATGACGCCCCCGGTTTTGGGGGCGTTTTCTTTTGATCAATAGATTTTAGGAACGTGCAGCTCATCCGGCAGGACGCGCCGTTCATATTCCGGGTTGTATCTTCGATCCGGTAATTCGACCTTTTCCTGTGGAACATCCGTATAGGGGATCTTGGTCAGGAGATGCTCGATACAGTTCAGGCGCTCGCGTTTCTTGTCATTGCCTTCGACGATATACCAGGGCGCCTCGGGAATGTTGGTGCGGAACAACATGTCTTCTTTGGCCTTGGTATAGGCCTCCCAGCGGATGCGGGATTCCAGATCCATCGGCGACAGTTTCCACTGTTTCATCGGGTCGTGAATGCGCATGAGGAACCGCAACTGCTGTTCTTCATCAGTGATTGAGAACCAGTATTTCAGCAAAATGATCCCCGACCGCACCAGCATCCGTTCGAATTCGGGAACGTCCTGAAAGAACTGTTCGACCTGATCCTCGGACGCAAACCCCATCACCCGTTCCACCCCAGCGCGGTTGTACCAGGATCGGTCGAACAACACGATTTCGCCGGCCGCGGGTAGATGCGGTACATAGCGCTGGAAATACCATTGGCTTTGCTCCCGGCGGCTGGGCGCTGGCAAGGCGACCACGCGGGCGACCCGCGGGTTCAACCGCTGGGTGATCCGCTTGATCACGCCGCCCTTGCCGGCGCTGTCACGCCCTTCGAACAGGATGCACACTTTGGCCCCGGTATGCTGCACCCAGTCCTGAACCTTGATCAATTCGGCCTGCAAGCGCAGCAGATTGCGGAAATAGACTTTGCGATCCAGCATGTCGGGATGCTGGTCCTTATAGATCTTGCGGACTTCCATCGAGAGCATGGGTTCGCTGAACTCGATCTCGAAATCTTCGTCCAGCGTGTCTTCCAACTCGGCTTCCAGCCAATCTTTTGGGGCATCGTTATGTTCGTAAGCCAAGGTCTTATCCTTATCGTCTATCGGGTCCGGACCATACAACGCGCGTGTAACCGCCTGATGTCATCAGAATAATTTATAAAGCCCTTCCCCAAGCGAAACCGCTTATGGCAGCAAGGTCAAGGCGATGCGAAAAGAGGTTTGGTCCTTTTCTAAATCTGAACCTACACGCCCAGGGATACAAGCGGCAGATTTGCCGCATTACCAACAGGTTGGCATAAATCCGCCCCAAACCTACTTGCCAGAGGGATCATTCCGTCGGCACAAGTACCCTTCAACCCCCCCTGAGGTGAATGTGACGCATTTCATTTCCCTACTGCCTGCGATCTGGCCCTGGTTCATCCTGATTGCCGCACAAATAGGCATGGTATCAGGCCGACAAGGGCTGGGTCTGGCCCTGTTGGCAGCGTTCCTAGGTTCAGCAACAGTGCTTGGCCTGCTAACCCCGCTGGCCTTGGCAATCACGGCAGCGGGCTTGCTGGGTGCTGTAGGGTTGCGCCGTCTGACCGGTGTGCACGCCGTTTTCGGGCATCTGGTGTTGATCCTGTGGTGTCTGGCTCTGGGGGCGCATCTGATCCCCGGGTTTCACAATCTATTGGTTCTGGATCAGGTACAGGCAGGCCCGGGCAGCGCTGCGTTCACAATGTATCTCAACCTGGACAAACCAATGGTCTTGTTTGCCGTTCTGCTGGCTTGGCCAGGCATGATCCATGGCGCGCGGCTGGTCAGAACCGGGCCTTTGTTGATCGGGTTGGCGGCACTGCCCGCCCTGTTTGCGTTGGGTCTTTCCTTGGGTGCGGTGCGGCCCGAGATAGGCCTGCCCGCATGGTGGCTGATTTTTGTGTTTTCAAACCTATTCCTAACCTGCCTGACTGAAGAGGCTTTTTTCCGTGGCTATCTGCAATCGGTCCTGACGTCGAAAATCGGCGTGGCGCTCGGGATCGCAGCTGCCAGCCTGCTGTTCGGTCTGGCCCATGCGGGCGGTGGCCCGGCACTGGTCGTCTTCGCCTCGATCCTCGGGGCCGCCTGCGGATTGGGGTATTACGCAACCGGGCGGCTTTGGGTGCCGGTTCTGATGCATTTTGGCTTTAACGCCCTGCACCTGGCCCTGTTCACCTATCCCGGCCCGGGCTGAACGTCACACCGGCAACGCAGTGGTCTTAAACACCGTACGCAGCGCGAAGGAACTTTGCATCTGCGCCACCCCCGGCAGTCGCGACAAATACTGGCGATGGATACGGGCAAAATCCTCGGTGTTCTCGGCGACAACCTTCAAAATATAGTCCGCCGTACCGGCCATGAGATGGCATTCAAGCACATCAGGAATGCGCGCCACGGATTTTTCGAACGCATTCAGAAGCTCTTCGGCTTGCCCTTGCAGCGTGATCTCGACAAACACCGTCGTGGGCACATTCATCTTGCGCGCATCCAGCAGCGCCACGTATTTGCGGATATAGCCTTCAGCCTCTAGCCGCTGAACGCGCCGGTGACAGGCCGAAGGCGACAGATTCACCTGCTCGGACAGTTCCGCATTTGACATACGGCCATCCCGCTGAAGGGCTGCCAGAATCTTTTTATCCGTCGCATCCAAGCTCATTTGCGCAAATCCTTTGCAAGTTTTCGACTATATAACGAAGATTCTCCTGAAAAAAAGCAATTTTGCAGGCAGAGTTTCACAGAAATTGCGCTCTGGATCGCCCATTATTTAGGCAGTTTATGAATGGAGGAGCGAAAAATGAAGATCGGTTGCCCCAAGGAAATCAAACCACAGGAATTCCGCGTCGGCATGACGCCCAACGCGGCACAGGAAGCCGTCGCGCGCGGCCACGAAGTTGTAATCGAAACCGGTGCCGGGATCGGTTCGGGCTTTGACAACGAATCCTACATCGCTGCTGGCGCCCAGATCCTGGACACCGCAGAAGAGGTGTTCGCCACTGCCGACATGATCGTCAAGGTCAAGGAACCCCAGGCGGTCGAGCGCAAGATGCTGCGTGAAGGCCAGTTGCTGTTCACTTACCTGCACCTGGCACCCGATCCAGATCAGACCCACGACCTGCTGGCATCGGGCTGCACCGCGATTGCATACGAAACCGTCACCGCACCTGGCGGTGGATTGCCGCTGCTGGCCCCGATGTCCGAAGTTGCCGGTCGTCTGGCGCCGCAGGTTGGCTCGTGGACCCTGCAAAAGGCAAATGGCGGTCGTGGCGTTCTGATGGGCGGCGTTCCCGGCGTTGGACCGGCCAAGGTCGTTGTGATCGGTGGCGGCGTTGTTGGTACGCATGCCGCGAAGATTGCGGCTGGCATGGGTGCAGATGTTACCATCCTGGACCGCTCGCTTCCGCGTCTGCGTTACCTCGATGACGTGTATGGCGGAACCTTCAAGAACCAGTACTCGACCGCTGGTGCCACCGCCGAACTGATCCAGGATGCCGACATGGTTATCGGTGCCGTTCTGATCCCGGGCGCGGCTGCTCCTAAACTGGTGACACGCGAACAGCTTTCGACCATGAAGCCCGGCGCGGTTCTGGTTGACGTTGCGATCGACCAGGGTGGCTGCTTTGAAACCTCCAAAGCAACAACCCATGCTGACCCGATCTACGAAGTCGACGGCATCATGCACTATTGCGTTGCCAACATGCCGGGTGCCGTTGCGCGCACCTCGACCATCGCATTGGGCAACGCGACCATGCCGTTCATGCTGTCGCTGGCCGACAAAGGCTGGAAAAAGGCTTGCCAGGATGACGCGCACCTGTTGGCTGGTCTGAATGTTCACGCTGGTCAGCTCACCTATGAGGCCGTTGGTGTAGCACTGGGTCTGGACGTTGTATCGCCCAGCGACATCGTCAACGCCTAAGGCTGGCACATAGAAATCGAAAGGCGCCCTTTTCCAAAGGGCGCCTTTTTTCGTTACGCAAAGTTCATCGACCCGCGCGACATAGAAAAACGCCGCGCGACCAGCGCGGCGCCGGGCCCAACCGGAGGTGGGCATTTCAATGCCCGATCGACGGGCGGGAGCCTTCAGGCCTGTTTGTGAATCTCTACCGAATGCGGATACGGGATCGACACGCCTTTTGCGTCGAAAGCCTCTTTCACCGCTTTGGTAATTTCGAACTTCACGTCCCAATAATCCGCCGCTGCGCACCACAGACGGGCCGTCAGATCGACCGAGCTGTCGCCCAGGTTGGTCACACGCACCCAAGGTTCGGGATCGCTGTGAATACGCTCGTCCGCCTTGGCGACATCCAGAATGATCTTCATCGCTTCGTCCGCGTTGTCGCCATAGTCGATACCAAACACCAGATCGACACGCCTTGTGTCATGCGCCGAATAGTTGGTGATGATCGACCCCCAGGATTGCCCGTTGGGGACAATGATCTGCACATTGTCCGGCGTCACCAGTTCGGTGGTGAACAGGTTCAGGTCTTTCACTGTCCCGGCCGTGCCGCCAATATCCACATATTGACCCAGCTTGTAGGGGCGGAACACCACCAGCATGACGCCGGCCGCCAGATCGCTGAGCGTCCCTTGCAGCGCCAGACCAATGGCCAGCGACGCGGCACCCAGAATGGCAACGATACTAGTGGCTTCAATCCCGAAGATCCCCAGAACGGCCACCAGAACCATCGCGAGGATGACCCATTTCACCAGGCTGGCTGAGAAGTTGCCCAACGTCGGATCAATCTGCGGAGTCGAGTTGATCCGGCGGCGCACCAGGCCGCCCACGGCCCCAGCCACGATCCAGCCAAGGATCAGAACGATCAGCGCCTTGACCGCGTTCATGATCAGCGGCGCAAACGCGCCCACCTGTGTTACGACCTCATCCACGGCCATCTCCTTTCAACAACAAGAAACCCGCGGCTTTCGCGCGGGAATTGCCAAAGTCTGAGGCAAAAACACGCTTTGGTCTAGGTGCTAGTTCCACCGGATTTCCCCGTTGTTCGCCAGCAAACACGCGCTGACCGGTCGCGCACAGCTTTGGGGGCTTACAAGATGGCCCCTCGCGCCCTACGTTCTGGGGGTATCCACTCAGGAGCCCCCCAATGCTGGACACCAAACCACACCCGATCATGAATCGCTGGCCCGCACAGTTCCCGGACCGGATTCAGCTGTACTCCTTCCCCACGCCCAATGGGGTCAAAGCCTCGATCATGCTGGAAGAAACCGGCCTGCCGTATGAGGCACACAAGGTCACCCTGTCGGACGCGGATGTCAAAAGCCCCGAGTTCCTGTCGCTGAACCCCAACAACAAGATCCCCGCAATCATCGACCCGGACGGCCCGGACGGAAAGCCCATTGGTTTGTTCGAAAGCGGTGCCATCCTGCTGTATCTGGCCGAAAAATCGGGCAAGTTTATTGGTCAGACCCAGGCAGACAAGCATCAGGTCACTCAATGGCTGATGTTCCAGATGGGCGGCATTGGTCCAATGTTCGGCCAGCTTGGCTTTTTCCACAAATTCGCTGGCAGCGAGATCGAAGACCCCCGTCCCCGCGAACGATATGTGAACGAGGCCAAACGGTTGCTGAACGTGTTGAACCAGCAGCTTGAAGGGCAGGATTGGGTCGTCGGAGAGTATTCGATCGCCGACATAGCCATCGCGCCCTGGCTGCGCGGACTAGATTTCTATGGTGCCAGAGAACTGGTCGGATGGGACGACCACACAAATGTAACAGCTTATTTGGACCGTTTTCTGGAACGCCCTGCCGTCCAGAAAGGTCTTGTAACGCCACCGCGGGACTGACCTCACAGTCCCTCGGACGTGATCGGGCTTGCGGCCACATTAAGCCGCAAGCCCAATTTCCAAGGGTTAAGTCAGCCTGGCAGCGTGCCGGTCAGCACATAGCGCAGAACCTCAACCACTTGCGAGGGTTGTTCGGCCACGGCTAGGGCTGCGGCGTCCACCTCTTTCAGCGCATGCTGATGATCGGGGCCGTGTAGGACGATCAGCGACTTGCCCAGCGCTGCCGCATAACCTGCATCAAAGGCAGCGTTCCACTGTTTGTATTTCTCACCAAACCGGACGACCACCACATCTGCATCCGCGATCCCTTTGCGCGTCCGGATCGCGTTGACCATCGCGCCCTTGTGGTCGTGCCAGTATTTGTTCGGCTCTTCGCCCAAAATAGCCACACCGCAATCGTCGCTGGCGTCGTGATCGGTGACGGGGCTGTTGAAGGTGATGTCCAATCCCTGTGCGCCGTCGATAATTTGCTCACGCCAATCGGTGTGAATTTCCCCTGATAGGTATACGTTCAAGCCCATGTCGACCTCCGGTATTGATTTGGAACCTACTTAAGGCGCATTTGCGGGAAGCCCAATCAAGAAAATCCAGAAACACTTATCCCAAACACGCCCTAATTCCCGTAGGTGAAACGAAAAACGCGCCCGGAAGCGCGTTTTTTTGAAGTCTTATGGCAGGGCCCCTATCCGCGCAACACACCGCCCGTCGCCTTGGAGACCTTGGCGATGATCTTCTCGGCCACCGCTTCGATGTCTTTTTCCTTCAGCGTCGCGTCGGTTGGCTGCAGGCGCACGGTGATTGCCAGCGATTTTTTACCCTCGCCCAGACTGCCACCGATGAATTCATCAAAGACACGCACATCCTCGATCAGCACCTTGTCGGCACCGGCTGCGGCATTCACCAGCGTCAGCGCCTCGACCCCTTCGTCAACAACAAAGGCAAAGTCGCGTTCAACCGCTTGCAGGTCACGCAATTCCAGCGCAGCACGGGTGGCGCCGGATTTACGGGGCAGAGGCACCTCGTCCGGCCAGATCGTAAAGGCCATCGCCGGGCCTTTGATATCCAGCGCTTGCAACACACGAGGGTGCAACTCGCCGAAGACGCCCAGCACCTTTTTCGGGCCCAGACAGATTTTGCCGTGACGCCCCGGATGCCACCAAGCATCGCCGTCACGCAGGATCTGCACCTTGGCGGGTGCGCCAATGGCGGCCAGCACTGCCTCGGCATCCGCTTTGGCGTCGAACACGTCGACCGGGCGCGATGCGCCATGCACGTCCTTGGGACCATTACGACCAACCAGCAGACCGGTGATCTGCGTTTTTTGATCTCCCGGTTCGCCATCATGGAACACCGGACCGACCTCGAACAACGCCACATCCGCGTAGCCACGTGCCTGATTGCGGGCGGCGGCCTGCAGCAGACTGGGCAGCAGATCGGGGCGCATGTGGCTCATCTCGGTCGAGATCGGGTTTTCCAGCTGCGTCGCTTCGTCCCCGCCACCAAACAAGGCCGCCGAGGCCTGATCGATGAAAGTGTAGGAAACACACTCATTGTACCCCAGCGCTGCGCAGGTGCGGCGCGCCATCGATTGACGGCGTTGTGTCGGGGTCATCACCGGTTTCGGGATGCCATCGGTGATACGCGGCAGCGGTTTGCCCTGCAGCTTGGTCAGGGATGCAATCCGCGCGACCTCTTCCACCAGATCGGCCTCACCCATGATATCTGGGCGCCAGCTGGGAACATGCGCCATCTCGCCCTCAAGGCGGAAACCCAGACGAGTCAGGGTCTGGCGTTGTTCGCTTTCGGGGATTTCCATTCCGACCAGAGATTGCACCCGCTCGGCATCCAGTTTAAAGGCGCGCGAATGATCCGGCGCTTTGCCCGCTTCCACGACCTTGGACACTTCGCCACCGCAGATATCCAAAATCATCTGCGTTGCCTGCTCCAACCCTTCCAGCGTGTATTCCGGGTCTACCCCACGTTCGAACCGATAGCGCGCATCCGAATTGATTTTCAAAGCCCGCCCCGTCAGGGCGATCTGAACGTGATCCCAGAACGCGCTTTCCAGGAAGACATTCACTGTTTCTTCGGTACAGCCGGTTTCCTCACCGCCCATGATACCGGCAATGGACTCCGGGCCTTTGTCGTCGGAAATCACCATCATGCCAGGCTGCAGAGTGTATTCTTTCTCGTCCAGCGCAACCAGCTTCTCACCACCCTTGGCGCGATGTACCCGCAGATTGCCATGCACCTTGTCCGCATCGAAGACGTGCAGCGGGCGATTGTGGTCAAAGGTCATATAGTTGGTGATGTCCACCAAAGCTGAAATCGGACGCAGACCGATGGCCTTCAACTGATCCTGCAGCCATTGCGGGCTGGGTCCGTTCTTAACGCCCTTGATCAGACGTCCGGTGAAATGGGGCGCGCCGTCCAGCGTATCCTCATCAATCGTCACCTTGATTGGGCTTTCGAAATCACCCGGCACCGGAGTGTAGTCACGCTGTTTCAACTTACCAATGCCACGCGCGGCCAGATCGCGGGCAATCCCTTCGACGCCCAGCGCATCGGGGCGGTTCGGGGTGATCGCGATCTCGATCATCGGATCAACCTTCGACGGCTCATTCTCAGCCAGCCAGTCGATGATTTTGTCACCGACCTTGCCCGAAGGCAGCTCGATGATGCCGTCATGCTCATCCGACAGCTCCAACTCACGCTCGGATGCCATCATGCCAAAGCTTTCGACGCCGCGGATCTTGCCGACACTGATGGTCAGGTCCAGACCGGGGATATACATGCCCGGTTTGCAAACCACGACGGTGATCCCTTCACGCGCGTTGGGGGCACCGCAGATGATCTGCAATTCACCCTCATCGGTGTCCACCTTACAGACGCGCAGCTTGTCGGCGTCGGGGTGTTTCTCGGCGTGTTTCACATAGCCCAGCGTAAAGTCCTTCAGCCGGTCCGCCGGGTTCACGATCTCTTCGACCTCAAGGCCCAGATCAGTCAGCGCCTCAGCAATCTCATCCACCGAAGCGTTGGTGTCGAGGTGGTCTTTCAACCAGGAAAGAGTGAATTTCATCGGTCGGTTTCCGCCAGTAAATCTCGGGTCAGACCGCGTTTACCGGATAATGCGCAGAGGGGAAAGAGGGCGCGTAGAACCGCCGCGCCTACTCCGCGGTCACTGTGTTGGCAACGCTGTCCGATCCAGCAAACACCGCCAAAATCCGCGCGATCCCGTCGCCGGTATTCTCACCGGCATGGGGCGACCGGAACGCCTCAACCAGCGCATCACCTTCCTTATAGGTCCGGCTACCCGCATCGCCGTAATCAACGGTGATCTCACCTTCGAGGATATAGGCCGCCAGCGGAGCGTCATGACGGTGCAGGCCGGTTTTCTGCCCGGGCTGCATGGTGACGATGGCCATGGTGATCTGCGGGGTGCCGTCGGGATACTCCAGCGCCTCACCAATGACCGAAGTTTCGGTCTGCAGCAGCACGTCAACCGGCGGATAGATGTCACGCGCAAAGGCGGGTGCGGCGGCAAGGATCAGGGCGAAGGGCAAAAGCAGTTTCATGCGGCAAGGAATCCCGTGTCAGATCGTTTCGCCTAACTGGAAGGGGGACGCACGGCGATGTCAAACAGTTCAGGGATAGCTCGGGGTGCGGCCCAACAATTCATCCAACTGCCGCCCGATCCAGCCATGGGGGATGAAATGCCCGCCGGGATGCGTGTCCAGCACCACCTGCCCCTGCGCGCAATCGGTCCACTCCATCCGGCTGAGCGTCAGTATCGGCACCACGCTCCACTCGCCGCGCGGGGTGGCGGTGCTGCAACCGTACATCTCGCGCCACAGCGCCACCGGATAGGTGGTGTCGCCATCCGCGCCATAGGGGAAATCCATCACCGTATCGCTAAGGCCATGCACATGACGCACCTCGCGCGGGGCCTGCGGGCACTCCTCAGTCTGGCGGATGCTGCCCGCAACGGCCAGCAGCGCCGCCGTGTCATTGCCCGACTGGCAGGCATAGCGCCACGCCATCGCGCCGCCAAAGGAATAGCCCGAGACATAGATGCGGTCCGGGTCAATTGGATAACGCTTGGCCACATCCTCAAGCACACGATCAGCAAAAGGCACGTCGCCGGTGTTCGCGGTCCAGAAATCCCAGCTTTTGCCCAGCCCGTTCGGTGCCACCAGCAAGACGCCACGCAGCTTTGTGGCTCCGGCGATCCGTTCGTGGTTTACCACCACGGTCCCCTGCCGGGCCCAGCCGTGGAAATGCAACAGCACCGGCAGAGGCGTTTCACCATCCCACCCATCCGGTTCCAGAACATGGTACGAGCGGTCACCGACCTGACAGGCGGTATCGCCATGACAGGTTTCAATAGCGGAGGCTTGGGTGGCGGTCAGCAGGAAGAGGCAAAGCAGTCGGTAAATCATCCGTCGAACCCTAGCGAGCCTGCGCCCGCTGTCACGTCACAACCCCGTGGGCGCATGTAACAAGCCGCGTTGTCGCCAGACCGCGGGATGGCGATCCTCGGTTTGTGGTGGGCGATTTATACTTACCAAGTCCGTGTATCGTTCAATCGGAGTGCTTGCGTAAACAAATCGCCAGCCCGTGCGGGCGGTCTGGCGATGGCGCGGCGGCCTATCGGCCTTTGCTCCGCGCTACAAATGTAAGTCAAGTATTTCTCTCTACCTTGAGCGCATCTAGACTATAAGCTCTCACCCGAATTTCGTTCACTAGCTTTTCTAGTGCCTCATCAATTTTTACGACAGCGCGACGGATAATAACCTTACACCGGTCACTTAGATCTCTCTTGTCTATTATCCCGTCAACGCCCGCTTCTTCGAGAATGCTATTAAGCTCTTCCGAAATTTCTATGAGAACTTTTGAAGTTGACTGATAGCACTCAAACACAAACGGTACTATTTCGGCATGCATTAGAATAGTTGCAGCGTTTATTTGCACCAGCAATTCGCGACGAACTTTGACGGCTTTTGACATCTGGTCATTTGCGACGGTGATATCTTGAAACTTAATGTCAACAAGCGCCTGCTTCACTTCGGTAAACTGCTTAACTAACCCTTCGTAGGCTTTGCGCTGTTCCAGCCCGATTTGCAGTTTTCGATCTTCATCTTTTTGCCATGGGTAAGCTTTAAACGCGATTATCAACGCTGTGGCAGACGCCAACAGAGTTGGACCCCAGTCAGAAAATGATCCTAGCCAATGAAAATCACGGCAGACATTCTCGCATGCCGTGATCACTTCTACTTGGCTCAACGCGACAAACCACCATGCAGGTTTGGCATATCCAGCGCCGCAAACCCGTAGTGGCGCAGCCAGCGCAAGTCGGAATCAAAGAACGCCCGCAAATCCGGAATACCGTATTTCAGCATCGCCAGACGGTCGATGCCGATGCCAAAGGCAAAGCCCTGATAGACCTCGGGGTCGATGCCACCGGCGGCGATCACCTTGGGGTGGACCATGCCCGAGCCCAGGATCTCCATCCAGTCGTCGCCCTCTCCGATCTTCAGCTGGCCGTTATCCCAAGAACAGCGGATATCGACCTCGGCCGACGGTTCGGTGAAGGGGAAGTGCGAGGCGCGGAAGCGCAGTTCGACATCGTCGACCTCAAAGAACGCCTTAACGAACTCTTCCAGAACCCATTTCAGGTTCGCCATCGAGATGTCCTTGTCGATGGCCAGCCCCTCGACCTGATGGAACATCGGCGTGTGGGTCTGGTCATAGTCGGCGCGATACACGCCGCCCGGACAGATGACGCGGATCGGCGCGCCCTGCTTCTCCATCGAGCGGATCTGCACCGGAGAGGTATGGGTGCGCAGCACGTGCGGCGGGCGATTATCGCCCTCGGCGCGGTGCATATAGAACGTGTCCATCTCGGCCCGCGCGGGGTGGTGGCCGGGGATGTTCAGGGCGTCAAAGTTGTACCAGTCGTCTTCGATCCGTGGCCCTTCGGCCACCGAAAAGCCCAGTTCGGCAAAGATCGCGGTCAGTTCCTCGGTCGCTTGGCTGATCGGATGGATCGAGCCCTGACGGCGCGCGCGGGTCGGCAGGGTGACGTCCAGCCATTCGGTGCGCAGACGCTCATCCAGTGCGGCATCGGCCAGCGCGGATTTCTTGGCGGACAGGGCCGAGTTGATTTCGTCCTTCAGGGCGTTCAGCGCCGGGCCTGCGACCTGCCGCTCCTCGGGCGTCATTTTACCCAGCTCGCGCATCTTCAGCGCGACCTCGCCCTTTTTGCCCACGGCGGCGACGCGGATCGCCTCAAGCGCGTTTTCGTCGCCTGCCTCAGCGATCTGCCCCAGATATTTTGCCTTAAGATCGTCCATCACGCTTTCCGAACTGGCCCCTGAATTTGGTCCAGAACCTGCTATCGGCCAATCCCGGTGAATGCAAGCCGCACCGCGCGGATCAATAGCTGTATTCCGGGAACACCCGCGTCAGATCGCCATTCCAGTCGCCATTGTAGTGATCCAGCAACTCATCCGCCGGAACCTTGCCGGTTTCGATGCTGTCCTTCAGCGCGTTGAGGAAATGCGTCTCATCCGGGACCAGACCGCCTGCACCGGGGAAGGCGCGGGATTTCAGGCCCGCCTCAGAGATCGCAACCACCTCGCGCGCCAGATCGTGCATGTTGATGTTGCCCACCTGCGCCTGCAGCCCGTCCTTTGCGGCCTCGACACGCAATGCCTCGCGGGTTTCCGCGTCCCAGCTTTTGACCAGATCCCAGGCCGCATCCAACGCGCCCTGATCGTAGGTCAGGCCAACCCAGAACGCAGGCAGCGCACACAGGCGTCGCCAGGGACCCCCATCAGCGCCGCGCATCTCCATGAACTTCTTGATCCGCGCCTCGGGGAAGGCCGTGGTTAAGTGATCGGCCCAATCCGACAGGGTCGGCGTCTCGCCCGGCAGCGCGGGCAGTTTGCCCTGCAGGAAGTCGCGGAAGGACTGTCCCAACGCGTCGATATACTGACCGTCGCGATAGACGAAATACATCGGCACATCCAACGCGTATTGGACCCAGCGTTCGAACCCGAACCCGTCCTCGAACACAAAGGGCAGCATCCCGGTACGCGCATCGTCGAGATGCTGCCAGATATAGCTGCGCCAGCTTTTCTGGCCGTTGGGTTTGCCATCGAAGAACGGAGAGTTGGCGAACAGCGCCGTTGCCACCGGTTGCAAGGCCAGCGCGACCCGCAGTTTCTGCACCATGTCGGCCTCGGACCCAAAGTCGATATTGACCTGAACCGTACAGGTCCGGCGCATCATCGACCGACCCATGGTGCCGACTTTCTCCATGTAGTCATTCATCAGCTTGTAGCGGCCCTTGGGCATCAGGGGCATATCGTCATGCGACCACGTTGGCGCGGCACCAAGACCGATGAAGCCGACGCCGATCTTGTCAGCAATATCCTTCACGTCGCGCAGATGCGCGTTCACCTCGTCACAGGTCTCATGGATGGTTTCCAAAGGCGCACCCGACAGTTCCAACTGTCCACCGGGTTCGAGCGAGACATTGGCGCCGTCTTTTTGCAGGCCGATCAGCTTGCCGTTTTCTTCCAGCGGCTCCCAATCGTGCAGGTCGCGCAGACCTTTCAGAACGGCCAGAATCGAGCGCTCGCCCTCATAGGGCAGCGGCTTCAGCGTGTCTTTGCAATAGCCGAACTTTTCATGCTCGGTCCCGATGCGCCAATCCTGTTTGGGCTTGCAGCCCGATTCCAGATATTCGGCCAGTTGCTCATGGCGTTCGATCGGTCCGCCGCCGGACTGGGGGATGGACATGAACCGTTCTCCGATCCTGATGTGTCTGTCGTTTGGTCTTTCGTGGTCGGAAACCGCGCCAGTGTCAATGCAGCCTGAGATGCGCCGGACGCGAGGGTGTACGTTCCCAGATCACCACCTGATGTGCCGTGCCACTGTTCAGTTCCGCCAGCATTTGTTCGGTTTTCAGCCCCGGCAGCGCCGAGAAGACATCAAACAGTGCCTCGGCCCCTTCGGCATTCACAGGAATGTGAAGCACCGGCTGACCCGGTTGTTCCAGCACCCAATGCGCAGGCGACGACGTCGGGTCCAGCGCCAGACGCTCAATTTCACGCGCGGCGACCATGCCGCCGTCCAAAGGGCCCAGATAGGTGATCTGGCCTTCGTCAATGGTTACTACGCCCGGTCCACCGGCCCCGGTGCGGAAGCGGGCACGCTGAATGCCGATGACCGCAAGCGCGACTGAGACCAGAACCAGCACCCAGCCGAGCCATCCCAGCAACCCACCGGGGCCGCTGATCCAGCTGAGCCCCACCAGCAGGACAGCCCCCGCCACCAGCACTTCGCGCCAGCGCCACAGGGTCAGTTTGGCTTCGGGTCGGATGAAACTCATGCCGTGTCCTCGGGGTTTGTGAACAGGATCAGTGAATACTGCCCCGCCGGTTGAAATCCGATTCCGATATAGGCACGCGCGGCGGAATCGGAAGCCGCGAACAGAACTGCACGGGTCACTCCGGCTCGGCACGCCTCAAGCAGATGCAGCGCAACCGCTAAGCGGGCGTAGCCATGGCCGCGCAGGTTGGGCGGTGTATAGACGCCGCCGATTTGTACAATCTCGGGCAGGCGGGCGTTGAATCCGGTCATGGCAACCGGCTGTCCGTCGATCAGCAGAACCCGGTGAGAATCGCGGGCTGTATACGCCAGATAATCCTCGCCCGCCTGTTTCTGCGCGCGTTCTGGATCGAAATCCATTGCCTCGATCAGGTAACGTTCACGCCACCCTTCAGTGACCGCCTTGTCGACTTCACCCAAGGGCACAAGCTCAGCGTCCTCGGCATCGGGCAGCACAAGCTGTTTCAAATCCAGCGAGAAACCCGGCTCATCACTGTTCAGCGTCGCGGGGCGACCTTCCCACCCGGCTAGCCGCATGATCTTTCGGACCTGTCCCGCTTCGGCGGCCAGACCGAACAGCTTGCGGCCGCGGATCAGAGCAATCGCATCCGCAAGCTCTGGATCGGAACAGTCGGGACATTGCGGCAGGACCATGCCTTCGTTGGTGATGCCAAACACAGCCCGCGGTTCGTCGCCCAAAACCCACATGTTCATGGCGCGCGGGTGAGACCCACACAAACCATGATCCCGCAGATTGGCCAACGGGAACATCGAGGTCTGAATATGCTGCGAAAGAAATGCGTCGATCTTTGGCGCATCAGCGGCTTGCGCTAATTGCCATGTCACGACCAATCCCCCAGCGCCTGCTGCCACATGGTCAGCGCCGCTACGGCCGCCGTATCGGCGCGCAGGATACGAGGGCCCAGACTGACCACATGGGCAAAGGGCAGGCCAACAAGACGCACGCGTTCACGATCCGAAAAACCGCCCTCGGGGCCAATCAGTATGGCCCAGGGCTGCCCCTTCTCCTGTGCCGCCAAGCGCAGAGCCGACCCAACTTCGGCCTCGTTACAAAACATCAGCTGACGGCCATCGGGCCATGCATCCAGAACACGGTCAAGCCGTTGTAGATCGGCGACCCCGGGCACGAAGGTGCCTCCGCATTGCTCGGCGGCCTCAACCGCGTGGGCTTGCAGGCGGTCCTGTCGGATACGTTCGGAATTGGTGAACTCGGTCTGCACGGGCAGGATCCGAGCTGCACCCATTTCCGCCGCCTTTTCAACGATGAAATCAGTGCGCGCCTTTTTGATCGGCGCGAACAGGAACCACAGATCGGGCGGCATTTGCAGCGGCTTGGTCTGTTCCACACAGGTCAGAACGCCACCGCGCTTTCCCGCTTCGGCAACCTCGGCCAACCACTCTCCGTCCCGGCCATTGAACAGGGCCACGTGGCCGCCCACAGCCAGGCGCATGACACCGAACAGGTAATGGCCCTGCTCGCGCGTCAAATCAACGGATTGCCCCTGACCCAGAGGGTGCTCTACATACAGTCTGATCTTTGCACTCATGAGGCCTTACATATGCAAGGCAACGCCCCAACACCAGACGGCCAGGTCGCCGATGCCGTATCCGGCAACTGGGTCGACACCCACGCGCCTGAATTCACCCGCCCCTATCTGCGCCTCAGCCGTGCGGACCGGCCCATCGGTACGTGGTTGCTGCTGATTCCGTGCTGGTGGGGTCTGGCGCTGGCGATCCTTAGCGACGGCAATCCCAGGTGGGAGGATCTGTGGATCGCTATCGGCTGCGCCCTTGGCGCATTCCTGATGCGCGGAGCAGGCTGTACGTGGAACGACATCACCGATCGCGAATTTGACGGGCAGGTGGAGCGCACACGCTCGCGCCCGATTCCATCCGGTCAGGTCAGTGTGCGGCAGGCGGTGATCTGGATGGGCCTACAATGCCTGCTGGCGCTGGGGATTCTGCTAACCTTCAACCAGGCCGCCATCGCCATGGGTGTGCTGTCCTTGCTGCCAGTGACGATCTATCCCTTTGCCAAACGGTTCACATGGTGGCCGCAAGTGTTTCTGGGGCTTGCCTTCAACTGGGGCATCCTGTTGGCCTGGGCCGCGCATACGGGCACGGTCAGTGCGCCTGCAATCATATTGTACTTGGCAGGTATCGCCTGGACGCTGTTCTATGACACGATCTATGCCCATCAGGACGCAGAAGATGATGAGCTGATTGGCATCAAATCCACCGCCCGGCTGTTTGGCACCGATACAGGGCGCTGGCTGAAGTACTTTCTGGTGGCGACGGTTTTCCTGATGGGTCTGGCCATCATCGACGGAGCGCTGGCACAAGCCTCAATCATGTCGTTGGCCGTGGCCTTGGCCGGGCCATGGGCGATGGGCTGGCACATGGCTTGGCAATTGCGCGGGCTGGATCTTGAGGATAACGCGAAGCTGCTGCAATTGTTCCGCGCCAATCGGGACACCGGCCTTATTCCGCTGATCTTCCTCTGCGTCGCACTGTTGCTCTGATTGCACCTTGGCGCGGGGCTAGGTAAGAGTTCGCACATTCGCCTGAGGAGTCGTTAACCCGCACATGCGTTTGCCCTATATCTTTGCCGTAGCCTTTATCTTCCTCGTGTCGGCTGGCCTTTGCCTGTTGGCGGCCAGCTTTGCGGTGACCAAGGTCGAAGAGTCCTCTGAATTTGCCGTGCGCCGTGCGCTGGACCTGAAGGGGCACGATTGGGCCGAGGTGTATTCCGACGGGTTGCGCGTTGTGCTAACGGGCACTGCCACGGATGAGGCCACCCGCTTTAACGCCCTGACCGCAGCCGGGACCGAGGTCGATACCTCGCGTGTGATCGACGAGATGAATGTGGCGCCGACCTCGCAACTGGCCGCCCCCCGGTTTTCCGCTGAGATTTTGCGCAACGACAGCGGGATTTCTGTGATCGGCCTGATCCCAACCAGTCAGGACCGCGAGGCACTGATGGAGCGGCTGCGTGATCTGAGCGATGGCAGCCAAGTGTCAGACCTGATGGAAACCGCCGATTACCCCAAGCCAAAAGGCTGGGACGCCGCGATCACCTATGCCGTCGAGTCGCTGACCAGCCTACCCCGCGCCAAGATCTCGGCCAGCCCGGGTCTGGTCAAGATCACCGCAATTGCCGACAGCCAGCAGGAAAAGGAACGGCTGGAACAAAGCCTTACCCGTGCCGCGCCGCCCAGCCTGCGGATCGGCCTGGCGATCTCGGCCCCGCGCCCAGTGATCACGCCTTTTACGTTGCGGTTTTTGATCGACGAAAATGGCGGCCAGTTCGACGCCTGTTCGGCGCAAGACGAAAAAGCCCGCGATGCCATCATTGCCGCAGCGAAAGAGGCCGGTCTGAGCGCCACCTACTCCTGCACCATCGGATTGGGCGTACCCTCGCCACGTTGGTCTGACGCCGCCACGCTGAGCATTCAGGCGCTGGCGGATCTGGGTAGCGGATCGGTTACGATGTCGGATGCGGATATCACGCTGGCAGCGGCGCAGGGCACCGATGCCGGGACCTTTGATCGCGTGGTGGGCGAGCTTGAAAATGCGCTGCCTCCGGTCTTTGCCCTGCACGCGATCCTACCGCCCCCGGAAACCGATGCCGTTTCCGGCCCCCCCGAATTCACCGCCACACGCAGCCCCGAGGGGTTGGTGCAGATACGCGGACGGCTGGGCGACGAAACCCAGCGCGACATGGTCGACAGCTATGCCCGCGCTGCCTTTGGGTCGGAACAGGTCCACACCGCAACCCGCATTGCGCCCGAAGGGTTGCCGACGGGCTGGCCCGTGCGCATTCTGACCGGGCTTGAGGCGCTGGCCCAACTGCATAACGGTGCTTTGACGGTGACGCCGGGTGATCTTGAGTTGTCCGGTGTCAGCCATGACCCGGACACAAAGGCGCAGATCGCGGGTCTGTTGTCCGAGAAGCTGGGCGACGCACAGGAATTCACCCTGTCGATCACCCATCAAGAACCCCCCGAACCCGCCGACAAACTGCCTGATCCCGAAGTTTGCGAGGAACGCATCGCCGAGGTTCAGGCGGGCACCAAGATCGCCTTTGAACCTGGCTCGGCCACTGTTGCCACCGACTCGCGCGATACGGTGAACCAGATTGCTGACATCTTGCGCGAATGCGGCCCCATCAGGCTTGAGATTCAGGGCCACACCGACAGTCAGGGCCGGGAAGAGATGAACCAACAGCTTAGCCAATCGAGGGCGCAATCGATCCTGAACGAGCTGCGCGCGCGCCGGGTGCCCACCGCCAGTTTCACTGCCATGGGATACGGGGAAACGCAGCCCATTGCCGATAACGACACCGAAGAAGGCCGCGAAGAAAACCGCCGAATCGAGTTCCGCCTGATCCGGCCCGAACCGATTGAGAACCCGGAAACCGGGCTGGACGCGATCGAGGCGGAAATGATCGAGGGTGAACAGACGGACAATACCGCCTCAGACGCGGATGCAGGGGACCAGTAAGTTGAACAGAATCGAATTCATCATCGCCACCGCCATTATCCTGTTCTCGGCCTTTTGCATGGGCTGGTTCGCCAACTGGCTGGCCCATCGCCTGTCACGCGTGCGCCAAAGCGACGTGGCCGATCTGGACCGCATGAGCCAAGAGCTGCACGAGGCCGAAGAAACCCGCGATCAGGCGATCACCTACCTGCAACAGCGCGAGGCCGAACTGACCAATCAACTGACCCAGGCCGAGGCTGAACTTGCCGCCGCCATGGACGGTCTGCGCGCCGCCCGACAAGAGGCCGAAGAACTGCGTGGACGTATCAACAACGCAGATTGAGGAACCGGATTTTTCGCTCTGATTCCGGTTACATTGCTGTAGGGTCGTCCCAAACGTGAGGGCGATCCATGTCAAATCAAACAGTCAAATTCGAACAGTTCAGAGACCTGCACTTTGGGTCCAAGGCTTTTGTCATGCCCAACCCCTGGGACGCGGGCTCGGCCCGGTTGCTGTCCAATTTGGGCTTTGAAGCCTTAGCAACAACCAGTGCCGGCTATGCGTTCACAAAAGGCAAACGCGACTCTTTTGCTGACCTAAGCAGGGATGAGTTGCTGGACAATGCCTCAGACATCGTCAAAGCGGTTCCGCTGCCCGTTTCTGCTGACCTTGAGGCGGGCTTTGGGCATAAGCCTGAGGCCTGCGCCCAGACCATTCGCATGGCGGCGGAAATCGGTCTGGTTGGCGGATCGATCGAAGACGCGACAGGCAATACAGATGCCCCGATCTATGATCTGCACCAATCGGTTGACCGCATTCAGGCTGCTGCAGAAGTCGCGACAGGCTTGCCTTTCCTGTTGACCGCAAGGGCAGAGAATTACCTTTGGGGCCGCGCGGACCTGGGTGACACGATCAAACGCTTGCAGCTGTTTTCCGAAGCAGGCGCTGCCGTGTTGTACGCCCCCGGTCTGCCGGATTTGGACGCAATCAGAACCGTGTGCCGCGAAGTCGACAAACCGGTGAATGTGGTGATGGGACTCAGCGGACCTGTCTATTCCGTATCCGAACTTTCCGACGCAGGCGTTCGACGGATCAGCGTCGGCGGGTCATTTGCGCGCGCTGCGTTTGGCGCATTGAAGCGGGCGGCTGACGAAGTGAAATTGAAAGGCACCTTCAGCTATTCGGCGGATGCGATCCCCGGCGAAGAACTTAACAGGCTTTTGAGTTGAGATTGGACGGTCACATTCTGTGCACGGCTGGCAATGTCACCAGCGGGTCAGCGCGTCTTCGTCCTCGTCTTTGGCATCAACCCATTGCGCGCCGGAATTGGTGATTTCCTTCTTCCAGAAGGGCGCGCGGGACTTCAGGTAATCCATCAGGTACTCCGCCGCCTCAAACGCATCCTTACGGTGCCGCGCGGCCGTGGCGACCATCATGATCCGGTCCCCCGGTGCCAGCCGTCCGTGACGGTGGATCACCAGCACATCGCCTAAAGACCAGCGCTGCTGCGCTTCTTCGGCAATCTTGGTCAAGGCCCGTTCGGTCATGCCGGGGTAATGCTCGATCTCCATCACATCCAAATCGCCCGAGGCCAGATCGCGCACAACACCGGTGAAGGTCACAATCGCCCCGTTGGAGTCGTCACCAGCGGCAAAGGCATTGGCCTCAGCCCCCAGATCGAACTCTTCTTCCTGAACCGCGATGCGCATCTTAGCCGCCTGTCATGGGTGGGAAAAACGCCACCTCGCGCACGCCAGCCAGCGAGGCGTCAAAGTCCGACAACTCCTGATCCAGCGCCACCCGCAGCGCGGACAGGTCGGCAAAAGCCGCGGCATAGCGGTCCTCGCGCGCGCTGAGTTCGGCAACCAGATCGGAAACCGTTGCGGCGTCGGTCTCGACCCGCTCTTTCGGCAGACCGATTCGTTCGCGGACCCAGGCGAAATACAGCACGTCCATCGCTTAGCTCTCCTTCAGATGGGGCATGGCTTTACGTAGGTAGTCATAGCCGGTGATCAATGTCAGCGTCGCGGCAATCCACAACAGCCACAGCCCAACGCGACCCGACCAGAACATGCCTTCCAGATGCCAGCGCAGGTGGTTCACATCCTCGATCTGCCCGGTCAGAGCCTGATCAATCAATTCCGGGTTCATCCCGAAAGAGCCCATCACGAAATTATGCTCAAAGATACCCTGCGAAAACAGCACCGCAATCGCCACCATCTGTGCCGTGGTTTTCCATTTCGCCAGCTTCGTCACCTTCAGCGTTCCGGCCGTGTCGCCCAGATATTCGCGCAGGCCTGACACGAACACTTCGCGGAACAAGATCACGGTGGCGGGCAGCACCAGCCACGGCGTCCAATGTTCGGCTGAATAGCCCACAAGGATCATCAGCGCGATCACCACCATCGCCTTGTCGGCAATCGGGTCCAACATGGCCCCGATCTTGGTTTCTTGTTTCCACGCGCGGGCCAGATAGCCGTCGAACCAGTCGGTGATCGCCGCTGTTAAAAACAGGATCAGCGCGAACCAGTCCGCATAGGGTCGGGTAAAATACAGAAACATCACGGCCAGACCGGGGGCTGCAATAAGGCGTAGCACGGTCAGGATATTGGGCAGGTTCCACTTCATGGTTTGGACATTACATCGCTGGTTGCAGACATAAAAGACGGCACCGCAAAAAACGGACCCGATCACAGGCAGTTGCGGCACGGTTGGTCAAAGGGTCGCAAGCTGGAACTCTCAGCTAGATACCCCCTTGGCGCGCGATCCCTTTACGGTCAGATTGGCGCGGTTTCTAAGTGGCCGAGCAATGACAACACATATTCAAACCGATCCCCGATCAAATCTGATCGGCAGCGCCTGGATGATCTCGGCCATGGCGCTGTTCGCGTTAGAGGACGCGCTGCTCAAGGGGGCCTCGGCCACGTTACCCATATGGCAGATTCTGTTGTTGTTCGGCGCGGGCGGAACAGTGGTCTTTGCGATTGTCGCGATCGTGCGCGGAACACGATTGTTTCACCCCGATGTGCTGTCGCGACCGATGAAAGTGCGCGTGCTATTCGAAATCTTCGGGCGGCTGTTCTATGTGCTGGCGATCACACTGACTCCTCTGTCGGCGGCCACGGTAATCTTGCAGGCCACGCCTCTGGTCGTGGTGGCAGGTGCGGCGCTGTTCTTTGGCGAAACGGTCGGCTGGCGACGGTGGAGCGCCATCCTGATCGGCCTGATCGGCGTGGTGGTGATCATCCAACCAACCGGAGACAGTTTCACGGCCCTATCCATTCTGGCCGTGCTGGGGATGCTGGGTTTTGCCGGGCGCGATCTGGCCAGCCGGGCAGCACCGGCCACACTGGGAACCGAGGTGCTGGGGTTTTACGGCTTTCTCTGCATCATCGTCGCGGGGCTGGCCTATCGGTTCTGGGAAGGCGCACCAATGGCACCTGTGGACCTGCACACCAGCCTGCATGTCGGCGGAGCCGTCCTGATGGGAACCGCCGCCTACGCATCGCTGATGAAAGCCATGCGGACGGGCGAGGTTTCGGCCGTCACGCCGTTCCGCTATTCCCGCCTGCTGTTCGGTGTCGGCCTGGGCGTAGTTATGTTTGGCGAAAGGCTGGATCAGACCATGTGGATCGGTAGCGGGCTGATCGTGGCCTCGGGGCTTTATATCCTGTGGCGCGGACGGCAGGTCTAGCCCTTGTCGTGGAAGAAGTCATAAACCTTCTGCGCCAACCCGGCTGAGATACCGTCCACCGCCTTGAGATCGGCCAAGTTGGCCCGGCTGACCGCCTTGGCACTGCCGAAATGGGCCAGCAAAGCGCGTTTGCGCGCCGCGCCCACGCCGGGGATTTCGTCCAACGGGGTCGCCCCCACGGCTTTGGCGCGCTTTGCCCGGTGGGTGCCAATGGCGAACCTGTGTGCCTCGTCCCGCAAGCGCTGAATGAAGTAAAGCACCGGATCGTTGCGTTTCAGGGCAAAGGGGCGTTGGCCGATGCGATGGAATTCTTCCTTGCCGTGATCCCGATCGACACCTTTGGCGACACCCACCATCGGGATATCCTCGACGCCGTGGGTTTGCATAATCTCATGCACAGCACTGACTTGCCCCGCACCGCCGTCGATCAGCAACAAATCGGGCCACAGCCCCTTTTCGCGATCCGGGTCCTCTTTTTGCAGGCGGGTGAAGCGGCGATTCAGAACCTCTTTCATCATGCCAAAATCGTCACCGGGGGTCAGATCATCGCCGCGAATATTGAACTTGCGATAGGCGTTTTTCATGAACCCTTCGGGGCCGGCCACAATCATGCCGCCCACAGCATTGGTTCCCTGTATGTGGCTGTTGTCGTAAACCTCGATACGGTCGGGTGGAGTGTCCAGATCGAACGCCTCGGCCACACCACGCAATAGCTTGGCCTGTGTGGCGCTTTCCGACATTCGCCGCGCCAGCGATTCACGTGCGTTGCGCAGGGCACCGGCGACCAGTTCCTGCTTTTCGCCGCGCTGAGGCACCAGAATCTCTACCTTGCGCCCGGCCTTCTCGGTCAGCGCCTCTTGCATCAGATCGGCGTTTTCGATGGCATCCGACAGGATCATTTGCCGGGGCGGTTCCTTGTTGTCGTAGAACTGACCAAGGAACGCCTCCATCACCTCGGCCGAGGACACGTCCGGCCCTACACGAGGATAGAAATCCTTGTTGCCCCAGTTCTGGTTGGCCCGGATGAAAAACACCTGAACGCAGGCTTGACCGCTGTCCATATAAAGGCCGATCACATCCGCCTCGGCCACACCGCGTGGGTTGATGCCTTGAGACGTCTGCACCTGCGTCAGCGCCCGGATGCGGTCGCGCAGGCTGGCGGCACGCTCGAACTCCATCGCCTCGGAGGCGGCCATCATCTGCTCGGCCAATTCCTCTTGCACCTTGGTCGACCGGCCCGACAGGAAGCGTTCCGCATCCTTTACGCTTTCGCGGTAATCCTCCTCGGAGATTAACCCGACACAAGGCCCTGAACATCGCTTGATCTGATACAACAGGCAGGGCCTTGTGCGGCTATCGAACATGGAATCCGAACAATTGCGCAGCAGGAATGCCTTTTGCAGCTGGTTCAGTGTCCGGTTCACCGCCCCTGCATTTGCAAAGGGTCCGAAATAGGCGCCCTTTTCTTTCTTTGCCCCACGATGTTTCTTGATCTGCGGAAAGGAGTGGTCTTTGGCCACCAGAATATTCGGGAAACTTTTGTCGTCCCGCAGCAGCACGTTGTACTTGGGCTTGAGCTGCTTGATCAGGTTCTGTTCCAGCAGCAGTGCCTCGGTTTCGGTCCGCGTGGTCAGGAACATCATCGAGGCGGTTGCCGCGATCATCCGTTCGATCCGTCCAGAATGGCCGGGGCGCGCATAATTCGACACCCGCGCCTTCAGGTTTCGCGCCTTTCCGACATACAAAACCCGGCTGTCACCATCCAGCATCCGATACACACCGGGTGAGCTGTCCAGCGTTTTTACATAGCGCTGAATGATGGCATAGCCGGTGGGCTGAGCGTTCGATGTTGGGTCGTCTTGGATGGTCATGGGCCTGAGATATGATTCTCTGACCATGGCTGCAATCTTGTGCCTTTCAGATCAAGAGAAAACAAATCCACGGTTTCTGTGGATAACTGTGGAGATAAGTTTCCGGGCATCGCGAATTTCCCTTGTTTCATTAAGGATTCCTTGATCTGCACAAAAATTAGGCAGCATTTTAACTTGTTGTTTTTAAATGAAACTATTTCCTACACATGACAAGTGTATGAAAAAAAAGACATTTTTGTAACGTGCAGGTAACAGGAACGCGAGCGGTGCAAAACTTACGGCAGAATTACTTATTCTACGCCCAGAACATCCGGTGTCTGCCAGCCCAGATGTTGCCCGCCATCCACGCATAACAGCTGTCCAGTCACCGCATGCGCGTCCAAAAAATAGCCCAGCGCGGCGGTGATATCCGACGGGTTCGCGCCCCGCTCGAGAACTGTGTTGGCGCGCTGTGCCTTGAAGTGGTCTTCGCTCTGGCGATGGCCCTGCATGGTGGGGCCCGGCCCGATGGCGTTGACGCGGATCGCAGGGGTCAGCGCCTGCGCGGCGGTACGGGTCAGTGCCCACAGGCCCATCTTGGCAATGGTGTAGGACATGAACTCGGGGGTCAGCTTGCGCACGCGCATGTCGACCATGTTGATGATCAGCCCGGTGGCAACGGGTTCACCGGCGTCGTCCATGTCGGGCGTCAGGCCCTGATCAGACATCGCCTGCGTCAACACAAAAGGCGCGCGCAGGTTGCTGTCCATGTGACGGTCCCAGCTTTGTCGCGTGGCCGTGTGGATATTGTCGTATTCAAAGATAGAGGCATTGTTGACCAGACAGGTGATCGGTCCGCCCAGCGCCTTAGCCGCGCGGGGCAGCAGGGCGCTGACTTGTGCCTCATCCAGCAGATCGGCCTGCAAGGCGACCGCCTTGCGCCCCAGCGTCTGAACCTCAGCCACGGTCTCCAGCGCGGGTTGTTCAGAGGTGGCATAGTGTACAGCTACATCATAGCCGCGACTCGCCAGATACAGCGCCATGGCCCGGCCAAGGCGAATTCCGGCACCGGTCACTAAGACTCGGGTCATGAATGATCCCTCTTCGTCACGTTACGCCAACAAAACGATGACATAGACCGCGTAGAGCAGAGTCAACACAATGCCCCAGACGCGCGTGATGTCCCGCTTGAAAAACACGAACGGGATCAGCAACAGCGACGCGCCCAACATGACCCACAAGTCAAATTCAAGGAATTCCGGATCTACAGGAATAGGGCCAACCAACGTGGCAATCCCGACAATGGCCAGCAGGTTGAACATGTTTGACCCGATCACATTACCCAGCGCCACATCCGCCTGACGCCGCAGCGCCGCCATCACCGTGGTGGCCAATTCCGGCAGGGATGTTCCCACGGCAACCAGTGTGAGGCCGATCACCGTTTCGCTGACCCCATAGGTGCGCGCAATGACGGTCGCGTTGTCGACAAGAAGATGCGCGCCCATGGGCAGACCGATCAGGCCCAACACCAGGTAGACCGAAACCTTCCAATAGGCCATGTTGGGATCAGCCTCTTCCAGACCTTCCAACTCATCATCGTCGGCACAAGCCTCACCACAGGCCTTGCGATGCGCATAGGCCTCGCGGAACGCATTCCACAGAACAAGAGCCAGCGCAGCCAGCAGAATGGCCCCGCTGAACATGTTGAACACGCCACAGAATGCCAGCCCGATGAACAGAACCGAAGCGAGCAGCATGAAAACATAGTTCTTGCGACTGTCGCATTCGCTGGTGTGCAACGTGGCCAGCAAAGCAGGCAGGCCCAGAACCAGCAAGATATTCGCCGTGTTCGACCCGACCACGTTGCCCAGCGCAATCCCCGGCGCGTTCTCCTTGATCGCGCTGATCGCAATCAAAAGCTCGGGCGCTGATGTGCCAAAGGCTACGATGGTCAGGCTAACGATCAATGCAGGCACGCCCATGCGCAGGCTCAGGTTTACCGCACCGCGTACCAGCGCATCACCCGCCAGCAACAAGATCAGCAATCCAAGGCCGGATAACAGCCATGCCGTCATGTCCGGCCTCCTTTTTCGCAGGCGCAGGGGCCTTTGCCGATCCTGAACCGCCCGCAACGCGGACACCTTGACGATTGCAGCCTCTTTTGCCCCGGAAAGCGCAGCTTTCCGAACATCGCCAGCACACCCATGGCGATCAGAAACAGGGTGACAATCTTGATAATCACGTCACAAACCGAAACGCGCGTAGGCTGCACGCTCCTCAAGGCCGGCAACGGCATCCTGTGCCAGCGAAGCCCCAAAGCGCGACCAGAGAGGTTTGCGCAGCCGATAGCGGCGGAACTTGACCTTTTCGCCAAAGCGTTCCTGCAACTTGGGCTTCAGATGCGCGATGCCATCAATCAGCCCCAGTTCCTGCGCGCGCCGGGCCAGCCAGACCTCGCCTGTGAACAGGTCCTGACTTTCATCCAGCTTGCCGCCGCGCCGGGTTTTGACATGGGTGATGAAATTTTCGTGAATGTCAGCCAACAGCACTTCCAGCCGAGCGACGTCTTCTTTTTTCTCGGGTGCAAACGGGTCCAGCATAGACTTCGATTTGCCGGCAGTATGCACGCGGCGCTCGATACCCTGTTTTCGCAAAAGGACATGCGCGCCGAAACCCGAAGAGATCACCCCAATCGACCCCAGAACCGAACTGTCATCGGCGTAAATCTCATCCGCAGCCGCCGCCAGCCAATATCCGCCCGAGGCTGCCACGTCTTCGACAAAAGCAATGACAGGAACGTTCAATTCCTCAGATAACCGTCGAATACGCGCGCCGATCAGAGAGCTTTGGACCGGCGATCCACCGGGCGAGTTGACCTCAAGCGCGACGGCGGCAGGTTTGCCCTTGCGAAAGGCTTTCTCAAGTACGGGTGCCAGCGCAGTGTCGGACATCGATCCACGACCGGCCATTCCGATTGCACCGGACAGGCGCACAACGGCCACGCAGGGTTGCTTTTTAATAAACGGCAGGCTGAGTTTCATGGGTGCCGATGTAGAGTGCCCCCAACCGGTAAACAAGGGACCGATTTACCGATAGACGTGACGTGAACACATTTCCTGAAGCCAGAGGGCAAAAATGCAACGCCTCTCTGTGGCTTAGCTACGAATGCGCCAACCGGTTTTAAAGATCCACCAGATGATGCCAAGGCACAGGCCGGTAAAGGCCAGAATGGCCAACAGGCTAAGCCCGATCGGAACATCCGCCAGCCCATAAAACGACCAGCGAAACCCCGAAATCAGATAGACCACCGGGTTGAACAAGGTGACCGTCTGCCAAAGCGGCGGCAGCATCGAAATGGAATAGAACGTGCCACCCAGAAAGATCAGCGGCGTCACGACAAGCTGCGGCACCAGCGACATCTGCTCGAAATTACTGGCCCAGATACCGATGATGAACCCCAACAGGGAAAAGCTGAGGCAGGTCAGGATCAGAAATGCAGCCATCGCAACCGGGTGTTCGATGCGCAAATCCACAAAGAAAGAGGCCGTAACCAGGATGACCAACCCAACGAAAAGTGCCTTGGTCGCGGCTGCCCCGACATAGCCGATCACAATCTCGATAAAATTCACCGGCGCCGAGAGAAGTTCATATATCGTGCCCAGAAACTTGGGGAAATAGATGCCGAAAGACGCATTGGATATCGCCAGCATCACCACCGACAGCATGATCAGCCCCGGCACGATGAAGGCACCGTAGGACACGCCTTCGATTTCTTGAATACGGCTGCCGATGGCGGTGCCAAAGACCACGAAATACAGCGAGGTTGATAGGACCGGCGACAGAAAGCTCTGTGCCAGGGTGCGGAAGAACCGGGCCATTTCGAACCGGTAGATGGCGGCAATGGCAGACCAGTTCATGCGGGCTCTCCGGACACCAGATTGACAAAGATTTCCTCAAGGCTCGACTGCCGCGTCTGCACATCACGCAACACCAGCCCCGCCTGCGCCACATCATTCAACAACGTGGTGATCCCGGTACGATCAGCATGCGTGTCATAGGTATAGATCAGCGCATCACCGTTACCATTCATCGTCAGGTTATGCACCGCCAGACTGTCGGGAATGGTCTGGATCGGCTCAGTCAGCATCACCTCGATCTGCTTCTTGCCCATCTGCGCCATCAGCGTGTGTTTGTCCTGCACAAGTAACAGCTCGCCTTTGTCGATGACGCCGATACGGTCAGCAATGGCCTCGGCCTCTTCGATGTAATGCGTGGTCAGGATGATGGTGACGCCGGCCTGTTTCAGTTCGGCCACGATCTCCCACATATCCTTGCGCAGTTCGACATCAACGCCGGCGGTGGGTTCATCCAGAAACAGCACCCGCGGCTCATGCGACAGTGCCTTGGCGATCAGCACGCGACGCTTCATACCGCCGGACAGTTCTTTGATCGCGTTCTTGCGTTTGTCCCACAGGGACAGCTTGCGCAAAATTTCTTCGATCCGCGCATCATTGCGGCCTAACCCGAACAGACCACGCGACAGGCGGACCGTGTTCCAGACCTTCTCGAACGGCTCCAACGCGATCTCTTGCGGCACCAACCCGATCATCCGGCGTGCGGCACGAAAATCGGTCAGGATATCGTGGCCGCCTACCGCAACCGAACCCGAGGTCGGTGTGGTGATGCCGCAAATGGTCGAAATCAGCGTCGTCTTACCCGCCCCGTTCGGGCCCAGCAGCGCCAGGATCTCCCCCTGCTCAATATCCAGCGAGACGCCCTTCAGCGCCTCAAACCCTCCGGCGTAGGATTTGCGCAGATCCTTGATCGAAAGAATGGTTGTCATGCAGGTTCCTCGTTCTGGCGGCGACCCTACCTCGCCCGCCCGACACAGAACAGGTCAATTCCGCACACCGCCCTGCGCTTTTTTGCGGTTGGGAAAGGCGCCATTGCACGTAACTCCGGCCTTGCAATTCACCGGACAAGTCGAAACCCTGCGCCAAAACGGAGGGGCGCAATGCTGAACGGTATTCGGATTATCGAGATCGAGGGGCTGGGCCCTGCCCCCTTTGCCGCCATGCTGCTGGCGGATATGGGCGCGGACGTCATCACCATCCACCGCAAGGTACGGGCGGCAACACCTGGCATGCCAGAATGCTCGGTTCTGGATCGCGGAAAACGGTCGATTGATCTGAACCTGAAGGACGAGAGCGATCTGGAAGTTACCAAACGGCTGATCGCCTCGGCTGATGCGCTGATCGAAGGGTTTCGCCCCGGAGTTATGGAGAAACTCGGCCTTGGTCCCGAACCCTGTCACGAAATGAACCCCAAGCTGGTCTACGGCCGGATGACAGGCTGGGGTCAGGACAGCCCCTTGTCGGACACGGCCGGACATGACCTGAACTATATCGCCTTGTCCGGCGCGCTCTGGTACGGATCACCCCCCGATCAACCGCCGCAGACCCCCGCCACACTGGTCGGTGATATCGGCGGAGGAGCGATGTATCTGGTCGCTGGCCTTCTGGCCGGGCTTCTGAACGCGCAGAGCACGGGCCAAGGCACCATCGTCGACGCCGCCATTTATGATGGCTCGGCACATATGATGAACCTGCTTATGAGTCTGAACCAATCCGGCAACCTGTCTGACGCACGCGGTCAAAGCCTGCTGGACGGCCCCCATTGGAGCCGCACCTACGCCTGTGCCGACGGCGGGTTCGTGACGGTCCAATGCCTCGAACCCAAATTCTATGCGCTTTTCCTGCAAAAGATGGGCCTGTCCGACGACAAGATTTTCGAGCCCCAGTTCGACCCGTCACTCTGGCCCGCGCAAACCTGCAGTCTTGCCGCCATATTCGCCGCAAAGCCACGCGACCACTGGGCAAATCTGTTCGCAGGAACAGATGCCTGTGTCGCCCCGGTTCTCAGCCCGACCGAAGCACAGGCCCATGAGATGAATACCACCCGCAACACATGGCTGCGTATCGACGGTGACCTTCAGGCCGCCGCCGCCCCGAGATTTTCCAACCATGCGTGGGCCCCGAAACCAAGCCCAGCCCGTGGCGAACACAGTGTGGAAATTCGGGCGGAGCTCGAAACTCTTCGCCGATCCGCCTCTTCATCTGGCTAAAAATACCTCGGGGGATGAATTGGCCACAGTCCAAGAAGGGGGCTGGCCCCTTCCCGGTTACCGCCCGCGAACTGTATCGATCATCAGCTGCACATTCGCAGGGTCAGCATCCGGCGTGATCCCGTGACCCAGATTGAAAATATGTGGTCCTTTTGAGAACGCTTCGACAATCCGGCGCGTCTCATCCACCAAAGCCTGCCCTCCGGACACCATATGGGACGAGGCCAGATTGCCCTGAACACAGCCATCCACCTGCACATGCTTGGCCCCCCATTCAGGCGAAACCGAATTGTCCAACGCGACACAGTCTACACCCGTTGCCTTGGCAAATCCGATATAGCCATCCCCGGCCTCTCGCGGGAAACCAATCACCGGGATATCGGGATGGCGTTCCTTGATGGCCTGCGTGATCACCCGACAAGGCTCAAGCGCATATTTCCGAAACGCATCCCCTTTCAGTGACCCGGCCCAGCTGTCAAAGATCTTGACCACTTCAGCCCCGGCCTCGATCTGCGCCGAGAGGTATTCGATGGTCGCCAGCGTAATACGCTCCAACAATGCCTCGAACAGGACGGTGTTTTCCTCGCGCAGCGCATGCGCGGGCCCCTGATCCGGGGTGCCGCGCCCGGCAATCATATATGTCGCAACGGTCCAGGGCGCGCCCGCGAAACCAATCAGAGTGGTCTCGGACGGCAATTCGCGCGACAGGATGCGCACCGTCTCATAAACCGGCGACAGGGTGTCATGGATATCCTCGACCGGTTTCAGCGCATCGAATTCCGAAGCTTGCGTGATGGTCGACAGACGCGGGCCTTCTCCGGTGACAAACCACAAATCCGCGCCCAGCGCTTGCGGTACCAGCAGGATATCGGCAAACAGGATCGCTGCGTCGAACCCATAGCGGCGGATCGGCTGCAACGTCACCTCGGCCGCCAGTTCAGGGTTATAGCATAGCGACAGAAAATCCCCAGCCTGCGCGCGGGTTGCGCGATACTCGGGCAGATACCGCCCGGCCTGACGCATCATCCAGATCGGCGGTACATCCTGCACCTCACCCGCCAGTGCCCGCAGCAGTTTCTTTGTCTCGGCCATCTTTGCCCCCAATCGTCTGGTTTGTCGCAACGGGTCGGCCCTCAGTGGCAATTTGTCAAGGTGTGCCCCCATTGTCAGGGCAATGTGACGCGACTAAAGCTTGGCGCATGACACTGACCATGCCTTCCCCCGACTCACCGCTGAAGATTGGCACCCGTGGTTCGCCTCTGGCGCTGGCGCAAGCATACGAAACCCGGCAACGGCTGGGCACTGCATTTGACTTGCCGGACGAGGCGTTCGAGATCGTGGTGATCAAGACCACCGGCGACAACCGCGCCATGATCGACGCGGATCGCCCGCTGAAAGAGATCGGCAACAAGGGCCTGTTCACCAAAGAAATTGAAGAGGCGATGCTGCGCGGCGATATCGACATCGCGGTGCATTCCACCAAGGACATGCCGGTGGAGCAGCCCGAGGGCCTCGTGCTGGACACATTCCTGCCGCGCGAAGATGTGCGCGACGCGTTTATTTCGCCCAGCCTGACCTCGATCCACGATCTGCCGCAGGGCGCGGTAGTAGGCACCTCCTCCCTGCGCCGTCGGGCGCAGCTATTGAACCGGCGACCTGACCTGAACGTTGTGGAATTCCGCGGCAATGTGCAGACCCGCCTGAAAAAACTGGCCGACGGCGTGGCGGACTGCACCTTTCTGGCCATGGCAGGCATCCGCCGCTTGAACATGGCCGAGGTTCCCGCCACGGCCATCGCCCCCGAGGACATGCTGCCCGCAATTGCACAGGGCACCATCGGTATCGAGCGTCGTAGCGACGATTCCCGTGCAGCGGGTATGCTCGAAGCAATCCACCATACCGAGACGGGTCAGCGCCTGGCCGCTGAACGCGCCCTGCTGGCGGCCCTGGACGGGTCCTGCGAAACCCCCATCGCGGGTCTTGCCGAAGTGCAAGGCGGACAACTGCGCCTGCGCGGCGAAGTGCTGCGCCCCGATGGGTCCGAGGCGATTGCCGAAGACCAAACTGGCACGATTTCCGACGGCCCCGAGATGGGCCGCGTCATGGCACAAACACTGTTGAAACAAGCAGGTCCGGGCTTCTTCGATTGGAGAAGTTGAGAAAAATTTGAGTAATGTGAATTACTTCACTGTAGATTGCATTCCGATCTGGCATCAAGGTGTCATACCGATGTGGTGAAGGGGCGATCTCGATAAAGTCGAAAGTTTTTTCAGTATATTCGCTTAAGTGGTATTCGAGGGGGCGAGACTGCACCAAATCACTAATCGGTTAGGGCCGCTGTCATATTTTGACAGCGGCCCATTTCATTTCAGATCAATCGTTCAGGCTGCACTGATCGCCTGTACAGCTTTTTCAACAGCCGCCCGGGTCTGTTCCAGATCGGCTTCGGTCACGGCCAATGACGGATACAGCTTGCCCGGAGATTTGAAGATCCCATTTGCGCGCAACGTATCGTTGTAGAGGGTATTTCGTTGTGGATCGTCATGTCTGGCGCTGCGGTAGTCGCGACAAGCCCTATCGGTGAAATAGATATCGAACAGCGTTTCATCTCCGACGACCTGATGCGGAATACCCGCCTTGGTCAGCGCGTCGACCTGCATCTGCTGCAATGCCAACCCAGTTGCGCGCAGCTGGTCATAAACGCCGTCGCGCCGCAAAACCTCGAGGGTTTTCAAACCTGCAACCGAAGCCACCGGATTGCCAGACAAGGTGCCCAACTGCATCAGCCAGCCTTCTTCGCCGACCTGCGCCTTGTTGAAATGCTTCATAATTTCGGCGCTGGCACCCAGCGCGGCCAGAGGGAAGCCACCGCCTGTAGCTTTGCCCAAAGTGCAGATATCGGGCGTCACGCCGTATTTTTCCTGCGCGCCGCCAAAGGCCAGGCGGAACCCGGTGACGATCTCGTCAAATATCAGAAGAACATGGTGCTTGTCGCACAGATCGCGCAAGCCCTGCAGGTAACCGGGTTCAGGCGGCACGATCCGTTGCAACGGCTCAACCATTATCGCAGCGACGTCATTGTGTTCGTCCAACAGGGCGGCCACCGCCTCAAGGTCATTAAAAGGGGCAACCAACACCTGTTCGGCCACGCTGTCAGGGATACCGGCACTGTCTGGCACGGCTTGCGGAAAGTTGACCTGCCGGCTGGGCGCAAGACTCATCTGTGCCTCGGCGCTCATGCCGTGATAGCCACCTTCGAATTTCAGAATCTTGCTGCTCCCCGTATAGGCGCGGGCCAGACGGATCGCATACATGTCCGCCTCACCGCCCGAGGCGACAAACCGCACCTGTTCGCAACAAGGCACCGCATCGATGATCGCCTCGGCCAGTTCAATGCCTTTGGCGTTGTTGGCAAAGAAGGTCATGCCTTTGGGCAATTGCTCCAGTACGGCCTCCATCACTTCGGGGTGGCCATGACCCAACAACATGGGGCCTGACCCGATCAGATAGTCGATATATTCATTGCCGTCCTCATCCCAGACGTGGCTGCCTTCGCCGCGGGCAATGATGATGCCAGGATCAAAATTGCCAAACCCTCCGGCGGGTAGAACTGCATTGGCGCGGTCGATCCATTCGGATTGTGTGCCTATCTTCAGCATCTCAAACGATCTCCAATATCAGGGAACCAAGAACTTCCGGGTCAGGTGAAACACCTAATCCTGAACCTTCGGGCGGAGCAATCCGGCCGTTTTCACGATTTGGTGCATCCTGGCAAAGTCGAGGGGCCACATAGGACGACAGGTCACAGGTATTCAGCAATGATCCATGCGGCGTCGACGCCGCAAAGTGCAACGATGCGGCCGTAACAATATCCGACCCCCAGGTGCATTCGGCGCAAATTTCTGCCCCCAGATGAACGGTCAGATCCCGCGCGCGGCGCATGGCCGACAAGCCGCCAAATTTGGAAAATTTCAACGCCACTGCATCCATGCACCCCAGTTCATGCGCCCGCAACAGCGAGGCCAGATCAAATGCGTTTTCGTCAATCTTCATCGGCAAGCCGGTGGCCTGTCGCACAGCAGCGCAGTCTTCCAGCGTTTTACACGGCTGCTCCAGCATCACGTCCAGATGCGCAACGGCCCGCCCCGTGCGTGTGGCTTGCAACCGCGACGCGCCACAGTTCCAGTCGCCATAGACCAGAGGGCCCGGTCCCACGGCCTCACGCACTTTGATCAGACGTTCCGCATCGGCCTGCCAGTCGCCCTCAACCCCCAGCTTGACCTGAAACTGGCGAATGCCGGTTTGATAAGCGGTTTTGGCGATCCGCGCCATGTCGTCTGGCGCGATACAGGTGATCGAATGATAGAGCGGCATGTCCTTCCGCGTCCGCCCGCCCAGCAAAGCATAGATCGGTTGGCCCGTGGCCTGACCAAACAGGTCCCACAGAGCAATGTCGACAATGGATTTGGCATAAAGATGCCCTTGCAAGAACCCGTCCAGTTTACGCATCGGTGCGTCGACCCCAAACGGGGAAACCCCTATGATCTGCGGTCCCATTTCTGCCACCGCCCCCGGCACACCGCTGGCAAAGGCTGGCAGGTAATGGGGGATCGGGCAGACCTCGCCCCAACCTTTCAGGCCGGTATCCGTTTCCAGACACAGAACATGGGTTTTAACTGTGGCACAGGTCTTACCCTCGGCCATGTGGTAGGTCTCGTGACTGGTCAGATCGACGGACCAGAGCGTTATCTTGGTGATCCTCATTGATAAACTCCAACCGGATCGCCAAGCGCCTCTTCGTCGGGATGAACACCAAGTCCCGGTGTTTCCGGAAGGTGCAGGTGACCTTCGATGTTACGCGGCCCGCGCCCGGCGGCGATATCAACCGTGATCATATCCTGACAAGCCCAGACCGCGTGGCAATTTTCGTCCGGGATGGTAGAGGCAAGATGCAGTGCCTCGGTATCGGCCAGAACCGAGCCGCCAGTGGCCATCACGAACATGTCGATCCCGTGCGCCAGCGCGATATCTCGCATCCGAGCTGCTTTGGTCAGACCGCCGACGCGATTCAGTTTGATCCCGAACACCTCGGCCAGCCCGTCACGGGCAATCCGCGCGGCGTCCTGCAAGGTGACCAGGCTTTCATCTACCGACACGGGTGAGGCATGACGGCCCGAGATCGCGGCAATATCATCCAGCGTCTCACCGGGCTGTTCAAAAATGACGTTCAGATCCTCGCAGGCACTCATTACTTGCAGGGCCTGTTGCCGGGTCCAGCCTCGGTTGACGTCATATAGGACGATCTCACCCGGTCGCCGAATGCTCTCCACGTCGCGCACACGAGTAATGTCACGTTCGACGTCACCGCCGATCTTTACCGAATGGGCAACGTAGCCGCGGTTGCGATACCGCTCCATGACCTCACGGGTTTCTTCCACAGTCTTGGCCCCGACCGAGGATGCAATAGGACGCGGCGTCCGCGACCCCCCACCCATCAGATCAGCAATCGGCAGGCCGGCCGCCTGACCTGCGATGTCCCAGCACGCCATGTCGATCGGGCTTTTGGCATAGAGATGTCCGGGCAGCGCGGTATCCATTGCCCGTTCCACATCCAGCACTCGTCGCGGATCAAGGCCCAGAATGAACGGCGCCATGGTTTGAATGCCCGCGCGAATGCCCGGCCCATGCGCAGGCACATAGGTGTGACCCCAAGGAGTGCCCTCGCCCCAGCCGATCAGTCCGGCATCAGTTTCCACCTTAACCAGCGTCGCATCCAGCACGTCGAATTTCAGCCGCCCACCAGACAGCCAATAGGGATGCTCTAACGGCAAATCGACGTGATAGACCGAAAGGCGGGTGATTTTCATTTCAACTCCACCTCGACAAAGGACATGGGGGTATCCCCAGCGTTGATAACGTTATGTTCCACCCCTTCGTCGCGGCGATAGGCGGTTCCAGCGAGAACCGTCACTTCGTTGGCCGTTCCATCGGGCAACTCCAACCGCATCTGGCAATCGGTTACAGCCATGATGACGTAATCCATCGCGTGACGGTGCCAGCCAGTTTCAGCGTCGGGGGCAAAGTCAAAGCGCGTCACCCGCACACGCGCGTCATCGATCATCTGGGTTGCAACAGCTTGCGGTCTCATAATCTAAACTCCTCAACAGGCGCACCGAGGCTTTCGAAATCGGGCACTACACCCATTCCTGGTACATCCGAGGCGTAGAGCTTGCCATTCCGCGACATTGGTCCGCCGATTCCGGTAGAACGCGTGTTGTAGTTCATCAGGTCGGTTGTGTTTTGCAGGTAGTCGGACGGGGTCGAGGCAGCAAAATGGGCGACAGCCGAGGTGGCTATTTCCCCACCCCAGGTGTCTTCGCTGACCACCGGAATGCGGTTTTCGACCAGATAGTCCCGCACCCGCCGCGCCTTGCTTAGCCCACCAAGGTTCGAGATTTTGAGACAGCAGATCTCGGCCCCGCGATCCGCGACGATGCGCTGCGCCATGTGCATACCAGTCAGGCATTCATCCAGCTTCATAGGTTGCTTGGCCACGCGGCGTACCTGCTGGCATTCTTCATAGGTGCGGCAGGGCTGTTCCAGAATGTAATCCAGATCGCGCGTTGCGCGCGCCACCCGGATCGCGTTGTCAACGCGCCAGCCCTGATTGGCATCGGCCATCGCCTTTTCACCAGGTTGAAGCAAAGGCAGTGTCGTCCGGATACGGTCAATATCCGTGACCCAGTCGCTGCCGACCTTAATCTGAAACTGCCGGTACCCCTGCTCGCGGTACCGGTTCATTTCGGCGACCGTCTCATCAACCGCTTTCTGAGGCGCGACGCGATACATCGGCGCGCCGTCGGTCAGCTTACCACCCAGCAGCATCCAAACCGGTTGATCACAAGCCTGCCCCAGAATGTCCCAGCACGCGGCATCAAACGGAGCCTTTGCGTACCCATGTCCCTGAATCAAATGATCCATAAGCTGTTCGATGCGCCCCACCTGTCGCGGGTCCTCGCCCAACAGCGACGGAGCAACTAACCGGGCCAGCGCGGCGACGCCTTCGGAATGCGCAACCATATAGTTCTCACCACAAGGTGTGAATTCTCCGCACCCCTGCAGACCCGCATCTGTGTCGATGACGACGACTGACGCAGTTGCGGTTTCAATCGCGTTGCCCGCCCCCCAAACGTAGGCACCGCCCACATAAGGCAGACCGGTCTGGAACACGCGCACATGGGTGATTTTCATGCGGCATCCATTCGTGGCAAATCGCCCATTCCCTCGCCGCGCCAAAGAACGAAGGTCAGGATCGGCTCATCTATTGTGGTCATCGCATGGCTTTGCCAACTGAGGTGATGGCGTGTCTGGTTGGGACCGATATAGGTTTCGTTCCCTTCGATGCGAAACCTTGCTCCGCCACCGACAACCAAATAGAGTTCCTCAGCCTGATGGCTGTGCCAATCATAATTCAAACCTGCCCCCCAATAGGCGACGTAGCCGCGCAATTGGGTCGAGTGGAAATGCCCGGTTGGCCCGAACAATTCATAATAGCCGAAGCGGTTTAGGAAATCGGCCCCCACCTCTTCTTCGGTATAGGTGTGCTTCCATTGCGCCAGATGTGCTGTTGCCCTGATCGCATCGGACAGGGATTGCGTGGCGTCGCCGGTCGGGAATTCAGTTTGCTGAACCAACTCTACTGCCGGGATTTGGTTTGGCTCCAAACCTGTCGCTACAAGATCGTCAGGCCAGGCACCAAAACCCGAAAGATCAGGGTGGGATTGATGCAGCTGCCGGGCGGCCTCTAGAACGTCGTCCATTGTCACGGGATCACCACGATGTTGCCTGTGTGTTGTTTGGCGATAAAGGCCGCTTGTGCCTCACGCAATTCTTCCAGTGGAAAGGTAGCCGCCAACGCAGGCTTGAGCTCTCCGGCCTCGATGTATTTCACGAGGTTTTGCATGACTTGAGGGTCGATCACGGTCGAACCTGTGAAGGTCAAATCCCGCAGGTAGAATGTTCGCAGATCAAACTCGACCATCGGCCCCGCGATCGCACCCGAGCACGTATAGCGCCCGCCGCGTTCCAGACTGTCGATCAGGTTCGGCCAATAGGGGCCACCGACCACATCGGCAACTACGGTGATCTTTTCTGCACCCAAAGCCACGCGAAGGTTTTCCGGCGCACGGGGCAAAATCTCGTCGGGGCCTAATTTGGCGACGTCTGCATGCTTGGTCTCGGACGCCATTGCGATCACACGCGCGCCGCGCCGTTTGGCCAATTGCACCAGTGCCCCGCCAACGCCACCCGAGGCGCCGGGCACCAACACGGTGTCGGTGTCGGTCACGTTGGCGCGGGTCAGCATGCCTTCGGCGGTCGAATACGAGCAGGAAAACGTCGCCAGCTCCGCATCCGTGAGGTCTGATTTGATCGGCACCGCATTCACCGCAAGTGTCGTGGCGTATTCGGCAAATCCGCCGTCCCGCTCGGACCCGTAGTATCCGGTCTTGTCCATGTTGCCTGGATCGTTCGGATCGCGCAGCCAGCCATCGGTGATCACGCGTTCACCAATTCGGGCGCTGTCGACACCATCGCCGACGGCCACGATCTGACCGCAGATATCGGCGCCCTGAATGCGCGGGAACGTGATTGGCGCGCCGCCCCAAGTCGGGTCATCTTCGCCCACTTCTTCAAACGCGCCACCCGTTGTCGCATCCGTCACCGTTTTGGAATACCAACCCGAGCGTGTGTTCACGTCGGTATTGTTCAAACCACAGGCCGCAACTTTGATCAGCACCTCGCCCACGGCGGGTTCCGGGCGCGGCCAGTCCTCATGCAACACCATTTGTTCAAGGCCACCATGGCCCATCGTGACCATAGCTTTCATTGTATCGGGCAGGCTCATTGTGCAGTCTCCAGCATGGCGTCGGTACGGGGCAGCAGGCTGTCGGGGTCATAGGCAGGTTCACCCAACACGCGGGCTACGCGGGGTTTGCCGTGGATCACGACCTGCAACGCGGTGCCGGGGGTTGCGGCTTCGGGCTTGATATAGGCAAAGGCCAGAATCTTACTGACCGTATGGCCATAAGCCACCGAAGCCGTCGAGCCCACGACGCGGCCATCCAGCGTGACCGCTTCGCCGCCATGACCGTCGATCTCTCCGTCGGGTTCAATCTCAAGATAGGCGCAGATCCAGGGCAGATCAGAATTTAGGGTCTTGTCCTTGCCCAGATACTCCTTGTCCGTACGGGCAAAGCGCAGCACATCAGCCTCGGCCAGAGTGACCTCGTTGGTCAACTCACTCGCACCTTTGAAGCCCTTCTCCATCCGCATCACGTTCATGGCAAAGCTGCCATAGTCGGCGATGCCATGAGGTTCGCCAGCGGTCCAGAGCGCGGTATAGACGTCGAGGCAGGCGGCGTTGGGCATGTGCAGCTCCCAGCCGAGTTCCCCGGCATAGGACATGCGGAAGATCCAGACCTTGTGGCCTGCGACGGTGATCTCCTGTGCCGACAGCCAAGGGAACCCAGCATTGGTCAGATTGGCATCGGTGCAGCGGGACAGTACGTCGCGTGACCGGGGACCGTTCAGTGACAAGGCCGACCAGTCGGCAGACAGAGCGGTGATCTGCACATCCTCATCAGCGCACTGGTGTGCCAGATGATCCAGTAGGCGCTGTTCAAAGAAAGCTGCACAGACCAGATAGAAGCGGTCCTCGGCCATGCGGACAATCGTCGTCTCCAATTCGATCCGCCCGCGTCGGTTCAGCATATGCGTCAGTGTGATGGAACCGACCTTTTGCGGCATCCGGTTGGCGGTCAACCGGTCCAGCAGGGCATAGGCGTCCGGGCCAGAGACCTCGACCTTGGTGAAAGCGGTGACATCCATGATACCGACGCGTTCGCGGACCGCTTTGACCTCAGCTGCGACCATGTCGTCTGCCGGTGTGCGGCGGAAGGAATAGTGATCGCGCTGTTCGACCCCGTCCCGTGCGAACCAGCGGGGGCGCTCAAAACCATACACCTCCTCATGCACCGCGCCTTTGGAGTTCAGCAGTTCATACAGCGGCGACGGCTTGATCGGGCGACCTTCCAGGCGATTGAAATGCGGGAAAGGGATTTCATGGCGCAGGCAGTAATCTTCCTCAGCCTTGATCACCTGCCAGTCCTTGTTGGCATACGCCCCAAACCGGCGCGGGTCGAATTCGCGCATCGAGATATCGGCCGCCCCATGCACCATCCAGCGCGCCAGCTCGCGGGTCAGACCTGGCCCCCAGCCGATGCCGATCTGCGTTCCGCAACAGCACCAATAGTTCCGAACACCCGGCGCAGGGCCGATCAACGGGTTGCCATCGGGGGGATGCGAAATCGCGCCATGTACGTCGCGTTGAATGCCCAGTTCAGCAAAGATCGGCATCCGGTTCAGGCTTTCTTCAAGCCACGGCATCACCCGGTCGTAGTCCGCATCGAACAACCAGTTTTCGTATTCCCAGGGGCAATGATCATGCCAGACCGAGTTCGGGTTCTCTTTTTCGTAAATCCCGATCAGCCCGCGCTGCTGCTCCATCCGGATATAGCCCGAGACTTTGCGATCGTCGCGGATCACCGGCAGTTCGGTGTCCAGGTTCTGGAACTCCGGCACCGGTTCGGTCACGAAGTAGTGGTGGGTCATCGAAGTCATGGGCAGTTGTAGCCCCGACCATTCGCCCATCTGACGGGCATAGGTGCCGCCAGCGTTCACCACATGCTCACAAGTTATGGTGCCCTGTTCGGTCTCTATCACCCACTCCCCATTCCCAGCCTGCGTAATGTTGGTGGCGCGGCAGTTGCGGAAGATGCGCACACCCTTTAGACGCGCGCCTGTTGCCATCGCCATGGTGACGTTTGTCGGGTCCACATGGCCATCGTCGGGCGTATGCAGCGCGCCCAACACGCCGTCGAGATTGTAGAACGGGTGCAGCTCCGCCACCTTTTCGGGGCCGACTAATTCGATATTGAACCCAAGCGAGCGACCAACGGACAGGGTGTGGCGCAACCAGTCCATCTCATCCTCAGTATAGGCCAGTCGAAACGATCCGCAGCCATGCCATGTCACCGGCTGGCCGGTCTCTGCCTCAAGCGCACCTGAATACAAACCGATGTTGTAGTCCACACATTTGCCCAGCCCAAAGCTCGATGTTGAATGTGTGATCTGCCCTGCCGCATGCCAGGTGCTGCCGCTGGTCAGTTCAGCCTTTTCCAGCAGGACAGTATCCTCGCCCCACCCTTCATGCGCCAGATGGTAGGCCAGACCGACCCCCATGACACCTCCGCCCACGATCACCACGCGGGCATGTGACGGCAGATTCTTCTCGGACATGATTTTTCCTCTTCCCGAGTCGCGTTTCTGCTCGACAGGCTAATTCCACAAATGTACCATCGTCAATCATGAATGACACAAATGTATCATCAATCGTTCTCGACCGCCTCACCGAAGAGTGGGACGCCCTGACGCCCGAGGCACAGAAAGCCGCGCGCTACGTGCTGGAAAACCCCACGGATGTTGGGGTTTCGACCGTGCGCGAGATTGCCGAGGCTGCCAATGTGAAACCCAACACCTTCGTGCGGATGGCTCGGCAGGTGGGCTTCGAAGGTTACGAGGATTTTCGCGCGCCATTTCGCGACGCGATTCGCCAAGGCACCGTGTCGTTTCCCGATCGCGCGCGCTGGTTGCAGACCATTGGCAAGTCGGGTGAGCTGGGCGGCCTTTATGCCGATATGATCGGCGCCGCGATCCGCAACATCGAAGACACCTTTGCCGGAATCGACGCCGACCGACTGAAAGCCGCCGCCGAGGATATCTGGAATTGTCGCCAAATCTTCACGCTGGGCGTTGGCGTCAATAACGCGAACGCGCGCAACTTTACCTATCTGGCCTCTACGGGCATGAAGCAATTTCACGCCATCCCTCGCCCTGGCTCGACCCCGGTCGACGATCTGGCCTGGGCCGACGAACAGGATGTGCTGATCGCCATCACCTGCCACCCTTACCGGACCGAAGTGATCGACGCAATTAAACTGGCGCGGCAGCAGGGCCTGACTGTCATCGGCCTGTCCGACAGCCCCGCCAGCCCAGTAATCCTGAACGCGCAGCATGGCTTTGTCGTCGCTGCTGACACGCCGCAATTCTTCCCGTCCTCCGTATCTACCATCGCTTTGTTGGAAACGCTGCTGTCCTTCGTGATCGCGGTTTCCAGCGATGAGATTGTCGAGCGGGTGGAACGGTTTCATCAACGCAGGCACCAGCTTGGCCTTTACGCAGAGGAGCCCGAATGAACGCCCCGCTGACACGTTCGCTTGATGCGCGATACTACACCGACCCTGCGATTTTCACGCAAGAGATGCAGGGCCTTCTGGCCCGAACTTGGCAATTCGCCGGACACGTGGCGCAAGTCCGCGAAACAGGGGACTACTTTGCCTTCACGATTGCCGGGCAGAACCTGTTCTGCATTCGGGGTCGCGACGGAGAAATCCGCACCTTTTACAACGTTTGTCAGCATCGAGCGCACGAGATGGTCACCGGCGCCGGAAACACCCGCGTCGTCGTCTGCCCCTACCACGCGTGGACATATGAATTGTCCGGCCAGCTGCGCGCAGGGCCCAACATCAAATCCGTCCCCGGCTTTGACCGTAGCACCATCTGCCTGACCTCTGTCCGGACCGAAGTGTTCAACGGCTTCATCTTCGTCAATCTCGACGATGACGCCGCGCCAATGGATAAATGGTACCCCGGCGTGCGCGAAGAAATCCGCGCCTTCGTCCCTCACATCGACGATCTGGAACCGCTGGAATGGGTCGAGATACCCGAGAACTGCAACTGGAAGGTCAGTATCGAGAATTACTCGGAATGCTATCACTGCCCAACCAATCACCCGACCTTTGCCGAAGGCGTGGTCAAACCCGAGACCTATGACATTCAACCCGATCCAAGCGGCGGCTACGTGCTGCGCCACACGACGGAATGCCAGAGCCTCGACAAGATGACCTATCCCATCGACATGTCGGTGCCTCATGCAGGTCATTATCAGTCGTGGTTCCTGTGGCCGATGTTTTCATTCCAATGCTACCCGGGCAATGTGCTGAATACTTACCACTGGCGCGCGGTCGATGCCGATCACTGCACCGTCTGGCGCGGCTGGTATACCGAAGGCGGGTCGGAAAGTGCGGTGATCCGTCAATTGGCCGTGCAGGATCGCGAAACCACGGTCGAAGAAGATATCCATCTGGTCGAAAGCGTTCACCGGGGCCTGAAATCCCGTGGCTATCGCCCTGGTCCACTGGTGCTGGACCCCAGATGCGGTGTGATGTCGGAACACTCGATTGCCCGGTTACAACAATGGATGCGTGAGGCGGTGGACTGATGATCAAGGTGATCCACCCATGCTGATGCCCGAAGACTGGCGACCGGAGCACAAGCTATTTCCGCATCAGGTGGGCTTTACCTCTCCTCCGTTCGACTTCGATGCGGCTCCATCCGATTTCCTGCGCATCAGCCCGGGCACCGTAGGGGTACATGGCTGGATGCTGCATGTTCCAGAATATGTGCATGGGCTGGATCAGCGAAAACAGAATTTCGGGATGCTTGAGGATTTTGTCCACTGCATGTCCCGAAACGGCGTCGATGTGTGCGGTCAGGTCGGGTCAAACTGGGTGCATGCCTGCGGGCTGGGCGTTGAAGGCGTACGACAGCATTGCGCGGATCTGTCCGACAAATACGGCACGCAGTTTCATATGGCAGGATACGCCATGATCGAAGCGCTGCGAGAGATGAATGTGGAGAAGGTGGCGTTGAACGCTGCCTACCATTGGCCGGAATGGTGGCAAGGCACAGTCGGGTTCCTTCAAGAAGCCGGGTTCGATGTTTTGTATGCCGGCAATTTCCATGATCAGGGATGGTTTGCCAGCCAAGATGATGTGAACAGCAATCGCTGGGTCTTCGAAGGCGATCTGGCGCTCAAAAGCTTTGAATACGTTGCCGAGCAGGCCCCGAATGCCGATGCGATCCTTGTCAACGGCATGTGCAATTTCCGCACGGGTCCGAACGGTCTGCCACAACGCCCCCTGCATTTGGTAGACGATCTGGAGGCCGCCTTGGGTAAACCTGTAGTCGGCCACGACATCGCGCTCTATTGGCGCATCTTCAGATCCCTTGACTTGCGGCCCGCGACACCATTGGGTCGGCTTCTGAAAAGCCTGTAGATCAAAGAGGGCTGAAACCCATGCACAAAATACTCGCGCTTTGGGCGGTGCCCCGATCCACTTCAACGGCTTTTGAATGGATGATGCGCCAGCGCGGCGATCTGGATTGCCTGCACGAACCCTTCGGCGAGGCATGGTATCAGGGAGAAGACCCACTTTGGCACCGGTTCAAACCGGGGGATGTCACAACGCCCGGCCTGACGCTTGGGAAAGTGTGGCAGGGCATCAAAGCCCGAGCCGAAAATGCGCCGGTCTTCATCAAGGACTTTCCGCACTACATCAACCATATGTGGGATGCCGAGTTCCTGTCCCACTTCAATCATTCCTTCCTGATCCGCGACCCGGCCAAAACGATCACCTCGATGTTCAAGCGCTGGCCAGACTTCGCAGAAGGAGAGGTTGGCTTCCCCGAACAGCGCGCCTTATTCGACTTGCTAACCGCCCTGACCGGCACCCCTCCGCCTGTGATTGACAGCGATGATCTGCTGGAAGACCCCCGTGCAATGACAGAGAAATACTGTGACGCAGTGGGCATTCCTTTTATCGAAGACGCCTTGACCTGGGAAGCCGGTGGCGATCCTTCGGCACATAGCTGGTGGGATGGCGGGTCGTTTCACGCCAATCTCGCGAACTCGACCGGATTGGCGCCGCAACCTCGCAAATATGTGTCAATCGAAGAGGCGCCTGATCGGGTCAAACAGGTGCATCGCCGGATGAAACCGCATTATGATCACCTCTACAAACATCGTCTGACGCGCTAAAGAACCGGAGACCCCAAATGGCAGACATTTTCGACGAAGACCTGTTCCTCAAAGGGTTGGAACAACGCAAAGGCACGCTCGGGGCCGAATATGTAGAAAAGAACCTGGCGTCCGCGGATGACTTTACGCGCCCGTTTCAGGAGGCCATGACAGCCTGGTGCTGGGGCTTTGGCTGGGGCGACAGCGTGATCGACGCCAAGACCCGATCGATGATGAACCTGTCGATGATCGGCGCGCTGGGGAAGATGCACGAATGGGAAATCCACTGCAAAGGCGCGATTAACAATGGCGTCTCGAAGGAGGAAATCAGGGCCATCATCCACGTGATCGGCATCTATTGCGGAGTACCCCAGGCTCTGGAATGCTTCCGTGTGGCGCGAAAGGTGCTTGAAGCCAAATAAATGCTCAAACTAGTCAAATCTAAACAGGCATGACTGGTTCAGTATCAGGCTTCGGACCCTAAGTTTGTAAGTAAATCGACAATCTCGCCGCTCCTCGTCCCGATTAAGGCGTGTCGGGCAGAGCGAGGGGCAGGCTGCAAGAATTTTTTGACACGCATTGTCGTCTCATACGATCAGGACGCCAAGAGCCATGTATTAGATATGCATGGCAACCTCATCACCGCAACAAACAAGGCAAGCAGAGCCCTCCCAACCTTCTTTAATACTTGAACAGCCTACATCAGGGTTGATCATTGCGACTGCACCCCCCTTGCCGGATCGACTGATTGGGCGCACAATATGAGCTCATACACAAAATTGCGCCCTGGGTGCGCACCGTGACACGCTTCGCGTCCGGGACGCCTTCTATGAAATGGAGGGCACCATGACTATTGCATCTCGTCTGAAACACCATTTGGACTCCCAGGGGCTTCCGTTTGATACTGTCCCGCATCCCTATGCCGCTACTGCAAGCGAATGTGCAGAAGCGGCACATGTTCCCGGCGACCACCTTGCCAAATCCGTCTTAATACACATGGAAGAGGGGCCCATACTTGCAGTGCTGCCCAGCAACCATCAGGTCGACCTCACTGCTCTGCAATCGATGATGGATCGGCGCCTTGGTTTAGCTCCTGAATCCGAAATGCGCGAATTGTTTGATGATTGCGCACTTGGCGCGATACCACCTGTGGGCGATGCCTATGATCTGCCGACTGTTGTGGACAACAGTCTCACTGGCCTCGACAGGGTTTGGTTCGAAGCTGGAGACCACCAAACTTTGATTGAAATGCGCGGGAAGGATTTCGACACGATGATGAAAGACGTTAAGCACGGCGCTTTCTGCTGCATGCATTAAGCTCTGGCGTGTTTTTTCCCTGATTTACCCCGCTCCGGCGGGGTTTTTCTGAGCTAAGGGAGCAGGATTTTTAGCTCTCACCCCATTGTTTTATGGTTCTGACGGGTTGAGTGTGTTAAGCGATTGATCTTGGGGATCAATTGTAGTGTGACCGGGTTGTTCTGAGATTTTCTGACG
>NZ_JBQFUX010000004.1:0-294391 GCF_056539405.1 Ruegeria sp. BB5 | reverse complement strand
TGATGCCACGAGCCTTCTCTTCAGGCGCGCCGTCGATTTGGTCATACGCTTTGAAGTCACCGAAATACTTGGTGATTGCTGCGGTCAGCGTGGTTTTACCGTGATCAACGTGCCCAATCGTGCCGATGTTGACGTGCGGTTTTGTACGCTCAAACTTTTCCTTTGCCATTCCTCAGGCGCCCTTTTGCGATTTGGGGGACCCTTGGTCCCGTGGTTACATCTGCGCGCGCGAGATATTTGGTTCAAAGGGGAAAATCAAGCACATCCTGCGTTAAAAGACGGTTAAGACGCCGGATTTTGCGTAACTACACCGGATTCGAGCGGCTGGATCAGGTCTGGACGACGATCAAACCAGCCATTGTCCTTGTGTTCCTCGGCCAACCATTCCTCGACTCGGTCCGCGACCTTCAGTGCAAGCCCACTCATCTGCTCTTCCTTGGTCCGTTCGTGGCCAGAGCCCTTCAAAGCACTGCCGCCGGTCGTGTCCTCGAGAACCTGGAACTGCTTGCCCTTGGCAAGGAACTCTTTTTTGTTCACGTCATAGACGTTGACCAGGACAATGGCCGTGCTTTTCGGATTGTAGATGACCGGGATACCCGGAGGCGCAAGCATATAGCCTTCGAGGCTGATACCGATGTCGTATTCCTGCACGCCTTCATAGCGACCCAGCCGGATATCAACAGCGTTCTGAATAGCAGCGGTCCATTCATCCGGTGTGGCATCGCGGCTGACCGGCCCCTGCACCGCCTTGTCAGCAAAGGCATAATTGACCCGCAACTTGAATTCGCCCAGCGATTCCGGCTCTTCATAAAGCTGCGTTTGCGTGCAGGCGCCCATAAGGGCCAATCCGGTGATCAAAGTCAGAATGCGCAGCATAGGTTCATCTCGATAGGCCTGTTTTTCTTTGGTCTAGCGCACCGATACGGCCTGTGCCAAGCCGTATCAGCGAAATTCTACCTGCGTCCAGCGCATAATCACGAGAATTTATAGTCACGCGGGAAACCATAGGGTGGCTTTTTCCCAACACTGGCGCGCTTGGCGAGCCATTGGGACATATCCGCCTCGTGCCGGGTTTTATCCCCACCCATCGACCACTTGAGACCCTCTTCCCAGTTGAAGGTGGTCAGGTCGGACAAGCCGCCATCCAGCTCAAGTGTGCCCTGCCGTCCACGCGCCATGTTGTATTTCTGCAGACGCACGCCTTTGCCGCGGGTCATCTCGGGCAATTCTTTGGTTGGGAAGACCAGGAACTTACCGTTCTGAGACACTACCGCCACGTGATCGCCTTCGATGGGCTTACAGATCATTGCGGTTTCTTCGCCTTTGACGTTCAGCACCTGTTTACCGTTGCGGGTCTGGGCCAGCACCTCATCCTCGGGCACCATGAACCCGTTACCCGCATCCGAGGCCACAAGCAGCTTGCGCCCGGGTTTATGGATCAGGATGTCGATGATCTGCGCTTCGTTCGGTAGATCGACCATCAGACGCAGCGGCTCGCCCATGCCTCGCCCGCCGGGCAGGTTGGCGGCGCTGACCGTGTAAAACCGCCCGTTCGAGGCAAACACCAGCAGCCGGTCCGTCGTTTCCGCGTGGAAGATGAAACGCGGGCCGTCGCCATCCTTGAATTTCAACTCGCGCTTCAGGTCGATATGCCCGGTCATGGCACGAATCCAGCCCATCTGAGAGCAGACGACCGTGATCGGTTCCTTATCGATCATCGCCTCAAGGGGAACCTCTTCAACCTGTCCGGCTTCGGCAAACTGGGTACGGCGCGCACCGCCTTCGTAGTCTTTGCCAAAGGTCTTTCTGGTCTCTCTCAACTGCTCGGCGATCTTGGCCCATTGCAAGGCCGGATCGGCCAGCAAGTCCTCAAGATTGGCGCGCTCCATCATCAACGCGTCGCGCTCGCGCACCAGTTCCATCTCTTCCAGACGGCGCAAGCTGCGCAGGCGCATGTTGAGGATCGCGTCGACCTGAACCTCGGACAGCTCGCCCTCACCCGGTTTGGGTGAGACATAGTCGGCCTCACTTGTGGCACGGACATGATCGATCCCCCAGTCCTCGCGCATCAGCGCGGCTTTGGGGTCGTCGTCGTAGCGGATAATGTCGATCACACGGTCGAGGTTCAGGAAGGCGACGATAAAGCCTTCCAACACCTCAAGGCGGTGGTCGATCTTGGCCATACGGTGACGCGAACGTCGCAGCAGCACCTCTTGCCGATGATCGAGGAAGGCGCGCAGAACTTCCTTCATCGAGCAGACCTTGGGCGTGACCCCGTCGATCAGCACGTTCATGTTCAGGCTGAACCGCACCTCAAGGTCCGAGTTGCGATACAGCATTCCCATCAACACCTCGGGGTCCACATTCTTGGAACGTGGCTCAAGGATCAGGCGGATGTCGTCGGCGGATTCGTCGCGCACATCAGCGAGAATTGGAATTTTCTTGGTCTGGATAAGCTCGGCGATCTTTTCGATCAGCTTGGATTTCTGAACCTGATACGGAATCTCGGTGACAATGATCTGCCACTGGCCACGGCCCAGATCCTCAACCTCGAACTTACAGCGCAGACGGAAGGACCCGCGCCCGGTGCGATAGGCCTGCGCGATATTCTCAGGCGGCTCGACAATGACGCCACCGGTCGGGAAATCGGGGCCGGGCACATAGTTCAGCAGAGTGTCGTCGCGCGCGTCAGGTGTTTTGATAAGATGCAGGCAGGCGTCACACAGCTCGGCAATGTTATGCGGCGGAATGTTTGTCGCCATACCAACCGCGATGCCGCTGGAGCCATTTGCCAGCAGGTTTGGAAACTGCGCGGGCAGCACGACCGGTTCGGTCAGCGTGCCGTCATAGTTATCGCGGAAATCGACGGCGTCCTCGTTCAGACCCTCAAGCAGCGCCTCGGCGACGATGGTCATCCGCGCCTCGGTGTATCGCGAGGCCGCCGGGTTATCGCCGTCGATATTGCCGAAGTTTCCCTGCCCGTCGACCAGCGGGTAACGGACGTTGAAGTCCTGCGCCAGACGCGCCATCGCATCGTAAATCGCGGCGTCGCCGTGCGGGTGATAGTTGCCCATCACGTCGCCTGAAATCTTCGCAGACTTCCGGAAACCACCCGTCGCACTGAGTCGCAACTCGCGCATCGCATACAGGATTCGCCGGTGAACCGGCTTCAGCCCGTCGCGCGCATCAGGCAGCGCCCGGTGCATGATGGTGGACAAAGCATAGGTCAGATAGCGTTCGCCAATCGCGCGGCGTAGCGGTTCGGCTATCTCGCCCCCGTTGTCGGGGGCCTCCATGTTGGGGTCGTCGATCGTATCGGTCATACATGATGTGATACGCCGCAACCGCGCGCTGGTAAAGCGAGCAGCACGCATTTTACTGGGGACAAGTGGCGCTTTTTGCAACAGGGGGAGGCAACCCCCCGATTTCCCCCGTCTTTCGACTTGGACCCTGAAATATGCTACGCTGACTAGATTAGACTGCTGCCTATTTCTTGTATCTTACGATTGACCCTGGGGGATGCGCCATGACGCGCCTTGTTGTTTTTACTTTCGCTGCACTTGGTTGGTGCTTTTACGTAATGAGCGGCGGGCCGGATTTCGAACCGCGTGGCCTGCGTGCCGAGCAACCCGCTCGTATTGCAACCGCCCCGACGCAAACCATTGCTCCTGCCCAGGCCGAAGAGCTTGTGACCAATGTCGCAGTTCGTGCGCCAACTGCACGTGTGCAACCCAAGCCCGCCGTGGAAGAGGTGGTCGAATTTGTGGCCGATGATGCCACGCTGGGGTCTTTCTCAACCATTACGGTTTTCGCGGACCAAGACGCCAACATCACGCTTGCTTCGCTTGAGGACGGTGTCGCCGGGCTGCGCCAGATCACGGATGACGTACAGGAAGATGTGGCCGAAACACCCGCCATCCCCGAGCCCGAAAAAGACATTCGCGAGATTTCGGGAACCCGCGTGAACATGCGCGACGGGCCGGGTACGATCTATCCGATTGTCGGCAAGGCCACCATCGGTCAGAAGGTCGAAGTACTAAGCGAATCCGGAACCGGCTGGCTGCGCCTGCGCGTGTTGCCTCAGCAACAGGTCGGATGGATTTCGGCCTCGCTGGTGCGAAAAATCGCGAACTGACGCAGCCGTGTCATTGTCCTGACCTGAACCTCGCCATAGCTATAGATCAGGTTCAGATTCAGGAAGACCATGCAAAAAACCATTCTTATCACCGGCTGCTCCTCGGGCATTGGACTGGATGCGGCGCACGGCATGCGCGCCCGAGGTTGGCGGGTGTTTGCCTCCTGCCGTCAGCAGCGAGATTGCGACCGGCTGCGGGCACAAGGGTTTGAAAGCCCGCATATTGATTACACCGACGCCAACAGCATCACCGCGGGGCTGGCTTCGGTGTTTGAGGCGACGGGTGGCACGCTGGATGCGTTGTTCAACAATGGCGCGCATGGCCTGCCCGGTGCGGTCGAGGATTTGCCGACGGATGGCTTGCGCGCAATTTTCGAGGCCAATTTTTTTGGCTGGCACGAGCTGACCCGGCAGGTGATTCCAGCCATGCGGGCGCAAGGACATGGGCGAATCGTTCAGAACTCGTCCGTGCTGGGCCTGGTGGCCTATCCCTGGCGCGGCGCCTATGTGGCCACAAAATACGCGGTCGAAGGTCTAACGGACACGCTGCGCCTGGAACTGGCAGATACCGACATCAAGGTTATCCTGATCGAGCCCGGCCCGATCACCTCGAAAATCCGCGAAAACTCGATCCCCTTCTTTGAAAAATTCATCAACTGGCAGAACTCGCCCCTGCGAGAGCGGTACGAATCTTCGTTGTTGAAAAGACTGTACGAATCCTCGGGGCCGGATCGGTTCGAACTACCCGCGTCGGCGGTAACCGACAAGCTGGCCCATGCGGTCGAATCAAAACGGCCACGCGCGCGATACTATGTGACGACCCCGACTTATATCGCCGGATACCTGCGCCGCGTTCTGCCGACCCGCACGATTGATCGCATTCTGTCGGACGTCTGAGGCAATATTACCCGTTCGCTTTTCACACCTACGGGGCTAGATGATAGCCCAAGGAAACAAAAAACGCGGACGGTGTACCCATGGACCTAATGATGGTCGTTTTGCTGTTGGCCATGGCGGCTGTTGTCGTCGTGCTGGCGATTGGCATCTCAAACTTTGGCAAAAGCGGTAAAGAGGCCGCGATGAAAAGCAACAAGATGATGCGCCTGCGTATCCTGTTTCAGTTCATTGCCGTAGTGCTGATCGTGCTTTACGTCTGGTTGCGTGGACAAGGAGCCCAATAGATGGTCGTTCTCAACAAGATTTACACGCGCACTGGCGATGACGGCAAAACCGCTCTGGGCAATGGTGAGCGCGTTGCAAAGTATTCCGGCCGTGTTGCTGCCTATGGCACTGTTGACGAGTTGAACGCATTTGTTGGCGTGGCCCGCACCGAAGCCGAGGGCGATGTCGAAGCCGCCCTGTCCCGTATCCAGAACGATTTGTTCGATTTGGGCGCCGATTTCTGCCGTCCCGACATGGAAAAGGATGCCGAGGCCGACTATCCCCCGCTGCGCGTCGTGCCAGCCCAGATCGACCGGTTGGAAGCGGAAATCGACGCCATGAACGAAGCATTGGAGCCGCTGCGCAGCTTCATTCTGCCGGGTGGTTCGCGTCTGGCGGCACATCTTCACGTGTGCCGCACTGTTTCACGCCGGGCCGAACGGCTGGCGGTAGAGCTGACCAATATGGAACCGGTGAACACGGTTGCGGTGAAATACCTCAACCGTCTCAGCGACTGGTTCTTCGTCGCCGCACGTTGCGCCAATGAAAACGGCACGCGGGATGTGCTTTGGGTTCCGGGGGCGAACCGCTAAGTCGCGGACCATAACGTCAAAAAGCACGAAACGCGACGTCCCAAACCCATGACGTGACGATTTTGCTCTGTTGCAGGGCGAATTCAGACGTTATTCAGTCGTCCGAGAGCATTGGTGGAGTCGCAACGCGGCTTACCGTTTTTTGTGAGGAGCAAGCGCTAAAATGAAGGTACTCGTGCCTGTCAAACGCGTGATTGACTACAATGTGAAGGTTCGCGTGAAAGCGGACGGTAGCGGAGTTGATCTCGCCAATGTCAAAATGTCGATGAACCCGTTCGACGAGATTGCGGTGGAAGAGGCGATCCGCCTGAAAGAAGCCGGCAAGGCGGAAGAGGTTGTAGCCGTTTCGATTGGCGTCAAGCAGGCGCAAGAAACCCTGCGGACCGCGCTGGCCATGGGCGCCGACCGCGCCATTCTGGTTGTGGCCGCCGATGACGTGCATCAAGACATCGAGCCGCTGGCCGTCGCCAAGATCCTGGCCAAGGTGGTCGAAGAAGAGCAGCCGGGCATCGTGCTGTGCGGCAAGCAGGCGATCGACAATGACATGAACGCCACCGGTCAGATGCTGTCGGCCCTGCTGGGTTGGTCGCAAGGCACCTTCGCGTCCGAGCTGGACATCGAAGGCGACGCCGCCAAGATCACCCGCGAGGTGGACGGCGGCCTGCAGACCATCAGCGTCAAGATGCCGACCATCGTGACCGTTGATCTGCGCCTGAACGAGCCGCGCTATGCGTCGCTGCCCAACATCATGAAGGCGAAGAAGAAGCCGCTAGAGGAGAAGACCGCCGCCGATTACGGCGTAGACGTTTCCCCGCGCCTTGAGATCGTCAAGACCGAAGAGCCGCCGGCGCGTGCTGCGGGCATCATTGTTGGCTCGGTTGATGAGCTGGTTACGAAACTCAAAGATGCGGGGGCTGTGTAATGGCTGTTCTTCTTCTTGCCGAGGTTAACAATGGCGAGCTGGCGCTGGACGCCACCGCCAAGGCCGTCAATGCCGCCAAGTCTCTGGGCGACATTACCGTTCTGGCCGCTGGCGGTTCCGCCGCTGCTGCTGGAGAAGCCGCTGCAAAGATCGACGGTGTGTCCAAAGTTCTGGTTGCCGAAGACGACTCGCTGGGTCATCGCCTGGCGGAATCGACCGCCGCACTGATCGTGTCGCTGGCCGAGGGGTATGAGCACATCGTTGCCCCTGCCACCACCGACGCCAAGAACGTGATGCCGCGCGTTGCCGCGCTGCTGGACGTGATGGTGATCTCGGACGCGTCGGGTGTGGTCGACGGCTCGACCTTCGAGCGCCCGATCTATGCGGGCAACGCCATCCAGACTGTGAAATCGAACGACGCCAAAAAGGTTGTCACTCTGCGGACCGCCAGCTTTGACGCGGCGGGCGAAGGCGGATCGGCCGCGGTCGAGACCGTTTCGGTTCCGGGCTCCGAAGGCCTGTCGTCCTGGGTCGAGGACAAGGTCGCCGAAAGCGACCGGCCGGAACTCACCTCGGCTGGTGTTGTTGTCTCGGGCGGACGTGGTGTCGGCTCGGAAGACGATTTCAAACTGATCGAAGGTCTGGCCGACAAGCTGGGCGCGGCGGTTGGTGCCTCGCGCGCGGCGGTCGATTCGGGCTATGCGCCGAACGACTGGCAGATTGGGCAGACCGGTAAGGTTGTTGCCCCGGACCTGTATGTCGCCGTCGGTATCTCGGGTGCGATCCAGCACCTGGCCGGTATGAAGGACAGCAAGGTCATCGTCGCGATCAACAAGGACGAAGAAGCACCGATCTTCCAGGTCGCAGACTTCGGACTGGTTGCCGACCTGTTCCAGGCCGTGCCGGAACTGACCGAAAAGCTTGGCTGATAGCAGAAAAAGAATTTTCGCCGAAAATCTAGCAAGGCCCGCCACGTGGCGGGCCTTTTTCATTGCAGGTTCCGAATGGGTCCGACCAATGCCTCCGCGATTGACCGATGTGCCGCCGGGCCAATCATGTGCTCGGCCATCGGCTGTTGCAATGTACCGAACAACATATCCTCAAGCTCATCAGATTGCCCGGACACATAAGCCGCGGCTTCGACACAATCGGCGCAGAATGGTCGCACGGCCTTTAGCATTTCAGGAGTGACTGTGATTGGTGCCCTCTCTTCCTGACGTTCATCATTTTTTTGCGGCAGCACCTTCAGCGCCAGCAGCAGGACCGGTACCTTCAACCTTTGCAGCAGGTCGCTGATTTGCCGAACCCAGTTACGACGCAGCTCTTCTGCCACAACCTCAAAGCGGGCATCCTGACAGTCTTGCAAACGCCGCATCAAGTGGCCCACAAAATGGACATCGGTAAAGTCAACCTCGGGGTAGAGGTCGATCAGATCCTGAGTTGGTACCAAAACCCGGTCGTTGCGCCGGGGATGGACACGGTAAAAGTGGTTTGACTGGCTCAGAACCCCGGGCGCCTGTAACACACACAGTTCGGCCCCATTCAACAGCGTGAACAGGCCTGCATCGCCGCACAGCGCCTCGACTCCGCAAAACAGGCTACCCAAATTCATACAGCGCCGGTCCAGCCTGTCCTCTAGAATCGCTGCATAAGGACGGTCAACAAATCGCCCATAGGTCTCATCCCCGCCGACACAAGCCATATAGGCCGTGTCCAAAGACCTCTCTGGTCCCCGAAACCAAAGACGTGATAGACCATATTGGCATACGGCATGCCCGGCACCTGCCGAGCCTGTTTGATGATAGCTCATAACACTCACCCATTTTTCACCCGGTTGCCATCTTGCAGCCGCATGTCTTGAGAAATTCCTAATGCGCGCAATTTAGACAAAATCGATGGGTCCGATCCCCTTGCCGCCCCTACCGATCTGCCGGTACTGTCCCTTCAATCCCGAGACACAGAGGCATCAGAACATGGACGTAAAATCAGTCGGAGTGATTGGCGCAGGCCAGATGGGCAATGGTATCGCCCACGTCCTGGCCCTTGCGGAATATGACGTTCTGCTGAATGACGTGAACCAGGATGCACTGGAAGCTGCCGTCGCCGCAATCGAAGGCAACATGGCGCGTCAAGCCTCACGCGGGAAAATTACCGATGAGGCGATGCAAGCCGCCCTTAAACGCGTAAAGACGACACTGGCATTGCCGGAACTGGGGCAAACGGACCTGGTGATCGAGGCCGCCACCGAGCGAGAATCAATCAAGCAGGCGATCTTCGAGGATTTGCAGCCGCACCTGCAACCGCACACAATTCTGACGTCGAACACGTCGTCAATTTCAATCACCCGCCTGGCCAGTCGTACGGACCGGCCCGAACGGTTTATGGGGTTTCACTTTATGAACCCGGTGCCCGTGATGCAGCTGGTCGAATTGATCCGCGGGATCGCTACGGACGAAGAAACCTTCAACACTTGCAAATCCGTGGTGGATCGTCTGGGTAAAACCGCCGCCAGCGCCGAGGATTTCCCCGCCTTCATCGTGAACCGCATTCTGATGCCGATGATCAACGAGGCGGTCTATACCTTGTACGAAGGCGTGGGCAATGTGCAATCCATCGACCAATCCATGAAATTGGGCGCCAATCACCCGATGGGGCCGTTGGAATTGGCCGATTTCATTGGTTTGGACACCTGTTTGGCTATCATGAATGTGCTGCACGAAGGATTAGCCGACACAAAATACCGCCCCTGCCCGTTGCTGACCAAATATGTCGAAGCCGGATGGCTGGGCCGAAAAACCGAACGTGGGTTTTATGACTATCGGGGCGAGGTTCCGATTCCGACCCGATAAGGCAGAGGGGGCCAGCCCCCTCACCTCCAAGGTATTTTTGGCCAGATGAAGAAACGGATCAGTTTTGTTGCGTTTCGGCCAGCGACATCGTGCGTTTTCTGAGCCAAGCCATGAAGCCACGCGGGTCGCGTTCCAGCAATTGCATGTCCTCGTCCGAGATCGGATCGCCGATAACCGGTGATTGCGGTTTGTTGCACGACCGCACGATCTCATGCAGTAGAAGGCCTTGTCGCAGGATCGGGGACAGCTTGTTGGCTATCTGATAGGCGCGAGAGTTTCTGCCCGGAAAGAAGATCGGAACCACTTTGGCACCGGACCGGCGGATCATCTTGGCGGTGAACACGTTCCACTCCCGCTCTTGCGCCGGGCCGAACCAGTCGTCCGAGGACATCACCACGCCTGACGGGAACAAGGCAACGACACCACCTTCTTTCAGGTGGTCCATCGACTTGCTGCGCATTTCCAGCATCTTGGTTTGCGCCTCGGGGTCATGGGGAAATGGCACCGGGATCATGAACGACGTCGCGGCTTCGTCCAGCCCCGTCAGAACAGAACGGGTAAGGATGCGGTAATCGCTGCGCACCTGGCCAATGAGTTCAGCCAAGATCATCCCGTCAACCATACCGTGGGGGTGGTTCGCCACCACAACAACGGGACCCTCTTTAGGTATACGGGCGATTTGTTCCTGAGGGGTGGTCAGGTCGATGCCCATCGTCTTGAGCGCACCACCCCAGAACCGTTGGCCGCGATAATATTCGTTCTTCTTTTCGAACTTGTTGACCATACGCAAAATGGTCAGCTTGCCAGTACACCATTCGATGGCGCGAATGGCCGTCGACGTCCAGACGTCATCGAACGAATTCGCATAGGTCAGGGTTCTACGATCGTAGATCTCACCCTGATCTGTGGTCCCATCCACCACTGGGCCGGTCTTCGTCTCGTGCGTTGTTTCCGCCAATTCCAGGTCTTCCCGTTCTTCGTTACGCGGCGGATGAAATCAGAAACCTTCCCCGAACTTGTCGTTCACCAGGGTTTCCAAGGCATCAGCCAACGCCTCAGCATCCGGTCCGGACGTCTCGACGTCAATAGTCGTTCCGCGCGAGGCTGCCAACATCAAAAGGCCCATAATACTGTCGCCCGATGCAGAAAATCCGTCTTTGGATACTTCGGCCTGTGCGTCAAAGCCCTCGACCACCTCAACCAACTTGGCCGAGGCGCGGGCATGCAAACCTTTTTCATTAATGATTTTCAGGCTTCGATTGGTCATTCTTAATCTGTCCGGTCTTCTTCTAATGTAATGTTTTGCGCATTGATATATTTGCGTCCAGCCTCCATCGCCTGCCGCACGGCATCCGCAATCGGCAGGTGGCGGGTTTTGGCCAGTTTGATCAACATAGGCAGATTAGCACCGTAAAGGATACGGCGATCCTGCGGTGCGCAGGCGCGCAGGCTAAGATTCGATGGGCTACCTCCGAACAGATCGGTTACAACAACAACCCCATCCCCGACATCGACGCTGTCAGCCGCAGCACAGATTTCAGCCTGTTTTGCGGCACGGTCATGGTCAGCCTCGATCGAAATCGCGACCAGGCCGGGCTGCTTTCCGACCACATGTTGCATCGCGGCCAGATACTCTTTGGCCAAACCACCATGTGCTACGAGTACGATCCCGATCAATCCGACCTCACATTCAACGATCGACGTTCTATTTCGCGGTGCCTAATTGCCACTTGCTGCCCCTCCTCTGCAAGGGCCTTTGCAACCGCTTCGGCCATGGCCACCGATCTGTGTTGCCCTCCGGTACACCCAAAGGCCACGGACAGGTGTGCTTTGCCTTCGGCACGGAAGGTCGGCAACAAGAGTTTTAGCAGATCCAGCACCCGGTCGAAAAACGGTGCGTAGTTCGTGTCCGACTGAACATAGCGCGCGACATTGATGTTTCGACCGTCTTCTGCACGCAGTTCGGGACGCCAATATGGATTGGCAAGAAACCGGCAGTCGAAAACCATATCCAATCCGCGCGGCAAACCGCGTTTATACGAAAAGGATTCGATCGACACCGCCAGGTGCCGACCATCCTTGGGGGCGAACCAGCGTTCGACCTCTTCGCGCAATTGGTGGATGTTCAGCGGGGTGGTGTCGATCAGCGTATCGGCAATCTCGCGGATTGGGGCCAACAATTCCTTTTCCTGCCGCACACCGGTTTCCGGACTGGCATCGGTGGCCACAGGGTGCCGACGCCGGGTTTCCGAAAAACGCCGCAGCAACACCTCATCGCTACAGTCCAGATAGAGTGTCGTCAAATCCACCTGTTCCATCCGTCGCAACCCAACGGCCAGTTCAATAAATCCGGTGGTCGAGAAATCGCGGTTGCGGGCATCGATGCCCAGCGCCATTGGACGATCGCTTTGCGGGCCGTCCAGCAGGCGCATCAACAAGCCCATCGGCAGGTTGTCGATGGCCTCAAAACCCAGATCTTCGAGAACACGGATCGCCGTCGAACGGCCCGCGCCCGAGGGGCCGGTTACCAGAACGATGCGCCGTTGCGAGGTCATGTGCTGGGCCATTCCGGGTCCACGCGTCCCATTTTCAAAAGTTGCATGAGTGCTGCCGCCAAATTGGGGACGCCTGCCGCCCGTAGCAAGGGAACGGATTGCTTTAGAACTAGGGTCTTATCGGGATCGGGCAAGCGGGCGGGTTCGTTTTGATCAAGATCCACCACATAGCGGATCGGCGTTGTCCCCGCCGTGTGCGCCCGAAGCAAACCAATGCCCCGTGCCTCAATCAATCCACGTAGGTTTGGAGCAGTATCAGCCATAGCCATATCGCCCACCATCGACAGGGTAACTCGGTCGTCAGACACCAAAGTTGCGCCATGCGCCATCATCTGCAAGGCCAGCGCCGATTTGCCCGAACCCGACTGCCCCAGAATCAATGCGCCTTGCCCATCGACGGCAACACATGTCGCATGGAGGATGGCCTTGTCTTGATGTTGGATGTCCAAGAGGGTCTTGCCGCTCATGCGCTTATACAGGCAGCCCCACGACAAAGCGCGCGCCTTGTGGGTCTGATGTAATATCTGCCTCGGTTGGGCGGATGTTCTCGGCCCAAATCACGCCGCCATGGGCCTCGACAATCTGTTTCGAGATCGCCAGTCCAAGGCCCGAGTTATTGCCGAAATGCTCATCGGGACGCTGTGAATAGAACCGTTTGAAGATTTTGGTCAGCGCCTGTTCCGGGATGCCCGGGCCGGTATCCTCGACCACGATCAATACCCGGTTTTCGCGACGCCGCACCCAGACGCGAATGGCATCGCTGTCTTCGCAGAAAGAAATCGCATTGGTGATCAGGTTGACGAATACCTGCGCCAGCCGCGCTTCGAGCCCGTTCACGATAATCGGCTGAGACGGCAGGTCAGTGATATAGTCGATGCCTTTGGTACGGGCCTCTTCGCCCAGATATTGACCGATATTGCCCAGCAATTTCAGCAGATCAAAGGGTTGTTCCTCTTCTTTGACCAGTTCGGCATCCAGACGCGATGCGTTCGAAATATCGCTTACCAGACGATCCAGCCGCCGCACATCATGTTCTATCACGCCCAACAACTTGTCGCGTTGGTCGTCGCGTTTGACCACGCGCAGGGTTCCCACCGCGGATTGAAGGCTGGCCAACGGGTTCTTGATCTCATGCGCCACATCGGCGGCAAACTGTTCGTTCGCATCGATACGATTATACAGCGCTGTTACCATCCCACGCAGGGCGCGGCTGAGGCGTCCGATTTCATCCGGCCGCGCACTGAGGTCCGGGATGCGGATACGGCCGGGATTTACCCCGGCACCGCGATCTTTGCCCATCTCGGCCGCAGCGGCCAGATCGGCCAACGGGTTGGCGATGGTCGAGGCCAAAACAAGGCTGAGACCGATGGACACCAGCAATGCCACAACAAACATCTGCAAAATGCGTTCCTGCGCGCGCCGGGCCAGCGCGTCAATCTGTCCAGCGGGACCAGCCATTGCGACGGCGCCCACCGGCTCGCCGCTTTGCAGGATCGGAGCCGCTGCCACGATGACCGTTTGACCAGCGTCATCCTTTACCGCCTCAATCTGCTTCTGCCCCTGAATCGACAATGGAATGATTTCCTGCACGCGCTGCGCCAGCGTTGGTGCTTCGTCGGGGTCGGAACGGGTGAACACCCGGGACAGCCCGGTCCACACAGCGTTCAGTGCGTCACTGATCAGGGTACTTCCGGTCTGCACTTCGGCTTCGGTTTTCAGCAATGCATAGGTCTGCGTTGAGGTCGAAACCCCGCGCGTCCAGCCGATCAGCGTTCCATCCATGTCATAGACAAAGACCTCGCCGCCGTCAGGCAGGCTAAGCCCCGCCAGCGTATCCTTAACGTCCAACGCCGCCGCATCCTGTGCGGTTCCGGATTGGTTTTGACGCAGCTGGGCTTCGAACACATTGCTGACTAGCTGCGCGTCCCCGATCAGGTTGCGCGCAGTCTGCTGGACCTGCTCTTCGCGAGAATCGTCGAGATACAGCAACCCGGTGACCAGGATCACAAGGGCAATCAGATTGAAGGTAATAATTCGACGCGCAAGGGGCGACCCGCGCAGCGAGAACATGTTGCGACGTCGGCGCGAGGCCCGGAGTTCAGCCGAATCCGGGTCTTGTGGGATGACCCAATCATCCCCCAGAACGACGTCACCGTCGCGCAACTCGTTTGCTTGTTCCGTATCGCGCACGAGACCCGGTTACCCCTTCTCAGTGGCCACACTTATTCTTCGTTGTACCTGTATCCGATACCATACAGCGTTTCGATGGCCGAAAACTCAGGGTCTGCGGTGCGCATTTTCTTGCGCAGGCGCTTGATGTGGCTATCGATGGTCCGGTCGTCGACATAGACTTGGTCATCATATGCAACATCCATCAGCTGATCACGGCTTTTGACAAAGCCCGGTCGCTGCGCCAACGCCTGAAGCAGCAAGAACTCGGTCACCGTCAACGAGACATCCGCACCCTTCCAACTGACCGCATGGCGCAACGGGTCCATCCGCAGTTCGCCACGTTCCATCACCTTGGTTTCGCCGGTATTGGCGTTGGTCGCATCACCCGCCGTCGCCTCTTGCCGACGCAGCAATGCGCGGATGCGTTCGACCAGCAAACGTTGGGAAAAGGGCTTTTTTACATAGTCGTCCGCGCCCATGCGCAGGCCCAAAACCTCATCGATCTCATCATCTTTCGAGGTCAGAAAGATCACCGGCATCTGGGTTTTCTGTCGCAGCCGTTGCAACAGATCCATACCGTCCATACGCGGCATCTTTATATCCAGCACGGCCATATCGGGCAGTTTCTTGTTGAAAGCATCCAGAGCCGCCTGCCCATCATTATAGGTTTCGACTTCGAATCCTTCAGCTTCGAGCGTCATGGACACTGACGTCAGAATGTTTCTGTCGTCGTCCACCAGTGCAATCTTTGACATCGGGTTCACCCCTATTCCTGCTCACCTACGCAATAATACGCTTTTTTGTAAGTCATTGTTGGCGGTTTTGACGCGCCGAATCAATCCGTAACTGCGAATCATGCCATTCTTGCGGCAGCTATGCGGCAAAAATGCCTTGCAGCCCGCAAAATACTGCCCAGATTTCCATCAGGAAATTCTTGGTGGCGCTAAACTTGAGCTTGGTGGCGCTAACTGCGCCAAACCGTCCTGTTCATGCCCTAAACGACCGTGATAAGAGGCGCTTGACCGCCGGGTTTTTCCGGCAAATGCCCCAAGAGCGCATCCAGGCCAATCGCCAATGCGCCGCCACAGGAGAAGACACACATGACATCTGGACGGGTTAACCCGCAATTCCGCCTCGAAGATCAGGGCATCGAGGGATTGGGCAATGTCTATTACAACTTCATGGAACCGGCGCTGATTGAAGAGGCGTTGAAGCGTGGCGAGGGTACACTTGGCAACGGCGGGGCATTTCTGGTCACTACCGGCAAGTTTACCGGTCGCTCACCCAAGGACAAACATGTTGTCAAAACTGAAAGCGTCCTTGACTCTATCTGGTGGGAAAACAACGCCGAGATGAGCCCCAAAGGCTTTGATGCGCTTTATGATGATATGCTGGCTCACATGAAGGGCCGGGATTATTTCGTGCAGGACCTCGTTGGCGGAGCAGACCCAGCCTATTCGATCAACGTTCGGATGGTCACCGAGCTGGCCTGGCACAACCTGTTCATCCGCCACCTGTTGCGCCGTCCGGATCGCGAGGATTTGGATGAATTCATCGCGGATTTCACCATCATCAACTGCCCCAGCTTCCAGGCCGACCCGAAAAAGCACGGCTGCCAGTCTGAGACGGTGATTGCACTGAACTTCGATCGCAAGCTGATCCTGATCGGCGGCACGGAATACGCAGGTGAAAACAAAAAGTCCGTATTCACCCTGTTGAACTACATGCTGCCGGAAAAAGGTGTGATGCCGATGCATTGCTCGGCCAACCACGCAGTTGGCAATCCAGTCGACACCGCTGTTTTCTTTGGCTTGTCCGGCACGGGTAAGACTACCCTGTCGGCCGACCCGTCGCGTACGTTGATCGGTGACGACGAGCATGGCTGGTCGGATCGCGGCACCTTCAACTTCGAAGGCGGCTGCTATGCCAAGACCATCAATCTGAATGCCGAGGCCGAGCCGGAAATCTATGCGACAACCAGCAAATTTGGCACGGTCATCGAAAACATGGTTTTCGACCCCGAAACCAAGGAACTGGATTTCGACGACGACTCGCTGACCGCAAACATGCGCTGCGCTTATCCGCTCGAGTATATCTCGAACGCGTCCAGCAGCGCGCTGGGGGGGCACCCCAAGAACATCATCATGCTGACCTGTGATGCGTTCGGCGTTCTGCCTCCGATCGCGCGACTGACCCCGGCACAGGCGATGTACCACTTCCTGTCGGGCTTCACATCCAAAGTGGCCGGAACCGAGCGTGGCGTCACTGAACCCCAGCCGACCTTCTCGACTTGTTTCGGCGCGCCGTTCATGCCGCGCCGTCCGGAAGTTTACGGCAACCTGCTGCGTGAAAAAATCGCTCAGCACGGCGCGACCTGCTGGCTAGTGAATACCGGCTGGACCGGCGGTGCCTACGGCGTTGGCTCGCGGATGCCGATCAGAGCCACCCGTGCGCTGCTGACTGCGGCACTGGACGGTTCGCTGCGTGATGCCGAATTCCGCAAGGACGCAAATTTCGGCTTTGACGTGCCGGTGACCGTACCCGGCGTAGCCGAGGTTCTGCTGGACCCGCGCCGCACTTGGGACGATCAGGCGGCATTCGACAAACAGGCCGAGAAACTGGTGAAGATGTTCGCCGAGAACTTTGAGCAGTACCTGCCGTTCATCGACGACGACATCAAAGCCGTTGCAATCGGGTAATTGGACAAGGGGGCGCTGACGCCCCCTTTTTCCTTAGAGGGTATCGCGAAAATACTCTCTCTAAAGTTGCATAATGCAGACTTCACGTACAAATGCGTTGCCCGGCATGCCTGCCTGAGGTAATTTCGACGCTATTGAAATGAATAAGCCCGGCGCTTACGCACCGGGCGGAAAGTAAAAAGACCTTTGGGTGGCTCGGGCGAACTCTCACATCAGCACGATGAGCAACCTGAAAACGTGACTAGTGTAAGCTAAAGGGGATGAGTGTCAATATGAGACTTACTGATATTGTTTAAGAAATCGGTATATCGCATTTTGCCGCCGAGCAGCGGCATCGACACGAAGAGCGACAGGTAGAATATGACAGAAATCTCAAAACTGACCGAACTGCGTAAACTGATGCAGAGCATGGAACGGACGCTGGGCCTGGAACAGCTGTCTCCGGTTGAGCGTGACATTTATTACGCCGCCGAAGAGCTGTCCAAATCCGATGACGAAGTGCGCACATTCGGCTTGATTGAACACACGCTGGTTCAAAGCGTCTCGCGCCCGACATTCTTTCGTGCGCTGAAATCGTTGGTACAGAAAGGGTATCTGTCGCAAAGCGGTACCGCCAACCGGGGCCGGTATATCGTTCATGCACCCAAGTAATGCCTTCTTCCTGCGTACAGGTGGCTGATCAACGTGCGCAGGTGGGCTACTGACACGCTCTTTGCCTCATCGGCTTATGTCGTCGCATCGTACCTCACTTTTGAGGTCCTGATGCCGCTTCAGAACGTGTTTTTTCCGGAATACCCCAGTCGGGCCAGTCTTTTGTTTCTTCCGCACGGGGTGCGGGTTCTATCGGCGTGGCTGTTAGGATGGCGGGCGATATTCGCCTTGTTGCCCGGCGTTTTCCTTGTTTTTGCCGTTCTCGGCGGCAGCGACGTGTTTCTGCCAAGCCGACTGATGGCGATATTCATTGCCGTCACCACCGTTCCTGCGGTGTTCTATCTATTTAAGTGGGCAGGTTGGGATCTGTTTCCCCGACCGGATCGCAAACCTTGTTGGTTATGCGTCATGGGGGTTGGGATCGTCACCTCCTTCCTTGTCTCGGGGTTGACCAATCTGGCTTTTGGCAGCGCGCGCGTCGAATATGTCGCCTTTCTGATCGGTGATATCTCAGGCCTGTTTTTCCTGATGCTGGGGCTATATTTTGCCTTTCGGCTTGCGGACAGGCGCCACTAACCGATTAGCGCGCGACGAAGCAGATTCACCCCTGCGACCAGCAAAACCAGCAACGTTACCTTTCGAAACAACGCCTGATCGATTCGTGATTGCAACTGCAAGCCCGCCCACATACCAAACAGTGCCGGCAGGACCAAAGCAACCGAGAAAGGTGCCGTCTCGCCTCGCAAAATGCCCGACGCTATGTGCGCCAGCAACAATGCCACTGATCCCAGTCCGTATATCACGCCTTGCACGCGCATCTGCACTGCCTTCGGTGTGTTCAGTGCAGTCAGATAGGCGACGGTTGGCGGCCCCCAGATGCCGGACATCCCTCCGATAAACCCGGCAATCGCGCCTATGCCCACCTCGACACGTGCCGATGGTTTGCTCAGTGTCAACTGCATTCCCAGCACTTGAAACAGCGCGAAAACCGTAACCGGAAGGCCAATCATCAACAGAAACGTGGACGCGGGCACGGCGCTGACAACCTGGGCCCCCAACAGCAGGAACACAAAACCTACCATCAAGAAGGTACGGAACTGCTTGATCGCGGACACGGCGGCGGGCACCCCCTCGCGCAGGGCCTGAAACACGTTGGTTACCAGCGTTGGTAAGATCAACCCGGCGATCGCCAGATCGGGCGGCAAGAACATACTCAGCCCCGACACCAGAACCATCGGCATGGCAAATCCAACCATGCCCTTAACCCACCCCGCAACAAAAGCAAGGGCGGCGGCCAGCATCAAGTCATGCGGACTGAGTAAGGAAAACAATGTCATGCGCCCGTGATAACACTCTTGGCACGCGCTGCATCGCAAAATCGACAAAGCAATTTTCGAACTTTTTCACTGCTTAATTCGCATTTTTGTTGCGCTGCACGTGCAGCATGGTATGACCAGACGACTCTAAAGAAGGACGTGATTCATGGCCCATGACGGACAGGATATGACCCATATGACGACATCCGCGATTTTGCCCGACCTTCTGACGCTGACCCGCGCGGCCCTGCCTGCCGTTGAAGCAGTTTTTGAACGCGCCCGCGAGTCGGTCCGCGGGATAGTCACCGCTGACGGCCGGGTCTCTGGCGCGTTGATTGAAGCCAATCAAACCGCCGCCCACGGCCTTTCGTGGCTGGCGACGTACAACCAATCACTACAACAGATGCAACGCTGGGCCGAAGCCCTGGATGCAGATGGCAAATTTGGCGAAATGGAACAGCTGTTGCATCAGATCGCCTTTGGTGAGTACCTGCATCAGGTCGCAGGTGGCATCCCGATGAACCAGGGTGAGGTCGTGCGTCTGCAAGATATGGGCCTTGGCTGGGACGCCCTGTCTGGTTTCCAATGCACCGAAGTCCAGACGCTGATGGCTCAGGCCAACACACAGGCCGCCCGCACACAACTGGTTGGTCTGATGGGTGATCAGGCCGGTTCCACCATGTTTGGCGCCTCGGGTCTGGATGAAGAACTGGAAATGATCCGCGACCAATTCCGCCGCTATGCACAGGAAAAGGTCGAACCGAACGCCCATGACTGGCACCTCAAGGACGAGCTGATCCCGATCGAAATCATCGAAGAACTGGCCGAAATGGGCGTCTTCGGCCTGACCATCCCCGAGGAATTCGGCGGCTTCGGCCTGTCCAAAGCCTCGATGTGCGTGGTGTCCGAGGAACTGTCGCGCGGTTACATCGGCGTCGGCTCGCTGGGCACCCGGTCCGAGATCGCGGCCGAACTGATCATCGCAGGCGGCACCGACGAGCAAAAGGCCAACTGGTTGCCGAAACTGGCCAGCGCCGAGATCCTGCCCACCGCTGTGTTCACCGAACCGAACACCGGATCCGACCTTGGCGGCCTGCGTACACGCGCCGTCAAGGATGAGAACGGCGATTACCAGATCACCGGCAACAAGACCTGGATTACTCACGCAGCCCGAACCCATGTGATGACCTTGCTGGCGCGGACCAATCCGGGCACTACCGATCACCGCGGCCTGTCCATGTTCCTGGCTGAAAAAACACCCGGCACGGACGAGAACCCCTTCCCCACCCCCGGCATGACCGGTGGCGAGATCGAAGTGCTCGGCTATCGCGGCATGAAAGAATATGAGCTGGGTTTTGACGGTTTCCATGTGAAAGGTGAAAACCTTCTGGGTGGCGAAGAGGGCAAAGGCTTCAAACAGTTGATGGAAACCTTCGAGTCGGCCCGTATCCAGACCGCAGCCCGCGCCATCGGCGTGGCACAAAGTGCGCTGGATATCGCCATGCAATACGCGCAGGACCGCAAGCAATTCGGCAAATCGCTGATCAACTTCCCCCGTGTCTCGGGCAAGCTGGCGATGATGGCGGTTGAGATCATGATCGCGCGACAGCTGACCTATTTCTCGGCCTGGGAAAAGGATCACGGCCAGCGCTGCGATCTTGAGGCAGGTATGGCCAAACTGTTGGGCGCGCGTGTGGCCTGGGCGGCGGCGGACAACGGTCTGCAAATCCATGGCGGCAACGGCTTTGCGTTGGAATACAAGATCAGCCGTGTCCTGTGCGATGCGCGTATTCTGAATATTTTCGAAGGGGCTGCCGAAATCCAGGCTCAGGTTATCGCAAGACGACTGCTGAGCTGACCGTTTTCGGTATTCCCGTTTCCCCAACTGACCCGGCCCTGGCGCCGGGTCTTTTTCTGTTCGGGGCAGGTTGTGATCCGCTGATGGCGAACTTCCCCTTTGATCTCAGGTACGAACCTGGTTAGAGCATCCTGCGCTCAAGAAAGAATGGCACGAAGAATGACCAGACGACTTTTCGCATTGTGTGCGGTTCTAGCCGCAATCGCCCTTGGTGGATGCGCCACCAAGCAACCGACCGTCGGCCAAAGCGATATTGACGATCTCGCGATGGCCATCCAGGCCCTTGGCCCCGAGGTCGATCCGGCCGAGGCAAACAAAGCCGCCACGATTGCCTACTCTTATTCCCAGCAATTGAAGCAGGAATGGAACGTCACAGACTCAGCCATCATCCACAACGCCAAGGTCATCAACGGCTTTCGCGAGTTTGGGCTGTGCAATGATTGGGCTCAGGCCATGACCACACGCCTGAAGCAAGAGAATTTTCGCACGCTGGATCTGCACTGGGCGACTTCCCCGCCGACGGCGTTTCGGATCATCCACCACTCGGCTCTGATCAGTGCCAAGGGGGATTCGATGTATGACGGGATCATCCTTGACCCTTGGCGCGCCAGCGGCGCACTGACATGGGCGCCTGTCCGGGAAGATAGCAAGTATAACTGGCGCCCTCGTCTGGAGGTCCGTGAAGAATTGATTAGCGGCGAGATCCCCTACTGACGTCGGTTCCGTCCACTCAAAGGTTGCGCTAAGACCATCCCATGACCCGCCTGATCCTGACCCTACCCCTGCTGGCCCTTTTCCAATGCGACAAAGACGAAACCGTCGCTGCCTACGGCGCGGCAGATCAAACATGGGCGTTGCAGGAAATCAACGGACAACCCTTTGAGACCAGCGCCCTGTTGCGCTTTCCCGAGGAAGGCAAGATAGCAGGAAATGCCCCTTGCAACAGCTACAGCGGTACTCTGAACGCGCCATATCCGTGGTTTGAGATTGCAGACCTGACTGCGACCCGCGCCGCCTGTGCCGGGCTTGAGGCTGAAGGGTTCTACTTCGCAGCCCTTATGGCCATGACCCAATCCGAGGTCTCTGGTGATGTATTGATCCTGCGAAATGAAGACGGGCACGAGATGGTGTTTACAGCCGTCGAGTAAACTGATCCACAAATCGTGCCCGCGCCTCTGGCAACGGGTGGTGCCCCAGCGACGGGGCCACGCGGTGTTCCAGAAAATACCCGGTCGTTTGCAAACCCGCTGCGATCTCTGCGTCCGGCGCAGCGCCTTCTCCGCGCAGGCAAGGCGGCAGAGGTAACAGCTTATCCGCCCATTCCCCTGCCGCTTCGCCGCTGACCGCCCGGCCGGATTTGGGCGAGACATAAACAAGCCCCTCACGTGCGCCCGTCACGGCGCATACGGACAAATCAAGCCCGAACCCAAGCTCTTCCAACATGGCCAGTTCCCACCGTAGATAAGCCAGCGGCCAGATTTCATCCTGGCCCAGCAAATCCATCAGCTGTTCCGTCTGATTGTAGACGGCAGGGTGCGGCTCTCGTTCCGGCAGACAAAAGGACAACAAGGAGACAACAGCGTTTAACCCGGCCAGCGCCAAGCGCCCCGAAAACGCCGCCGCCGCGCGGGATCGCAGGGGTTCAACCTGAAACGTTCCGATATGTTCCTCAAGTCGCGCGCGCCACAGAACGTCCAACTGCGCCCCCGGTTGCAGGATCGGCGCGGTCTTGCGGCTGGCGCCTCCGCGCACAACCCCAGCATGGCGACCGTGGCCCTCGGTAAAAACCTCGATGATCGCCGCCGTTTCGCCGTGGCGGCGCGAGGTCAGAAGGATGCCGTGATCACGCCAATCCAAAGTGGGCTCCTGATGGCTATAAAGCTTCCCGGCCACAAGACCGCAACAACCGATCATGCGCAAGATATATGCCGGTTCCGCTGCAATTCTGTAAAAGTCCCCAGACCTTCCGACAAATGCTATGATCAACGGCACCGGCGCGCTGTTGGGGCAGGTTCATTGATTGATTTGAAAGGGATACGCCCCGAGAACAGACAGGAGTACACCATGAAAACACCTTTTTTCACCTCACCTTCCGACTACCCTGAACCCCTGAACGTTCTTGGCGACAAAATCACTGTGCTAGCACGTCTTGAACAGATCGGGGATTATGCAGTCACGCTCAATTACGGTCACGAAGGCAATGGCCCACCGCCCCACACGCACCCATGGGATGAGACCTTTTTTGTGGTGAAGGGCGAGGTCGAATTTGTGATGGACGGAGAAACCAAAAGCGCCCCCGCTGGCACGCTAGTCCATTTCCCGGCCGGTGCTGTACACAGCTTTAAGTTCGGCCCCGGCGGGGCGCATCTACTTGAGATAAGCGGAAGAGGTTCACGCGCTATAGAGATGTTTACAGACCTTGATCGTGAAGCACCAGGCCCCGTTCAGGACGGTGCAAAAATTGCCGAGGTATTGCGCAAAACCGGGGTGGAACTGGCTGGATAAGAGTGGTTTCTTTGCGCGTCAATCGACAATTGTCTGTGCGGTATCAATACCTCCGATTTTGACGCGACAATTAGATTCAGAAGTATGCCGTGATCGCACTAGGCCAATCCCGGTCCCCCATGGCTCCAGGTTTTCGGAGGATAGTCGCAGGTCGGGTAGTCTAGAGGGAAAAACTGAACCAGAAGGGCAATTAGAACCTTACTCTGAATGCGAAGCCGACCAATGGTGCCGTTTCGTAATTCTGGCGACTGAGTTCCGAACCATTTGCATCGTCCAACGTCAAACGGCCATCCAACTCAGCCCCTGCAAAGACATTCAACGAAACGCCAGGATTGGGACTGTAACCTAATGCCAGCACAACAGGGATGCTTTTGTCTTCACCCACCCCATCCGGAGCCAAGCCATCTCCATCCAATCGAAACCGTATTCTCTCGGAGCGAGCCGAAAGCGACAGGTTCATTTCGTTATTTAGCGCGTAGCTGAGCGTGAGTCCTGGACCTTGCGTAGCACCAATCCCTGAGCCTGTGTTCAAGTTCCAGCGGTCGTTTATATCCCAATCCACCAACAAGGCTGGGAAGAAATCGATATCGTCATCCTCCAACTGCGAAAACACGCCAAATGCAGGGCCGATGGTAAGACGCTCACTTAGCTTCCATGCAATACCCGCAAAAGCTCCATAGGTACGTCCGTCCGAGGCAGTAGCGCCGCTTTGATAGTCCCATCTGATCTGTGGCGATATAAAGGCGGTGGCTGTATTTCCAACTCGAAACCGCACTGGCAAGGAAACGCGAATGTCTCGGATATCTTCCCAAGGCTGGTTATTTGCTTCGCTAAAGTTGTAATCGAACCTACCGAAGCTAGCCGACACCCCAACGGAGTTCCCTCCGTCCATGTTATAAAGCGCGGTGGTTCGCACAAAAGCACGGCTTGCCGAGAACTCTCCACCTCCACTCAAACTCGCATCGCCCTGAAAAGCAGCAAGCCCGTCAAGTTGATAGATCCAACCCAATCTGGGCTGCGCCGCTGCGGAAGTCGCTGTGCAAACCAAGAGCAAAAAGGGAAGATGGCAGGCTAACAAGAAGGTTTTCATAAATTCCAAACTCTTAGGAAGGGGGCACAATTCCAGATAGTATTTCAGTGTGCAGGGTGTAACGCAAAATAGAAATAGATTGTTAGACTTTGTCCGCCAGACCAAGCTGCAGTTAATCCAGCCCTTCTTCTCCAAGAAGATGCCGCCCCTGCCGGTCTTCTACCTCAATCACCCAAAGGTCTGGGTCAAAGCTGCGCTGGCGTTGAATGGCTTCATCCACATCCATTTCCGCACCGCTGGAGAGTTCAACCCATTTACGCTCGCCGCTCATCAGATCAAAGCTGCGTTGGAAGGCCACGGCTCGCCCGTCCAGAGTGTTCAGCTTAACCAGCACAGCGCCGGCCGTGTCGTCCCCGTGGGCCACCACGTAGGCCGGAATGTCCTGAAACCGCAGCCGCGCCAGATAGGCGTGGACCCAGAAATCAGCCGTCAGGCGCGTCATGCGTTGCCGTCTTTGAAATCCAGCCCCATTTCCGAATAGCGCTCGGATTCTTCCAGCCAGTTCGGGCGCACCTTGACCTGCAGGAACAGATGAACCTTGCGGTCGAGGAACTCTTCCAACTCGGCCCGCGCTGCCTGGCTGACGGCCTTGATGGTCTCGCCGCGTTTGCCCAGAACAATACCTTTGTGACCGTCGCGCATGACATAGATGACCTGATCGATCTTGGCAGACCCGTCCTTGCGTTCTTCCCAATTCTCGGTCTCGACGGTCAACTGGTAGGGCAGTTCCTGATGCAGGCGCAGGGTCAGTTTCTCTCGCGTCATCTCGGCGGCGATCATGCGCATCGGCAGATCGGCGATCTGATCTTCGGGATACAGCCAAGGTCCTTCGGGCAATTCCGCCGCAAGCCACTTGCGCAGGTCTTCCACACCATAGCCACGCTCGGCCGAGATCATGAAGGTTTCGGCAAAAGGATAGCGCGCGTTCAGATCGCTGGTCAGCGCCAGCAGTTTCTCGGACGGAACCTTGTCAATCTTGTTGATGGCCAGCGCGATGGTACGGCCCTGCCCGATCTCTTCCAGACCTTCCAGGATGCGTTCGACCCCTTCGGTGATGCCGCGATGCGCCTCGACCATCAGCACGACGACATCGGCGTCGGCGGCGCCACCCCATGCGGCGGCGACCATGGCGCGATCCAGACGACGTCGGGGTTTAAACAGGCCGGGCGTGTCAACGAAAACCAGTTGCGCATCCCCTTCCATCGCCACACCACGAATGCGGGCGCGGGTGGTTTGCACCTTATGCGTCACGATCGAGACCTTAGCCCCGACCATGCGGTTCAGAAGGGTGGATTTGCCTGCGTTGGGCTCTCCGATCAGGGCGATAAATCCGGCGCGTGTGGTCATGTGTGTTGCGATCCTGTTTGCAAGTGCGCACCCCTATAGCAGAAAGCCCCCGCGGGCCAGAGGCATTTGTCGCATTGCGGCCATGCGGTCGGGATGGCATCACCGGATCACGCCACGCCAATAACAGCCAGGCAATCCTTCTTTTCATGAGGCTGAAATGAACCGTCGCGAGTTTCTTTTAGGCAGTGGTGCCACCGCCGGGGCGTTAGGACTGGGATGCATAGGTTTAGCGGCAGGTGCGCAAGAGCTGGTCGTCCAACCCGCCAGCTTTGCCCTGCGCGATCAGGTCACCACCGGTATGGTCAGCCTGTCGCCCGACGCGCCGCCTCCGGTTTTACATGGCAAACAGGGTGAGGTGATGCGCCTGCCGGTGCGCAATACCCTGCCTGATTATACGGCGATGCATTGGCACGGGCTGCGTATTCCGAATGACATGGACGGGGTGCCTTATCTGACCCAAATGCCGATTGGACCGGGTGAGGTGTTTGACTATGAATTCACGCCTCCGGATGCGGGCACCTATTGGTATCACCCTCATTGCATGACGATGGAACAGATGGCCCATGGTCTGACCGGAGTGCTGGTGATCGCCGAGGCCGCAGATCCCGGTTTTGACAGCGAGCAGGTGATCAACCTGCGTGATTTCCGCCTGAATGATGACGGGTCGTTCCTGCCTGCCTACACTGCGCGCGGGGCCGCAAGGGCAGGAACCTTTGGTAATGTGCAAACGGCGAACTGGCTGGATGGGCCGGTTTATGATCACGTCGCAGGCAGCCTTGTGCGTTTGCGCGTGGTAAACACGGACACAACCCGCATCTACAAGGTGCATCTGAACGGTGCCGAAGCCCGAATTATCGCATGGGACGGTCATCCGGTCGAAGTTGACTTTCCATTGCCCAGTGCCGATGACCCCTTGCTGATTGGACCCGGACAGCGTGTGGATTTTGCTTTGAAAATGCCACTAGGCGAGGGTCAGACTGTCGATCTGATGGCCAAGTTTCCTGGACAGCCGCATCGCTCCATGACCCGCTTGCGTGGAGTTGGTGCGCCCGTCTCGCGCGATCTGCGCGAGCTGCGCCCCCTACCCGTGAACCCCACAACAAAACCGGATCTGGCGAATGCCGAATTGCACGAATTTGTCTTTGGCTGGACACCCGAAGGAGGCGAACCGATCAATGGGTTTTGTGGCTCTCTGGGGTATAACTTCTGGTCGATCAACCGAACGCCTTGGCCAGGGGATGCGGCGAAAGGGGTTGGTCCGTTGGCCACGCTGCAACGAGGTAAAAGTTATGTTTTGCGGTTGCGTAACGAGTCACCGAACCTGCATCCGATCCACCTGCATGGGTTGGCTTTTGTACCGATAAAATCGAACCTTCGCCCGTTACCACCATTGCTGACCGACACGATGTTGCTGTTGAAAGATGAGGTGGTCGAGATCGCGTTGGTCGCCGACAACCCGGGCGACTGGGCGTTTCATTGCCACGTGATCGAACATCAAAAAACCGGGCTAACCGGATATATTCGGGTGGATTGAGGTTCAGTTTGACCACACCAATACGGGCGAAAGGGGGCTTACCCCCTGCCCAAGACCACAATCTATTTAGGTAGGTTTTCCAACAGCGATTTGGCTGCGGCCTGTTCTGCCTGACGTTTTGAACCTGCGGTTGCCTGAGCCTCGGTGCCGTCTTGCAGTCGAGCGGCAATGGTAAAGACGGGGGCGTGATCCGGGCCGCTGCGCTTGATCTCGACATAAGACGGCGGCTTTTGGCCCCGCGCCTGCGCCCATTCCTGCAACGAGGTTTTGGCGTCCCGCGCATCAGCTTCGACCGTGTGGATACGATCGCCCCAAAGCGCCAGAATTACATCCCGCGCCGCGTCGAACCCCGCATCGCGATAGATCGCGGCAATGACCGCCTCCATCGCGTCGCCCAGCAGGGCCTGTTTACGACGGCCGCCAGACATCATTTCAGATCGGCCCAGTTTCAACACCGCGCCCAGATCGATCTGACGGGCCACGTCGGCGCAGGCCTCTTTGCGGACCAGCGCATTGAAGCGGGGGGCAAGTTGGCCTTCGGATGCCTTCTTGTCAGCCTCAAGCAGAGCCGTCGCCATGACCAGGCCCAGAACGCGGTCGCCCAGGAACTCTAGCCGCTGGTTATCAGGCCGGGTAGCCGAAGAGACCGATCCATGGGTCAACGCGCGCACCAGCAGTTCGGGGTCTGCGAACTCATACCCCAATCGCTGCTGAAACGCTTTTATCTCGGCGGAAAGCTTCAATTGATCGCCTTGAAGAAGCGGTCACCACGCCAGGTCCAGAAGAACAGCATCGACCGACCCGCGGACGAGAACATGATCCGATCAGCACGACCAATCAGGTTTTCATAAGGAACATACCCCACGCCCCCGGCGGATTGTGGCAAGCGGCTGTCGCTGGAATTGTCGCGGTTGTCACCCATGAAGAAATAGTGGCCTTCGGGCACAGTATAAATGCCGGTGTTGTCCGAACCCTGATTGGTGATGTTCAGCACGTCGTAAGAGACCCCGTTGGGCAAGGTTTCGATCAGACGGCTCTTTTCGCAGACACCGCCAATGCCGACAGGCCCGTTCTCGCAGCGCGGGCGCAGGCCTTGCGGGCCTTGAGGTTCGGCGATTTCGGTAAAGACGCCGTCGGGTTGTTGCGGCACTGGTGTGCCGTTCAAGATGATCTGCCCCTCACGGACCTGAACGCGATCCCCCGGCAGGCCGATCAGCCGCTTGATATAGTCACGCCCGGTGACGGGATGACGGAAAACGATGACGTCGCCGCGCTCGGGCTCACCACCCCAAATGCGCGTGTTGTCACCTTTCATCCAACCGCAAATATCTTCCGCATCGACGTTCAAGCCGACGCTGGGAATAATCAGGCTTGGGCAAGAAGCATAAGAATAGCCATAGGCCATTTTATTGACGAACAGAAAGTCCCCGATCAGCAACGTCTGTTTCATCGAGCCGGAGGGAATCCAGAACGGCTGAAAGAACAGGGTACGGAAAACGCCCGCAATCAATAGGGCATAGACGATGGTTTTGATCGTCTCCCACACGGGATTTCCGGTTTTGACGTCCTCGGCCATACTGCTCTCCGGTCCTTTGGTTGTTGGGGTGCTACATGCGGGGCCGACGGGGGCAAGTCAAGGCTGCGTGGCGTTATCTTGAAGTGGTCGGGCCTCGATCACCACGAAGGCCTGTGCCCAAGGGTGGTCGTCTGTCAGAGTGACATGGATGATGGCTTCATGACCCTCGGGCGTCATCTCTTTCAGACGTTCGGCGGCCCAACCGGTGACATGCATGACGGGTTGGCCTGTACGCAGGTTAGTGACCGCCATATCCTTCCACGCGATACCCATGCGCAGGCCGGTGCCCAGCGCCTTGGAACATGCCTCTTTCGCGGCCCAGCGTTTGGCATAGGTCCCGGCCGTATCGGCGCGGCGCTCGGCCTTGGTCTGTTCAGTATCGGTGAAAACACGATTGCGGAACCGGTCGCCAAACCGGTCGAGCGTACCCTGAATGCGTTCGATATTTGCGAGGTCTGTGCCGATGCCAAGGATCACATCAAACCTCCAGAACCACGGTGCCCAGTTTGTCACCGGCTTCAACCATTTGGTGGGCTGAAGCTGCGTTGGCCAGCTCCCCGCCTGGTACTACCGCATGGTTCAATGCCCCCTGCTCCAGCCATTCACTCAGTTGTGCTTCGCCCCGGCGCCGCGCGGCAGCATCCAGTTGGTAGACAATCAACATATGCAAGCGGATGTTCTTGAACATGAAGCCGTAGAAATCGAGCTGTGGTCGCATTTGCGACACGGATGAATAACTCGCGATGGTGCCGCCCGGCCGGATCAGTGCCAGAGACGCATCCTGGTTTGCCGCAAAGTCCACTTCGACAATGCGATCAACGCCCGCACCGTCTGTCATTTCCAGCACGGTCTCGGCCACGTTCTGGGTGCGGTAATTCACAACCTCGCTTGCGCCAGAGTGCGCAGCTTTTTCCTGTGAGCTGACCGTGGTGATAACCCGCGCTCCGCCAAGAGCGGCCATTTGGCAGGCGTAACGCCCCACAGTGCCCGCCCCGCCGGTCACCAGGATGGTTTTGTCAGCGATCGGCCCGTCAGCATACAAGGCGTACCATGCGGTCATTGCCGGAATCCCAAAACACGCACCTTCGGCGAAACTGGTGGTGTCAGGAAGGGTAACGGCCTGCTCTGACGGTAAAACAATATACTCAGCAGCGGTTCCGAACGCGCGTTGCCACTGGCCGTTCCAGATCCAGACCCTTTCACCGACCCGAGACGGATCGACATCGGAGCCAACTGACACAACCACTCCGGCACCATCCGAATGTGGAATGACAAGCGGGTGCTGCATGACGGCGCCTGGCCGCGCGCCACCCCGCAACTTAACATCCGATGGATTGATTCCGGTGGCTTTGATCTGAACCACCACGTCACCCGGCCCGGCCACCGGATCAGGTATATCGATCAGTTCAAGCACGTCTTCTGCCGGACCAAAGTTACGATATGCAATTGCTTTCATTACATTACCTCACCTTCCGACATTGGATACACAACACGATCACCCCCGCGCTTCATCCATCAACCGTCGCATTTCGGCAATCGCGGGGGTCAGGCCGCGAAAGATTGATTCACCGATCAGAAAGTGACCGATGTTCAACTCGCGCACCTCAGGGAACGCGGCGATGGGTTGCACCGTGTCGTAGGTCAGGCCGTGGCCCGCGTGAACCTCCAGTCCCAGCGAGTGGGCATAGGCGGACATCTCGCGCAGTGATTCCATTTCGCGCGCGGCCTCGTCCATGCGGCCCTCGGCGTGGGCATCGCAATAGGCGCCGGTGTGCAGTTCGATTACTTCTGCGCCGATGCGGTGGGCAGCTTCGATCTGGCGCTGGTCGGCTGCAATAAAGATCGACACGCGACACCCCGCCTTGCGCAAAGGGGCGATGTAATGGGCCAGCTTGTTTTCCTCGCGCGCAACCTCAAGCCCGCCTTCGGTGGTCCGCTCTTCGCGTTTTTCGGGAACGATGCAAACCGCGTGCGGTTTGTGGCGCAGGGCGATCTGCTGCATTTCGGGCGTGGCGGCCATTTCAAAATTCAACGGCACCGACAGAACCTCCATCAACCCATCGATATCAGCGTCCGAGATATGGCGGCGATCTTCGCGTAGGTGAGCAGTGATGCCGTCGGCACCGGCCTCCTCAGCCAGCTTGGCCGCGCGCAAAGGGTCAGGATAAGCCCCGCCACGTGCATTACGCACGGTGGCCACGTGGTCGATATTCACGCCCAGACGCAGGTGTTTGTCAGACATCGCTTGATTCCTTTCCCGAATTCCGGCCCGAGCCTAGAGGGTTTGCCACCGGAACGGCAGCCTTGGTTTCGGCCAAACGTTTGATTTCATCGAATTTCGCCTTGATCCGGGCGCGGCGGCGCTGCTGATAGGTGCGTACCACCGGCAGGCTGAGATAATAGCAGATATACCCGGCAATCAGCCCAGGAAAGATGCCGCCGATCAGATAAGGAAAGAACACCTCATCATAAAACACACTTAGCCCGCGCCAATCGGCATCGCGGCCCGTGAACATCGCCATGAAGTTGTTCTTCAGGTCACTCAACGCCTTGAAGAAGCTATCCATCAGGCCGTGGGTTTCTTCCTCTTCAAAGTCGTCACCCAAAAGGAAATGGCCCGTTTGCAGGCAGACGACCCCGATGGGCACATAAGTCAGAGGGTTGCCAAAGAAGGTACCGCTGAGCGATGCCAGCAAATTGCCATTGAAAATCCGGCTAAGCAGGGCCGCGATAAAGAAGTGGAACCCATAAAACGGCGTGAACGCCGTGAACACGCCCACTCCGACACCACGCGCGATACGCTCAGGTGAATCGGGCAGCCGCCGGATGCGGTGTTTGACGTAATGAAAGGCACGGGTCCAGCCGCCGCGCGGATAGATGAATTCCGAAGCGATCTGAATGGGCGAGCGTCGGTCTCGGCGCTTGAAAACCACTCCTGATCACCCCTTCTCAGCCTGCCGCAACTGCGGTTTTTTCCCGATTCCGATGCCGCTCGACCGCGGCAACGTCGCTTTCAGCCTCAAGCATCAACATCAGCGAATGCAACTGTTCAAGGTCACGCAGTTCGACAGAGATCAAAAGACGGTAAAAATCCGGTTTGCGGTCAACGAATTCCAGGTTCGAGATATTGGCCTTTTTCTCACCTATCAACGTACAGATACGCCCCAACACCCCAGCGTCATTGCCGATGGTCAGGTCCAGCGTCACCCCATAAACTGCCGGGTGTGTGCCCGAATGCCAGTGCAAGTCGACCCATCGATCCGGTTCGCTTTCATAGTCGGACAAGCGGTCGCAATCGATGGCATGAACCACCACGCCCTTGCCGCGAAAAGTGATGCCGACGATGCGTTCGCCCGGCAACGGCTGGCAACAGGGCGCGCGGTCGAATTTCTGCCCAGGCTCCAGACCAATCACAGCACGACGAGGGGAAATGGCGTCGCCATCGTCTTGGGTCAGCTCCGGGTAAACGGCGCTGACCACATCATGTGCCGTAAGCTCAGCACTGCCGAGGCGGGCCAGCAGCTCGTGCCGGTCTTTCAGACGCAGGTGCTTGGCTGCGGTGTCCAGCGCCTTGTCGGTGGCCTTGCGCCCGACATGATCAAACCCTGAACGTGCGAGTTCTTTGCCCAGTTTGATGAACCGTTCACGATCCACCTCGCGCAGGGCGCGACGGATGGCCGTGCGGGCCTTGCCGGTAACTGCGATTTCAAGCCATGTGACCTGTGGGGTTTGCCCATCCGCAGTAATCACGTCCACCGATTGCCCGTTCTTGATCCGGGTCCACAGCGGCACACGGATACCGTCCACCTTGGCCCCGACGCACGCATGGCCGATCCTTGTGTGGATGGCATAAGCAAAATCAATCGGCGTCGCGCCGCGCGGCAGTTTCACCACATCACCCTTGGGCGTGAAGCAGAACACCTGGTCCGAATACATTTCAAGCTTGACGGCTTCGAGGAAATCTTCGTGATCATCCTCGCTGTCGAACTGTTCGGTCAGATTGGCAATCCACTTGGCAGGATCGACTGCAAACGGGTTTTCCGATCTCACACCGTCGCGATACGACCAGTGCGCCGCGACACCGGTTTCGGCCACGTCATGCATCTGACGAGTGCGAATCTGAACCTCGACCCGTTTGCCATCACGCCCTGACACCGTCGTGTGGATCGAGCGATATCCGTTCGATTTCGGCTGGCTGATGTAATCCTTGAACCTTCCCGGCACCGCACGCCAGCGCTGGTGGATAGCGCCAAGGGTACGGTAACAGTCTTCTTCGGTCTGGGTGATGATGCGGAAGCCATAGATGTCGGACAGGCGTGAAAACCCCTGATCCTTTTCCTGCATCTTGCGCCAGATCGAATAAGGTTTTTTGGCGCGGCCAAACACTTCTGCCTCGATCCCGGCCTTTTCAAGCTCGTGCCGCATATCGCCGGTGATGCGGTGGATCACATCGCCAGTTTCCCGTTGCAGAGTAATAAAGCGGCGGATGATAGATTGGCGGCCTTCGGGGTTCAGCACTCGGAAGGCGAGGTCTTCCAGTTCCTCGCGCATCCACTGCATACCCATCCGTCCCGCAAGTGGCGCGTAGATATCCATCGTCTCGCGCGCCTTGACCACCTGCTTTTCCGGACGCATCGCTTTGATGGTGCGCATGTTGTGCAAACGGTCGGCAAGCTTGACCAGAATAACCCGCAGGTCCTTAGACATGGCCATGAACAGTTTGCGGAAATTCTCGGCCTGTTTGGTCTCACGGCTGGACAGCTGCAGATTGGTCAGCTTGGTGACGCCATCGACCAGCTTGGCGACCTCATCCCCGAACAGCTCGGACACTTTGCCATAGCTGGCCTTGGTATCCTCGATCGTGTCGTGCAGCAGCGCTGTGATAATTGTCGCATCGTCCAGACGCTGTTCGGTCAGGATGGCGGCAACGGCAACGGGATGGGTGAAATAGGGTTCGCCGGAATGGCGGAACTGACCGTCATGCATCTGCATCCCGAACTCATAAGCCCGGGCGATGCGGTCGGCATTGGTTTTGGGATTATAGTTGCGGACCAGCGCAATCAGGTCTTCAGCAGAAATCATCCGGTCCGCACCTTCGTGTTTGGGGGTTACCCCTGGCCTTGAGCCTCCATCAGAGCGCGCAGCAGCTTCTCTTCCGACATGTCATCCTCGACCGGTTTGTCCGATTCCGCACCCATCAGCAGAGCCATCTGATCTTCTTCTGGCTCATCCACCTCGATCTGGGTCTGGTTAGCTTCGATCAGACGCTCGCGCAGCTCGTCGGCACCTTGGGTTTCGTCCGCGATCTCGCGCAGCGACACAACAGGGTTCTTGTCGTTGTCACGGTCGACTGTGATCGATGCACCGGCGGAAATCTCGCGCGCACGATGGGCGGCAAGCATCACCAGTTCAAACCGGTTTGGAACCTTGTCTACGCAATCTTCAACCGTCACGCGGGCCATGGGGCGCTCTCCGTTACTGAATCCATGTCAGGAAGACGTTTATCTAAGGGCGAATCCCCGCCTTGACAAGCAGGAAATGGCGTCAATTGCACCATTCACAGAGGGGTTACAGCCTCGACATCCTCGGTAGGCAGACTTGCGACCATCTCGGTGACGGTCCGACCAAGCACCGGGTGCCGCCAATCAGGGGCTACATCCGCCATCGGAACCAACACGAATGCCCGGTCCTGCAGGCGCGGATGTGGCAAGATCAATTGCTCGGGCGCCTGCTGTTTCTGCGCGTCGGGCGGCAGGTTAAGCCAATGGTCGTATTCAGCACGATCCGGCAGTATAAGATCGTCATAAGAGACCAGATCCAGATCCAATGTCCGCATGCCCCACCGTTGCACCCGCTCGCGGCCAAATTCGTGTTCGACCTCATGCAGTAATTGCAGAACCTCGGCCGGGGTCTTTTCAGTCTCGATCAATGCAGCGGCATTGACGTAATCCGGCCCAGCTCCGGCAGGGAAACAAGGGGTCTCGAAAAAGCGGCTGACGGCGCGAATCACCACCCCCTGACGCAAAATCGCGTCAATAGCCCTTTGGAGTGTCAGCTTGGGCCCAGATGATCTCAAATTGAGATTCGCACCCAGTGCAATCACTGATTCTGACAAAGATTTGCTCCTACTACTCGCTATATTCGGTGAATTGCATGGTTGCGATACATGATAAAAGCCCTAATTATAGGCATATCAGCGCGCCGCCTATTTTCTAGCTCACTCACCTAATCATCCGGCGTTCTGGTTAGTACCGGAAGGATCTATTTATGTTTTATAAAGACGAACGGCTAGCGCTGTTCATCGACGGCTCGAATCTTTATGCGGCCGCAAAAGCACTGGGGTTTGACATCGACTATAAATTGCTGCGCCAGGAATTCATGCGCCGCGGCAAGATGCTTCGTGCTTTCTACTACACAGCGCTATTGGAAAATGACGAGTATTCGCCGATCCGTCCCTTGGTTGACTGGCTGCATTACAACGGCTTCACGATGGTGACCAAACCGGCAAAAGAATACACCGACAGCATGGGGCGTCGGAAAGTCAAAGGGAACATGGACATCGAATTGACCGTTGATGCCATGGAACTTGCACCGCGCGTTGATCATATCGTGCTGTTTTCGGGCGATGGGGATTTCCGCCCGCTGATTGCCAGCCTTCAGCGCCAGGGCGTGCGTGTTTCGGTTGTTTCGACCATCCGCAGCCAGCCGCCGATGATTTCGGACGAGCTACGTCGCCAGGCCGACAATTTCATCGAACTGGAAGACTTGCGCGATGTGATCGGGCGGCCTCCGCGGGAAATGCCGATGGAGCCGCGCAGCGTTGCGGCTGCAGGCGGGCAATAAGCCCCGGCCACCTATCAAACCGGGGAAAGTAATCGGCGCGGTCAGTGTCTCAATCCTGACCGCGCCATTTTTAACAATGAACAGGTGCTGAAACATCTATTGGCTAGCACCGATTCATGTCAGGGAAATGACAAGCTCCTGTCTGGACCAAGGCCGGGAAAAGACTTACCTGTGGCCTAAGGAGACCGTGACATGACTAAGCCACCCCTGACTCTTTACCTTGCTGCCCCGCGCGGATTCTGCGCCGGTGTCGACCGCGCCATCAAGATCGTCGAGATGGCGCTGCAGAAATGGGGCGCGCCGGTCTATGTGCGCCACGAGATCGTGCATAACAAATTCGTCGTCGACGGATTGCGCGCGCAGGGTGCCGTGTTCGTCGAAGAACTGGACGAATGCCCCGACGACCGTCCGGTAATCTTCTCAGCCCACGGTGTGCCAAAATCCGTCCCCGCGACCGCGACACAGCGCGAGATGATCTATGTCGACGCAACCTGCCCGCTGGTGTCCAAGGTCCATGTCGAGGCCCAGCGCCACGCCGAGTCCGGGTTGCAAATGATCATGATCGGTCACAAAGGCCATCCCGAAACCGTCGGCACCATGGGTCAGCTGCCCAAGGGTGAGGTTCTGCTGGTAGAAACCGTCGAGGATGTGGCCACCGTACAGGTGCGCGATCCGGGTAAACTGGCTTTTGTCACCCAGACCACCCTGTCGGTGGATGACACCAAGGACATCATCGCCGCGCTAGAACAACGGTTCCCGGCCATCGTTGGACCGCACAAGGAAGACATCTGCTACGCCACCACCAATCGGCAAGAGGCCGTCAAGGCCGTAGCCCCGAAGTCGGATGCCTTGCTGGTTGTCGGCGCGCCGAATTCCTCGAATTCGCGCCGCCTGGTTGAGGTCGCCTCGCGCGCAGGCTGCAATTACGCGCAGCTGGTGCAACGCGCGACCGAGATCGATTGGCGCGCGCTCGAAGGTATCTCGTCGGTTGCGATCACCGCCGGGGCGTCGGCTCCCGAAGTGCTGGTCGATGAAGTGATCGACGCCTTCCGCGCCCACTATGACGTGACCGTCGAGCTGGTCGAAACCGCCACGGAAAATGTCGAGTTCAAAGTGCCCCGCGTGCTCAGAGAACCTGCATGAGGGGCATACCAACGGCCCCGCTTTTTCTTGGACTGGCGGGGCTGATCCCGTTTATCTGGGGCGCGCTGACTTATCTGAACGATGATCTGCATAGTTGGGGTACGCAGATGTTTGGCTCGCGTTTCGTCGGGCCCTATGTACAGCTGTTCTATGGCTCGGTGATCCTGAGCTTTATGTCCGGCGTTTTGTGGGGATTCGCCACCAAAACCTCGGGCGGCAAGGCGGCGACATGTTATGCCCTGTCGGTTCTACCCGCGCTATGGGCGTTCTTTAAAACCGGGGGCGGTCCTGTCAGCACCGGCACCAATCTGATGTACGGTTTTGCCGGGTTGTTGGTATTGGATGCCATCTTTGCCTATTGGCGGCTGACCCCAACCTGGTGGCTGCGGTTGCGAGTCATGTTGACCGCCGTCGTGTTGGTCTGCCTCGCCGTAGGAGTATACCTGTGACCGACGATAAAACGATCAACGCCTATACGACACGGGTGGCGGAGTACCTGCAAGTCCCCCTGCCCCCGGAACAGATCGAGGCCCGCCTGGCCTTTACCGAGGCCATTGGCAGTGGCCACATTCTGGATCTGGGTTCGGGCCCGGGATCAGACAGCGCCTTTTTCATGCGCGAGGGTCTGACCGTCCGCGCACTGGACGCAACCCCTGCCTTCGTCGAACACGCGCGGGAAAATGGTGTCGACGCGCATCTGGGCACGTTTGACGATGTGACCGAGGTGGACGCCTATGACGGCATCTATGCCAGCTTTTCCCTGCTGCACGCCCCCCGCGCAGATTTCTCGCGCCACCTGGCGGCCATTCACCGGGCACTGAAGTCCGAGGGCATCTTTTTTCTCGGCCTGAAGCTGGGCACGGGCGAACACCGCGACGATCTGGATCGCTACTACACCTATTTCTCTCAGACCGAGATCGAGGCTGCGCTGGAAAAAACCGGGTTCACCATCGACCGGATCACCACCGGTATGGGAACGGGTCTGGCCGGGTCTTATGACGGGTTCATTCTGGTGCTAGCCCATGCCTGAACTGTTTGCCTATACCGACGGAGCCTGTTCCGGCAATCCCGGACCCGGTGGCTGGGGCGTGTTACTGCGCGCAATGGATGGCGACAAAGTCTTGAAAGAGCGCGAGTTGAAGGGCGGAGAGGCCGAGACCACCAACAACCGCATGGAACTGCTAGCCGCGATCAATGCGCTAGAGGCGCTGGAACGCGCCTCGAAAATCACCGTCATAACCGACAGTGCCTATGTAAAGAATGGCGTGACGGGGTGGATTTTCGGATGGAAGCGGAACGGCTGGAAGACCTCGAACAAAAAACCGGTCAAGAATGTCGATCTGTGGCAGCGGTTGGATGAGGCCCAGACCCGGCATGATGTGACCTGGGAATGGGTCAAGGGTCACGCGGGCCATCCCGAAAATGAAAAAGCCGATGAGCTAGCCCGCGCCGGCATGGCACCATTCAAGCCCCAAAAGGCCAAATCGTGAACGGTCTGGCCCTGCTGGACTATGCCTCGGTTCTTGTCTTTGCCCTGACCGGTGCCTTGGTGGCCAGCCGAGCGCAGCTGGATTTGGTGGGCTTTGCCTTCATCGCCTGCCTGACGGCAGTAGGCGGTGGCACTGTGCGCGACGTTCTTTTGAACCGGCATCCGGTATTCTGGATTGGGCAGCCCGACTATATCCTGATCGCCGTAGCCGCAGCGGTGCTGGTGTTTTTCACCGCTCACCTCGTTGAAAGCCGTTATAACTGGCTGATCTGGCTGGACAGTTTTGCCCTGTCTATTGCGGTCGCGGCTGGAACAGGTGCGGCGCTGTCGTTGGGGCAGTCCGGCACCATTGTGGTTCTGATGGGTGTCTGCACCGGATGCTTGGGCGGGCTGATGCGCGATGTGGTTTGCAACGAGGTACCGCTGGTTTTGAAACAGGGCGAGCTTTACGTCTCGTGCGCTTTCGCGGGTGCTGTGACCGCCGTGATCGCACACCGTCTTGGGGTCGACGAGCTTGTGGCGCTGGCGACCTGCGCGCTGATCTGCTGGGCCTTGCGGGCGGGGTCATTGCTGTTCGGCTGGAGACTGCCCGCTTACAAAAGCCGCCCGCCCCGCCATTAGCGCGACAACAACCGCGCGCCAATTTCCTTGACGAATTTCGCCGCCACCATTGCGGTCATTCCGTAGGGATCGCGATGGGGGTTCAACTCGACGATATCCGCACCAACAAGCTGACCTTCGAACCGGTGGATCATATTGATCACCTCACGCGTACTCAACCCGCCGGGTTCATGGTGCGACACGCCGGGCGCAAAAGCCGGGTCCAGCGCGTCCAGATCTAACGACAAATAGACCGGGCCGTCAAAACGGATATCCAAATCAGGGCGCCAGTTGCGCATGTCGATGACCTCGACCCCGAACTTGTCGGCCTGTTCCTGCTGGTGTTTGTTCATGGTGCGGATGCCCACCTGCACAAGACGATTGATCTGACAGGTTTCCATCACCCGCGCGAACGGGCAACCGTGGCCCAAAGGGCCGATCTGCTGGCTTTCATACAAGTCAGGATGCGAGTCGATATGCAGGATGTTCAGCCCCTCATACCGCTCAGAATGCGCCTTGATCAGCGGATAAGCGACCGAGTGGTCCCCGCCCAGTGACAACAGCCGCGCACCGGTTGCGATGCGGGCGGCAGCGCCCTTTTCGATCCGGTCGATGGGTTCCTGCCCGATCATCTCGAACACCTCCAGGTCGCCGGTATCCTTGAAGCGGTCCGTCGCGCCCAGATCGGTTCCATCCTCGGCTGTCAGATTGGCGGCCCCGGAATGCAGCGCTTCGCGGATACGACCCGGTGCAAAGGCAGGTCCTTGCAGAAAAGACGAATGCAAATCCAGCGGCACTCCCATCAGAGCGACGTCACCGGAATTCAGGTTATGTGGCATGAGGCACCTTTCAGGTTGGATATTCCGGCGATCTGGCTGGCATCCTGCCCAAACGTCAAGAGGTTAGCGGCGTAGATAGGTCTGCCAGATCCAGATCACCAACAATGCGCCGAGTACCGCGCCCACAAAGCCCGACAGCCAACCTGCCACTGTAATAAAAAAGCGCAATAGGAACCCACCCACCAGCGCACCCATGATTCCGATCAGCATGGTCGTTGGTATGTTCGCCTCAATCCGCATCAACCGGGTGGCCAGAAATCCGGCAGCGGCACCGATGACGATCAGGGCAATGACGGGCACGTTACTTCCTCCAATGCGTTGGCACGATAATCAGCGCACCAATGGACGACAGAACTGCGTTCAGACCGGGCGAGCCAAAACTGATACCGAACATGATGCGGACAAAATAGAACAGAAACGCCCCGCCCACGCAAATGATGATCGAGGGCAGGTATCCGTTATGGGTAAACCCGGTCTTCTCGGCCAGATAGCCCACGATACCGGCAATCACGACGGTGCCCATCAAGACCATGAACATCTGTCTTACTCCGCGTTCAGGCGGGTTCCGGCCACGACCGACCAGCCCCGCAAAAAGGTTTCCGTATCCTGTGCCCCTTTTCCTGCTCGCTGCAAGCGCAACAGGTCAATCGCCCCATCACCGCAGGCCACGCGCAGCGCATCGTTCAGAACCTCTCCGGGCGCGCCCTGTCCCTCGGCCAATTTCGAGGCCAGCAGCTTGACCCGATCCCCTCCGATCAGAGTCCACGCACCGGGAAAGGGTGACAGGCCACGTATCTGGCAATCCACCTCGACCGCCGGGCGGGTCCAGTCGACCCGCGCCTCAGCCTTGTCGATCTTCGAGGCATAAGTCACGCCATCCTCGGGCTGAGGCTCGGGCGTCAGTTCGGGCAGACGGGCCAGAGCCTTTACGATCAGATCAGCCCCCATCGGTGCTAGACGATCATGCAGTTGCGCCGTGGTTTCCTGCGGCCCGATATCAGTGGCCTGCCGCAACAGGACGGGGCCGGTGTCCAAACCGGCCTCCATCTGCATGATACAGATGCCGGTTTCCGCATCGCCTGACATGATCGCCCGATGGATCGGAGCCGCCCCGCGCCAGCGTGGCAACAGGCTGGCGTGAATGTTCAGGCAGCCTTGCGCCGGGGCGTCCAAAATGGGTTGAGGCAACAACAGCCCGTAGGCCACCACTACGGCCACATCAGCGTTCAGTGCGGCAAAGGCATCCTGTTCCTCCGGCGATTTTAGTGAAACCGGATGGCGGACAGTCAGGTCCAACGCCTCGGCCCGGGCATGTACGGGCGTCGGGCGGTCTTTCTTGCCCCGCCCGGCCGGACGCGGAGGTTGGCTATAGACTGCGGCGATCTCATGCCCGGCCTCAACCAGCGCATCCAGAACTGGGACCGAAAAATCGGGCGTGCCCATGAAAATGACGCGCATTTCTACCCCTGTTTCTTGGCTTTGCGCAGCAGCATGTCGCGTTTGACCTTGCTGAGACGATCAAAATACATCCGACCGTTCAGATGATCGATTTGATGCTGCACGCTGGTGGCCTCGATCCCGACAAAGTCGCGGCGGTCGATCATACCCTGTTCGTTCAGAAACCGGACCGTCACCGCACGCGGGCGTTTCACCTTGGCCGAGACGCCGGGCAGATTCGGACTGGCCTCTTCGTGTTCTCGCAATTCGATAGAGCTGTGCAGAATTTCGGGATTTGCCAGACGTACTGCACGGCCCCGCTCGGTCGATCCGTCAACGACCGCCAAGCGCAGCATCACACCGATCTGCGGGGCGGCAAGGCCAACGCCAGGCATGGCCTCCATCGTGTCGATCATGTCATCCCAGATAGCACGAATTTCGTCGGTTACTTCAGACACATCCTCGGCCTTGGTCCGCAGACGTTTGTCCGGCCAGGGCAGGCAGGTGTGGACGGTCATGCGCGGGCCTGTTCGCGTTTGAGTTTCTGCATCTTACGAGTGATCATCTGACGTTTCAGCGGCTTGAGATAATCAATGAACAGCTTACCGTTCAGATGATCGATCTCGTGCTGCACACAGGTTGCCCAGAGCCCATCGAACGTCTCTTTCTGCAAGTTCCCGTCGCGATCCATCCACGTCACGTCCACCACTTTCGGGCGCGTCACCTCGGCGAACTGCTCAGGGATCGACAGGCACCCTTCTTCATAGACGTTAGTCTCGTCTGACGAAGCGATGACCTCAGGGTTGAACATGATCAGAGGGCGTGGCGTCTCGCCTTCTTCCTTGATGCAGTCCATCACGATCAGCCTGTCCAGCACGCCGATCTGCGGTGCGGCCAGCCCGATGCCGGGCGCATCATACATCGTCTCAAGCATGTCGTCGGCCAGTTTGCGCAGTTCGTCCGACAGGTCGGCCACCGGGGCACAGACCTTTTTCAGACGGGGGTCGGGATGGATCAAAATATTACGCTTCATGGGGTTGATTTAGGCCATCCCGCCCCCCGCCGCAACGCCCCCCTTGCACCTGCGGGAATTGTAGCTAGCTTTCCTGCGGACAGATGGAGCAGACATGACTTTCAACGACCTGATCGACCGCCGGGGCACCAACAGCTCAAAATGGGACAAGATGGAAAAGCTGTACGGTGTCTCGCCACAGGATGGGCTGGCCATGTGGACCGCCGATTCCGATTATGCCACCGCGCCTTGCGTAATCGAGGCTGTCCGGGATGCCGCCGATCACGGGGCCTTTGGCTATACCTGGGAACACCCGCAATATCTGGCCGCTGTACAGTGGTGGATGCAGAACCGTCACGATTGGGCGATTGACACCGATTGGGTGCTGACCTCGCAAGGGTTGGGCAATGCAATTGCCCTGTGCCTGGATGTCTGGACCCAGCCGGAGGATGGTGTTGTCATCTTTACCCCGGTCTATCACGAGTTTGCTCATAAGATTAACACCGCTGGGCGGCGCGTGGTGGAATGCCCGCTGGCGCGGCAAGGCGACAGCTATGGCATTGATCTTGAGGATGCACAGTCACGGCTGGACGGGTCTGAAAAACTGTTGATGTGGTGCTCACCGCAAAACCCGTCGGGTCGGGTCTGGAGCCTCGAGGAGCTGCGGGCCGTCGCCGCCTTTGCCGAGCGCAACGGGTTGATCCTTGTGTCGGATGAAATTCACCAGGATCTGGTCTATCCCGGTCATACCTTCGTGCCGATGGACAAGGCCGCGCCCGAGGCACGCCCCTGGACCGTGACGCTGACTGCGGCGTCAAAGACGTTCAACATCGCAGGGCAGCGGACCGGCAACATGATCATCCCCGATGACAAGCTGCGCGCCACTATGCGGCATCGGCTGAAAACGTTGGACTATGCGCCCAGCGCCTTAGGCGTGGCCATGATCACTGCGGCCTATTCACCGGAAGGCGCGGCCTGGGCGGATACGCAGGTGGCGCATCTGGACGGCAACCGCAAACTATTTGACGCCGCCATCGCCGAAATACCGGGTCTGTGGTCAATGCCCCTGCAGGCCACCTATCTGGCCTGGGTCGATTTCTCGGGCACCGGGATGGATCACGACGAGTTTGTTCGACGTCTGCGCGAGGACGCCCGGATTGCCACCTCCTCCGGCCCCGGATTCGGCGCTGGCGGAGAGACTTTCGAACGGTTCAATCTGGCCACCCAGCGCAGCCGCGTCGAGGAAGCCTGCGCGCGCCTGAAACGCGCGTTTGGCGACCTTCAATAGCGTCGCGCTAGATTGAGCTATTGATCCTGCTTGTCGTACTGGCTGCCGCGGCGTGGATTAGCTGGCACAGATTAGACCTGCGCACGCCCGCGCCGCATTGGTGCCGCAAGCAACCAAACCGATTACATCCTGTTCGAAAAATCCGTCCCTAGTCTTTGTGCCCTAGCAAAGCAATCGGCGCGTCGGGTGCGCGGTAGAAATCCAGCGGGGCCTTGTCGGCCGCGGCCGTACTACGCTTAAAATCATACCGCATCTCACCGGCCTCTTCATCATCGGCGATGATCAGGCATTGATACAAATGGCGCGCACCGTCGTAGATATCGACCAATCCACGCAATTGCGGTGTCGTAGCGGCCTCAACCGTAAAGCCATCTTTCCACAATCTGAGTATTTTGAACGTATTGTCGTCAACTTCGACACGAAGGCGGCTGGTTTTCTTCAACCCCGCGATTCGCGCTGCGTCCAATTCTGCGCTTATTTCCTTTGAAACATAGGTACTCATAACAACTATTCCCCCGGCAATGGATTCCATTGTGACGGCTCAACTGTAAAAATCCAGTGAAGGCCGTCACATAGCGCCATGCGCTGACGATCTGTTGCTGGGAAATCATCGCATGCCCTGTGCGCAGACGCAGAGCCAGTGCGCGACCCTTCACGTGTCAAGGCTGTGTTCAACACCCTATGTTTGTCGAAACGCACAAGCGGAGGATACGCAATGGGCCTGTTGGTCGACGGCAAATGGCACGACACATGGTATGACACCGAATCTACTGGCGGCGCCTTCAAACGCAGCGCCGCGCAGTTTCGCAATTGGCTGACCGCAGATGGCAGCGCAGGGCCGTCCGGCAAGGACGGTTTCAAGGCGGAACCGGATCGCTATCACCTCTATGTCAGCCACGCCTGCCCCTGGGCACACCGCACACTGATCTTTCGCGAACTAAAAGGGTTGAGCGATCTGATTTCCGTCTCGGTGGTGCATCCAGACATGCTGGACAAGGGATGGACCTTTGAAACTGACGACCACGGTGCAACCGGCGACACCCTTTATGGATTCGATTACGCCCATCAAATCTATACCAAAGCTGATCCAGCTTATTCGGGACGTGTCACTGTGCCGATCCTGTGGGACAAGCAACAACAGACCATCGTTTCGAACGAAAGTTCGGAAATCATCCGTATGTTCAATACGGCCTTTGACGGCATTACCGGCAACACCGATAACTACTGGCCCGAGGCGATGCGGGACGAGATCGAAGAGGTCAACGCCCGCATCTATTCCGACATCAACAATGGGGTCTACAAATCCGGTTTTGCCACCACGCAACAGGCCTATGACGCCGCCGTGCATCCCCTGTTCGACACACTGGACTGGCTTGAGGATCGCCTTGCCCGAAACCGGTATCTGATGGGCGATCAGGTGACTGAAGCAGATTGGCGGTTGTTCACCACCCTGATCCGGTTTGATCCGGTCTATCATCTGCATTTCAAATGCAACAAGCGGCGGTTGATCGACTATCCGAACCTGTGGGCCTACACACGCGAGCTATATCAATGGCCCGGTGTCGCACAGACGGTAAATATGAACCATATCGTGCGCCACTATCACTACAGCCACGAAACAATCAATCCGAGCCGGATCATCCCAGTGAACCCATCCTTGGATTATCTGCAGCCCCACGGGCGCGGTCAGCGACCCGCCGCGTAATGTTCGACCATCGCCGCCAGATCCTCTGGCGGCGTTGCGCTTTGCACATAGGCGCAGGCATTCGGGCTGTGGGCAAAGATCGAACCGTCCGAGAAAAAGGTGGTGTTTGTGACAAAGATCACCCGTGCCTCGGGGCGGCGATAGCTGGCAAAATCGGCCACGGCCAGTGCGCTGCCGGTTTCAAGCACCAGATCCAGCACGATGATATCGAACTCCTGACCATACAGCGCCAGAATCGCTGCCTCCTGCCCGGCCACCAGCGTCACTTTGGTGCCGTGCCGTTCAAGATGCCTTTTCCAGACCCGACCAAGGTCGGGGTTACTCTCAACAATCAAAACATTCATTTGCGACAACCTCGGCCCAAAAAAGAGTGAATGGTGCCGACCCCCCGTGAATTGTGATCACGCTTATTCCTTAACAAAGCGTTAACGACGTTGCCGCAAGGCCCGGAACTTGCGGATTCGCTTGTGTAAACGGCAAAAATCCGCTTGAAACGGGCCGAAACAGGCGATTCCAGCGAGAAACCCCATGGCAAGCCCTACTGAGAATTTGAACCCGCGCGCCGCACGCGACCATGGCGGAGGGCTGGACGGGGCCATCGCATCTTATGGCGGCACGCGTACCGATTGGGTGGACCTGTCCACCGGGATAAATCCTCACCCCTATCAGGTGTCTGGACTGATCCCCTCAGATTGGGCTGAGTTGCCGGATCATGGTGCCTTCGAACGCCTGACTGAGGCCGCCCGCCAGTTCTGGGCAGTGCCCGAGGGGGCCGCAATCCTGCCCGCGCCCGGCGCATCGGCGGTGATCTCCCGCATTCCGGCGCTGGCCGCCCGTGGTCGGGTTCAGATCACAACGCCCACTTACAACGAACATGCCGCCGCCTTCGCCGCGCAAGGCTGGACCGTTCAACCCGACGGCCCAACCGACGCCCGTGTCATCGTGCATCCCAACAACCCCGATGGCCGGATTTGGTCCGAGGCGGATGCAAATGCCCCGCTGACCGTGATCGACGAGAGCTTTTGCGATGTCAGCCCCGGTGTTTCACTGATCCATCTGGCCGCGCGCCCCGGTGTGATCGTGCTGAAAAGCTTTGGCAAGTTCTGGGGGCTTGCCGGGCTGCGGCTGGGGTTTGCCATCGGTCATCCTGACCTGATCGCCCGGCTGAACGACCTGACGGGGCCTTGGTCCGTGTCTGGCCCTGCCCTGCGGATCGGAGAGCAGGCTTTGCGGGACGTTGACTGGGCCAGTTCCACCCGTCAGCACCTGACCGCCGAGTCTGACCGGCTGGATCGATTACTGATCAACAAAGGAGCCACCCTGGTCGGGGGCACTTCGCTGTTTCGCCTCTACACCGTCGACAACGCAACCCAATGGCAGGACCGTCTGGCCCGCGCCCATATCTGGAGCCGCGTCTTCCCCTATTCCCAGACCTACTTGCGGGTTGGCCTGCCCCCAGCGGATGGATGGAGCAGGTTAGAGGCCGCACTGTGAGCATCACTTTCATGCTGGTCTGCGCCATGTGTCTGGACGCGGCATTGGGTGAGCCGAACTGGCTCTGGTCGCGCGTTCGCCACCCGGCAGTCGTGATGGGCAACATCGTCGGGTGGTTGGACAAGCACCTGAACCACGGCGCGCAGCGGCGGATGAAAGGCGTCGCAGTAGTGATATTGCTGGTCGTTGGCGCATTGATCCTTGGGCGTTTGCTGGCACTGCTAGGACCAGTCGCTGAGATCATACTCTGTGCCATCCTGCTGGCGCAGAAATCGCTGGTGTCGCATGTGCGCGATGTGGGCGAAGGGCTACGCGTCTCCTTGGCCGAGGGCCGTGCCAAGGTGGCGATGATCGTGTCCCGCGACACTCGCGACATGACTGAGGCACAGGTTGCCCGCTCTGCGATCGAAAGCGCGGCTGAGAACCTCAGCGACGGGGTCATCGCACCTGCTTTCTGGTTCCTGCTCGCCGGGTTGCCGGGGTTGCTGATTTACAAGGCTATCAACACCGCCGACAGTATGATCGGCTACCGCACCGAAAAATACCGCGACTTTGGCTGGGCCGCCGCCCGACTGGACGACATGCTGAATCTGATCCCCGCGCGCCTGACCTGCCTGATGATCGTAGCACTGTCCGGCCAATGGGCACGCGGGCCTGACGTGGTGGCGGATGCGCGCCGCCATATCTCTCCCAATGCAGGATGGCCCGAGGCCGCCATGGCGCGCGCCCTGAACGTGGCCCTTGCGGGCCCGCGCAGCTATGACGGCAAGGTCCGCGATCTAGCCTGGGTGAACGGCGATGCTCCGCGCGAAATCGGCGCGTCAGAGGTTTTCCGCGCATCTAACATGCTGTGGACCGTTTGGGGGCTTGCGCTTGGCCTTCTATCGGTGTGGGTTGGGGTCAGTTTTATTCTCTGACGGACCTGCCCATGCGCATTCTCTCTGGCCTTGTTGCCGCCGTTTTGCTCGCCTCGCCCGCCCTTGCCCAATGCGGTGGCGGATTCAATTCCTTCGTCAAAGGGCTGAAGGCTGAGGCCATACAGCAAGGGTTCGACAAATCCACCGTCAATGCGTTTTTCAACGGCGTGCAGCAGGACGGCGCCGTCCTGAAAGCCGATCGCGCGCAGGGTGTGTTTCAGAAACCGTTCATCGACTTCTCACGCCATTTGATCTCGCAAAACCGGATCGACCGGGGTCAGGCCATGTCACGCAAATATGATGCGGTGTTTGATCGGATTGAGCAGGAATACGGCGTCTCACGCGGGGTTCTTTTGGCCTTTTGGGCGTTCGAGACCGACTATGGCGCGTTTCAGGGCGACTTCAACACCCGCAACGCGCTGGTGACACTGGCCCATGATTGCCGCCGCCCAGAATTGTTCCGACCACAGATCTTTGCGGCCATCGAGCTGTACCAACAGGGCAATTTCGAACCGAATCGCACCACCGGTGCCTGGGCTGGTGAGATTGGAATGGTGCAAATGCTGCCTCGCGACATTCTAGAAAACGGTGTCGACGGGGACGGAGATGGCACGGTCTCGTTGAAAACGTCCGCGCCGGACGCGCTGATGTCGGGCGCCAAGATGCTTTCGCACCTGGGCTGGCAGCCGGGGCAGCCGTGGCTGCAAGAGGTGACGGTGCCCGCGCAAATGGACTGGTCGCTGTCCGGCCCGGGCAAACCGCGCCCAGTGTCCGACTGGCAGGCCATGGGTGTGCAGGCCCGCAACGGATCTTTGGCTAACTTGCCCGCATCGCTGATATTGCCGCAGGGCCACAACGGCCCGGCCTTTTTAGCCTATCCGAATTTCGACGTCTATTTCGAATGGAATCAGAGCTTTGTCTACGTTCTAACCGCCGCTTATTTCGGCACACGGCTGGAAGGTGGTCAAATCTATGATGCCGGTAATGCTTCACAGGGGCTTTCAGGCGCACAAATGAAACAGCTGCAAAGCAAGCTACAGGCGCGCGGATATGATGTAGGCAAAATCGACGGAATTCTGGGCGCGGGTACACGGGCTGCTGTTCAGGCTGAACAAGCGCGGCTCGGATTACCGGCGGATGCCTGGCCGACGGCCGAATTACTTGGACGTTTGTGAAACGTTGTTGGATTACGCGCTTTTTGCCGCAAAAAGTGCTCAGCCAGGTTCGAACGCGTGTGAAATGATCTCTGATCCTTCCGTTTCGATTGCAGTGTTCGGCTGAATTTCGACCCAGCCGTCGCTGTCACCATCCAATGGTTCTGATGAGATGATAATACCATCTTTGCAGCGACGGTAATGCAGGCTCGGCGCGTACCGATCCGAAGCATAACGCGCTGCAAATAAACGTTCTCCATCTGACCAGCAGGCCGCGAACCTAAGATAAGGTAACACACCGCATCGTCTTGACGCCGCCTCCACTCGCGCGACCGCTCGGGACATTGCTGCTACCGGGTCATCGTCTAGCCCCTCGCCTTGCGCGATCAGAAAGATCGCTTCGCTTTCTGTTGCGCCAAATCTATACCCATACAGATGTGCTGGGATCATCGCGTCCAGTTCCTGCCGGATCAGATCATGCCCTCCGGCTTGGCCATTGTGCATAAAGCTCCATGCACCGACCCCAAAAGGATGACAGTTGTTCCGAGACGTGGCTGTCCCGGTCGAGGCCCGAACGTGGGCCAGGAAAAGGCGCGATCTGGTATGATGGGTCAATTGCTTAAGGTTTGCGTCCGACCAGGCTGGGTGTGTATCTTTATAAAAACATGGCGTCTCACGATCAGAATACCACGCAAGCCCAAATCCATCAGCATTTACGGGCGTCTTCCCGATCAGCGCGTTGCGGCTCTGAATGACAAGAGATTGCTCTTGATCCAGAACCAATTCATCAAGATACCGCTGCTCGCCGACCCAAGCCAGAAACCGACACATCTGTTCGCCTATTCAAAAATTTCAGATGTGGCTGGTATATCAACTCATTGTGTAGTTTTTTTCCCAAATTTCTAACTTTTTTGGAATTTCTTCTATCACATGACAACCAGAGTTCACATTTGGCAATCAATTACTCCGGTCGCACCGGATAACGATCGCCCTTTTGATCAATCAGGATCAGTCGTTCGCCGCTGCGCACATACAAATCGCAGCGGTCGAACCCGTTTCTGTACTGGATGCAGACGCTGCCATCCTCGGCGATCGAATAGGTGCCAAAGGCGGATTCACCGCTGGCATAAGTGTAAGAGTAGGCTCCGCCGACTGAGAAACTGGACTGCCCATCATCATAAAAGGTCAGTGTGCGCCCGGCCAGCGCCTCCAGTTCTGTTGGCGTCAGGGGAACATCTCCGGGTTTGGTTGGCCATTCCGCCGCCCATACCGGGCTTGCGATCAGCAGGCTAAGGATCAAAAAACGGATCATACCAACACCCTACCCCGAGTGGTGATGAAAAGGACATAACGTTGCAGTGATGCGTCAAGCGACCATCTGCTCGGCCTTTTTCAGATCGACCGAGACCAGTTGACTGACGCCCTGTTCCTGCATGGTCACGCCGAACAAACGATCCATCCGCGCCATCGTCACCGCGTGGTGGGTGATTATCAGGAAACGTGTATCAGTCTGGCGGCACATCTCATCCAGCAGGTCGCAGAACCGGGTGACGTTAGCATCGTCAAGCGGCGCGTCGACCTCATCCAGCACGCAGATCGGGGCCGGATTGGCGAGGAAGACGCCAAAAATCAAGGCTGTCGCCGTCAGGGTCTGTTCGCCACCCGACAACAGGCTGAGCGTCGACAATTTCTTGCCCGGCGGCTGGCACATGATCTCAAGCCCGGCATCCAGCGGATCGTCGCTTTCGACCATAACCAAATTGGCCTCGCCACCGCCGAAGAGGTGCTTGAACAGCATCGCAAAGTTTGAGTTCACCTGTTCAAACGCGGTCAACAGACGTTCGCGGCCTTCGCGGTTGAGGCTGGCGATACCAGAGCGCAGGGCTTTGATTGCCTCTTCCAAATCCGCCTTTTCGCTGTTCAGTGTGTCAAACTCTTCCTGAACTTCTTTGGCATCTTCTTCAGCGCGCAGGTTCACCGCACCCATCGCATCGCGCTGGCGCTTGTGACGGTTCACTTCGGCCTCAAGCGCGTCGGCGGCAGGCATCTGATCGGGGTTCACGTCCAACTGATTCAGCAACTGGTTCGGGGTCAGCTGCTGATCTTCAGCAATCCGTTCCGCCGTTGCAGTCACGCTTTCCTTGGCGGCATCACAACGTGCTTCTGCCGCCGCGCGGGATTCGCGTGCTTCCGAAGCCTGACGTTCCGCATCGCGTTCGGCCAGCACCACTTCGCGCTGCTGGGTTTCGGCTTCGGCCAACTTATCGGCGGCCTCGGCGCGACGGGCCTCGGCGGTTTCAATCAGCTCGTTCAGCTCCTCGCGGGCTTCGGCGATCTCGCTGGGCGCAGCCATCGCTTCGGACAGCTCTTCTTCCGAACTTTCCTTGCGTTCGGCCAGTTCTGATATCCGTTTTTCCGCCGTTTCCAGACGATGCTTCCAACCGCTGAGGTCTTTTGTGACCTCTTGCGAGCGTCGCGTGCGGGCCTCGCCCTCGCGGCGCAATTCATCATGGGACGAGCGATGGGTCAGCATAGTGATCCGCGCAGCCTCGACCGTCTGTTTGATATCTTCGACCTGCGCGCGGGCGGTGTCGAGATCGCCCAGACCGGTCAACGCCCCCTCGGCCTCGCGCAGCTGCGCGCGGGCGGACATGGCGTCCTCTTTGTGGCGATCCACGGCCAGCGACAGGGTCTCAAGCTTGCCTTGCGCCAGATTGCGGTCAGCTTCGGCGCGGCTGAGCGCGCGAGCGGTTTCGGCCATACGCTGATCGGCGGCGCGACGGGCATCCCTCGCGCGGCGGTCCGCTTCGGTGACATCGGCCAGTTGTTGCGACAGCGCCTCATGCGCAGCGCGGGCACCGTCGGCCTGTGCCTCAGTGCGGGTCAGCTCCTGTTTCAGCGCTTCCAGCTTATTGAGCTGCTCCAGCCGCAGGGCAGCGGCACTTGGTGCATCCTCAGCCCAGGCGCGGAACCCGTCCCACCGCCACAAATCGCCGGACCGGGACACCAGACGCTGCCCCGGCTTCAGCGAAGCCTGCAAACGCGCACCCTGATCCGCATCAACCAGACCAATCTGCGCGATCCGACGGCTCAGGCGATCCGGGCCAGACACATGCAGCGCCAGCGGTTCAACCCCATCCGGCAATGGCTGATCAGAATCATAGCCCGCTACCTGCACCCAACCCGATGGACCGTCGCCTTCGACCAGTGGGGCACGCAGATCATCGGCCAGTGCAGCTCCGAGTGCCTTTTCGTAACCGGGTTCGACGCGTAGCAGGTCAAGAACCTGACCGCCTTCGGCTGTGTCGCGTTCCACCAGCTTTGCCAGCGCTGAGGTTTCGGCACGGATCGCGCCCAGTTCGCCCTCGGCCTCAGACCGTTGTGCGCGGGCCTCAGCCTCACGCGCTTGCGTATCATTGCGCAGCTCATCCGCTGCGGCCAGCGCTTCCTCGGCGGCCTCAGCCGCCTCGCGGGCTTCTTCCTCGCCCTCTTGCGCAGTCTCAAACGCGTCGCTTGCGTTGGTCAAAGCTTCGCGCGCCTCATCCACGGCGCTGAGGGCTTTTTCCTCTTCGGCCTCGGATCGAGTCAACGTCTTACGGCTGTCTTCAACCAGACGCTGCGCCGATTGGTGGCGGGCGACCAAGCGCGCCATATCCTCGGTTTCCTGCGACAGATGATCTTCGCGGTCCTGCAACACTGACGCCGCCTCACGCGCGATTTCGGCAGCCTCGGCCACCTTATCCTCGTGCCCTTCGGCGGCCTTGGCCAATTCGCGCGCTTCCCATTCCAGACGTTCGATCATCTGGCCGGCATCGCGATTCAGGCCGGTTTCGCGTTCTATATCGTTGCCCAATTGCTGAATACGGTTGGTCAGCGTCTCAATGGTCTGGCGGGCGCGAGTTTCCTGATCCGACAGGGCATCACGTTGTACCTGCTGGCGTTGCAGGACGGCGGCGGCGATGGCTTCTTCTTCGCGCAGAGGTGGCAGGGTCTCTTCGATTTCGGCACGTTTGGTGGCGGCCGCGCGGGCTTCGGCCTCGGCCCGCGACGCCTCGGTGATCCTTTCGCGCAGCTTTTCTTCGGCCTGCTGGCGGGCCATGTCTGCCTCTTTCCAGCGACGATAGAGCAACATGCCTTCGGCCTGGCGCAGTTGCTCGCCAATCTCGCGATAGCGCGCGGCCTGACGGGCCTGGCGCGCCAGTTGCGCAAGCTGACCGCCCAGTTGTTCAAGCACATCGTCGACGCGGGTCAGATTGGATTCAGTGCCCTTCAACTTCAATTCGGCTTCGTGCCGACGTTGATAAAGACCCGAGATACCTGCGGCCTCTTCCAAAATGCGGCGGCGGGCGCGGGGTTTGGCGTTGATAAGTTCGGCTATGCGGTTCTGCCCAACAAGCGCAGGTGAATGCGCACCTGTCGAAGCATCGGCGAACAGCATCTGAACATCTCTCGCCCGCACGTCCTTGCCATTGGTCTTATAGGCGCTGCCCACGTCGCGGGTGATGCGACGCACGATCTCAAGCTGATCCGCGTCGTTGAACCCTGACGGTGCCAGCCGTTCCGAGTTGTCCATGGTCAGGACAACTTCGGCAAAGTTACGGGCTGGGCGCGTCGCGGCGCCTGCAAAAATCACATCCTCCATCGCGCCGCCACGCATGGATTTGGGGCGGTTTTCCCCCATCACCCAACGCAGAGCTTCCAGAAGGTTGGACTTGCCACAGCCATTCGGGCCCACCACACCGGTCAACCCATCCGCAATGATCAGATCGGTCGGATCAACAAAGCTTTTGAAGCCGGTAAGTTTGAGTTTGCTAAAGCGCAAAGGCAATGAGTCCTGTGATTCCTATGTGAAGGAAGTCTGCGCAACGGATGGGGGCTGAGTCAACGAAGTTGCGCAGGATATGGGATATCACCCCGACTTATCCACAATATCTTGCCGAAATGCGCAGGAATACGCGTATCTCAGTACGGCGTACACTCGAACACCTGAAAGCCGTACTCCTTCCCGATATCCTCATAAACACCATAATCGACGCATTCGTAATTCGGTGTCGAGATGGCGGTCAGCAACAGACGTTCCCCCGCCTCGTGGTCACAGCCCAGCACACCAACGGTCACCGCGGCGTCGCCCAGTACATCCAGGATTGGACAGCCCGAAACCTGCGCCATGGCCAGCCCCGCCCGATCTTTGATCGGCCCCAGACGCGGGGCGTATTGGGTGTTGATCCGCACGGCCTCGGCCAGATCCCCGCGCACGCGTACGTCAAAGACACTGCCGTTCACGGCGATGCGGGTTGCAGGGATATCCCGGAAATAAGGGGTGCCGACCGAACAGGCGGCCAGCACCGATAGGAGGAACAGATACCGGATCATACCGCCACCATTGCCGCAATATGGTTAACAGAACCTTTCCTGCATTTAGGTTCGCAGGACGTCGCCCAACCGGCGGATACCCTCGCGGATTGTTGCCTCATCCGAATTCGAAAAGCTCAGACGGATAGTATTGGCCCCGGATTCGTCCGGAAAGAACGCCTGGCCAGGAACAAAAGCCACCTTCACCGTCTCAAGCGCCTTGGCCAGCAGGTCAGCCCCGCTGAGGCCCTTGGGCAAGGTCACCCAAATGAACATGCCGCCCTCGGGCTTGATCCAGTCCACCCCACCGGGCATATGTTCGCGCAATGCGCTGAGCATCGCATCGCGTCGTGCGCCGTAAACGCGGCGCAACATGGGGATGTGCGTATCAAAGCAGGCACGCGCCACTTCGTTGATAGCCATTTGGTTGATCGTCGCGGAATGCAAGTCAGCTGCCTGTTTCATCAACACCAGCTGCGAAATTACAGGCTTAGCCGCCACGACCCATCCCACCCGAAGGCCCGGAGACAGGGTTTTCGAGAAGCTGCCACAATAAATCGTCCTGCAGTTTTCGATCGACCCTTTGCGCGCCAATTCCAACGCCAGAACTGGCGGGATTGCTTCCCCATCATAGCGCAGGGCCTGATAGGCGCCGTCTTCGATCACAGCGCAGTTCAATTCGTCCGCCAGATCGAGCAGGGTTTCGCGGCCGCGCAGGTCTACGGATTCTCCGGTCGGATTGGCAAAGTCGGGCGAAATATAGGCAAATTTAACCGCCCCCTCACCCGCCCCAGCAGCATATTCAGCTGCCCTGCGATTGCCGTTGATGCCAAGCCGATCAAAGCGCGGTTCATAGGCATTGAACGCGGCCAGTGCCCCCAGATAGGTGGGCCATCCGACCAGTGCTGTATCACCCGGCGACAGGTACAACTTGCCCAAGTAGTCTAGTGCCTGCTGCGAACCCGACGTGATCAGGATGTTATCAAGCCCGCAGTCGATCCCGATCTGGCGCATGTGATCGACTAGCCATTCCCGCAGCGGGACATAGCCCTCGCTGACGGAATATTGCAGCGCCTGATCTTTTAGTTCAGTGCCCAGTGCGTTCTGGAACGCAGCGGCAAAACCCTCTGCCGGAAACAACGCCGGATCTGGAATTCCTCCCGCGAAGGAAATAATGCCCGGCTGGTCCAACAGCTTGAGCAATTCGCGTATCTCGGACGCCTTCATCCGCTTTGTTCGCGTGGCAAACAGGTCTTTGGTCGACATTGGTCTCCTCCCCTACCTTGCAGGGCAGACTAAGCGTGAATTATTTAATGTCAATCATTCTGACCTAATATTCCGAACCAACATTCACCTGTTCTTGAACCGGTCAATATTACGTGGTCATATGATTTGACCAATTTCGGAAAAGCCGACATGCCCTTTCAAAAAGTCCAGACTGAAAAGCTGTCCATCGCAGTGGTGAAACAGATCGAATTGCTGATCCTGCGTGGCATCCTGCGCCCAGGCGAGCGGCTTCCGGCGGAACGCGAGTTGGCAGAGCGGCTGGGCGTATCGCGCCCCTCGTTGCGCGAAGCGATCTCGGAATTGCAGGATCAGGGGTTGCTGACCGCCAAGGCCGGGTCCGGTATCTATGTGGCCGAGGTTCTGGGCTCTGCCTTTTCCCCGGCGCTGGTTCGGCTGTTCAGCAGCCACGAAGAAGCGGTGTTCGACTATCTGTCTTTCCGCCGCGATCTAGAAGGGTTGGCGGCCGAGCGTGCCGCACGGCTGGGATCAGACAGCGATTTGAAAGTGGTTCAGGCGATTTTCGACAAGATGCAGGCTGCGCATGCGCGCAACGCCCCTCAGGACGAGGCACATTTGGATGCGCAATTCCACATGGCCATCATCGAGGCCAGCCACAACGTAGTTATGCTGCATATGATGCGGTCGATGTACGACCTGCTGCAACAGGGCGTTTTCTACAATCGTCAGATGATGTTTCAGCAGCGCACAACGCGTGGTGCCATTCTGGACCAGCACCGCGCGATCAACACAGCCCTGCAGGCACGCGACCCCGATGCAGCCCGCGATGCAGTCCAGCAGCATCTGAACTATGTCCAGAGCTGTATGGAAGATCACCAGAAAGCCCTGCGAAACGAAGCCATCGCACAGCAACGGCTGCAGCATGAGACCGGTCAAACCTGAAGAGGCGCGCGAGGTATCAGTGCAGCGCACAACTGTCGCGACTCAAATCCGAACACAATAAGTTCATAATTTATTACGCAATTTCTGCTGGTTATCTGCTGGATATTGACCCGCAGCTAAACCAATTAAACAGGCAAGTCGCGAACCTTAACCGTCGCTGAAACCCTGGTGTCTGACATGATCCTTTTCAAACCCGGGCAACGCCCAAAAACGAACCCCTGCTTGATCGTTGCCAGCAACGGTCGATCCGGTAGCACGCTCATGTTTGATGCTTTGTGGAAGGCGCAAAAGCGGCGGCGTGTGTGGCCCAAGCCCAAGGCGGCCTTTGAAATGGAGCTGGCACAGGCCGAATTGCATCAGGGAAACCTTGTCAAAACACATGATTTTCCCGGCGTGCTGAGAGGTCGTGACAACGTCAAGGTCTTGTTCTGCTATGGCCCGACAAAAGACTCGGCGCTTTCGGTCTATTCCGTGCTTGGTCGCTATGGTCGCGACTGGATCCGCCAGCATTTCGCACATCTTCACGCCAAAGGAACTTTTGAGGATCTGTTCAAATATGACGTTCTCAACCAAGCAGAGCAGATGAGGCAATGGGCCACGTTCGAAAACGTGCCTGTCCTGTGCCTGAGCTATGATGCCATCTGGCGCAGACAGAGCGAAGTTGCCGATTTTCTGGAGTTGAACTTTACCCTGCCCGAAAGAATAGAACGCGCAAAGAAATCCATACCCGATGAGATTCTAGATCAAGCGTCGGCGGTTTACGATCCCATCGACGCCGTACTGAGCGAACTACCGGAACTGTTTGTCGCCTCAGCCAAATATGCGGACATTCTGAACCGGCTGCCAAGTCAACGCTCAGCGGCTTGATCTTCGCATCGTAAGAAAGAAAAAACCCGGCTCTGAGGCCGGGTTTTTCAATTTCATCATGTGAAGATCTTAGTGCAGCTTTTCGCCCACATCGGCAATTGCAGCGTCGATCAGCTTGTTCGCCTGCGTCGCCGTCATCTGCTTGGCCAGAACCGCATTTGCCGCCGAAACAGCAACAGTAATCGCCTGATCACGCACCTCTTTAACTGCCGAAGCCTCGGCCGATGCGATCTGATCCTGTGCAGCGGCCAGACGGCGCGCAATGGATTTTTCCAGATCGGCCTTGGCCTGTTCGGCCGCCAGCGCGGCGTCGTCTTTTGCAGCCGCCACAATCGCGTCTGCCTGCGTTTGAACTTCGCGTTGCTTGCGCTCGTACGAGGCCAGCAGGGTGCGGGCTTCTTCGTGCAGGGCACGGGCTTCATCCAACTCGGACTTGATGCCTTCGGCGCGGTTGTCCAGCGCGCCACCGATCATACCCGGCACCTTGAAATAGAACAGGACCGCGATGAAGACGATAAAGCCCAACAGGACCACAAAGTCGGTGTTGCCAAGCGAGAAGAACGGGCCGCTTGCGGCCAGCGCGGGGCTGGCAGCGCCAAAGGTCAGGATAAGGGCAAGAGTGTTCCGCATGTCGCTTATCCTTTCATCTGCGCGTCAACAGCACCGTCAATGGCTTTGGCATCCGCCTCACCGCCCAGTGCAGTAACCAGTTCAGCCGCCGTGTCCTTGGCAACCACTTGAATGCTTTCCAGCGCACCTGCACGGATATCGGCGATCGCCTTTTCCGATTCAGCCGCCTTTGCAGCGATTTCCGCGTCCGCCTTGGCGATCGCGTCATCCAGGCCAGCCTGAATTTCGGCGCGTGCTTCGGCAGCGATACGTTGCGCCTCAGAACGGGCATCGGCCAACGCTTTGTTATAGGCTTCTTCGGCCTCGACCGCTTTGGCCTTCAGATCTTCGGCCGCAGCCAGGTCATTTGTAATGGTCCCCTGACGTTCAGCCAGGATTGCCGCGATGCGCGGCAAGGCCACGCGGGACAGGACCAGAAAGATGACGACCAGCGTGATGACCAGCCAGAAAATCTGGTTGGGGAACCAATCAAAGCAGAGCTGCGGCATCCCGATGGCCGAGCCATGGGAGTCTACGCATTTGCCAACTACTTCTTCGGCAATAGGTTCAGTCGCCATGTTGTCCTCCGTCGGAACGTTGTCTTTACAACAGGCGGGCCGCTATGGCTTGGGCCCACCTGCGCGTAAGGATCAGGTTCCGCAGATTATACGGCGAACATCAGCAGCAGCGAGACCAGGAATGCGAAGATCCCCAGGGCTTCTGCGAATGCGATACCGATGAACAGGGTTGCGGTCTGCGAAGCAGCCGCCGAAGGGTTGCGCAGGGCGCCGGCCAGGAAGTTGCCTGCAACGTTGCCCACCCCGATTGCGGCTGCGCCGGAACCGATTGCTGCCAGGCCTGCGCCGATGTGTGCGAGATCGCCTTCCATGATGTTTCTCCTTACGAATTGGAAGTTTCGATGTTGGGGTATCAGACCTTAGTGCGACGGATGCAGCGCATCTTTCAGATAGACACAGGTCAGAATGGTGAAAACGTAGGCCTGGATAAAGGACACAAGGACCTCGAGGCCATACATTGCGGTGATCGCCAGAACAGACACGGGCGAGATCACGGCGATCGCGGCAAAGCCTGCGAACACCTTGATAACCGCGTGGCCCGCCATGACGTTACCGGCAAGACGAATGGAGTGGCTGACAGGGCGTACGAAGTACGAAATCAGCTCGATGATCGCCAGAACCGGACGCAGGGCCAGCGGTGCGCTGGAGACCCAGAACAGACCCAGAAACGCGGCACCGTTCTTGACGAAACCCAGAACAGTCACGGTCAGGAACACGGCCAACGCCAGCGGGATGGTCACGGCGAAATGCGATGTGGTGGTAAAGGACGTCGGGATCATGCCCAGGAAGTTTGCGCAGACGATGAACATGAACAGGGTCATGACATAGGGGAAGTACTTAACGCCTTCCTTGCCGCAGATGTCTTCCAACATCTTGTAGATGAAACCATAGGCCAGTTCAGCCACCGACTGCATCCGGGTCGGAACAATCGCGCGTTTCGAAGTGCTGAGAACCAGCAGAGCAAAGATCGCGGCAATCGCCAGGAACATCCACAGGGTCACGTTGGTGGGCGTGTACCATGCAATTGCACCGTCACCGAAAAGCGGTTTGACGATGAACTGATCCATCGGGTGGAAAACCAGGCTGCTGCCTTCTGCTGCGGTGGTCTCAGTCGCCACGTTCAGTCCCTTTCGTCTCGGTCGGCCTGATCGTTGGCCGCCATCTGTTTCTCTTGAACCTCTTTGGCGCTGCGGAGCATTACTTTTACTCCGGCGACGAGGCCCAGCAATGTGAACAGCACCAGAAAGATCGGGATCGTCCCGAGCAGGCTGTCCAGCCCGTATCCGATGCCAAATCCGATCCCCAGACCGGATACCATTTCGATGACCATCCTCCAGGCAAGCTCGCCCCCGGACACGTCAGCATCTGCACGAGGCTTTGGCTGCTTCGCCTTTTTCGCCGCCTCGATCTTCGCCTCCAGCTGCGCCATACGCTGCTTTTGGTCATCATCGGTCACGGGCGTTTCCCTCGCACAGTCTTGGGTAGGGTGCTAAGGGGCAAGGCGCACAGAGTCAACGGCGTTGAGCAACCGAATTGCCGCAGCTTAAATTATTGATTTTAAGTATTTTTCACCCAACTTCAGCCAAGGCAAAACCTGCGCAAGCGCAGCGGCTTCAACCAAAACCCCTGAATCCGCATATTCAACCAAATGGTTGACCAAACTCGAAGGCTGTGGTTGAGCGAAGGCATGTCCAATGATCTCGACACCGTATTCGCAGCTCTCGCCGACCCCACGCGCCGCGCCATTCTGGCGATGCTGCTTGAGGATGATATGGCGGTGACCGATGTGGCTGAACCGTTCGAGATGTCATTGGCCGCAATCTCTAAACATCTGGTGATCCTGACCAAGGCCGGGCTGATCAGTCAGGAGAAACGTGGGCGGGTGAAGTGGTGCAAGCTGGAACCTGACGCTTTGCGCACGGCGTCGGTCTGGATGCAAGGCTTTGGACAGTTCGAGCCCGTCAATCTGGACGCGTTCGAACGGTTTCTGGAAATTGAACTGCCTGCGGCTGACGATCCCTAGATTTAGCGCACGACGAAAACCGAAACCTTGGCGTGATTGGCCAGGTATCCTGCATGGCTTGAAAAGATATAATCCGTGATCCGCGGGGCGTGAGTTCCTACAACAATCAGGTCAGCACCAATTTCCTCGGCGGCGCGCATCAGGTCACCATCAACTTCAGCTGCAACATCGACCGAGTGAATATTGCGGTATGCGACTTCTGTCCCGCCGCTCTTGGCCAGTTCATCGGCGAAACCCTGCAATTCTTCGTTGACTGCTGCGTCCGTCTGAACCGGGTCACCGGGTTGAGTTCCGGTCACACTGACTACGGTTATCTTCGCATCCTGCCACTTGGCAACTTCAGCAGCGACATCGGCGGCTTTGCGAACCTCGGGGGGAAGATGCAAGTCAACCGGGAACATAATGTGAGTATACATGACGAATTCCTCCTTGGTCCCAAGCATAAGGTTATTCGCATGTATCGACATTGATCTGCCTCAACGGGCGTGCTGAACCCTGACGGCCACTAACCTTCTTGGCTGTATTGCACACCCGTGATGACACCGAACGGATCAGACATGCACAACCATGGTGCCTGCGCCCCTGCGACCGACAAGGTTGTCACCGATCCTGTCGGCTCGGACCGGGTGGAAATGGCGTTCACGTCCTTGGGGCCGACCCCCGTTTCGGCGGAAACGAGCGCTTCACAACTGCCCTGCAAATCCGTTTCTGAAACCGCATTGCCCGAGGACGTTGGCGTACAGGCCGACAGCCCCACCACCGTGATCAGATAAAGTGCTGGTCTCATTGGTTATTGCCCCTGTTTGCCTGCAACCAACGCTCGCACAATCTGACGGGAATACAAGCGTCATTCGGGCACGGGCTTGGATGATGCGCGCGGCTGGCCCTCGGCCTTTAACAAGAGTACAAGCGCCACGACGGTGAGAATTGCACCCACAAACACCAGTAAGCCTGGGGGCTTCTGACCCAATGCAACCTCCCACAGGATCACCCAGCTGGGCGTCAGATAGGTGTAAGCCATCACTTTGGCCGAAGGCAGCCGCAGGGTTGCGAATTGCACCAGAACAAAGCTGGCCGCCGTTGCAAAGATCGAGACATAGAGCAGCCCGACCCAAACAATCAGCGGCAGGTTGGCCCAGTTGGTCGCACGGATCTCGGCCCAACCATACAACGTCAGCAACACGCAGCCCGCGACCAGAGTACCAAAGGTGAACACCACCGCCGGCTCGCCTCGGTTCAGCTTGCGCACCATGGGCGTGTAGATCGCATGCGCCAAACAGCCCCAGAAATAGATGATCTCACCGCCACCGATCTCAAACGCCATAAAGGCCCGCCAGTCGGCCCGGAATATGACCCAAAGCGCGCCCACTGCCCCAACTGACAGGGCAAAAGCCATTCTTGGCGTGGTGACCTGCCGCAGCAACACCCACCCTGCAACCGCTGACATCACCGGCGTCAGCGTGAACACTGCCGCTGCGCTGACCGGGGGCGCGGTCTTCAATCCATGGAACATCAGCACGAAATAGCTGGCGAACAATCCGCCCAAGACCAGATAACGCCAGGGTGCCTGCGCCGCGCTTCGGGACAAGCCGGTCGTCAGAAGCGCCGCAACGCCGATCACAACCGATGCGATCAGAAATCGAGCTGCCGTGATCGCTTCGGGCGCGATCTGGTTGGCGATCAGTGACCCCAGCGAAAAACTGCCCGCCACCAGAGCCGAAAAAACCAGCATGGCCAGATGGCCCTGGGCCTGAGGGCTCACGCCGACCAACCTTTGGATTGCTCTTTCAAATAGGTCAGGAAACTCTGAACCTTGGTGGTGCGGTGCAGGTCCACATGGGTCACAAGCCACAGATTCCCGAACCATTCGGGCAGCGGCTCTATGACCTCGATCAGACTGGGGTCGCGGCCCGCCTCCCAACGAGCCATGAAGCCGATCCCAGCCCCGGACATAACCGCCTCGCGGTTGCAGAAATTATTGGTACAGCGAAATATGATGTTTTCGGCCGGTACGGTCTTGCGCAACCAGCGCGAAAACGGAGCGCGGCTGTTTTCATCGTCGGCACCAACGAAGAAATGGTTTCTAAGGTCCTCGACACTCTTGGGCTGACCGTGACGCTCCACATATGCTGTACTGGCATAAAGCCCGACTTCCTGATCGATAAACGGCTGCACCACATTGTCCGGTTGATCAGGGGCCGAACCCGCCCGGATCGCCACATGCGCTTCGCCATATTCCAGACGGAACAGGCGATCCCCTGTCAGGTAACGCACGATCAGGCCCGGGTGCAGGCGTTGGAATTCACTAAGTACCGGAACCACCAAAGGCGCCAGTGAGGACAGAGACGTTACAACCAACTCCCCCGAGACATCGTCCCCCCGCCCCTTCATTCGCCCGACCAGTTGGTTGAACTGATCCTCGGTCGCTTGTGCCACACGCAACAGATCATCCCCGGCTTCGGTCGGCGTGTAACCACGCGCATGGCGCTGGAACAGTTTGACACCCAGCCGTGCCTCGATCGCGTCGATATGGCGGATCACGGTGGCATGATGCACGCCCAAAACCTCGGCCGCGCCGCTGACGGTCCCCATACGGGCAACCTGATAAGCGGTTCTTACTTCGTCCCAATTGTCCACGGCATTACCTCAGATGTGCAAATTCCAACAGTCAGTGTTGATATATCCGAGTTTTGTTCATTCTCGCAATATCCATATTGGCCGCAGACGAAAATCCTATCAGAAGGACCAAGTGAAATGACCAAGACCATCCTGCATATCGACGCCTCGGCCCGCCGTGAAGGTTCAGCTACCCGCGATCTGTCCAACCGCATCGTCAACCATCTGGGTGCTGCACGCATTATCCGCCGCGATCTGGCCTCCCCCCTGCCCCTGCTGACCGAGGACTGGATCAGCGCCAACTTCACCCCCGGCGATCAGCGCAACGACGCGCAGCGCGAACATCTGGCGCTATCGGATTCACTGGTAGGCGAGCTGCAACAGGCCGACACCATCGTCATCGGTTTACCGATCTATAACTTTTCGGTACCTGCCGCATTCAAAGCTTGGATTGATCTGGTTGCCCGCGTCGGCCTGACATTCTCGTATACTGAGAACGGCCCAGTGGGACTGCTGACAGACAAACGCGTGGTTCTGGCCATCGCCTCGGGCGGCACTGCCGTTGGGTCCGAGATCGATTTTGCTACCAACTATGTGCGTCACGTTCTGGGCTTTATTGGCATCACCAATGTCGACGTGGTCGCCGCCGACAAAATGGCGCTGGACGCCGAGGCCGCGCTGAACAACGCCCACAAGGCGGTAACTAAGCTGGCGGCCTGATCGCCTCTGGTTTTTATACGCCGAAACGTCCAGTCTGCCTCCCGAACGGGAATTGGCAGGCTGGGCGTTAGTTATGAAAAAGATCGGAATTCTGGGCGGAGTGGGCTGGGCCTCGACCGTGGATTATTACCGGGCGATTGCCCAGGGCGCGGGCCGGTATTTTGCTGACCTCGGTCACGGCTCGCCACTACCCATCCCGCCCATGACCATTGAATCCGTCACACAGGCCAAAACCCGCGCCCTGCGCGGTGTGGCAGGGGATGAGGCCAGCTGGGCCGAATTCGACGCCGTCTTCCGCGAGGCCCTTTTGACGTTGGAACGCGCAGGCTGCGATTTCGGCATCATCGCCTCGAACACGCCACACGCAAGGCTGCACGCGATCCGGCAAGGTGTGGCGATGCCAATTCTGAGCATTTTTGACGCAACCGCCGAAGCCACTGCCTCTGCCGGAGCATCAAGCGCTCTGGTTCTGGGGACGGCGGTGACCATGCAGGCGACTGACTATGCCGATCGGCTGGCCAAAGAGGGCATCACGGCCAACGACCGCCTGCCGGAACCCGAGATTGCCGAGATGCAGGCCATGATCGACAGCGAATTCTACGGCGGCGCGTCGGACACGGCCCGCACACGACTACTGACCTTTTGCAACAAACATGCCTCCCCCGGCACCGCCGTCCTCCTGGCCTGCACCGAGTTACCCCTGGCCTTTCCTGATCATCTGGACGATCCCGTTTTCAAGTCCGACGGACACCTATTCATTAACCCGTCCGCAGCGCATGTCGAGGCGGCTTTGAAAGAAGCGCTGGAGGGTTGATCAGGGCAACCAGGTCACTTCACAGCCGATCCGGTCAAAGAACGCCATCAGATCGGCGCGCGTCATTACTACGGTACGGTCGTTCACCAGCGGGTGCATGTTGATCACGTCTGAATTCTGCGCCGCACTATCCATAAAGAACCGCACTTCGTTCTGAACCCCATTGATCATCGCCAGTGGGCTGACCGCGCCGGGCCGGATACCGAGGTTCTGCATCAGTCGATCCGCCGAACCGAAGGACAGATTCCCGACACCCAACTCCGCACCCAGGGCTTTAAGGTCAATCTCGCGGCTCTGTTCCAGCGTCACCAGATAGTTCCGCTTTTTCTTGTCACGCAGGTACAGGTTTTTGAGCCGCAGCGTATTTTCTCCGGGCACCAGAAACTGATCCTCAACCCCTTTCGCATCCTCGACCGTGCGCAACGGGATATGGCTGTGCAACCGATAGGCCAGCCCCCAATCGCCCAACTGCGTCAGCAGCGCGTCAGAGCTGAGCGGCAATGTATCTTGAAAGGCAGATGATGCGTCCATGGGAACCTCCTATGTAACGCGCTCTTCGCGCAACATGGAACAAGATTCAAGGCACGACAGACCCGCGACACAGTGCTAGCGTGCCGCCATGAAAGTCACGCGCAATACACCGAACCAACTGATCCTGTCCGATACCCCATGGTTCATAGGCATCACACTCGTTTTATTTATTCTAATCTTTGTCGGCCTCGGTCTCTTCTTGATGACCGAGGGGGGCGAGGCCATCCTGTTCGGCCTGATATTCGCCCTCGGCGGCGGAGGGTTAGGATTTGGGGCCTTCTGCGCTTTTGTACGGCGCGTTCAGGTCATTCTGGACCGGGACAAAGACAGCATCGTGATCCGCAGGCATTCGGTTTTTGGTTATGATGCCGTCGAACACATGCTGTCGAACCTGTCCCATGCCGAGATTGAAACAACGATTTCGCGCAGCAACAAGGGCTCATCTACGCTGTATCGCCCCGTACTCATACTGGACAAAGGCATGAGCGCGGGTCGGCACCCCATTGTTGAGGCCTATTCCAGTGGGCGCGGTGCGCATCGGCTGGTGGATGCCGTCAATGAATGGCTTCCGGCACGCAAGGTTGACTCTGCCAGCCAATCGGCCTAAATCGCGGCCAACATCCGGAAGCATCTGATCTTCCGGTCCCTTGAGTCGTTCAGGGATCGCCCCCCACCAGCGAGTTTCGCCCGTGGGGGCAATGCCATTTGGCATTACCCCCACGTCTAATTCAGTGGGAGGGGGCAATTGTGCATTTAACCGGTGTTTCTTATCTAAGAGGCGCCACGAGATAACCGGCTAAGGAGGCCGAAGGCATGTTTGAAAATCTATCCGAACGCCTTTCCGGCGTCTTTGACCGGCTGACCAAGCAGGGCGCTCTGTCCGAGGAAGACGTCAAGACCGCCCTACGTGAGGTTCGGGTTGCACTGCTTGAGGCTGACGTCTCGCTGCCGGTTGCCCGTGAATTCGTCAAGAAGGTTCAAAGCCAGGCCACCGGTCAGGCGGTCACCAAGTCGATCACCCCAGGTCAGCAGGTCGTCAAGATCGTGCATGACGCGCTGGTCGATGTACTGCGCGGCGAGGAAGACCCCGGTGCGCTGAAGATCGACAACCCGCCTGCCCCGATCCTGATGGTTGGTCTGCAGGGTTCGGGTAAGACGACCACCACCGGTAAACTCGCCAAACGCCTGAAAGAGAAAGAGGGCAAGAAGGTCCTTATGGCCTCGCTGGACGTCTATCGCCCGGCGGCGATGGATCAGTTGGCCGTTCTGGGCACACAGGTCGGCGTCGATACCCTGCCGATCGTCCCTGGCCAAAAACCGGTCGACATTGCCAAGCGCGCCAAGCAACAGGCGACGCTGGGTGGCTATGACGTCTATATGCTCGACACCGCGGGCCGTCTGCATATCGACGAAGTCCTGATGGACGAGGTCGAGCAGGTGCGCAATGCGGTTGATCCACGCGAAACCCTGCTGGTGGTCGACGGGCTGACCGGTCAGGTCGCCGTTGAGGTCGCCGAAGAATTCGATGCCAAGGTTGGCATTTCGGGCGTGGTCCTGACCCGGATGGACGGTGACGGACGTGGCGGCGCAGCACTGTCCATGCGAGCAGTCACCGGCAAACCGATCCGCTTTGTCGGCCTGGGCGAGAAGATGGACGCCCTCGAAACCTTTGAGCCGGACCGGATCGCTGGTCGTATTCTGGGTATGGGCGACATCGTTGCTCTGGTCGAAAAGGCCCAGGAAACGATGGAGATGGAACAGACCGAGCGCATGATGAAGCGCATGGTCAAAGGTCAGTTCAACATGAACGACCTGAAAATGCAGCTGGAGCAGATGATCCAGATGGGTGGCATGCAGGGCATGATGGGCATGATGCCGGGCATGAACAAGATGGCCAAGCAGATGGATCAGGCCGGTCTGGACGACAAAATCCTGCGCCAGCAGATCGCCCTGATCCAGTCGATGACCAAACGCGAACGTGCCAACCCGCAACTGTTGCAGGCCAGCCGCAAGAAGCGGATTGCCGCCGGTTCCGGCATGGAGGTCAGCGACCTGAACAAACTGCTCAAGATGCACCGGCAGATGTCGGACATGATGAAAAAGATGGGCAAGATGGGTAAAGGCAAGATGCTGAAACAAGCCATGAAGGGCATGTTCGGCAAAGGTGGCCCGTCGCCCGAGGAAATGGCCGCAGGTATGGACCCCAAGGCGCTGGAACAGGCGGCCAAGGCAATGGGTGGCAAAATGCCCGGCATGCCCGGTATGGGTGGCGGCATGGGTCTGCCTCCGGGTCTCAGCGGGTTCGGAAAGAAAAAGTGACCCCAGCACGCTGCACCCAGCCCCCGTCCGGCAAGGCGGCGATGGCAGCAGCGCAGTATCGCGCGGCCCTGCCGGTCCTTAAGACCCGGCGGCTGGTTCTGCGCGCACCCACTTTGGACGACCTGCCAGTGTGGACGTCGATCTGTAAAGAGAGCTTTGGCGACACCAATCAGGACGCCTGGACCGAGTTCTCCTACTATACCTCCGGCTGGCTGTTGCACGGGCATGGTCTGTTCACCGTCACACTGAAAGAGGATGCTCAGGTCATTGGCTTTGTCATTCTGGGTCTCGAATGGGACGATCAGGAGCCCGAGCTTGGTTACCTGTTCCGCGCGGATCACAGACTGCAGGGTTACGCCACCGAGGCGTGCTCAGCTGTTCGCGATTTCGGTTTTGACCTGTTGGGATCTGGGCAATTCGTAAGCTATGTATCGGCTTCAAATGCCCGTTCGAATGCGTTGGCACAGCGCTTGGGTGCTTCGCGGGACGCAGTTGCCGAACGTGCATTTGATGCAGACCAGCATGTCTGGCGCTATGGCGAGGTGCCGGCATGAAACTTGCTCTGGCCATACCGACTCTGGAAACCGAACGTCTGATCCTGCGCGCACCATCTGAAACTGATCTGGACGCGGACGCCGCATTCTTTGCCAGCGATGCTGCGAAGTATGTCGGCGGACCTCTGCGTCGGGATGAAGTGTGGCGGATCATTGCCATGCATTTTGGCCATTGGGCTCTGCGTGGTTATGGATATTGGAGCGTCGACGAAAAAGACACTGGCAACTATGTCGGGCGGATCGGCCTTTGGTTCCCCGAAGGTTGGCCCGAGCCCGAGGTCGGTTGGACCCTGATGAATCATGCGACCGGAAAGGGCTATGCGACCGAGGCCGCTCTGGCCGCGCGCGCCCATGCCTATGACATATTGGGCTGGGACACGGCGATTTCACTGATCGACCCGGAAAACCACGCCAGCAAGGCCGTGGCCAAACGGCTGGGCGCTAAGCTCGACTATCACTACGAACACCCGAAATTCGGCGCGACCGAAATCTGGCGCCACCCTGCCCCCGCCGATCTGGTGAATGGCGGCATGGAGGCCTACGCATGACCCACATCGCTTTGCCCGCAAAGAGGAACGGCCAATGACCAACCCCGTGACACAGGCTGCCGCGCTGTTGAAAGAGCATCGCGAAAGCATCGACCGGCTGGACGCGATCCTTGTCTATACGCTGGGCGAGCGGTTCAAGCACACGCAGGCTGTTGGCAAGCTCAAGGCCGCACACGACCTTCCCCCGTCCGATCCTTCGCGCGAGGCTGCGCAGATCGCACGATTAGAAGACCTGGCGAAAGAGGCCGATCTAGACCCCGACTTCGCCAAGGCTTTCCTGAATTTCATCATTCAGGAAGTCATCCGACACCACAAGAAACACCAGAATTAACCGGAAACGATCCCGGTAAACGCCATCCAAAGGAGATACCACCATGGCAATGAAAATTCGTCTCGCCCGCGGCGGCTCGAAAAAACGTCCTTTCTACCGCATCGTGGCTGCTGACAGCCGCATGCCTCGCGACGGTCGTTTCATCGAGAAACTGGGCACCTACAACCCGCTGCTGCCGAAAGACAGCGAAGAGCGCGTGAAAATGAACATGGAGCGTATCCAGTACTGGCTGGATCAGGGCGCACAGCCCACCGACCGTATCGCGCGCATGCTGGAAGCCGCTGGCACCCGTGACAAAGCCGAGCGTAACAACCCCAACAAGGGGACCCCGGGCAAGAAAGCTCAGGAACGCGCGGAAGAGAAAGCTGCAAAGGCTGCTGAAGCTGCCGAAGCAGCTGCTGCACCGGCTGAAGAAGCAGCAGCAGAAGAATAAGCAGGCGAGCGCGTGCAGGATCAGACTTTCACTGACGATTTCCGCACGCAGTTCGATCTGTTAATGCGGCTCCGGCGCGATGTGCGCCGGTTCCGCACCGATGCGATAGACGAGGCAGTGCTGACGCGCTGCCTCGACGCGTTTCGCTTGGCCCCTTCGGTTGGGCTTAGCGAACCCTGGCGTGTGATCCGCGTCGAAAGCGAAGCCGCGCGTGCCGCGGCGCTTGAGAATTTCCAAACCGCCAACGCGCAGGCGTTGGACGGTTACTCCGGCGAAAAAGCGCAACTTTACAGCCAGTTGAAACTGTCCGGCATGCAAGAAGCCCCGGTACAATTGGCCGTGTTCTGCGATGATGCCACCGATAAGGGGCAAGGTCTGGGTGCCGGAACCATGCCCGAGATGCGGCGCTATTCTGTTGTGTCGGCCGTTACCCTGTTCTGGCTCACCTTGCGGGCCGAAGGGCTGGGGCTGGGCTGGGTGTCGATCCTGGACCCAGACCGGCTGGCCCGTGACTTGAACGTGTCGGACGACTGGCGGCTGATCGGCTATTTCTGCGTCGGGCAGCCGGAAGAGTTTTCCGACACCCCCGAATTGGAACGTGTTGGCTGGGAAAGCCGCCACGACACGCTGCCGATTGAGGTTCGCTAAGAATGTTCGGGCTTATTCGACTTCCCATCCTGCTGATGATCGCATTTATTGTGGGCGTGTTCTTTGAACGCTCGAACCAGCGCGAGGCCTGTGAGGCACGCGGCGATTGGCAGGACGGATTATGTGTGACGGTGGACAAGCCAAATGAGTGATCTGATCTGTGTCGGCAGCATTGCGGGCTCGTACGGGGTGCGCGGCGAAGTGCGCCTGAAAAGCTTTTGCGCGGTCCCCGAGGATATCGAGACCTATTCCCCACTGACGGACGAAAACGGCGGCGAGCGTTACCCCTTGGTTTTGACCCGGCCCATCAAGAACGGGTTCGCCGCCCGATTGGGCGGGATTGAAACCAAAGAACAAGCGGACGCGATCAATGGCCTGCGTCTGTATGCCCGTCGCGATCAGCTGCCCTCGTTGCCCGACGACGAATTTTATCATACCGATCTGATCGGGCTTGAGGTTTATGATACAGGCGGCACTCTGCTGGGCCGGGTGAAATCGGTGCAGAACCACGGCGCGGCCGACTTGCTGGAACTGCACGGTCCGGGTCTGAAATCTACGGTCTTGCTGCCCTTTACGCGCGAGGCTGTTCCGACGGTTGATCTGGACAAGGGCCGCATTGTCGCTGATCCGCCCGAAGGGCTGATCTGATGCGGAGGGTTTTGTTGCATCTAGGGCTGCACAAAACCGGCACCACCGCGGCCCAGTCTTTCCTGTATGACAACCGCGAATTGATCTGGCCGCATTTCTCGCTGATCTTGCCCTATCGCACCCGAAACTCGGGCCTATCCCGCGCGGCCACCACACATTCCATATATGGCACCGTGGGTACGTTGTCCGAATTCGGAACCCGGATGCGCGCCTTTCTCGAAACACTGGACTTCGGCACCAGACGCGGATTGATCGTCAGCGAAGAAAACTTTGCCGGATTACGCCCTAGCCGCAACATCGAACAGGGCTATGCAGCCGCACCGGAACTTGCCGCTTGTTTGGTGGATGCGGTCCGGCATCGCTTTGACCAGCAAGAGGCCGAGATCACAATCTACCTGTCCTTGCGCCAGCGCGGCGGCTGGCTGCGCAGCCTCTGGGCGCATGATCTGGAACGCATGCGTCAGGTCCATGACTTCGAAGCCTTCCGGGCAAGCATGGATCACCTGCCATCTTTGCAGGACACAGCAGATCAAATCCGCGATCGGTTGCCTTCGGTCATGGTGAAGACAGGTTGGCTTGAGGAATTGCAACTGCAACGCTTTGGCCTCGGCACCCCGTTCGCCGAATTTCTGAACCTGTCGCGCGACAAGACCAAACGTCTGGTGCCGCCTTCCCGGGTGAACAATCGCCTACCCGAGGACGTTCTGGCGGAATTGCTGGATTTGAATCGCTCGCGTCTGGACGAAGCCGCCTTGATCGCGCAAAAGACGGCGATAATTGAACGCGCAAAAGGCGCTCTGACCGGCACGACATGACAGACAAACCCAGTAAATCCCACGGTCGCAAGGCGATCCGCCCAACCTTGAAACCGCGCGAGCTGTTGACTCCTACGCCTGATCTGCACGGGGTGTGGAAGGCCAAGATCATCACTCTGTTTCCTTCAGCCTTTCCTGGGGTGCTGGGCGAAAGCCTGACCGGAAAGGCATTACAGGAAGGTTTGTGGCAGCTGGAAACCGTTGATCTGCGCCCGTTCGGCATCGGCAAACATCGCAACGTCGACGACACACCTGCGGGTGGTGGTGCAGGCATGGTGCTGCGTGCCGACGTTCTTGGAGAGGCGATCGAACATACGATGGCGGGTGTTCAGGGCAATTGGCCGCTGATCTATCTCAGCCCGCGTGGACGCCGGATGGATCAACGTATGATGCAAAACCTCGCGCGCTGCGACGGCATGACCCTGCTGTGTGGTCGCTTCGAGGGCGTCGATGAGCGGGTGCTGGAACATTATGGCGTCCAAGAGGTCAGCTTGGGCGACTTCGTTATGACCGGTGGTGAGATCGCAGCGCAAGCACTTATCGACGCCACGGTGCGATTGATCCCCGGCGTATTGGGCAATCAGGCCTCGGCCGAGGAAGAGAGCTTTTCGTCTGGTTTGCTGGAGCATCCGCAATACACGCGCCCCGCCGAATGGAAGGGCCGCCCAATCCCCGACATTCTGATGTCCGGCCACCACGGGCGCATTGCCGATTGGCGGCACGAAATGTCAGAACGGATCACCCGCGAACGGCGACCCGATCTGTGGGAGATCTACCGAAAAGTGCGGGACTAGCCCCCCGCCTTCCAGCGCGCCCAGCTTTCGGGGTGGCCGTTGAACGTGTTGATATCCACCTTGCCCTGCACACCAGGCACCAGCCCGGTGCCGGTATATTGCCAGAACCGCCAGGACGATCTCGGATAAACCTGATGGGGGTGTCCGGCAACGGATCGCAGCCAGAATTCGGTCCCGCGCAGACGTCCTATTTCTGTATCCCCATGAAAATCCACCGTTGTATAGACGATCGGACGGCGTCCATAGTGACGTTCCAAGATATCTAGAAACCGCTTAGCCTCGGCCCGGACGGTGGCACCATCGGGGCGCAACCTGCAGGTTCTGGAATGCGGCGTCCACTCCATATCCAGCACATGCGGCAGGTCGGCCCCCTTTGGCACATTCTTGATGAACCACCGGGCCTGCTCATGCGCTGGGCGGCAGAAATAATAATAGTGATACGCCCCCCACGGCACGCCCGCAGCTTGCGCGCCACGGCGATGGTCTTCGAACAAGGGGTCGGCGACATCTCCGCCTTCGGTCGCTTTGATGAACACAAAACTGACGCCTGATGCCTTGGCCTGATGCCAATCGATCGGCCCCTGCCAGCGTGAGACATCCAGCCCATGCACCGGATAGTGGCCAGGATGCCGCCCATCCCAGTCATGCGGGTCGGCGTCGCCAAAGGCCGGGTAGATGACTGAAGGGGAAGTTGTACTCAGAAAAGCTTTGGCCTCGACCTTTTGAGGCGGAGGTGTGCTGCGACCACAGGACAGGGTCGCAAAAGCCATGACGGCCAGCATCAATGCAATGCGCATGATCGGTTCCTGTTTTTAAATTACTGCTCTTATAATTGCCCCCAGAATGCCTGATCGGCCTGATAAGGCAACGGTGCAGTTTGCTTATGGCGAAAACCCACCACCCTTGCGTTGAAAATATGGTGTTTTTATCTTGATCCCTGATCGCAAACCCCGTAAAGCAGCGCAATCCGGTGCCGTGTAACGCGACTCCGGTGTTTTGGTTTGCATCATGGCGCATCGCTCAGCTTTCTTCAGCCACGGCGTGTCAGGGCAGGCCAGACCAAAGGAACATTCGATCTGACCTCTGGCGGGCTGTACGCAGGACCCGATGAAGACCAAGAGCTCTCAGGCCGTGCTTAACTTCGTGGACCAACCACGAGCAGATAGGAGTAACTGCGATGGACCTTATCGCACAGCTTGAGGCGGAACAGATTGCCGCCCTGGGGAAAGACATCCCCGATTTCAAAGCCGGTGACACCATCCGTGTCGGCTTTAAAGTGACCGAAGGGTCGCGCACCCGTGTGCAGAACTACGAAGGCGTCTGCATCGCGCGCAAAGGTGGCGACGGCATCGCCGGATCGTTCACCGTCCGCAAAATCTCGTTTGGCGAAGGTGTGGAGCGTGTGTTCCCACTGCATTCGACCAACATCGACAGCATCACCGTTGTCCGCCGTGGCCGCGTCCGTCGCGCCAAACTGTACTATCTGCGCACCCGTCGCGGTAAATCCGCACGTATCGCAGAAGTCACAAACTACAAGCCCAAAGCTGGCGCCGAGGCGTAAGGAGCGGAAAGATGAAAAAAGACATCCATCCCGATTACCACTTCATCAACGTCAAAATGACCGATGGCACCGTGGTTCAGATGAAATCCACCTGGGGCAGCGAAGGCGACCAGCTGGCATTGGAAATCGACCCCTCCTCGCACCCCGCGTGGACCGGTGGCTCGTCGCGCCTGATGGACGCCGGCGGCCGCGTGTCGAAGTTCAAGAAGAAATACGAAGGTCTGGGCTTCTAATCCCACCCCGTTTCGAATGCGAAAGGCCGTCCCGAGGGGCGGCCTTTTTCTTTTTGGGACAGGCATGTGAGACGATACAAAGGGCCTGCCAGAAAGGAAGCCCCTGAAGGCACCCTCGCCGATCTCACGCGTCACACGCAGTGATCGCCGCACAATGCTGAAAAGGTGCTACACTTGGCACCAAGAACCGCCCTGATACGACGGAGACCCTGAAATGCCCAAGTACAATGATATGTTCGAACTTTCGGTGCAGGATATGGATCTGATCGAAACAGCCTTGCGCGGCTTGGCTGCCTCCCGTTCGCTGGCAACACCAGATGAAACGGATGATGGGAAAGTGGTTCGCGAAAACACCCTGCGCCGCGTCCATGATCTTCTTGGCAAGCTGCACGATCAGAAGGTTTTCTATCGACCCAAAGATGGGGTGTACCTTGGAGGTTAAACCCATTTGATCCAGACCGGTCGACGTCTTTTTCCGCTAATGCATTTACCTGGGTGCGCGCGTCAGTTCTGCCGCACTGTGCAACGGCGGCACCGGCCCGCGCAGCAGCACCAAGGCCAGTACCATGCCGACAAGCGCGGCAATCGCGGCGACCACCATGGCGCTGTCAAAGGCATTGTCCAGCAATTCGCGCAAAGCTCTGGCCAAGACAGAGCTGGTCGATGGATCCATCCCCGCGATCAATTGCTGGATCTGGCTGGGCGTGCCGTGGGTCAGCGCATGTGCCAGATCCTCGCGCTGGGTTGAACCGGCGGGCAACGCAGCGATCACCTCGGACAGACCGCGACGAATGGTGATAGATTCGGCCAGACCGCCGACCACCGCTCCAAGGGTGGCTCCGAAATAGAGGCAGGCGTTGATCACGCCTGACCCCTGGCCAACATGTTCTTCGGGTAGAAGACGCAGGCCGAGGCGCGGCAGCAAGGAAAAACAGATGCCCATACCGACGCCAACAATCAAAAGCTTCCACCAAATCTCGGCATATTGCGTAGAATTGTTGGTTGTCATCAGCAACAGGAACCCGCAGGCCATCGCCCCTAGGCCAATTGTAACGGGCCACCGGAAACTGTAAGGCGCCAGAAAGCGGGGCGCGGTCACCGAGATGACGAACATGCTGAGGCTGAGCGGCATGATCGCTAACCCTGCCCCAATTGAGCTGTATCCGAAGGCGTCCGGCGACTGCACGAAGGTGTTGAAATAAACAAAAAAACAGAACAACGTGAAGCCCGTAACAAACATGCCCGCCGCAGCCATAAAGTAACGCGGATGGCGAAAGTATCGCAGTTCGACCAGCGGATCTGCGCTGCGGCGTGAGACAATCACCAGTACGACGGTCGCCATTGCCGCGATGGCCAACGGCACCAACGTAAGCGGCGTGGCCCATCCACCGCTTTCCCCATTGCTGAGCGCAAAGGAAAGTGGCCCGAGGAACAACAGGATGGCAACTGCACCCGGATAGTCAAATTTCGCCCCGGCTAGGCGGGTGTCGGGTATGTATTTCCGTCTGCTGACGAGCAGTCCGATGGCGAAAGCCACCGCCAGCAGCACCAGGTCGGCCGCAAAAACCGCTCGCCAACTGACATAGTGGCCAAAGGCCCCGCCGACGATAGGCCCGACACCGATGGCCAGACCAACGATCGCGCCCCAGGCCCCGGTGACACTGGCGCGTTGTTCTTCGGGCGTAGCGGCGGTCAACAAAGACAACGAAGTGCCGAACAGCGCTGCTGCCCCTGCCCCCTGCGCACCACGACCAATCAGCAGCATCACCCCATCCTGAGCAAACAGCGCCAAGGCCGACCCGATCGCAAAGACGATCATACCAAAGAAAAATACGCCCATCTTGCCGGTAATGTCGCCCAGACGGCTGACGATGGTGACAAGCGTCGCGCTGGCTACGGAATAAGTTGCCATCACCCATTGCAGCCCGGACGGGGTCAGGTCGAACTCGGCTTTCAGGTTGGGCAGGATGGTGGTCACGGCGGTGGTATTAAACCCCACGACCATCATACAGATCGCCGTCATCGCCAGCACCACGCGGGCACGAGCCTGCGGGGTGACTTGTTCCGAGGTCTTGTCAGTCATCAACGCCCCTTAGATTGTAGGTCTTTAATCCAATTTATCAGCAGTTTAGCAGTTTTTTTCGCTTCGCATAGGGTGCGCGTCAGATCCAGTAGGACAGCGCAACCGGTAGAACAACAATCGTGGTCAGTGTCGAAACCAAAATGAATCCGGCCACATCCGGGCCGTATTCCGGCATGTGCTGATCAATGAACAGGTAGGTCGCAACCGAAGATGGCATCAGACAACACAGGATAAACGCGCCGCGTTCAGCCCCGGTAAAGCCAAACGCCCAAACCAGCGCGCTTGAGATCGCAACCGCCATAACCAGATGCAGCAGGGTCAGCACCACCGCCAGACCCAGACGTTTGATCCGCAAAGTCGCCAGCGTATGGCCCAGCGTCAGCAACATCAGCGGAATCGATAACCCGCCGAGAATGTCGAAGGACTTGGCGATAGGTTGCGGCAGGCTGTACCCAGTCGCCATTAAAATCAGCGAAAGGGTCACAGCGTAGATGATCGGCGAGGTGGCAATTTTACGGGGCGAGAATTCTCCGGCCGGAATCCACATGCCGATGGTGAAGATACTGATCAGCACGACGACAACGAACCCCATCGCATAGGCCATGCCTGCGTCCCCCAACGCCAGCAGCGTGATCGGCAAGCCGATATTGCCCACATTGCTGTGCATCAACGGAGTCAAAAACGCGCGCACCGGCAGGCGTATCGCCTTTAGGACGACGAACCCCAGCACTCCGAACCCGGCAATGGCCAGCGCTGCGGCGGTCATCACATCCAGAAAGGTACCAATAGCGATACTGGTAGCGGACAGATGCGAGATGATCAGCGTCGGATACCCCACCCGCGACACGATCCCCCCGATCACCTTATTGTCGAACGGCGCTTTGATCAGGGCCAGACAATATCCGATTCCGGCGCAGATCAGGACGGGTAGGACCACGTTCAGAACGTTCAGAAACAGATGATCCACCGGTCGCCCCTATCGCAATTCTTTGCGTCTGACACTGAAACAGGGCACCACTTTTGACAAGCACACAGCTTAACCCTATTCCACGTCATAGTTTTCCAATTTAGAGCCTGAAATCACCGATTGAGGTTCTTCCCATCTCGGTTTCCACAACATATAGTGGTTCGCAACAACGTGTGCGAAGCACGGCGGGACATGGGAATACAGGCATGGCACATATCATCGTAGTCGGAAACGAGAAGGGCGGCGCAGGCAAATCGACCGTGTCGATGCATGTGGCCACCGCACTGGCACGGCTGGGTCACAAAGTCAGCACGCTGGACCTGGATCTGAGACAGCGCAGCCTGGGGCGGTATTTCGAAAATCGCGGCAAGTTCATGAACGGATCCGAGGTCCCCTTGCCCAGCCCGCGCCACCATGACCTGCCCGAGATCGACGCCTCCAAGCTGAAACCCGGTGAGAATATCTATGACCACCGCCTGTCCGCCGCCGTTTCTGAACTGGAAAGCGACAGCGATTTTATCCTGATCGACTGCCCCGGCTCGCATACCCGCCTCAGTCAGGTTGCGCATTCGCTGGCCGACACGCTGATCACACCGCTGAACGACAGCTTCATCGACTTTGACCTGTTGGCACGGATCGATTCAAAGGGCGAGAAAATCCTTGGACCCTCGGTCTATTCCGAAATGGTCTGGAACGCGCGTCAATTGCGGGCGCAGGCCGGGCTCAAGCCTATCGACTGGGTGGTCGTGCGTAACCGCGTCGGTACACAGCGTATGGTCAACAAGGAAAAGATGCAGCGCGCGATCGAAATGCTGTCCCAGCGCATCGGCTTCCGCGTCGCATCAGGCTTTTCCGAGCGGGTTATCTTTCGCGAGTTGTTCCCGCGTGGCCTGACACTGTTGGACCTCAAGGATATCGGGGTCAAACAGCTGAACATCTCGAACATCGCAGCCCGGCAGGAACTGCGCGACATGATGAAGGAATTGAACCTGCCTGGGGTCGAGATCGACTTTTAGAAGTTGTTCTGACAAGGCTGCATAACCAAGCAGCCATACTCCACCCTTGCTCTTGCGCTGCCCCTGAAGCAAACTTGTTTGCGGAGGAGGCATGTCATGACATCCAAGACCGCTGGTTCCACGCCACCTGACAAACTGACGCCGCAGCAGCAGGCTATGCCCAAAGTCAACAAAGTAACCGCCGGTGATATCACTGCGTCGCTGAAGGCCGGGTTTTCCGACTTTTTAGCTCGCCCCTTAATGAGCGGTTTCTTCGGCCTCTTCTATGCGGTTTTCGGTATCGTGTTTGTTTGGGGTCTGGTCTGGCTCGGCAAGATTTGGATGATCATTCCCGCCATTGTAGGCTTTCCACTGGTCGCGCCGTTTGCCGCGGCCGGGCTTTATGAAATGTCCCGTCGGTTGCAAAAAGGGGAAAGCTTCGGCTGGTCTGAAATCCTCACCGTCATGGCCAATCAACGCAAGCGTGAACTGGGCTGGATGGCCTTCGTCACTCTGTTCGTTTTCTGGGTGTGGGTTTACCAGGTGCGGCTTTGGCTGGCGATTATCCTGCAGAATGCATCCTTCTCGGATTTTGACGGGTTCTTGAACACAGTCTTCTTCACGCCGCAGGGCTGGACTTTTCTGGCTGTTGGCACCTGCGTAGGCGGCTTTCTGTCTGCTGTGCTGTTCTCGGTGACCGTCATCGCCATGCCCATGCTGCTGGACCGGGAAACAAATTTTGTTTCTGCCATGATAACGTCCATTCGCGTCGTCACGGAAAACCCGGTGGTCATGCTTAGTTGGGCGGCGATCATCTCGGTCACCATGCTGTTATCGATGGTTCCGGCGTTTCTGGGCTTAATCTTTACTCTGCCGATCCTTGGCCACACCACCTGGCACCTGTATCAGCGGGCCGTTTCACCGGCAGAGAGCCAATCAATCCAGCCAGTTAAATGCCCCGACTAGGCCTCGGCGGCATTGTAGACCGTAAACAACTCTTTCGGCTCGGACACACCCCGCAACATGTAACGCCCAACCGAGATCAGGTCCTGACCGCAAGGCTGAGCCGCGCGGGCTACATCATCCGAGATCAGAATTCTCTGCCCCAGCGACCGGTGCATCCCAGCGATCCGTGCGGTCTGGTTTACTGCTGGCCCGATAACAGTGAAATCCAACCGGGTCTCGGACCCGATATTGCCATACAAAATCTCGCCTGCATGCAGGGCCAGAGTAAAGTTGGCCACTGGCAAACCGTTTGCCTTACGGCGGGCGTTTAGGGCCTCCATCCGCTGCTGCAACATCGGTACAGCCTTCAGCGCGGCGCGCGCGTCTTCGTCGATCTCGCCGACGTCGAACATCGCCATCAGCCCATCGCCCATGAATTTCAGAATATTGCCGTCATTGTCGTGAACGACACCAACGGCTACGGCCAGATAGTCATTCAGCATGTCGATGATTTCAGCACCCGGTAGCTCTTCGGAGAGGCTGGTGAATCCTTCCAGGTCAAAATTCCACATCACCGCATCGATCTGCTGCAGTGATCCCCGCCGGATTTCACCAGACAGCACCCGCCGTCCCGCATCGCGGCCCAGATAGACCCGCATCAAATCCTTGGAAACACGCGCACTTGCAGCAGATTTCAGCGCCAACCCCAGATGGGGCAAGGCTGTGTGGATCAATTCCAGATCTTTGTCCTCGAACCCCTTGGGGGCGTTCGATGTCCAAGACAACAGCACCCCGTCCACCGCCTTTTTGGCGTCTTTCGGAGCGTTGTGGGTGGGAACGTCAAAATTAACACCGGTGGCGTAATAGTCGGTCGCACCGATCTGACGCAGGTCGTTTAACAGGGGAAAACGGCTGGGCTCATTTTGATCGACCAGGCGTTCGCGGATCTCATCTATCTCATTGTTCAAGATCGCAAACAAAGGGCTTTGCTGCCATTGTTCGCTGGGTTGCTCGGAATACTCAAAGGTCTCGGATTCTCCGCCCCTGCCCTCGTACCAGCTGAACCCGGTCCCGCCGTAAACGGGATGCAAGGCCGACTGCGCGGCGTGAAAACGCATTAGCGGCACGCCAAGTTCCAAAAGTTTGTTGCAATAGCCATCCAGCAGCTCTTCTTTCGCTGCCCCTTCCAGGCCGCGTGTAACCAACCAGTCAATAAGATCATTGGATTTTGCCGTTTCGGCAGTCAGGGTCGTCATTTTTATATTTTTCCAGTGTCCGCTCTGGTTGTCATCTGGGGACCAGGGGCCGCGATTACCAGTGCTCAATCCATATGTGCCAGCCGCCGCAGCATATTGCGCAACAGCACGACTTCATCTGGGTTAAATTGGGCCGTCAGTTTTGCGTCATATTGCTCGGCAATACCGCTTAGCTCGCGATAGACGGATTGCCCCATGTGGGTCAACATCAGGTTTTCGACCCTACGGTCTGTTTCACTGCGATTGCGCACCAGGTACCGGCGGGACTCTAACCTGTGTACTGCGCGGCTGATCTTAGTCTTGTGCAATCGGGCGCGTTCGCCGATCTCTTTGGCAGTCATCTCTCCATAATTGCCCAGGTGAAACAGAACCCGCCATTCGGTGCGCAACATACCGTAACGATCCTTGTAGATCTGCTGGAACTCTAACGAGATTTCCTCGGCCGCGCGGTTCAGCAGATAGGGCAGGAAATCTTGCAGATCAAAGCCATCATTTTCGCTGAATTGATCATCTGTCATGCTTGTTAGTTACAAAAACAACTATTATTCCTCAAGCAGCAAATGGAGGAACACAGGATGAACCATCCGACTGATCCGCATAAAATGACCCAGGCCAGCACGCCCGTGGGCACCCATGCAGGCTATATGCCTGGCTTTGGAAATGACTTTGAAACCGAGGCCTTGCCCGGCGCGTTACCGCAGGGAATGAACAGCCCGCAGCGCTGTAATTATGGCCTTTATGGCGAACAGCTTAGCGGAACAGCCTTTACCGCCAACCCGCCCGAGCGGACGTGGTGTTACCGCATCCGGCCCTCGGTCAAGCATTCGCATCGCTACGAGAAGATCGACCTGCCCTATTGGAAATCCGCGCCTTGCGTTGATCCGGATGTGATCAGCCTGGGCCAGTATCGCTGGGATGCAGTGCCTCATTCCGATCAGGGGCTGACCTGGTTGACGGGCATGCGCACGATGACCACGGCGGGCGATGTGAACACGCAGGTGGGCATGGCCAGCCATATCTATCTGGTTACCGAGTCGATGGTGGATGCCTACTTCTTCTCAGCCGATTCCGAGCTGCTGGTGGTGCCGCAGGAAGGCCGCCTGCGCTTTGCCACCGAGCTGGGGATTATTGATCTGGAACCTAAAGAGATCGCCATCATCCCGCGCGGACTGGTCTATCGCGTCGAGGTACTGGAAGGCCCCGCACGTGGCTTTGTCTGCGAGAATTACGGTCAGAAATTCGAGATGCCCGGTCGTGGCCCGATCGGCGCCAATTGCATGGCCAATCCGCGAGACTTCAAAGCCCCGGTGGCGGCGTTTGAAGACCGCGAGGTGCCCTCGACAGTGACCGTCAAATGGTGCGGGCAGTTCCACACCACCAAGATCGGCCAAAGCCCGCTGGACGTGGTCGCGTGGCACGGCAACTATGCGCCCTACAAATACGATCTGCGCACCTATTGCCCGGTCGGCGCGATCCTGTTTGATCACCCCGACCCGTCGATCTTTACTGTGCTGACTGCGCCCTCGGGGCAGCCGGGCACGGCCAATATCGACTTTGTCCTGTTCCGCGAACGCTGGATGGTGGCCGAGGATACGTTCCGCCCACCGTGGTATCACAAAAACATCATGTCCGAACTGATGGGCAACATCTACGGTCAGTATGACGCCAAACCGCAGGGCTTTGTTCCCGGCGGGATGAGCCTGCATAACATGATGCTGCCGCACGGGCCGGATCGCGAGGCGTTTGAAAAGGCCTCGAATGCCAACCTGGGCCCCGACAAGCTGGACAACACCATGTCCTTCATGTTCGAGACCCGCTTTCCACAACATCTGACGCCTTTTGCCGCCAACGAGGCCCCCTTGCAGGACGATTACATTGACTGCTGGACCTCTCTTGAGAAAAAGTTCGACGGAACCCCTGGCAAAAAGTGAGGCTGAGATGAGCTTTGATATCTGGATCACCTACGTCGTCACCGTCTTGCTGCTGATGAGCACACCCGGCCCCAGCCAATTGCTGATGCTGTCCAATTCCGCAACCAATGGCCTGAAACGCGGCGTGTTCACGGCAGCCGGAGACCTGACGGCCAATCTGCTGCAAATGCTGGCTGCTGGGCTTGGTCTGGCCGCGATCATTGCGACATCGGGCACAGCGCTGGCGGTGATCAAATGGCTAGGCGTGGCCTATCTGGTGTTCCTTGGGGTGAAGATGATCGTAAAGGCGGACCGCAAGACCACGCAGACCGCGCCGCGCGCCAGCCGCAAGGCGCTTTGGATGCAGGGCTTTATTACTTCAGCAGCCAATCCCAAGGCTGTGGTGTTCTTCGCGGCCTTGTTCCCGCTATTCATTGACGGCGCGCTGCCGTTCTGGCCGCAATTCGCAATCCTCTCTGCCACCTATCTGACCATCGACGGGCTGTTTTTGACCGCCTATGGCGGCAGCGCCAGCTGGCTGGCTATGCGGCTCAAGGGTTCTGCGCGGCTGTGGCTGGATCGGGCTGGCGGCGGGTTCATGATAGTGGCCGCGCTTTTGCTGGGGCTAAAATCCTTGCGCGACGCGCAATAGATCAGACAAACAAGGATCACAGATGCCTTTGATGAAATCCTGGGTGGCCTCGGCCAATGACGCGGCCCACCCTTTTCCACTGAACAACCTGCCCTATGGCGTGTTTTCGACCGGGGGCGACGAGCCCCGCTGTGGTGTCGCCATCGGAGACTTGATCCTGGATGTCACCACGGCTGAAGCCGAGGGTTTGATCGAACTGTCCGATGAGCCACTGTTTGACCTGCCCTTTTGGAACCCGCTGATGGAGCAAGGCCCCGCCGTCTGGGCTGCCCTGCGCGATCGGTTGACAGATTTGCTGACCGAAGGGTCGGAAGAGCAAGACAAGGTCGAACCCCTGCTTATCGCGCAGTCAGAGGCTGAAATGCACATGCCGTTTGCCGTCAGCGAATACACCGATTTCTACGCGGGACGGCATCACGCCCAGAATGTCGGAACCATGTTCCGCGGCCCGGAAAACGCGCTGCCGCCGAACTGGCTACACATCCCGATCGGTTATAACGGCCGGGCGTCGTCAGTTGTTGTCTCGGGTACGGACATTCGCCGCCCCTGGGGTCAGCTGAAAGGGCCGAATGACGACACGCCCCGCTTTGCCCCCTCGGCACGGTTCGATATCGAGCTTGAGATGGGCGCCATCGTCGGCACCCCGTCGGAGGGTCCGATCTCGGTGCAGGAGGCGGATGACAACATCTTTGGCTACGTCCTGCTGAACGACTGGTCCGCGCGTGATATCCAGGCCTGGGAATACCAGCCTCTCGGCCCGTTTCAGGCCAAGGCCACGGCCACTTCGATCAGCCCGTGGATCATCACCAAAGCGGCGTTGGAGCCGTTCCGCTGCGACACTCCGGAACGTGAGGTCGAACTGCTGGATCACCTGAAAGATTGCGGCCCGATGCTGTATGATATCGATCTGGAAATCTCAATGGCGCCCAATGGCAAGGCCGCCACAACCATCGCGCGGACCAATTACAAGGAAATGTACTATTCAGCCGCGCAGCAACTGGCGCATCACACCACATCCGGCTGCCCGATGAACACCGGCGATCTGCTGGGGTCTGGCACCATTTCGGGTCCAACTAAGCCCGAACGCGGCTCACTGCTGGAGCTAAGCTGGGGAGGAAAGGAACCCCTGACACTGGACAGCGGTGAATCCCGCAGTTTCATCGAAGATGGCGACACGTTAGAGTTGAAGGGCGCTGCCAAAGGTGACGGTTACACGATTGGCTTCGGCAATTGCACCGGAACCGTTCTCGCCGCGCTCGACACCCCATATGCACGATGAAACGTGCCCAAACGTGATTGGATCAAACGTGACCCTGAAAACTCTTGTTGCTTCTCTGATACTGGCCATCGGGTTCAGCCATTCGGCCTTGGCCGCCGATAATCAAGCCTTAGCCGAGGAATATGTGAAGTTGCCGGATGTGCAATTGATGATGGACAACATGTTCTCACCCGAAGGTATGGCAGCGCAGGTTGCGGCCACTCTTCCGCCGGGCGTTACTGTGACGGAGGATCAGTTGCAGCGTATTGGTGTTGTGATGTCTGGCGCGATGCAAAGCCTGCGTCCGAAATTGGAACAGCAGATGATCGACAGCAGCGCTGACTTGTTCTCGGCCGAAGAACTGTCTGCATTGATCGATTTCTACGGATCAGAGCATGGCAGCGCCATCATGGGCAAAATGCAGCCGTTCATGCAGCAAACCATGGGAGCCCTGTCCGCTGACATGCAGCGCGTGACGTTACAAGTCACACCTGAGTTGGCAAAGATCCTGCAGGAAACAAACTGATGACAAAGGCCTTCGCCTCGCAATCGGATCTTTCTGAGAAGGCGATCTCGTTCACCGAAATTGGCGAGGGCCTATATGCCTTTACAGCGCAGGGCGATCCAAATTCCGGCGTAATCATCGGCGACGACAGCGTGATGATTATCGAAGCACAAGCCACACCGCAGCTGGCACGCAAGGTGATCGACTGCGTGCGTTCGGTCACGGATAAGCCGATTACACATTTGGCGCTGACGCATTATCATGCGGTCCGTGTACTGGGCGCCAGTGCCTACGAGGCGCAGCAGATCATCATGTCGGACAAGGCCCGCGCTATGGTTGCCGAACGCGGGCAAGAGGATTGGGATAGCGAGTTTCAGCGCTTTCCCCGCCTGTTTGAAGGGCACGAAAGCATTCCCGGCCTGACATGGCCCACGACTTCATTTCGGGACAGGATGACTGTTTATCTGGGCAATCGCAGGGTCGACCTCATGCACCTGGGTCGCGCCCACACTGCCGGGGACATCGTGATTCATGTGCCAGACCAGAACGTAATGTTCACTGGCGACATCGTCGAATATCATTCCGCCTGCTACTGCGGTGACGGGCATTTCGGCGACTGGGGCGGTACGCTGGACGCAATCAAGGCGTTTGATCTGAATGCCATCGCCCCGGGGCGCGGAGATGCGCTGATCGGGGCAGACATGGTGAACGCAGCGATTGAAAGCACCCGCGACTTCGTCAACAGCACCTACCGACCGGCGGCACGGGTCGCCGCGTGTGGCGGCACCTTAAAACAGGCCTGGGAAGCTGTGCGCGCTGAATGCGACCCCAAATTCGCCGACTATGCGATCTATGAACACTGTTTGCCCTTCAACGTCGCGCGCGCCTATGACGAGGCACGCGGCATTGACACCCCACGCATCTGGACCGCCCAGCGCGACCTTGAGATGTGGTCGAATCTGCAAAGTTAAGGACATTCCGTCGCATTTGATCCAGATCGTTTTGCGTCGGAAAAATCAATGAAAGCATTGGGCAAGGTCTCGGGCGTGGCCGCGTCAGAGGACAAGAGATTTGCGTCTTGCGCGCATATGTATCGGGGAGAACCCATGAACAAGATTTTCGAAGTCCCACTTTACGCCTACGAACGCAGCCCGGATCAGGACGCTGCCATCGCCATCCGGCACAAGGTCATTGTGGTCGGTGCCGGGCCGGTCGGGCTGGTCACTGCGATAGATCTGGCCCAGCAAGGTGTCCCGGTCGTGGTGTTGGATGACAATGACAAGGTCAGCTTCGGCAGCCGGGCCATCTGCTTTTCGCAACGTACACTGGATATTGCTGACCGTCTGGGCGCGGGTAGTCCCATGGTGGACAAGGGCGTGCAGTGGAATGTCGGCAAGGTCTATTTCGACAATCGCCAGGTCTATGAGTTCAATCTGCAACCCAACACGGGTTTTGCAAACCCGGCCTTCATCAATCTTCAGCAATACTATTTCGAAAATGCTTTGGTCGACCGTGTGCGGCAATTGCAGGCTTCGGGCGCGCCCATCGAAATCCGTGGGCGCAACAAGGTCGAGGCCATCGGCACCCATGACACCCACGTGGTGCTTGAGGTCGAAACCCCCGAGGGGCCCTATAACGTCGAAGCCGAGTGGCTGATTGCCTGCGACGGTGCCAGCTCTCCGACCCGTCGCATGCTGGGGCTGGATTTCGATGGCCGCGTCTTCGAAGACAACTTCCTGATCGCCGACGTGGTGATGGAGGCCGATCTCCCAACCGAGCGCTGGTTCTGGTTCGATCCGCCGTTCAATCGCGGGCAATCGGCTCTGTTGCACAAGCAGCCCGACAATGTCTGGCGCATTGACCTGCAATTGGGTTGGGACATCGACAAAGAGCGCGAAAAACGCCCCGAGAATGTCATCCCCCGCCTCAAAGCGATGCTGGGCGAGGATGTGGATTTCGATCTGGAATGGGTATCGGTGTATACGTTCCAATGCCGCCGGATGGAGCGGTTCCGCCATGGGCGCGTTCTGTTTGCCGGGGACAGCGCCCATCAGGTCAGCCCGTTTGGGGCACTTGGGGCAAACACAGGAATTCAGGACGCTGATAACCTGTGCTGGAAATTGAAACTGGTTCTGGACGGCAAAGCGCCCGAGCTTTTGCTGGACAGCTATAGCCGCGAGCGAGTGCAGGCAGCGGATGAGAATATCACGAAATCCAGCCGCTCGACCGACTTCATCACGCCGAAGTCCCAGATGTCGCGACTGTTGCGGGACGCGGTTCTGGACCTCAGCGAACATTTCCAATTTGCCCGCCCACTGGTCAATTCCGGACGGTTGAGCACGCCCTGCGCCTATCAGGGGTCTTCGCTCAGCTCAGCCGATGCACTGGACGGCCCGGATATCACGCGACCGGGCTCGGCCTGCCCGGATGCGCCGCTGGGCGATGAATTCTTGTTGCCAAAATTGGCAGGCAAGTTCACCCTGTTGACCATTGACGCCGACGCCCCCGAGCGGATCGAAGAAGACGGGGTTGAAGCCACCCGGCTTGCGTTGTCGGTCAAGGATGACCTGACGCTGGAACTCAAGCGTCGGTATCTGGGCGATGCCGCCAGCGCGGTCTATCTGATCCGCCCCGACCAGCATGTTGCCGCGCGGCGTGACAGCTACGAAGAAAACGCATTCCGGCAGGCGATCCGCCGGGCCACCGGCAAGGAGTAAGAAAATGACAGATCTGATCCTCACCCCCAATCTCGACAATGCCGATGATTTCTATGCCGGACTACTGGCCGCCCATGACGGGTTGGACAAATCCGCAAGCGACGCGCTGAACGCGCGTCTGGTTCTGGTTTTGGCGAACCATATCGGGGACTCCGACGTGCTGAACCAGGCAGTCGAAGCCGCGGCCCTTAGAGAGACCTGAAACAATGGGCGAAGTGGTTCTTTTTGATTTCTGGCGCTCATCGGCCAGCTACCGGGTGCGCATGGCGCTGAATTTGGCGGGAATTGCCTATCGCTCTGTCTTTGTTGATCTAAAGGCCGGGGACCAGAAGTCACAAGACCATTTTGCGCGTAACCCGCAGGGGCTGGTTCCGGTGCTGGATATTGACGGGCTGCGATTGACGCAATCTTTGGCAATCATCGACTATCTGGATCAAAGCCGGGGGTTGGGCTTATTGCCTGCCGAACCCGCATTGCGCGCCAAGGCAACGGCGCTGGCACACTCCATCGCGGTGGACATCCACCCAGTCTGCAACCTGTCGGTGGCGCAATATGCCACAACGCTGAGCAACGGTGCCGAAGGGATGCCGGGCGATTGGATGCGCCACTTCATCCGACCCGGCCTGCTGGCCTTTGAAACGCTGCTGGCAGGATTTGACCAGACACCCTATTGCACGGGCAGCAGCCCAGGGCTGGCCGATCTATGCTTGATGCCGCAGCTCTATAATGCACAGCGCTGGCAGGTTGATTTGTCAGACCTGCCCCGCCTCCTTGCAGTCGAGGCCGCCTGTGCCGACCATCCCGCCTTTGCCGCGGCACATCCGGATGCGAATGCCCCTACTTAACTCGGCGCACAGGGTATGTGTGCCGATGAGGATAGGAATGACTGCAAGTTCGACCTAGGTTTTCTGTGAAACAGATGGATGAGGTCACCATGCCCGAGATCACTGGCTATCACGTCCATGTCTATTTTGACGCGGAAACTGTGGATGTGGCACGACGGGTTTGCGAAGAAGCGGCAGGGCTGTTTTCTATTGATATGGGTCGCGTGCATGAACGCAATGTCGGCCCTCACCCACGCTGGAGCTGCCAGCTGGCCTTTGCACCGGACGCGTTCGATCAGGTCATTCCGTGGCTGATGCTGAACCGGCAGGGCCTGACCATCTTCACCCACCCCGAAACCGGACAGCACCTTGAGGATCATCGGAACCGGGCCATCTGGATGGGTGAGATGCTTGAGCTGAACCTTTCGATCTTTGACAAGATGGGCGCTTAGGTCAGCTTACGCGCCTGATCCCTCAGCACAAACTTCTGAACCTTCCCAGTTGAGGTTTTGGGCAAGGTTCCGAACACCACAGTCTTAGGCGTTTTGAAATGGGCCATGTTATCCCGGCAGAATGCGATCAACTCCGCCTCGGTCACGGTGGCGTCAGGCTTTAGCTCGACAAAGGCGCAGGGGGTTTCGCCCCATTTTTCGTCAGGCCGCGCCACTACAGCGGCCTCCATCACTGCTGGGTGTTTGTACAGGATGCCTTCGACCTCGACCGATGAGATATTCTCGCCCCCTGAAATGATGATGTCCTTGGACCGATCCTTAAGCGCGATATAGCCGTCGGGATACATCACCCCCAGATCGCCCGAAGCAAACCAACCGCCGTTAAAGGCTTTGTCCGTTGCCTCGGGATTTTTCAGATAGCCCTTCATCACCACGTTGCCCTGCATGAAAATCTCACCCATGGTTTCGCCATCGGCAGGTACAGGTTCTAGCGTTTCAGGGTCGGCCACCATCAGGCCCGACAGGGCCGAATAGCGCACCCCCTGCCGCACCTTCAGCGCCGCGCGTTCCTGTGCATCCTTGGTGTTCCATTCGTCTTTCCAGGCGCAGACCACCGATGGGCCATAGGTCTCGGTCAGACCATACACATGGGTCACCTCGACCCCCATGGCCTCCATCGCCTCGATCACAGCTGCGGGTGGCGGGGCGCCCGCTGTCATCACCTTGATCTGATGATCGAAGTCTTTCAACTCATCCGGTGCATGGGCCAGCATATTCAGCACAATTGGCGCGCCGCAGAAATGTGTGACCTTCTCATCCCTAAAGGCAGTATATATCGGTTCGGCACGCACCGCGCGCAGACAGACCGAAACGCCCGCATTGGCCGCCATCGCCCATGGAAAACACCAGCCATTGCAATGGAACATCGGCAAGGTCCACAGATAGACTGCATGCTTCGGCATATCCCAATCCAACAAGTCCGACTGTGCGTTCAGCGCCGCGCCCCGATGGTGATAAACCACGCCTTTCGGATTGCCCGTTGTCCCGGACGTGTAATTCAGCGTGATCGCGTCCCATTCGTCTTCGGGCAAAGACCACTCAAATTCCGGATCGCTGTCTGCCAGCAAGGCATCATAAGTCAGGTTGCCCAACTTTTCTCCGCCCTCAAAACTGGCGTCTTCGATATCAATGACCAGCAGGTCGTGGTCGACCTGTTTCAGCGCCTCTTTCACCACACCCGAAAATTCGGGATCGACCAGCAGCACCTTGGATTCCGCATGATTAAGGATGAAGGCAATGATCGCCGCATCCAATCGCGTGTTGATCGCGTTCAAAACGGCACCGGCCATGGGCACGCCAAAATGTGCCTCGTACATTTCAGGGATATTGGCGGCAATAATCGACACAGTGTCGCCCTGCCCTATTCCACGTGCGACCAATGCGCCCGCCAGACGGCGGCATCGGGCATAGGTCTCGGCCCAGCTATACCGGCGATCACCATACACAACCGAGGGGTAATCAGGGTAAACCTGCGCTGTGCGCTCGAGAAAGCTCAACGGGGACAACGGCACATAGTTGGCCCGGCATTTGTCCAGATGACGCTCGTAAATTTGTGTGGCTCCCATCCGCTGATCCTCCCAATCGCGATTTGCGCGAATTGAGCACAAAGTTGAGCCCCTGACAAACCCGTAAAAATACGTCTCAGGAATGGACTGGCAATACGGGATGGTGCAATCTGGCCCTATCTCCGACAGGCCATTCAAGGTGATCTGAGCCATCGAAAACATCTGCCGGTTCGGGATAGCCCCTGCAATCCGTGCAACGAGCTTTATTGAAAGGACATGTCATGGACGGCACGTTCAACGAAAACGATCTTTCCCGCGTAGTCGAAGCCGACCGCGCCCACATCTGGCATCACCTGATCCAGCATAAACCCTTTGAAACCAATGACCCACGCATCATTGTCGAAGGCAAGGGCATGCGCGTTTGGGATCAAAAGGGCAAAGAGCATCTGGACGCCGTGTCCGGCGGTGTTTGGACCGTCAACGTTGGCTATGGCCGCGAATCAATCTGTAAGGCGGTCTACGAACAGCTGATGAAGCTGTGCTATTTCGCCAATACCGCAGGTTCGATCCCCGGTTCGATTTTTGCCGAAATGCTGATCGACAAAATGCCGGGCATGAGCCGGGTGTACTACACCAACTCGGGCTCTGAGGCGAACGAGAAGGCCTTCAAGATGGTCCGTCAGATCGCGCATAAGCGCTATGGCGGCAAAAAGACCAAAATCCTGTACCGCGACCGTGACTATCACGGCTCGACCTTGGCGACCATGTCGGCAGGCGGTCAGGACGAGCGCAACGCCCAGTACGGCCCCTTCGCGCCCGATTTCGTGCGCGTGCCCCACTGCATGGAGTACCGCAAGCACGAGCTGGACGGCGCGCCCGAAGAAAACTTTGGCGTCTGGGCCGCAGATCAGATCGAAGAGGTCATCCTGCGCGAAGGTCCCGACACCGTTGGCGCACTGTGCCTTGAGCCGGTAACCGCAGGCGGCGGCGTGATCGAAGCGCCCGAAGGCTATTGGCAGCGCGTGCAGGAAATCTGCAAGAAATACGACGTGCTGCTGCATATCGACGAAGTGGTCTGCGGCGTCGGTCGTACGGGCACTTGGTTCGGCTATCAGCAATACGGCATCAAGCCGGACTTCGTGACCATGGCCAAAGGCGTTGCCTCGGGCTATGCGGCGATTGCCTGCATGGTCACCACCGAGGAAGTCTTTGACATGTTCAAGGACGATGCCGCTGATCCGATGAGCTATTTCCGCGACATCTCGACCTTTGGTGGCTGCACCGCCGGCCCGGCAGCTGCGGTTGAAAACATGCGCATCATTCAGGACGAAAACCTGCTGGGCAACTGCGCCGACATGGGTGACCGTATGATGGGCAACCTGCAGGCGCTGATGGAAAAGCACAAGGTCATCGGCGACGTGCGCGGCAAGGGCCTGTTCCTGGGTGCCGAGCTGGTCGCAGACCGTTCAACCAAAGAGCCGATGGACGAAAAAAAGGTTCAGGCCGTTGTGGCTGATTGTATGGCGCAAGGCGTCATCATCGGTGCCACCAACCGCTCGATCCCCAGCCGCAACAACACGCTGTGCTTCTCGCCCGCGCTGATCGCAACGGCAGATGACATCGACCAGATCACCGACGCCGTCGACGGCGCGCTGGGTCGTGTGTTCGGCTAAGTCGCTGCACAAAGCTTATGGAAACCGGCGCTTTCGGCGCCGGTTTTTTTGTTTCAAAACCATGGTTTGCCAATTTCCAGAACTCGGGTAGCCTGATGGCACCCTTTGCAGGAGATCGCCCCATGACACTCAACCTTTTCCGCAGCATTGCCGCCGCCCTTGTGCTAGCCCTTGCAGCCCCTGCCAGCGCCGAAGACGGCAGCGGCTTCCCTCAGATCGTCGGCACATGGCATGGCACCTATCTGGTGGCCTTCGCCAAATCGAACCCCAACCACGAGAAAGGCCTGCTACAGACCGAGATGGAGTTGGAAGTCACCAAATTGGACGGCAACCTGATCACCGCCACCAACCGCTGGCGGCGCATTGGTGACAAGGAATGGATCGTCGAGGAAGCAATGGGCACCTTCAGCCTGGATGACCCCACCCGGTTCGTATTGGCTGAGGCCGGGATATCGGGGGATGACGTCTCGGCTGGGATTTTCAACGGTGTCTATCTGGATGACGTGATCATGGTCACCTATGCGGGACCGGGAACCGGCGTGGCCTTTGCAGCGCAGTTGGTGAAGAAGGGCAACTAGCCACGCCGAATGCGTTAGACATGAAAATGATAAACTAAGTTTTCCCCAATCCTGTGCATGATGCATTTCATTCCTCTTGCACGATCACGTAAGTTTGCTCTTACCGGGAGTTTGAGAATGAAGGCTGACAGCAGCTTAAAACGCTACTCCGTGTATCTTTCACTGGCTCTAACCTTCATCTCGGCGTGCTCAACAACACCAAAAAATGAAGAACTGCCGTTAACAGTGATGCCTTCGACTGGAACGGTTGAGTTCAGGCAACTTGCTTCTGTTTTCAGTTCGACTTGCCTTGCAAGTTTTCCAGACACCCAAAAAACAATCGAACAGTTTGAAAAACTTGGCTTTCAGGAAGTCGAATCCAAACGACCGTCCGAGGGGAATTACTGGCAACTTGTCGGCAATAGAATGCAAATAAACTCTACGGTAGGCCAGCGGGTTATAATCCTCACCGGCACCCGAAGGGCGGGCAATGGTTCTACCATACAAAATGTTTGTAACGTCCGAGCTGAATTGAAGAATCCCGAGACCCACAGTGATACCTCTCTCGTTTTCACTATGCTGAGCGGTAACGAAGTCTCCTTAAATCCGATCGACGGACACGAGTTTTCCAAATCAGGAGAGTTGCTGACTCAGGATGGCATTGCGAACGTTAGTTTCCGACAGTCGCGATGGATAAACAGAACAACAAAAGGGCGTCTACCCGAAGAATGCAATGGCCTTTCTGACTGTATCACCTGGGGCGAGGCAACGCTTGAAGTGTGGGTGAACACTGATGAATGATGCTTTCAAACGGAAGGTATCGTTGCAGCCCAAAATGGGTTCAGGGCTACCTAGCCAGGGTTCAGCTGCAAAAAAAGGCCGCCCCAAAGGGACGGCCTTTCATTCACTGTCTCTTTTCAGAGGATCAGGCAGTCAGAGCGGCCTGAGCTTTGGCGACGATCGCGCCGAACGCTTCCGGTTCGTGCACGGCCAGGTCGGCCAGAACTTTGCGGTCCACTTCGATACCGGCCAGGTTCAGGCCGTTGATGAAGCGGGAATATGTCAGTGCTTCGTCATGCGAACGGACAGCAGCGTTGATACGCTGGATCCACAGCGCGCGGAAGTTGCGCTTGCGGTTCTTACGGTCGCGGGTTGCGTACTGGTTGGCCTTGTCGACGGCCTGACGGGCAACCTTGAAGGTGCTCTTGCGGCGGCCATAGTAACCTTTGGCTGCCTTAATGACCTTCTTGTGACGGGCGTGAGTTACGGTTCCACCTTTAACGCGGGACATCTCTTAATCTCCTCTTAGCGGTCGTAGGGCATGTAGCCCTTGACGATCTTGGCGTCGGGGGCGGACAGGGTGGTGTTGCCACGGGCATCGCGGATGAATTTCTTGGTCCGCTTAATCATGCCGTGCCGTTTGCCGGCCTGGCCAGCAAGGACCTTACCGGTCGCAGTCACCTTAAAGCGCTTCTTGGCGCTCGACTTTGTCTTCATCTTAGGCATTTCCGTCTCCTTTCGGGGTTCGGTACTTGACGCGACTCGGCATGCCACATTGGCCGGTCACGCGATCAGAAGCGCCGTTTACGCAAGTTCTTCCATACTGGCAAGGGGGTTTTGACCAGAATCTGCGCTTTTCGCAGGGTGGTCAGGCACCGGGGCAGTGTTGGCTGCCCCGGTGGAGTGATTTAGTGCTCGAATTTGCGGATTTCGCCGCTTTTCAGGCGGGATGCATAGCTGGCCAGCTCTTCGCGCACCACTTTCATCAGGAAGTAGAGCGCAAAGACGTTCACAACCGCCATTGCAAAGATCGCCGCATCCGAGAAGTCGATGACCGGACCAAGGTTGGCCGCCGCGCCGATGACAACGAAGATGCAGAAGATGACCTTGAACACCAGCTCTTTGGTGTGTCCTTCGCCGAACAGATAAGTCCAGGCCTTGAGGCCATAATAGGACCAGCTGATCATGGTCGAGAAGGCAAACAGAACCACCGCGATCGCCAGAACATAGGGGAACCAGCTGAACGCACTGCCAAACGCCGCGGACGTCAGGCTGACACCCGAATTACCGTCAACGGTGGCAATAGCTGAACCATCTTCGGTCAGCATGTAAAGGCCGGTCTCCGGGTCGATGATCAGCTGCTGAGTGATGATGATCACCAATGCAGTCATTGTACAGATCACGACCGTATCGATGAACGGCTCAAGCAGCGACACGAAGCCCTCGGTGATCGGCTCTTTGGTCCGCACGGCCGAGTGGGCAATCGCCGCAGAACCAACGCCCGCCTCGTTCGAGAACGCGGCACGGCGGAAGCCCTGGATCAGCGCCCCAACCATACCGCCTGCGATGCCGAGGCCAGTGAAGGCACCCGCAAAGATCTGGCCGAAGGCCCAGCCGATCTGGTCTGCGTGCATGATGATGATCACTAGTGCTGCCGCCACGTACATAACACCCATGAACGGCACGACCTTTTCGGTGACGCGCGCGATGGATTTCAGGCCGCCCACGATCACTGCAAACACGATACCGGCGAAGACCAGGCCTGTAATCCAGCCCGGATAATCCCCGACGATGCCTGCAATCTGTTGGTGCGCCTGATTGGCCTGGAACATGTTGCCCCCGCCCAGCGCGCCAAGAATACAGAAGATCGAAAACAGAACAGCCAGGATCTTACCGCCCGGCAAGCCCAGCTCACTGAACCCTTTGGACATGTAATACATCGGGCCACCGGAAACGGTGCCGTCGTCGTATTCGTTGCGGTATTTCACGCCCAGCGTACACTCAGTGAATTTCGACGCCATGCCCAGCAGGCCCGCGACGATCATCCAGAACGTGGCGCCCGGCCCGCCGATCCCGACGGCCACCGCCACACCAGCGATGTTGCCCAAACCGACCGTTCCTGAAAGCGCCGTGGCCAACGCCTGAAAGTGGCTGACCTCACCCGCATCGTTGGGATCGGAATAGTCGCCTTTCACAAGGCTGATCGCGTGACTAAAGAACCGCAGCTGCACAAAGGCAAAATACAGCGTGAACACTGTGGCCGCGACGACCAGCCAACCCACGATCCAAGGGAAGCTAGTGCCCGGAAACGGGGCAAAGATAAAGCTAACGAACGGCCCGGTGAAATCAGCAAAGGCTTGGTTGATCTTGTCGTCCAGACCCGGCGCCTCTTGGGCTAAAGCGGGGCTGGCGAACAGGGCAGCCGCTGTGGCAAAGCCCAGTTTTTTAAGCATATTCATTCTCGTCCCTCCGCTCAGTTCACAACGGTGACCGGTACATCGGCATGCATGACCAGATTCTGGGTCGAGCTGCCAAAGAGCCGTTTCTTGAACCCATCCGCCGAGGCGCGCCCGACGACGATCTGGGTACCACCGTTTTCGACTGTGATCGCGTTCAGCGTTTCAGCCACGTCACCATGGCGTACAATGCCATGGGCCGTAAAACCGGCCGCGTTCAAAGCTTCCACCGCAGGGGTGACGATCCGTGTCGAGGCCAATTCGACCTCTTCCTCGCGCCGCTTATGGCGCAGGGCATTTTCTTCAGGTGTCTGAAAAGTAAATGGGGACCATTCGATCACATAAACCACAAGCAACTCGCATGAACCGATGCGCCCTGCCAAATCCTTGGCAAAAGCGATCGCGCGCTCCCCGGTCTCTGTCCCGTCCAGTCCAATGACAATTTTTGTTGTCATGTCGGTTCTCCAATTTTTTTTCGTTGGGTCGAGGCCCGTGCCCTCGACAAGACAGCCAAACTTGGAACACATTGACGCAGCTGTCTTCAGATAAGTATCAGGAATAATCACTAGGAATTGGGGATTATTTTAGTCTATATTCAGTGAAAAATGTCGTCTTGCGCTAAAATTTCAGGGATTTTTACTGATCGATAGAGAATTGGACAAAATAGACCAACGCATCCTGCAAGAGCTGGAAATCAACGGAAGGTTGTCGATCGTCGATCTTGCGGCACGTGTCAACCTGACCAATACCCCCTGTTCCGAGCGGGTCAAGCGCTTAGAAAAAAACGGGTACATCAAAGGCTATTGTGCCATCGTCGATAAAGAGCGAATGGGGCTAGCCTTGGTCACCGTTGTGCAGGTTTCACTGGCCGCGACGGCGGAGCAATCTCTTGGCAGGTTCAATGACGCTGTCCGCAATATTCCAGAAATTGAAAGCTGCTTAATGGTGGCGGGATCGTTTGACTATCTCCTGACAGTCCGCACGCGGGATATCACGCACTTCCGCGATATCCTCGGTGAGAAAATAAATAAGCTGCCTGGAATTCACCAGACAAGCTCATTTACTGTAATGGAGATCGTAAAAAGCCCTGTCGCTTGACAAGTGACCTGTCTGCCATGAGGCAGCATGCACGTTGACGCAAGTTCATCAGCCCGGATCTGTGTTGTAAATCAAACGTTCGTCACAGGGCGCAATACGCAGGATATTAGTGGTTCCGGGTACGTTGAACGGCACCCCAGCGGTGACCACAATCTGATCGGTCTCGGTCGCAAACCCACTGGCGCGGGCAGTGCGGGCGGCATTGACAACAGCACCCTTAAAGCGCTCAAGCTCGGGCGTCATCACACAATGGCAGCCCCAGCTCAGGCACAGGCGCCGTGCGGTTCCGGTGGCGGGCGTCATGGCGATGATCGGCACACCGGGACGTTCCCGCGCGGTCAACAGCGCCGTTGTGCCGCTTTGGGTAAAGCAACAAATGGCCTTGATGTCTGTCTTTTCAGCAATCTCACGCGCAGCTGCCACGATCCCGTCAGCAATTGTGGTGCCCTTTGCGGTGCGCGAGGCGGCGATGATCTGGGTGTAGGTCGGATCGGCCTCGACCTCGATAGCGACCTTGTTCATGGTTTGCACGGCCTCTATCGGATACGACCCCGCCGCTGATTCAGCGCTGAGCATGATGGCATCAGTGCCTTCATAAATCGCTGTCGCGACGTCCGAAACCTCGGCTCGCGTTGGCATCGGGCTTTCGATCATACTCTCCAACATTTGAGTGGCCACGATCACCGGCTTGGCTGCCGCGCGGCACCGCCTGACCAGACGTTTCTGGATCGGAGGCACCGCAGAGATCGGCAATTCAACCCCCAGGTCACCACGCGCCACCATGATCCCGTCCGAGGCATCGAGTATTTCATCAAATGCCTCAACTGCCGCGGGTTTTTCGATCTTGGACAGGATTGAGGCCCGGCCATCAGCCAGTGCGCGGGCCTCAAAGACGTCCTTGGCGCGCTGAACAAAGCTCAACCCCAGCCAGTCAACGCCCAATTTACAGACAAACTCCAGATCATCGCGATCTTTTTCAGACAGCGCGGCCAACGGAAGAACCACATCGGGGACGTTCACACCTTTCCGGTTCGATATCGTGCCTCCGACCTCCACCGTGCAATTGGCGAATTCCTTGCCACAATCCTGAACGATCAGGCGGATTTTGCCGTCATTGACCAACAACCGCGCGCCCGGTTCAAGTGCGGCAAAAATCTCGGGATGCGGCAGACAAACGCGGCCTCTGTCCCCGGGCGCAGCGTCAAGGTCCAGACGGAAGGCTGCGCCCTCTTCCAGTTCTTCGGCGTCATTGGCGAACTCACCCACGCGCAGTTTGGGCCCTTGCAGGTCAGCCAGAATCGCAATCGGGCTTTCCAGATCCTTTTCCACCTGTCGGATGATCCGGTGACGTTCGCGAATCTCATCATGGCTGCCGTGGCTCATGTTCAGACGAAACACATCTGCCCCGGCCTCGTGCAGCGCACGGATGGTGTCATAATCATTAGACGCCGGTCCCAGCGTCGCCACGATTTTTACATTCCTCAGGCGTCGCATTGGTATTTCTCTCCTCACGTCTTCTGTCTGAATCGCACAAATGTTACCGCAAACATTGCATCAGGCTGCTTATTGCGCAATTCCCTTTCCGAAGCAACTGCCCTACACCTGCGGCAAACTAGATGACAGGCTTATGACGTATTCCCCGTTTTTTATCCACGGCGCCGATCGCCCCTCGCGCTGGCTAATCACATGTGACCACGCAACCAACACGGTGCCCCCCGAAATCAACGGCGGAGACCTCGGCCTGCCGCGCGAGGATATGGAGCGTCACATCGCCTATGACGTGGGCGCGTATGAGGTGTCAAAGCATTTGGGAGAGATCCTGAACGCGCCAGTTATTGCCGCCAATTTCTCACGTCTAGTGATTGATCCCAACCGAGGTGAGGATGACCCCACCCTGCTGATGAAGCTGTATGACGGTTCGATCATCCCCGGCAACCGCCACGCAGACACGTCTGAGCGTGAACGGCGTCTGAACATGTGCTACCGCCCCTATCACGAGGCGCTGGAACGTATGGCGGGCCTGCCGCATGCGGTGATCGTGTCGATGCATTCATTCACCCGCCAACTGCGTGGCCGCGACCCACGCCCATGGCATATCGGAGTGCTGCACACTCCGGATGAACGGTTCTCGCGCCCGTTGATTGACCGTCTTGAGGCCGAAGCAGACCTGTGTGTTGGTGTCAACGAGCCCTATACTGGCGTGCTGCCCGGTGACGCAATTGATCGGCACTGCACAACGCATGGCCGCCCTAACGCCTTGATCGAGCTGCGTAATGATCTGATCGCGGACAATGCCGGACAGCGTGAATGGGCGGAGCGCTTGGCCGCAATCCTGCAGGACGCTTTGGGCGAAAGCGGTCTTTGACGTTAGGTCAAATAAGGTCGATTCCGGGTCTCACGTTATTGTGAGGGTATCCCGAGCCCCCATATATTAAGTGAAAGGAGACGACCATGACTCAGGAATTCCTGACGACCGTCTTCGGCTGGATGACGGTCCTTAACCTCGCCCTTCTGGTGTTCACTACTCTGATGATTGTTGTTTCACAGGACTGGGCTGCCAAGATACACGGCCGGATGTTCCAGATTGAGCCTGGCGATGCGAAAAGGGCCTATTTCCGGTATCTGGCCAACTACAAGATACTGACCATCGTATTCTGCCTGATGCCGTGGCTGGCCCTGAAGCTGGCTTAAAACCGAAATCGATCGCTGGGAAGGGCCTGCTGGCCCTTCCTGTTTATTGTAACGACGCCTTCGGATTGTTAGGTCAGGCAAACGACACGCATTGGGAGCCCGACAATGGACAAGCAAACCGAAATCGAACTTCAGGCCGCGGCATTCCGCCGGTTGCAAAAGCACCTGATGGAAGACCGCACGGACGTTCAGAACATCGACATGATGAATCTGGCCGGGTTCTGCCGCAACTGCCTGTCGCGCTGGTATCAGGAAGCTGCCAATGAAAAGGGCATCGAGATGGGCAAGGACGAAGCCCGTCAGATTTTCTACGGCATGACCATGGATGAGTGGAAGGCGAACTATCAGACCGACGCAAGCCCTGAAAAACAGGCCGCCTTCAAGGTCGCGTTTGAAGAGAATGTTGGGAAAAAAGACTAATCCCCTAAAACGAAAAAGGCCCGCCAATCCGGCGGGCCTTTGCTTTAGATCGCTGCCTTGCGGCTTTCGTCCAGATAAATCTCACGCAGCCGTTTGGCGATCGGGCCCGGCGTGCCATCCCCCAGCGTTACACCGTCAATTTCAACTACCGGCATGACGAACGCACTGGCCGAGGTGGTAAAGGCTTCGTCCGCCTCTTTCGCTTCGTCGATGGTGAACAGACGTTCTTCGACTTCCATCTGCGCCTCAGCCGCCATGCGCAGCACGGCTTTACGCGTGATGCCGTGCAGAATGTCCGTCGACAGCGGGCGGGTGACGATCTTGCCGTCTTTCACGTAGTAGGCGTTGTTGCTGGTGCCTTCGGTGACGTAGCCGTCTTCGATCAGCCATGCATCGTCGCAGCCCGCTTTCTTGGCCATCATCTTACCCATCGACGGGTACAGCAGCTGAACAGTCTTGATATCGCGGCGACCCCAGCGGATATCCTCGATCGAGATGATCTTTGCACCTTTTTTCGCCGCTGGGCTGTCGGCCAGACCCGGCTTGTTCTGCGTGAACAGAACCAGACTGGGCTTGGTGTCCGCCGACGGGAACACGAAATCCCGGTCGCCATCCGATCCGCGGCTGACCTGCAGGTACACAAGACCTTCTTCGATGCCGTTCAGCTCAACCAGCTTGCGGTGAACGTCCAGCAGCTCATCCTTGTTGCAGGGCTCGGCCATCTCCAACTCGTCCAGAGACCGCTTGAGGCGCACGGCATGGCCTTCAAAATCGATCAGCTTTCCATCCAGAACGCTGGTGACCTCGTAAACGGCATCCGCGAACAGGAAACCACGGTCAAAAATGGAAACCTTGGCTTCGGTTTCAGGCAGGTATTCGCCATTCACGTAAACGGTGCGGGTCATGTCATATCCTTTTCGTCTCAGGGCTTCGCCCGTTCCTTACTGAAAATGATCCACCGGATCATTTTCCGGGCGTTCGTCACCCCCAGAGCGCCGCCAAAGGCGGATGCACTCCGGCATCATCAAAATTCAGCGGGTTGTCGCGGTCTTCGGCCAACAGAAGCGGGCCGTCAAGGTCTGTTACCATCGCACCCTGCGCCAGCAGTGTCGCGGGCGCCATAGCCAGCGAACTGCCGACCATGCATCCGACCATAACTTTGTAACCCTCGGCCAGCGCCTGTTCACGCAGGGCCAACGCCTCGGTCAAACCGCCGGTCTTGTCGAGCTTGATGTTTACTACGTCATACTTGCCCTTCATCGCGGGCAGGCTACTGCGGTCATGGCACGATTCATCGGCACACACCGGCACCGGGCGATCCATCCCGATCAGGGCGTCATCTTCCCCGGCTGGCAGAGGCTGTTCGACCAGCGCAACTCCCAGCCGCACCAGATGCGGTGCCAGATCGGCATAGACTTCGGCCGACCAGCCCTCATTGGCGTCGACGATGATCTTGGCGTCAGGGGCACCTGCGCGTACGGCTTCCAGACGAGGCATGTCGTCTGGCGTACCCAGCTTAATCTTCAACAGCGGACGATACGCGTTCTCAGCCGCCTGTGCCTGCATCTTTTCCGGCGTGTCCAGCGACAAGGTGTAGGCGGTGATCTCTGGGCCGGGCGCGGGCAGACCGGCCAGTTCCCATGCACGTTTTCCGGCGCGCTTCGCCTCAAGATCCCACAGTGCACAGTCTACCGCATTGCGGGCGGCACCCGCGGGCAACAGATCCATCAACTGCGCTCGATCAAACGTCCGGGGCAAACTGGTAATTTCAGCCTCGACCGACTCCAGCGTTTCATTATACCGAGCGTAGGGCACACATTCGCCCCGCCCCTGATGCGCGCCATCCGATACACGTACAGTCAGCACATTCGCTTCGGTCCTAGACCCGCGCGAGATCGTAAAGACCTGAGCCAACCGGAATACATCACGAGAGACGTCAATCTGCACGCGCCCACTCCTTTATTATTCAAGATTTCCCCGCCAGAGAGTCCTCTGGCGGGGTCTATTGATCACAACGCGGCCAGCGCGTCGACCAGTTTGCCCGGACCAAAGCGGAACGGATCAGTGGCGGGCAGACCCAGATCGGCCTCGACCTTCGCCAGATAGGCGATGGCGTCCTCTTCACTCATGTGCTGTGTGTTGACCGAGACACCCACGACCTGACAATCAGGGTTTGCAACCTTGGCAAGTGCCAGCGCGGTGTCGCGCAGGTTTTCAAGCGTCGGCAAAGTATAGGTCGGCAAACCGCGCATATGCTCACGGGTGGGTTCGTGGCTCAGGATCAGTGCGTCCGGCTGGCCGCCGTGGATTAGCGCCATGGTCACACCGGAGTAGGACACGTGGAACAGCGATCCCTGCCCTTCGATCAAGTCCCAGTGGTCGTCGTCATTGTCGGGTGTCAGCCATTCGACCGATCCAGCCATGAAGTCAGCGATCACGGCGTCCAGCGGCACACCGTCACCGGTGATCAGAATACCGGTCTGGCCGGTGGCACGGAAGGTGGATTTCATGCCACGCTTGCGCATTTCGGCATCCATTGCCATCGCCGTGTACATCTTGCCGACCGAGCAATCCGTGCCAACTGCCAGACACCGCTTGCCCTTGCGTTTGATGCCGTTTGCAATCGGGTACTCGACCTCGGGAACGCGCACATCGTGCAGCTTGCGGCCCGTGGCCTCGGCAACGGCAACCAGATCGGGCTCGTCGCGCAGCAGGTTGTGCAGGCCAGACGCCAGATCAAAGCCTTCCTCCAGCGCCATCACCAGGACCTTTTTCCATTCCTGGCTGATCACGCCGCCACGGTTGGCCACACCGATGACCAGAGTCTTAGCGCCCGCCTCTTTTGCTTCGGTCAGGGTCATGTCCGTCAGGCCCAGATCGGCCTTGCAGCCGTCCATCCGATATTGGCCCACAGCGTTTTCCGGGCGCCAGTCTTTGATGCCAACTGCCACTTTGGCCGCCAATTGGTCGGGCGCATCGCCCAAAAACAGCAGGTACGGTGTCTCGATCATTGCGGTTCACTCCTTTGATTCCGGCGCAGCCTATGGGACGCGCCTGACGAGTGCTTTGCGTTTTCGCCTGACATAGTTGCCATTGGTGGGAAATTTTCGCGCGAGTTCTTCATTTACTGAAATATTCTTTCAAGTTTTCACAGTGATTAAACTTTAATCACCAGTTTGATCGCTTTCCGCGGCAAATGCTGCGAACGCAATGCCGCACTTGCATAAAGACGCTTGCGCATAAGCACGCAATTTAATACCTCAATGAGCAGAAAAATTGTAATTTCATTTCTCGCACGAGGTCCAGATGAGCTTTCGCCTTCAACCCGCCGCCCCCGCCCGCCCCAACCGTTGCCAGCTGTTCGGGCCTGGATCGAACACCAAGCTGTTTCCGAAAATGGCCGCGTCAGCGGCAGACGTGATCAACCTTGATCTTGAGGACTCGGTGGCGCCGTCGGACAAGGACGCGGCCCGCGCCAATGTGATCGAGGCGCTGAACACCGTGGATTGGGGCAACAAGTACATGTCCGTGCGCATTAACGGACTGGACACACCCTATTGGTATCGCGACGTTGTGGATCTGCTGGAACAGGCTGGCGACCGTCTGGACCAGATCATGATCCCCAAGGTCGGCTGCGCCGAAGATGTCTATGCCGTGGACGCGCTGGTTACCGCCATCGAACGCGCCAAGGGCCGCACCAGGCCGGTATCCTTCGAAGTGATCATCGAATCTGCCGCAGGCATTGCCCATGTCGAGGAAATCGCGGCCTCGTCACCACGAATGCAGGCGATGAGTCTGGGTGCGGCGGATTTCGCGGCCTCGATGGGCATGCAGACCACCGGCATCGGCGGAACACAGGAAAACTATTACATGCTGCGCGAAGGCGAAAAGCACTGGTCCGATCCTTGGCATTGGGCACAAGCGGCCATCGTCGCCGCTTGCCGAACCCATGGCGTGCTGCCGGTGGACGGGCCATTTGGTGACTTCTCGGATGATGAGGGATACATCGCACAGGCCAAACGCTCAGCCACGCTGGGTATGGTCGGCAAATGGGCGATCCATCCCAAGCAGATCGCACTGGCTAATCAGGTCTTTACCCCCTCGGACGAGGCTGTTTCGGAAGCGCGCGAAATCCTGGCGGCAATGGAACAGGCCAAGGCCAATGGCGAAGGCGCGACCGTCTACAAAGGGCGTCTGGTCGATATCGCCTCGATCAAACAGGCCGAAGTGATTGTGGCGCAGGCGGAACTGATCGCCGCTGGCTAATGGCCAAAAAAAGGCGCCCTGCGGGGCGCCTTCTTGTTACCGCCCGAAGATGTCGTTGGGCACCCAGGTGAGCTTTTCGCCTTGTTTGCCCGACTTCATCATCAGGCAAGAGGATCCCAATTTTTGGAAATAGATGATCTTCAACGGATACCAGCCCGCCTGGGGCACTTCTACTTCGGTACGTTGATTGGCTTCACAGCCTTGAATACCGGTTACGCGGCCAATCTGTTGACCACCAACCGAAGCCTCAATCCCGTCATTTGACCACGTTTCCAACTCGTAAATCCCCGGCGAGTCGAACCGCATATACCCAGTAACTTCGGCAGCAACGTTGTAAGCGCCGTCGAATGTCATGACGTCCTCACCCTTGCTGGTGTCCCTGTAATCCAACCCCCGCAACGGTGTTCCGGGTTGCGCTTGTGACAGCAGGCTTTTCGCCTGGCTCAGATCTCGGATCTTCTTGTGTTGATTGCCTGTACCATAGTATTTCACATTCAACCCGGCCTGCGGGCTGGGTTGTGGGCTTGCAGGTTGCAGCTTAAGCGGCGCTGACGCTACCGCTCCGGCAATCAATGCCATAGCTGCGGCAAGCGCACCGGCTTTGATAAGTTTCATGATCGTCTCCCTGTGACGGCATAAGAGGGGTTTGCCCCCATTTTGGTTTTCCCATTGCTGTGACACTAGGATGTGAGGATTTTCCCCGCAAGACAGTTAAAATTCACAATTTCCCTGTCAGGCGCGCAAATCCTTGGGTGAATCCATTACCACGTAGGAGGTGATCGACGTCACATGCGGCAGGGTTCCCAGCACCTCTGTGTGAAAGGTTTTGTACTCGGCAAGATCAGCGCATTCCACGCGCAGCAAGTATTCGATGGTGCCGGTGATATTGTGGCATTCAATCACTTCGGGCGCATGCTGCACGGCCCGTTCAAAACCTTCCTGCGCGGCTTTGGTATGCTCTCCCAATCCAACGCCGATGTAACCCACGAACCCTACGCCCAGTTCTTTCGGGCTTAATACCGCGCGGTAGCCGGTGATCACGCCAGCGCGCTCAAGCTCTTGCACGCGACGCAAGCAGGCCGAGGGCGACAGGCCAACGCGGTCCGCCAGTTCCAGGTTGCTGATACGGCCGTCACCTGTCAGCGCGCGCAATATTTGTTGATTTATGTGATCAATCTTCGCCATTAATTGTGTAATTACCCCAAACACGCACAAAAACGCAATTTCATTTGCTGTTTTGTCAGTGATTATCCCCGCCATGACCTATGATATCCTTCTGGCCCTGATCGCCTTTGCTTTTGTCTCGTCCATCACGCCTGGGCCGAACAACCTGATGCTGATGGCCTCGGGGGCTAATTTCGGGTTTCGCCGAACCATCCCGCATATGTTGGGGATCGGGTTGGGGTTTACTGTCATGGTCCTGCTGGTCGGTGCCGGTTTGGTGCAGGTATTTGACCGATACCCGGTCAGCTACACGGTGCTGAAACTCGCCTCGGTCGTCTATCTACTGTATCTGGCGTGGAAGATCGCGCATGCGGCCCCGGCCAATGGCAAGATGGCCGAGGGTGATCCAATGACCTTTCTGCAAGCTGCCGCCTTTCAATGGGTCAATCCAAAGGCCTGGGCCATGGCCCTGACGGCTACTACGGCCTACACGCCAGATCACACGATGCAAGCCATCATCATCGTGGCGCTGATATTCGGAGCGGTGAACCTGCCGTCAGTCAGCACCTGGACGGTGCTGGGGCAGCAGATGGCGCGGATTCTGACGAACCCGCGCCGGTTGGTGGTGTTCAACTGGACCATGGCGGTGCTGCTGGTCGCCTCGCTTTACCCGGTCCTGTGGCCAAACTGACCTATTTCAGCGGTAGGCAAATTTCGGTCAGCAGCTCTTCGGGTGCGGTGTTGCGCGGATCGTTCAGGTAGATCTCGTAGCACGGCTGGTCCGCGGGTTCCTCGCCTGACTCAGGCAGCCAGTTTCCGAACAGCGTGTGATACGCCGCGTGCAAACCGGAGTATGGGCCCTTGTAGGTCAGAATAGCTGTTTTGCCGCCTGGAATCTGCACGTCTTCCATACCCTCTGGTGTGTCACCACCTTTGAATTCGGCGCCTGCATAGCTGCGCAGTTGGTCTTGTGACACATCATCGGGGCTGTCCAGATAGACTCCGATGACTGGACCAAGTTGAGACCACAGGTTGCGGGATTCACACAAGGCACCAAATGCCTCAAACTTATTGCCGATCTCTGCGTAATCCCCTTTATGAGCCAAGGCGATTACGCGGCGGGCGGGTTCTGTACGGGTTGTAACGGGATGCATTGGATATTCTCCGATTCTCAATTTGCGATTAAGCACCAGCCAACGCCCGGATTTTCTAAAGGCCGCCGGGCTGGCGCTGTAGGCCTGCGAAAAGGCCCGCACAAAGGAATTCAGATTAGGATAACCCACCGCCGACGCGATCTCTGCCACGGACCGGTCTGATTGCACCAACCAACACGCGGCACGGTGCAACCGGATCCGGCGGACAGCTTGCGCACAGGTTTCGCCGGTAATCGCGCGAAACACACGATGCCAGTGAAACCGGGACATCGCAGCCACATCAGACAAGGCATCCAACGACAGATCCCCGGCGGGGTGATCGTGGATGTAAGTCAAGACGCGCAGAATGCGATCTTCGTAGCTGTTTGCCATCGGCAACCTTCCTTCTCTTTGCTTATCCGTGGTCGCATATTCCGCATCCACAAATCTTGCTGAGTTGCATCCCGCGCAACCTCAGGTCATATAGCAAAGAACTTCCGCGTTGAGAGGCGTCATGACCCAGTATCTGGATTTCGAAAAACCGCTGGCCGAGATTGAAGGCAAGGCCGAGGAATTGCGTGCGCTGGCTCGTGCCAACGAAGAGATGGACGTGGCCGAAGAAGCCGCTGCGCTGGACGCCAAGGCCGCAAAGCTTCTGGAAGAGCTTTATGGCGATCTGACCCCCTGGCGAAAATGCCAGGTGGCGCGCCATCCGGACCGCCCGCATTGCAAGGACTATGTCGAGGCGCTGTTTACCGAGTTCACCCCGCTGGCGGGCGATCGCAACTTTGCCGACGATCTGGCAGTTATCGGTGGTCTGGCCCGATTCAACGATCAGCCGGTGATGGTGATTGGTCATGAAAAGGGTTCGGACACCAAATCGCGGATCGAACGGAATTTCGGCATGGCCCGTCCCGAAGGCTACCGCAAGGCCGTGCGTTTGATGGAAATGGCCGGTCGCTTTGGCCTGCCCGTGATCACTCTGATCGACACGGCGGGTGCCTACCCAGGCAAAGGCGCCGAGGAACGCGGTCAGTCCGAGGCCATTGCCCGGTCGACCGAGATGTGCCTGAAGATCGGCGTGCCGCTGGTGTCGGTGATCATCGGCGAAGGCGGGTCCGGCGGGGCTGTGGCCTTTGCGACGGCGAACCGCGTCGCGATGCTGGAACATTCGGTCTATTCGGTGATCTCGCCGGAAGGCTGCGCCTCGATCCTGTGGAAAGACGCCGAAAAGATGCGGGAGGCCGCCGAGGCGCTGCGCCTGACCGCGCAGGACCTGCACAAATTGGGCGTCTGCGATCTTATCATTCAGGAACCCAAAGGCGGTGCCCATCGCGACCGTCCTGCCACCGTCGAATCCGTTCGGGACGCTATCACCCTGATGCTGAAAGAACTGGACGGCAAAGACGCGGCGGCCCTGATTCAAGACCGCCGTCAGAAATTCCTTGATATCGGATCGAAAGGGCTGGCGGCGTAAACCGTCAGCCGCCCAGGCTGCGCAGCAACGCAACCGAGGGTTCCCCGGTGACCGGCATGCCACTGGCGCGTTGATAGGCGCTGATGGCGGATTTGGTGTTGTTGCCGATCACCCCGTCCGCGCCCTGAGTATCATAGCCGGCCGATGTCAGTCGGCGCTGGAGCTCTTTGCGATCTTCCAGCGTCAAACCCGTTGCGTCTGGCCCGAATGAGGCCTGAAACGGCGCACCGCCTGCAATCCGGTCAGACAAATGTCCGACGCCAATCGCGTAGCTGTCCGAGTTGTTATAGCGCTTGATGACCTGAAAATTGCGGAACACCGCAATGCGGGGGCCGGGTGTCTGCGGCTGCAAAACTGTAACCGGCGTGCCGGATACAGTGCCAGCCTCACCGCCCCAGGGCTGCCCGCGTACCCAGCCCGCGCGCGCCAGATAGGCCGCGGTCGAGGCCAGCGAATCCGTGGGATCCTCGGACCAGATATCCCGCCGTCCGTCGCCGGTGAAATCCACCGCATAGGCCAGATAGGATGTCGGAATGAATTGCGTGTGTCCCATTGCTCCGGCCCAGCTGCCGGTCATGTTGGCGGGGCTTGTGTCGCCCTCTTGAATGATCCGCAAAGCTGCGATCAGTTGCTTTTCAAAGAACGCACCGCGCCGCCCGTCATAAGCCAAAGTCGACACTGCTGACACCACCGGCACATCCCCGCGCCGCGCGCCGTAGCGGCTTTCCAAGCCCCAGACGGCCACGATCACTTCTTTGTCGACGCCATATTTCGCCTCGATCTGCGACAGGGTGCCTGCATGGCGCACCAGCATCTGCTTGCCGGTTGCGATCCGCTCATCTGAGGCCGCAATGGCCAGGTAATCCTCGAGTGAACGTTTGAATTCGACCTGATTGCGGTCCCGCTCGATCACATCGGGCAGGTACCCCGCCCCCTGAAAAGCCAGGTTTAGGGTTGTCTGCGATATCCCCTGCGACGCCGCGCGGCCCTTGAAACCGGTAACCCACGCATCCCACCCGGCGTTGGGCACAGGCCGCATCCGGGATGCCGGGGTGCTGGTGGGGGTGCCTGTGGAACAGGCCGACAACAGGGCTGACCCGAGCCCCAAAGAAAATATCCGTCGATTGATCATAACTGAAAACTGCTCTTGTTGTGATTTGGTCCAGACTAGCCCAGACCCAATCCCCAAACCAGAACGACGATGCCAATCAGATGCAAATTCTGGGCTTCGGCAACAAGCCGCTCAGCTGACCAGCAACCTCAGGCCCTGGGTCACATCCGAGCGGACGGCCAAGCGCAATCCAGGCTCGTCACCGGCCTGCAAAGCGGCGATGATCAGTTTGTGGTTATGCGGCGGGTCGGTCCGCCGCAGTCGGCCGTACAGCGCACGCATGGTGGGACCAAGTTGCAGCCAGACTGTTTCTGCAATCGCGAGCATTGCCGGAGCCTGCGCCCGCAGGTACAGAGTGCGGTGAAATTCTAGGTTTGAGCGAATATAGCCAACGGCATCGCGTTTGGTGACCATTTCGGCCACGTTCATGTTGATGCTTTGCAGCCGGTCAATCAGCGCCATATGTGCACGCGGCAGGGCGCGGCTGGCAAGTTCGACCTCAAGCAGCGCACGAAGCGCAGCCAACTCTTCGATCCGGTCATTAGTCAGCTCAGGCGTCGAAACCCGGCCCGATGTGGATAGAAACAGCGCTCCCTCGGCTGCCAAGCGGCGCACGGCCTCGCGCGCGGGGGTCATCGAGACGCCAAATTCCTTACCGATCCCGCGTAGGGTCAGCGCCTGCCCCGGTGCCATTTCACCGTGCATAATGCGTGCGCGAAGAACACGATAGACCCGATCATGGGTGGCAGTATGGGATTCAGTGGGGCGTGCGGACAACATACCCCCATGTGATCACAAATGAACCCGGGGTCAACTCGCCTTGGTATCAAATCTGTATTGATGCAGTTGCGCCCCGTTGTCGCGCAGCCAACGCCGCTGATCGCGATAGTCGCCGAAAATCTGCTCGACCTGCGCCCAAAAATCGGCCGAATGGTTCATCTCTGCCAGATGCGCCACCTCATGCGCAGCGACATAATGCAGGATCTCAGGCGGCGCTAGGATCAACCGCCAGGAAAACATCAGACCGCCAGCGGAACTGCACGACCCCCAACGCGACCGTGTATCGCGCATGGTCAGGCTGGAATAGGACCGTCCCAGCATCGCCGCGTAATCATCGCAGGCGCCGGTCAGGCGATCACGCGCCAATTCCTTGAGAAATCGCGCCAGACGCCGTGCCTCGGCACCCTCGGGTACTGCAACCTCATCGCCCCGTAACAGAACGCGCCGCCCGCTGGCAGGCACGATTCGCCGCTCTGTGCCTTCGATCGGGATGGTTTGCCCGAACTGAACCACCGCAGGGTCAGGACGGTCCAGCAGGTGCTGACGTATCCACTCTTCTTTGGTGCGCGCAAAACTCAAGGCTTCGGCTTCTGGCACGCCTTGTGGATAGGTCAGCGTAACCCGACCATCCAATTGGGAAATCCGCAAACTGATCCGCCGCGCTCGCGCCGATTTACGCAACGTCAGTGGCACCGGTGGCGTCCCGGGCAGTGCGTGATCTCCCATATACCTGTTTCTCCTGCGCAAAGGCTTTGACAGTGCCCGCTGCATGTGGCACGTGACCTGAATCGTTGATACGACTCACCTGATATCAAGGGGATTTCACATGCCCAAGGAAGAATGGGGCGTAAAGCGCGTTTGCCCGACAACCGGTAAGCGGTTTTATGACCTGAACAAGGACCCGATCGTCAGCCCCTATACCGGCGAGATCGTGGAGCTTGAGACCGGCAAAAGCCGGATGATCGCCGCAGATGCGGAAGATGCCGCCTCGGCCAAAGCGCGTGAGAACGCGTCGGATGAAGATATCGTTCTGGATGATGACGACAATGTCGACGTCGAACTGGACGACGATCTTCTGGACGATGATGACGACGACAACGATAACGTCTCGTTGGACGATATCACCGACATGTCGTCGGAAGACGAAAACTAAAACCGGTCAGAGGCGGCCCCGCGTCGCCTCATGCCCACCCCGGACGCGGGTCGGAAACTTTTTGGCAAATTCCATTTTTGGTCTTGCGCTCGCCGTTGCCGTCTCATAAACGTCCGTCCACTGCTTCGGCAGTACCTTGATGGGGCCTTAGCTCAGTTGGGAGAGCGCTTGCATGGCATGCAAGAGGTCAGGGGTTCGACTCCCCTAGGCTCCACCAAATCTCAAAAAATGGTACGAGCACCAGAGTTTTTCCTTTTTGGCAGCAGGATTTTCCTTTGGGACCGAAGCGGCCTTAAATATTCCGTACAGCAAATGGCCGGAGTGAGCCCGGAGCTGCCCTTAGTCTCATCTGCGCCTTTCGCACGTGCGGTAGGTCAAAAACCACGCATTCCGGACGTTCCCTGGCGATTCACAGACGGCAGGGCTGCGGACAAAACGGCCTTTCGCAGCCGCGGCTATTGCTCAAGCAGAAGGTCTTCGCTCCTGCGGCACGCCTATCCTTGCGATGCAACACAGCTCTCCGAAACAGTCATTCACGAAGGCCAATTTTGCCGAACTTCAAACTGCCTTTTTCGCTGCGACCAAAACCGATCATTGAGGAGCGGACGAGGTGAGCATGCACTGCGGTTTCTCGAAGGGCTGGTTCGAGAATAACCACAAGACACGATAGTCGAAGAAGTTAGATCCAATGACACGCATCACTCATTTAATATTTCAGGCCCCAATCATAGCCATCTTGTTCAGTGTCATATCGTGCATCTTATAGCCTGGCTGGTGGCGGCATGCGAATGGAATTCAGTGAATTCGAACGCCTGTTAAAACTGGCGTAGGTGCAATGTGGCGGCGACATTTACAGGTAAGACAACTGAAGAAAGGCAGCAGTTAAGCCACGGGATGGATCAATTGTCCAAGAATGTTACCACGGTTTCCCTTAAAGCGTCCCAATCGGTGAACTCCCGAGCACCGTCCCTTGGATCGATCTTTTGATCCTTTAAGACAACATGCTGAACGATCTCTTCTTCAAAATACCCATAGTTGTCAGGCTGCACAGCGCCCGCAACCAAAGCCGTTAGGTCAGGTTCAAAATGCGTACGCATCAGCATTTCGGTAAGATAGTCCCAGGCGTCTTCCTGGCCTCTTGCAAAAGCCGCCTTTAGGCTGACCGAAAGCACTAGCGACTTCCGGGACGCAAGCGCGTCTCTATGCGTTTCAACAAACGCTTCGAATAGCTTGGGGTGCCGACGTTCATGGACAGGAGCCGCAAGAATGACCCTGTCCACACCTGCCAGGGACACGTGTCGTATCTGGTCTCCGGTGTTGATCAGTATTGTATCGTAGCCGGCTTTTCTTGTGACATCGTTGATAAAACGAGCAATCTTGGCAGTCTGACCTTCAACGGTGCCGTAAGCAATCAGCACTGTCATTTCGATCCTCCTGTGAATCTGTCCGAAAAGCGCGCCAACTATGCCGAAACCGTTCGCTTCAGCCCTTGATCTCAATCAAAAGTGACTGTCTTGCCAAGTTTTTTTGGACGCGGGTGCGGCGTCGTTTGGTCGGCTCATGCGGTTCTGGAAAGCGCGACAGCTATCGCCAGCCAAAATCCAGTGCGTATGGTCATTGCACCGACGGTTCGCCATTCAAACGGCGTTCCAAACAGTGCCACTAATATCAGAACAGCGAACACAAGTAATGTTGATAAGCCTATCACCCAGGCAATTCGAGTTGCCCAGGTTGTTGATTTAAAGAGCGCGATTGCACCAAGCAAATAGACAAATCCAGCCAGAAAATTGAACCAAAGCACGAGTGGAACTGCATCTCCAACTGCTGCTTTAGCGGCGGCACCCCCAAACAGGGCCGTTCCGCCGGAGAATATTGTCAGGAGACCGAAGAATGCCGCGGCTATTGCAGCTGGGCGAATCCAAGGCGGAGAGGGCTGCATAGTCGTTATCCTCAGGAATTAGATTGAATTTCGTGTCGTAGGAAAGCTGCCAACTTCGCCAAAGGGACTGAAAAGCACGTCCATAATAGCAATTTTTCTCGCCATTACTCTTGATCTTTATCATTGGGCCCAAATTGACACCCTTTGAACAAAGCAGTGCCTGCGGGAGGCTTTTTGCAGTAAAAATACGCTGTCGCCCCTTTGGCGGGACTAGCTTGCAACTCCAACGGTCATTAAATTTGTTCGGTTACCGTGAACCTTCTGGAAACGAACGGACGACAACGCTCGAATTTGCAGCGAAAAGTGTTGATTTGAGTCAATGCTAGTTGCTGCAAGTTCACCCATACTGACCCCTCACAAAGGAGGGAGTGCGACATGTTCAAAATAATTGTGGTTGGCTTGGATGGATCAGAGGCGTCAGAAGCAGCTCTACGCGTTGCCTGTGATATCTCAAGCAAATATGGCTCCCAAATTCACCTTGTCCATACACCTCAGCCGCAAACCGTGGCTTTCGCAATGGGCGCTGTTGCTGGCTATCACGCCGTCACGACAATGCCATCAGACGAAGAGGTTCAGCAGGCAGCAGACATGATCATTTACGCGGGCAAAGAGATTGCCAAAGAATACAATCAGACGGTTTCGCAAACGCATACCCAACGCGGTGATCCGGTCGACGAGATCATAGCATGCGCCGAGCAATGCAATGCTGACCTGATTGTGACGGGCCGCCGCGGATTGGGAAGCATTGGTAGCCTGATTCAAGGGAGCACGTCTCAAGGCATCAGTCGGAATGCCACTTGTGCGGTTTTGACCGTTGCCTAAATTTCAAACTTGGTCCCAATCGGCACAAAAACGATGACGATCAATAAGCTTTGCATTGAAATCTCGTGGCAGAATTAAGTTTCGATGGCTACCCCGTGACGCTGAACTCCCTACTGTGAAAATGGAGTCAGATATCCACTGCTTCATGACGGTGGCACGAAAACGGAGGCTGAAACAGAGGTCATGGGGGCCTGTGGCGATGACCGGCGACCAAACTGTGTTAGGCGAAACGACCCGAACTGTGGTGGAACAGATGAACTTCCCGTTTTTTTACGCATTGTTTCAAGGTCAGAAGACAGGCTGTAAACTACCTGCCAACGTAGATCCGTTCTAACTCTGGAGCCCGACATGAACACCCCGTCCCTGTTCGACGCTCATAAACCCTCTGAAATTGCGACATTAGTTGAGACTGCTGGGGTCACAAAGGCAAAGTTGCCAATGGCACCCATGTTCGTTCTTGCTATGCTGGCCGGGGCATTCATAGGGTTTGGCGCAGCGGCCTATACGATGGCGGTTACTGGCGCAGACAGCGCTGCGGGGCCGATCCGCGTTCTGGGTGGCGCGGTGTTTTCCCTAGGCCTTATCCTTGTGATCGCAGGTGGTGCAGAATTATTCACCGGCAATGTTTTGATGGTGATCGCAGCGGTCGACCGCAAGATACCACTGCGACTGCTATTTCGAAGCTGGGGCATCGTCTACGCCGGAAACTTCGTGGGCGCCCTCGGGCTTGCATTGGCCTTCTCTCTAACCGGCCTGCTCGAGGGGCCGATGGGCAATACCGCCGTGGTGATAGCCGATGCCAAAGCGGGGTTGGAACCGATGGAGGCCTTCGCCCGTGGCGCACTGTGCAACGGGTTGGTATGCCTTGCTGTTTGGCTGTCCTTTGCCGCCCGCAGCGTCGCCGGCAAGGTTCTGGCCGTTTTGTGGCCCGTCACTGCTTTTGTGTTACTGCGGCTCGAGCATTCGATTGCGAACATGTTTTTCTTTCCGCAGGGCTGGGCGGCGGGGGCAACTGTGCCGGTTTTCTCAGTAGCGACCAATCTATTGTGGGTTACTCTGGGCAACATTGTCGGCGGGGCGGGAGGAGTCGCCTTGGCCTACTGGTTTGCTTACCTTGGCGCTACTAAAGGGTAAGACCCACTTCTTCGATCACTGCGCCCGCCAGAACAAAACGATCGGTTTAAGTTGGTTTTGAAGGCGTTGTCTAATTGTGCAGCCCAAAACAAGCTTTTCCTGCACTCAATAGTCTAGATGCCAGGAGCATGGTTGTCTTCGTGGTCGATATCGGTTGTCGCATGATGGTGCAACACAAGGGGAAGCGGCACAGGCTTGCCTAAGTCCGCTGATCGGGATGCGAGCCAGTTGATCAGTCAGATATGAGAGTTGGATGCGGAGGTGACTCACCGACCACGAGGCAAGGAGATGGCGCATTGGCTGATGACGGTGCCGGGAATTGGGCCGTTCTTTACCACTACACTAATTGCCCACTCGTTCCCGAACTGGATTCTTCGCCAACATCTTAATTCATTGATCCTCGTCAAGATTGGAAAAGGCAAGATGTGATACAGTTGATGCCTAAAATGAGGGCTATCATGGAAGAATTAGTCGATATTGGAAGAACATTTGTTCAGGCGATGCGTGATCGCAGGGGCCTTACAAATGTTGATGAAATGTATGCCGAGAACGCTCAATCCATAGAAGCGGTTGTGCCTCCGGTTCGACAGTTTCGCATCACCAAAGGCCGTGATGCTATCAAAGGGAAAAGAGAGGATTGGCTGGCAGCTCATGAAATCATCGAATTTGACGTCGATGGCCCCTATGTTCATCCCCCAAACCGCTTCAGTGTGCGATATAAGGCTGAAGTAAAGCAGAAGGAAACTGGGCAACGTATCACTTTGAGTGAGATTGCAGTTTATTCAGTAGCAGACGGAAAGATTGTACTGGAAGAGTTCTTCATGTTGCCGAAGTAGCAGCGGCAACCCGCAATACTGACGCAGTGTTGATTTCATCCGCACGCTGGAAGTGTGACTTGTAAGTGCTTTGACACGATGGATGGACAATTGGGCATTTGTTTCGACCGCGTGATGCTTGCCCATGCGCAACAATTCCGTCAGTTCGGCGCAACCGAAATCTAAAGTCACGCCGTGAAATCCGCATTGAGCCATTGATGCGGGTTAACAATCAGACTGCTGCGCCGGTTTTCTACCCGAGTTTGGCCTGAACAACCCTCTAAAGTGCTCTGTTTGATCCAAAACAAAGCGTTTTGCGGGGTTTGAGATAACGTCACCTAGTAGCTTTAACCGCGGTACGCCAGATCATGAAAAAGAATGTGCGCGCAATACTGATCGTCGTAATGCTCCTTCTCGCAGGTGCGGCGTTGTACATATTCGTTTCAGAAGACAGCAGTGAATTGCCAGTTGGATTTGTACAGGGCAATGGACGGATAGAGGCCGAACAAGTGGAAATTGCCCCCACCTTCGCAGGGCGGGTTGCACAGGTTTTGGCGGCAGAAGGCAACTTGGTTGTTGTGGGTGAACTGTTGGTCGAGATGGACACCGATGAACTGTCTGCAGCGCTTGATCGCGCCAAAGCCGAAGTAGCATTGGCGCGTCAAGCCAAGGCCGAAGCCGAGGCTGTTGTTGTCCAACGAGAAAGCCAACAGCGTCGCGCGGCGCAGGAACTGGAACGGGCAAAGGCACTGTTGGCCGGTCAAAACATTTCGATGACAGTCTTTGAAGATCGCGAAACCGCATTTCAGGTTGCCGACGCCGTTCTGGGTGCCGCCAAGGCCCGGGTTGCAACCTCGGACAGCCAGATCGCGGCTGCCGAAGCCGAAGTGCGCCGGATCGCCGCCCAGATCGAGGATGCTTCGCTTGTTGCCCCTATGCCAGGGCGCATTCTTTACAGACTGGCTGAGCCCGGTGAAGTTGTTGGCGCGGGTGAGCCGATCCTTACGCTTCTCAGCTTAGAGAACGTCTATATGGACGTGTACCTGCCCGCACGCGAAGCGGGGTTGCTGCCCATCGGGGCTGAGGCGCGCATCGTACTTGATGCCTTGCCGGATTTTGCCGTTCCTGCAACCGTCACTTTTGTATCCCCCGAAGCCCAGTTCACTCCGAAGCAGGTAGAGACATTGAGCGAGCGTGAACAGTTGGTCTTTCGCGTTCGGGTTCGCATTCCTGAGGATCTGATCACAGAACGGATCGAACATGTGAAAACCGGCCTTCGCGGTATCGCTGTGATCAGGCTTTCTTCTGACAGTGTATGGCCGGAATATCTGGAAAGGCGGATTCCACCCGAATTGTTCGAATGAATTCCCAGGCGGGCCCATCTGATTTCTGCGTCAGTGGTGTCACGCATAAGTACCGCCAGCGCATTGCACTCGATAACCTGTCGCTTGATCTGCCGGTTGGTCAGCTTATTGGGCTGATCGGGCCTGACGGGGTTGGCAAATCAACGCTTTTGGGATTGATCACCGGCGCGAAGAAGCTTCAATCCGGCACAATCAATGTTCTCGGAGGCCCAATCGACGACCGTGCCCATCGTCACAAAATCTGCCCTGCGATCGCATTTATGCCGCAGGGGTTGGGCCGGAACCTCTATGCAGAATTGTCGGTGCGCGAGAACCTTGAGTTCTTTTCGCGTTTGTTCGGACAGGGGCAGCAGGAGCGTGACATCCGGATCGCAGCATTGCTGTCGGCAACCGGGCTTGCGCCATTCTCTGATCGGCTGATGGGAAAACTCTCGGGCGGCATGAAACAGAAGCTTGGGCTGTGTTGTGCACTGATCCATGACCCTAAGCTTTTGGTTCTGGATGAGCCGACCACCGGCATCGACCCACTGTCGCGGCGTCAGTTCTGGGCGCTGATCGACGCGGTCCGAGAGGCTACACCCGACCTCTCCATACTGGTTTCGACAGCTTATATGGAAGAAGCCGAACAATTCGACTTTATCGTCGCGATGGATGCCGGGTGCGTTCTTTTCCATGGTTCTCCGGCAGAATTGAAGGGGGAAGCCAGCGATCTTGAAACGTCCTACCGGCGGTTGCAGGCGCACGGAGATCCCCTGATCGCACCAAGGAAAGCGCCCACACATCACCGTGAGGCAGACCCAGTGATCACGGCACGCGGATTGACGCGGCGCTTTGGCGATTTCACGGCAGTCAATAACGTCGAATTCTCGATCAACCGTGGTGAGATTTTCGGCTTCCTCGGGTCAAACGGCTGCGGCAAGTCGACCACCATGAAAATGCTGACAGGTCTTCTGCCCGCAAGTGACGGTGAGGCGCTGTTGTTCGGAAGACCGGTTGATGCACGCGACCTGAGGATGCGTCGCGAGATTGGCTATATGAGTCAGGCATTCTCACTTTATGGCGAGTTGACCGTTCGGCAGAATCTCCAGCTACATGCCCGCATCTTTGCGATCACGGACCGCGATAGGCGTATCGATGAACTGGCGGAACGCTTTGGCCTGATTGCACATATGGACATGCTGGCCACGGCGCTGCCGCTTGGCATCAAGCAACGTCTTTCCCTGGCCGTCGCTGTGATCCACCGACCTCGCGTGCTGATCCTGGATGAGCCAACCTCGGGAGTGGACCCTGAGGCGCGCGACTCGTTTTGGTCGCTGCTGATTGAGCTTTCGAGAGATGAAGAAGTAACGATTTTCGTCTCAACCCATTTCATGGCCGAAGCAGAGCGCTGTGATCGGGTGTCGTTCATGCACGCGGGCCGTGTTCTGGCTGAGGGAACACCGGATGAGTTGATCGCCGGGGCACAGGTAGACAGTCTGGAAGAAGCATTTGTCACGGTATTGAAGGCAGCTGACCCTCTGGCACCGGTGAAAGCTCCTGAGGCATCGGTTCATGCCCTTGATGACAGCGCTGGCGGGGGTATCAGGCGCACACTGGCATATACGAGGCGTGAAACCATCGAGATTTTGCGCGACCGGGTGCGTTTGGCGTTTGCGTTCCTGGGCTCGGTAATCCTGATGCTGGTCTTTTGCTATGGGATTACGCTGGACATCGAAGAACTGGATTTCGCAGTATTGGATTTGTCACAGGGGCCAGAAAGCCGCGCCTACATTGCCGAGATTTCCGGATCGCGCTACTTCAACCCAACGCAGCCACTGACGAGTATCAATGAGGGCCATGAACGGCTGGCCCGAGGAGATGCCTCGCTGGTTGTCGAACTCCCACCTGACTTTGGGCGCAAGATCCGCTCTGTTGAAGCAACGGACGTGCTTGCAATTGTGGACGGCGCAATTCCGTTCAAAGGCGAGACTGTAGAAGGCTATGTGGCGGGGCTCCACAATACCTTTTTGGCGGCAATGACCCGCCAAAACGGTGTGCATCCGGTCGAGATCGCCCGTATCGAGCCACGCTTCAGGTACAATCAGAGTTTCGAGAGTATTGCCGCAATGGCCCCGGCCATGCCTGCGATCCTTTTGATAATGTTACCGGCAGTTCTGATGGCGGTCAGCGTCGCACGTGAAAAAGAGTTGGGAACAATCACCAATTTCTATGCAACGCCAACGACGCGGCTTGAGTTTCTTGTTGGCAAGCAAATCCCTTATATCGCAATCGCGTTCGCCAATTTCCTTCTCTTGGCTGGAATGACGGTATTGGTTTTTGATGTACCGCTCAAAGGCAACCCGGTTCCTCTGGCAATCGGCGCGTTGCTGTATGTCTGGGCTACAACATCCTATGGGCTACTCATTGCGACCATGACCTCAAGCCAGGTGGCCGCTACCTTCGCCACCGCGATCGCCTCGGTCGTACCTACGATTCAGTTCTCGGGCCTGCTGCAGCCGGTTTCAACGCTTGAAGGCGGCGCGCAGACAATCGGGTCGCTCTGGCCGTCATCCTATTTCCTGCATCTGAATGTCGGTGCATTCACCAAAGGGCTGGGCTGGGATGCGCTTGCCCCTGATCTTCTGGCCCTGGCCTGTTTCGGACCGGTGCTGACGTTGATCGCTGCCCTTTTATTTCGAGCGCAGGAGAAATAAATGCAACGGTTGTCCTGCATCTTCTGGCTTGGCTTGAAAGAAATGATGAGCCTTCGGCGTGATTGGGTGATGATGGCGCTGCTGGTCTGGTCATTCACGCTGGCACCCGTGATGGAGGCGACAGGGGTTTCGAACTCGGTCAACAACGCCTCCATTGCATTTGCCGATGAGGATGGCTCGCCCCTTTCACGGTCTCTTGCCACGGCGTTCTTCCCTCCGGAGTTTCAACCCGTTGTCCAGATCGCACCGGGTACCGGAGCCGAAAAGATGGATGCCGGGCATTTCCTGTTTGTGGTCGCGGTGCCACCAGGGTTCGAGAAAGATGTTCGCGCCGGGCGCACGCCGGAAATTCAGGTTCTGATTGATGCGACGGCGATGGAACAGGCCGGGATTGGTGCAAACTATATCATCAATATCCTCAACGCCGAGATCCGTCGCTTTGCCATCGGTGCGGACCTAGCTGAGTCATTGCCCGTCGATATCATCATGCGCAGTGCGTTCAATCCCAACCGTGATACTGTTCGTTTTGCCGGCATCGTGGCGCTCATCGGCCAGATCATGTGGCTGACCACGATCCTCACCGGTGCGGCGATGATCCGCGAGCGTGAACATGGCACAATTGAACACCTGCTTGCGATGCCGCTTACCCCGTTTGACATTGCGATGGCCAAGATTTGGGCAAACGCAGCGGTGGTTCTTGTCGCGGCCGCCTTATCGCTGACCTTTGTTATGCAAGGTTTCCTAGGGATCAGTATCGCGGGGTCGAAGGTGTTGTTTTTAGTTGGCACCGCCCTCTTTCTCTTCACAGCAACCGCACTTGGGGTCTTTCTTGCAACGATTGCGCGCTCAATGGCACAGTTCGCGCTTTTGGTAATGCTGACTGTCCTTCCGATGCTGATGCTGTCAGGAGGAGAGACACCGATCGAGGGGCAGCCCGACTGGCTTCAGGTCGGAACATCGATCCTTCCGTCCCGCCATTACATGTCCGCCAGCCAATCCATCATCTTCAAGGGGGCGAGGTTTGAGACGGTCTGGCCAGAGTTCTTATGGATGGCGTTACTCGGCGCAATCCTTCTGGCGTCCAGCCTGATGCTTTTCAGACGCTCGGTGGCGCAATAGAGTCAGATCAGTTTACCCCTTGGCCTGGACGTATGATTGGAAATGCGCCTTGTTTCATTCGGAATACTGATACGGCCGGGTTGTCCTTTTGGCGCGATACCGAGGACGCTTGCTTGCGCAAGATCAAGGTAATTAGACGCGTTTTTTGCAATAATACCGCCTCCCCCCAATCGCACCAAAGGAGGAGGATCAGAAAATGCTTGAAGATAAAAATACCCCGCAACTGTTTGCTGGAACACATCCGCTCTCTGATAATTTTCGACGCGAAATGGAATCCATGATGTCGCGCTTTTTCGGGGGCGCAGCGCCATTCCTGCCGCTGGAAACAGCCGCGCAACGCACGGGCTTCCCGTCGTTGGACATGACGGGTGCGATTTCGCCGGCGATTGACATCCACGAAACGGATACAGCGATCGTTCTCACGGCTGAATTGCCGGGTCTCGAAGAAGACGACGTCGAAGTCGAAATCAAAGACCGTAGATTGACGCTGCGGGGCCAGAAGAATGTTACGCATGATGACACAGGCGATCTGCGCGTTAGCGAGAGAAGCTATGGCAGTTTCACTCGGACAATGACGCTGCCTGATGCAGTCGATATCGAGGAGATTTCCGCTGCGTTCGACAAAGGCGTCCTGCACGTCACGATGCCGAAAACCGAACCTCAGGATCCCAGCCGGAAGATTAAGGTCTCATCGAAATAGGAGCAATAGAGGCGCACGCGCAACCTTCATGGTCCGGGCAGCATGCGCGGACCTTTGGTGTTCTTAAAACGAGCACATTATTGCCCACCATAGCGGTTTCACTGCTGCGCATGATAATGTGCCAATAGGGCTAGAGAACTGAGATGGACAATGCGGACGCCGGACAAAAGCGATGTGGAAAGTGAAACGGGCGATGTCCGTGCATTTCTGGAGAGCTTGACGGGGCCGTCCCGCGGAACCGTTACCTGGCTTGTCGGCAACGCTTTGGCTGCTTCGGTGGGTCCTGATCGTATCCTGAAGTTCAGGCGGAAAGAGGATTTGCCCCCGCATGACGAAGACGTGGCGACCATTCAGTGGTCGCAAGGCGGTTACGCGCTAAACGCTTTGCCTGGCCGGGATATCTGGGTCAATGGTCAAAAAACTGCTTCGGCAGTTCTTGGGCATGGCGACATGATTGAGTTCGGTGAAGAGGGGCCCATGTCACGCTACAGGGTGTGTGACCACTCATTCCCTGCACATCACACGGTCGAAGACATAATAAGTGACGCATATGTGTATGCGCGCTCCAGCCGACGACCCTTTGCCAGAAAAATGTCCGGTGCGCTGCGCGAAGGCGGGCGTCGGCTGACATCACAAACCACGGTTTTGTTCAGGGTTACCGTTATCGGTGTGCTTCTTCTGATCTTTGCCTTTGGCTATTTGCTTTTTCAGAACGACCGGAAGCTGGCGGACAGCCTTAAACAGGAGTCTCTCAAGATCGAGGCGGTTGCTGTCATGCTTACGCAGACGCGAGAAGATGCACTGACGGCGGATGATCTGGTCGCGCTCAGAGAAGCGTTTGACAACCAGGTGATTTCCACCGAGCAGCGCCTTGGCACTTTGGAAGAACGCGCTGGTGCGTCAAGGCGAGTTATCACAGCCTCGACGCGATCTATTGCCTTCATCCAGGGTGCTTACGGATTGCGACAGACCGAAAGCGGCAAATTGCTGCGGCATGTGCTTGGCCCGAACGGGGAGAAACTAAAAACTCCATTCGGAAAACCATGGATTGAGCCAGATGCGGAAGGCGCGCCGGCAGAATTTCAGTTCACCGGAACCGGGTTTCTATTGCAGGACACCTCTCTTTTGGTGACCAACCGTCATGTCGCCTTGCCCTGGACGACCGGGGATCGCGCGCAGGCCCTGAAGGCAGCAGGGCTTGAAGCCGAGATACTTAGCCTGCTGGCTTATCTTCCAGAACAATCCAAGCCAATGGAAGCGGTGTTGCTTAGGGCAAGCAAAACGGCCGATTTGGCGCTTCTGTCCGTTGATGCGAACCGTGTTCAAGGGCTTGGACTTTCACTGGCACCTCACCCGACGCGAGCAGGTGAAGAAGTTTTCTTGCTTGGATTTCCGACTGGCCTTAAGGCCTTGATTGTGCAGGCTGGGCCGGATTTTCTGAAAACGCTTGAGAGAGACGGAGCCGTCGATTTCTGGACTATTGCAAAACACCTTTCAGAGCAGAACAAGATCAGGCCTCTGGCCAGCCGGGGGATCGTCGCCCAGACCAGTCCCGGTGCAGTCGTTTATGATGCTGAAACCACAACCGGCGGAAGCGGCGGACCTGCCCTTAACCGAAACGGCGAGGTGGTTGCTATCAATGCCGCGATCTTACCCGAATTTGGCGGCTCGAATATTGGCGTTCCGGTGTCACACCTCAAGATACTTCTCGATGAAAGCGATTGATCCGCATATTCAATCGCGCGTCTGATAAGGCGAGTTTTGCACCAGAAAAACCACAGCCAGTGGGATGATGACAGAGATCAAGCCCACGGTAATCAGCAAGTTCCCCAAGTGGCTATAGTCAGCGACGGAGGCAACGGTACCCGTTCTGGGATCGGTAACCGCGCGGGTAACGGTAAAGATCTGATTCAGGTATTTTGTACCGAGACTGCTTGCTGACAATGCCATGTTGGTGAACGACGCCATGACCGCAAAAAAGGTAGCCTTCAGATGTGTTGGGGCGTTGCGCGCGATCCAAGCCAACATTGGGACCATCGCGATTTGACCCAGCGGTGACTCAACGGCTGTGTCAAGAATGGCGATAAACCTTGCATCCACGACCCCACCTGTGCGCGCGGCCGTCCATTCATGCACCCCGTAGTACAAGGCAAGGTTTGGCAGGGACAGCACTCCGGCGGCAATCGTGAGTAACACTACAACCTGCGCAATCGAACGACTTGCCATAAACGGCCTGAGGATAATCAGACCAAGCAGAGCAAGTAGTGAGGTCAGAAGCGCTAGAATGGCCAGGAACTGTTCGTCAAACCCAAGCTCGTCGATCTCGAACCAGGTCAGGCCCGGTCCTGGCAAGGGAACTGCTCGAAAAACGAAAATGATAGTTGCTGTCCCGATCAGAACTTTGGCCTGTTTCGACTCCAGCTCTCTCAGCAAACGCGACATGAGGTAGAGAATGACCGTGAGCGACACCGCAAAAACGGTCTCTTGCGCGAAGGCAAAATTTGCGGTTCCCAACACTATGCTGAGAACAACAAACGCAAGTCCGCCCAGCAGTATCGGCCACCTGACTTCGGTGGTTTGATCTGGTTTGTGCAGAAGGTGTCCTCGACGAACGAGGCGACGCTGTATCAGAGCGTGAAGAACCACTCCACTGACAGACAACAGTGGGATAGCCAGGGCAATGAGATAGACCCGACCGTAGAGAACCAAACGATCGGCTTGCTCCAGATTTTCCGCCCCCGAAAAAATCCAGATGTTAACCGCGGCGACCCCCGCAAACCCGGATATGATCGCAATCCTGCCGAGGGTCTGCATGGTGGTGTGCCGGGCACGAACTTCGTCCTGAATAAACGCGCGTCCGTCTCGGTCCGATTGCGGCACTGCTTCGACTGTCATGGCGTCAGCAACGACATCCTGAATGGCATAACCTGAAGGAGCCAACATCAAGGCAACGACGTACCAATCCTCAAGTGGCATAATGCCGGCCATTTGGTTAGGCGCAGCCACAAGCCTGTACATGATGAGCAATGACGCCGTGATAAAGGATGCGCCAACGACAATCAGTAGAGATTTCCAGCGCCAGAACAGGTCAACCAGATGACCCAGCGGCATTTTTAGAATCCACGGCAACCCGGCCCAGAATGCCAATCCCGCAACAAAAGCGGCGGATAGATTCAGATAGTCCTTAAGAAAAAACGCACCGACGACGGATGTTAACCCCGAAACCCCGGCCGCAAAGTATACCATCAATGGTGGCAGGTAAGACCATTGCAATTGCGCGATCAGATCGACGAAAGTCCGGTGCCACCAGCCTGAAATCCGCCTTCCAAATGTTGATCGGTCAGTGTTCATGCGTCAGTCGGACCCCGTTCTGGTGACCCTGTGCTGTCGGTTTTCCTCTCAGAGAAATCCGGCACCAAAAAGCAGAGCGCTGGTCAGCACCCCAAGGATTGGTACAACAAGAGGTACGCGGAAATGTTCCCGAGTTGACCCCGGCCGGGACTTCAGCAATATCAGCGAGATGTTGACCAAAACAAACACTCCCAAAACGATCTGGGATGTGCGTTCCGCTAGTATGCCGATTGGCAAAGTTTGCGTCAGCAGAAGAATTATCGCAACTACCAACAGGGTTGCGACGACCGGTGTTTGGGTAACCTGCGGGACAGTCGCCAGTATTTTCGGAAGATGATCCCGGTCGGCAAGACCATAGATCACCCGCGACGCCATAATCATCTGGATCAAGACGCCATTGACTGTTGCAACGACTGCGACTGCGGCGAACCCTTGTTTGATTACTTCGGGTGCGTCGAAGAAAACCAGCGTGAGTGGGGCGGCCGAGGTCGACAAGGTATCGATAGGAACAACGAGCAGGACCGTGATCGAGGTCGCTAGATACAAACCCGTCGCCAGAACGAGCGTCAAAAGGATAGCCTTTGGAATTGTGTGGGTTGGGTCTTTTACCTCTTCCGCGACGTTTGCCATGTCCTCAAAGCCGACAAAGGCAAAAAATGCCAGCAGAGATGCCGCCATAATACCGCGCCAGGTGCTGAGCTCGAGTCCCGGAATCATCTCACTAATTTCATGGCCTTGCGGTTCCTGCACAGACATGCCCCAGCCAATCACAAAAAGAAGCCCCGCGATCTCGATGACCGTGATCACGGCTGCCACAAATACCGATTGTGTAATGCCCCAGAGTGCAATCAGCCCCATGACCGACACAACGCCGATCGTAAGCAATGCGGTGCCAAGCCCCGTCAGGGTGTGAAGGTATGAGGCCGCCCCAATCGCAACAGCGGAGGCTGAAATAATCCCAGACGCAGCAACGGCAAGACCGATTAGAACCGCCATCCAGCCCCTTTGAAATCCCGCTTCAACGTATGCCGCTTCACCCGCGCTTACGGGATAGCGTGTCGCGAGTTCGGCGTACGACAAAGCCGTCAGCGAAACGACGAGCGCTGCAACAAGAAACGAAACTGCAGCATAAGGGCCCGCAGCCTCGGCGGTTGCGCCGACGAGCACATAAATTCCCGCACCGACGGTAACACCGAGCCCATATAATGTAAGCAACGGGGTGGTGAGAGAACGTCGGAGTTTAGGGGACGGTGGATCAACTGTATGCATTCACCTCACTCCTTGATGGGCAATTGCCGGGTTACCGAAGCTGTGCCGCAAACAAGCACCCCGATGATAAACCAAGGGCTCATCACCGCTCATGCCGAGCTTCTTCTGAAACATTCATACTTTGAAATGTAATTCTTTATTTGGCATTGATCTATATCATCAGGCGCTAAGACTGATCAGAGAGGCGGATCCGAATGCTGCGACCGTCGTTTCGTGATGGTTTTTCCCAGCTGGTACTCAAAGGTTGAATATGAGCGAGATCAATGAAGCATTCATTCGATATCGCGTATTTTCAACTCGAAATGCTGATCTCGGAGGAGGAACAGATGCTAGTTTGTCGCGGACTTCTTTTGTCAATATTTGCTGCAAGTGCTGCACTGGCGCAGGATATTGACCTTCAAAATGGGCACGATCTCTACAGAACTTATTGTTGGCAATGCCATGGTTTCGAGGCCACAGGAGATGGTCCAATGGCGGAGATGCTGGCGATAAGGACACCTGATCTGACGAGGCTCGCGGCCCAAAACGACGGTGTTTTTCCGATTGAGGCGGTGGCGCGTCAAATTGATGGTCGCGCACCATTGCTCGCGCATGGTGGAGAAATGCCCATTTTTGGACCAGCTTTGGATTCGGATCAAAAAGTTGCGCTGACGATGCCTGACGGCCAACCGATGTTCGCAGGTGTGCCGTTGGCGAATGTGATTGCGTATCTTGAGGCTATACAGACCGAATAGGTTGGCACAAAGTCCACCCTTGGATTGCAGGACACCACTACCACGTTTGCCGGCACTGGTTGATTTACATTAAGGCAAGTTTCCTCGATCTCAGTTAATATTCAGCATTTAGAGATGAGGAGGAATCTCCGATGCCTGAAGAGAAGCCAAAATCAAGTTACTCCAACCCACTTGTCGATATCTTCAAGCAGATGCAGCCGTCTACTTCAGCCAATCCGTTTCTGGGCGCTCAGCTTGAGCAATTCTGGGACATGCAGGAAAAATCGCTGAAAGAGGCAGAGGCCTTTGCTCAGCATTGGTTTGAGAGGCGTCACGAGGCTGTGCGAACCGCGCTGGAGGCTGCGCGCTCGGCGTCTGCTGCAGACCCGACTGATCCGGCGAAAGCGCTGCAATCCATAGCAGAGTGGCAGAAGCACTCAGCCGAACGCCTTGTGGCTGACGCTCAGGAATGGTTCGAAACAGTTGCCCGATGTGCAGCATATGCAGCGGAAACAGAAGTCGAAGCTGTGGAAAAGACAATGGATGATGTTGCAAGCACAGCTAAGAAGGCGGGTAAATCTCCGAAATCCGATCCGGTATAGAGAGCCGTATCACCGCAGAGGTCGGAACGATCGCAGCTGGAGCAATGGAAGGTAGCTCATATGTATAAAAACATTCTGGTACCAGTCGCACTGGACAAAGATCACGATACACAGGCCTCATTTGAAGCTGCTCGTTTGCTGGCGAATGCCGATGCGGAATTCACAGTGCTTCATGTGCAGGAACCGATCCCTGCATATGTGGCATCTCAGATACCCGAGGAAGTTCTGGCAAATACGCGAAAAGAACTTCAGGAAAGCTTACATCGGAATGCTGCCGACCTATCGGGTGCGAAACCGCGCCTTGTCTCGGGGAGTGCTGGCCGCGCGATCGTTGACTTCGCAAATGAAAATGACATCGATTGCATAGTGCTGGCCTCACACAAGCCGGGGATCGAGAACATTTTTATTGGGTCAACTGCAAACCGGGTCGTTCACCACGCCAATTGTTCTGTCCACGTGATCCGCTGAACCGGTTTCTGGTAACGGCCGCACGTCGATTAAGCGTTGTGGATGAGTCGATTTTCCAGACCCGAGTTGTTTTACGATCGTCACACGCTGCATGACCATATGGAAACGGATGGCGTTGACCGGCTCAATGAGCGGGTCCGACTGAATGGATTGCGAAAGTTGAATTCGGTGGAATGGCAAAGCCATGCGCAAACACTTACTATTTCAGCGGGTAGATCCAAACGCCGATCTTTCCTCGTCTTCCTCTCAAATCTTGCACTCCGGCGGGAACCAATCTTTTGATTAAAGATTGCCCGACCTTGTCTGTCGGACTTATTGCCTCGATCAACAAATCGCTAACCGCCAAAGAAGCATTTAGTTTCCGGGACAGCTGCTCAAGCCTGCTTGCGACGTTCACGGTATCGCCGATGACACTGTATTCAAGACGGCGTCGGTTTCCGATGTCACCCGAGATAACGGGACCGAAGTGGATGCCAATCCCAATGCGTACCGGAGGAAGCCCTTCGGCACTCCTGTCACGGTTCCAGATGCTCAATGCCTCAAGCATGTCAAAGGCGCATTGAAGTGCGTTATTGGCGTCGTTCTCACCGGGTTCTGGTGTCCCGAAGGTCGCCATCAACCCGTCGCCAAGGTATTTGTCCAGCGTACCTCCGCTCTCGAAAACTGCCTTGCCCAACCTGTCATGATACCCGCGCAAGAAATCAACGACATCGCCAGGGGCGTCGTTCTCGCACATGGTGGTAAACCCAATGATATCAACAAACATGACGGCGACGTCTTGTTCACAGGCCTCGCCAAAGCTGTCCTCGGCACTACCGAGACGGTCCACAACGTTTGGTGAAAAGTAGCGTGCAAGGTTGGCGCGTGACCGTTCCGTGCGAATTCGACTTTCTACAAGCCAACGAGAGCGACGCACCAAAGCGGCAAGGCCAGCGGTTACAAGCAAGCAAACGATGATCTCTTGAGCCCAAAATCCCAGAAAGATGAAATTCGGATCAGAGCGCGCCATCAAAAAGTCCTCCACAGTGCGCTCACTAAGATCGAGGTTGGTATAGGCGCCAGGTTGGTTCACAAACCAAATCAGCATTCCTGTTCGCGCTGTAACGATACAAAATCCGCACCAGAGAACGAGGCTTGGGCGAAAGCTGAATGCTGCCTGCATCAGGAAGAGATAGAAGTAGGTGAACTGGCTTCCATTCATCAGGATCGCAGGTGGTAAATCGTATTCAGCGAAAGGGTTTGGAGTGCTGGAGATGAAAGCCAGCAAAGCACAGTCGATGGCGATGAAGACATAGTTCATTACACTGGCATTCGCGCTATGCTTGGCTGAAAAGTACTGCAAGATTCCAAGCACTGCGAATACTGCAACCTGAGAAATATCGTAGAGGAAGCTGGCACCACGGCTTTGTGTGTCTATCGCAACCCAGATCAAAACAATACAAAGTGCTATGGTTCGGACCTTCGCGACCAGCAAAAGACCCTGTCGCTCTGCCTCGGCAAAACTGTCTTCGTTGCCACGCGTCAGCCGTTCTTGCGCGCTCTACAACTGAACGATCAATAGTTGCGGGTTTCTGAAGATGCGTCACACCGCTTCCCTCCGATATCGAACAGCATAGCGGTCGTCGTCACGGACTAGAAGCGGTGCACATCTGGCTGCGGTTTGAGAAAAGGACATTCGCCGCAGCGCGATATCTGGGTAGTATGGGTTCAGTCCTTGCCACTGCTGCGCCGCGCCCATAGGTCCGATCTGGATTGGCGAACGGCAAGTGTCGCCCGCCAACATGGTTCAAATGTCGATTTGCTCGGCGATGCTCAGCGCATCTTCAAGTTCGACACCAAGATATCTGACAGTGCTGTCAACCTTTGTGTGTCCGAGCAACAGTTGAACCGCCTTGAGATTTCCGGTCTTGCGGTAGATCTCCGCCGCCTTGGTCTAGCGCAGCGAATGAGTGCCGTAGCCACTGGGTTCCAACCCAATCGCAACCACCCAATCCCGCGCAAGTCGGCCATATTGGCGGGTTGAGATATGTGGGCGGTCATGAAACCGGCTGGGAAACATGAAACGGCAGCCGATCATTTCCGGCGACTTGATCCATGCGGCAATGGTATCCCGCGTGTTTTCAGAGAGTTCGATCTGAACGGGTCGCCGGGTTTTGCTCTGGATCACAGACACCCTCTCGCGCACGCGGTCATTTTGACCAAATCGCTGACGGACAGTTTCACCAAGTCGCATCAGCGAAGCTTGCTATCAATCGCCACTTTGAACAGCGTGAGATCACGCAGATTCCTAGCCAATTCGAGCCGAGCGCGGATTGCCCACACTTGTTTCGGCAACAGCGGCCTTTTCTGGCCAACGATCCGACCCTTGTTCCAGGCTCTTCGTTTCGAGGTGACAGCGGGAAGTTGGACTCTTGGCGTATCGGGTCCTCCAACCCTCCCGCCAAGCCCAGACATCAGCACTGCGCTGACACCTGAATTTACTGTTGGTTTGAATGACCGTTGTCTGATTGCTTTTTCTTCGGGACACGCAGCGGGTGCATTGGGCTGGTCTGAGCCCACACTCACCGATGCTGCGCTTTGAACAAATGACCGCTCCGTAGTCACCAGTGAAATCTGGATCCGCATATGCAACCAATGTCTTGACTATGATTTCGGCGGTCCGGCTCAATCTAAAAACATCAAAATTCTGACCAATTATGCATATCTCAGATTCGTAAATGGAATACTCTATGCCAACCTTGGAGGAACCACATGACAGATTCTGATACGATTTCTCTTGGCTATGATCCCGATCCATCGCGTTCCAGTTCACTGCGAGCGGAGGCCTACACGGAAGAAAAGTGGTTTGACGCTGATCTCAGGGCCATCATCTCCAAGACCTGGCAGTGGGTCTGTCATGTGGAAAAAACCCGCGAGCCAGGGTCCTACGTTACAATCGAGATTGCAGGGAAGCCTATTGCCGTCGTGCGCGACAAGGAGGGCACGTTGCGCGCTTTCTACAACGTCTGCAAGCACCGCGCCCACGAACTGCTTTCTGGCGAAGGAAACACAACTCGGATCATGTGCCCTTACCATGCTTGGGTTTACAAGTTGGACGGGCAGTTGGCCCGCGCGCCCCACACCGAGAACCTAGAAGATTTTCGCACGGATGAGATTTGCCTCGACGCGGTGCAAGTCGAAGAGTTTTGCGGATTTGTATTCGTCAACCTGGACCCAAAGGCACCCTCTTTGGCGCAGCAGTCAGGCAATCTGGAAACTGAAGTGCGCCACTGGGCACCGGACGTGGATCAACTGACCTTCGGGCACCGATTGACCTATGACATCAAATCAAACTGGAAGAACGTCGTTGATAACTTTCTTGAGTGTTATCACTGCCCGACGGCCCATAAGGATTTCTGTGATCTTGTTGACATGGATACTTACAAGGTCACAACCTATGGCATTTATTCCAGTCACATGGCCGATGCGGGAAACAGCCCCAATGCCGCATATGACGTGTCGAACGCTACGGTCAAAACCCATGCGGTTTGGTGGCTTTATCCGACAACTTGTCTGATGCGGTATCCGGGTCGGTCCAGCATGATCGTGCTCAACGTCATCCCTGTCGGGCCGGACCGGACGTTGGAGACCTATGACTTTTTCCTCGAAACGCCTGAGCCCGACGCGATGGAGCTGGATGCCATTCGCTATTTGGATGAGGTGCTGCAGGTTGAAGACATCAGTCTTGTCGAATCTGTGCAGCGCGGTATGAGCACACCTGCTTTCACTCAAGGCAGGATCGTCAATGACCCGGATGGGTCGGGCAAATCTGAGCATGCGGTGCATCACTTTCATGGGCTGGTTCTGGATGCCTACGCCAAGGGTGCAACGTGACGCGGGCAAATATCCTTGTGATCATGGCGGATCAGTTGGCCCCACATTTCACGGGGGCTTACGGGCATAGCGTTGCCAAGACCCCGCATCTTGATGCGCTAGCGGCGCGCGGGATGCGCTTTGATGCGGCCTATTGCAATTCGCCGCTTTGCGCGCCGTCGCGGTTCGCCTTTATGTCGGGCCAACACATCTCCCGAATTGCGGCCTATGATAATGCATCAGAATTCAAGGCGTCTGTTCCTACCTTCGCGCATTACCTAAAGTCGCTGGGCTATCGCACGTGCCTGTCAGGTAAGATGCACTTTGTCGGCCCTGATCAGATGCACGGGTTCGAAGACCGCGTGACGACCGATATTTACCCGTCGGACTTTGCATGGACGCCCGACTGGGAAGCCCCCGATGAGCGGATCGATAAGTGGTATCATAACATGCAGACCGTCAAGGAAAGCGGTCTGGCGCATGCGACGTTCCAGATTGATTACGATGATGAGGTTGGCTTTGCCGCCAAACGGTGGCTCTTCGATGCGGCACGTGACAAAGCGCCAGGGCATGATGCGCCCTTTGCGATGGTTGCCAGCTTCATTCATCCGCATGATCCATATGTCGCCCGCCCCGAATGGTGGAACCTCTATTCAGACGACGACATCGACATGCCGGCCTTTACGCCTGCTTTGGATGATCAGGACCCATTCTCGCGCCGCCTGATGGATGGGATCGAAGCGTCCTATGTGCCGCTGACAGAGGAAGAGGTGCGCCGCGCGCGTCGCGCATATCTGGCGAATGTCAGCTACTTTGACAGCAAGATCGGCGAACTGGTTCAAACGCTCGAAGAGATTGGAGAGCTGGACAATACAATCGTGATCGTCACGGCAGATCACGGCGACATGCTGGGCGAACGTGGGCTGTGGTACAAGATGAATTTCTTTGAACATTCGGCCCGCGTGCCGTTGGTCATGGCGGGACCTGGCGTGGCGGTTGGGACAGCGCGAAACGCTGTGTCGCTCGTGGATATGTTGCCAACGTTTATTGAGATCGCTGGCGGTAGTGAAAGCATGATCGGCGAACCTATAGATGGCCGAAGCCTTATGCCCTTGGCGCGGGGCGAGGACGACCCCGTTGATGAGGCAATCGGCGAGTATTGCGCTGAAATGACGGGCTTTCCCGTCATCATGATCCGGCGTGGTTCATTGAAATACATCCACTGCGATAGCGATCCACCACAGCTGTATGATCTGAGCGTTGATCCGTTGGAGACAAGAAATCTGGCCTCCGACCTCAGTTACAATGAGGCCGCTCAAGCCTTTGCTGATGAAGTTGCCGCGCGGTGGGATGGCAAGGCATTGCGTACAAAGATCATTGCAACCCAAAAATCCCGCCGCGCGCTGCATGCCGCGATGGAAGCAGGCGCAAGTGTGCCTTGGGACTACAACCCACCATCCGACGCGAGCAAGCAATATGTGCGTAACGATATGGATTGGACCATTGCGGCCAAGCGTTACCGTTATCCCCCTTTGAAGGACCAAGACCAATGATGCTGAACGGAAAAATTGCCCTCGTTACAGGGGCAAGGGGTGGAATCGGACGTGCGATTGTGGCGCGTTTCGTCAAAGAAGGTGCGACAGTTTACGCCGCAGACCTGACGCTCGAAGGGTCACTGGACAGGCATGACGATGACGGCAGCCACTTTGTAAAGCTCGACGTAACACAGGAGGCGGACGCAATCGCCGCGATGGATCAGGTCCGCAACGCTCATGGCAAGCTTGACGTCTTGGTGAACGCGGCAGGGATCGAGATTGAAAAGACGGTCGAAGACACCACGCTGGAGGAATGGAACCAAAGCTTTGCGGTGAATTCCACGGGTACTTTTCTAACCTCAAAATACGCCATTCCATTGATGCGCGAAGCCGCGAAATCTGGCAACAGCGCTAGCTTGATCAACTTTGGGTCTTACGATGGGTTCATCGCTGACCCCGGCCTTGCCGCTTATTGTGCAACCAAGGGAGCGGTGCATGCGCTAACCCGTGCAATGGCCTGCGACCATGGCCCTGAGGGTATCCGCGTCAATGCGATCTGCCCCGGCTATATTGATACTCCGATGCTGCAGAGTTTCTTCAACGGTGACGGATCTGGCGGCGGGGGGGGCAACATCGAAACACTTCAAAAAGCTGTCCGGGACGTGCACCCGATGCGTACCTACGGAACGCCAACGGACATTGCCAATCTGGTCAATTGGCTGGCCAGCGACGAGGCGCGCTATGCCTCTGGTCAGCTTTGGGTTTTGGACGGGGGGCTGTCTGCGCAAGTGCAACAGATGAAATTGTAATGCCCAAGTCAGTCATCATCACCTGTGCGCCAACGGGCGGCATTCACACGCCGTCAATGTCGCCCCACCTGCCGATCACACCTGCCGAAATTGCAACAGCAAGCATTGAAGCGGTAGAGGCTGGCGCGTCTATCATCCATCTGCACGCGCGACATCCCGAGACCGGCAAGCCAGATCCCAGGCCTGAATTGTTTCAGCAATTTCTGCCTGTGATCAAACAATCCACTGACGCGGTGGTGAATGTCTCAACCGGCGGCGGATTGGGCATGTCGATGGACGAACGTCTGTTGGCCGCGACTTCGACGAGCCCGGAAATGGCCTCGCTCAATATGGGCAGCATGAACTTTGGCATCTTCCCGATGCTTCAGAAATACACGGAATTTCAGCACGATTGGGAACGTCCATTCCTTGAGATGACGGAAGACTTCATTTTTCCCAACACGTTCAAGACCATTCGATATGCGATTGAGAAACTGGGGGGTGATCATGGCACCAAGTTTGAGTTTGAATGCTATGATCTGGGCCATCTCTACAACGTCAAATGGTTCGTGGATCAAGGGCTTATTAAACCGCCGTTCTTCATCCAGATGGTCTTTGGCATTTTAGGAGGCGTTGGCGCTGACCCTGATCATCTGACCCATATGCACAATACGGCGGACAAACTTTTTGGCGCTGAAAACTATGAATGGTCTGTACTGGCAGCAGGACGGCACCAAATGCCTTTCGCTACACAAAGCGCAATGCGCGGTGGCAATCTGCGTGTCGGGCTCGAAGACAGTCTCTTTATCGGCAAGGGAGAGCTTGCCACATCGAATGCCGAGCAAGTGAGCCGCATTCGCACAATCATCGAAAATCTGGGCCTTTCAGTTGCGACACCGGCAGAAGCACGCGAACGCCTCGCACTAAAAGGCGGCGATCGGGTTGGGTTTTAGAGAGGACCACATGCAGACAAAGATGTTAATCAATGGCGAAATGGTTGAAGGGGGCGGCGCGCCGATCTTTGTCGTGAACCCAGCCACGGGCGAAGAGATTTGCAAGATCAACTCCGCGACGTCCGAACAGGCAAGCGCTGCGGCCGCAGGGGCCCACGCAGCCTTTGAGACATTTGGCCAGACCAGCCCTGCAGAACGTTCTGAGCTTTTGACCAATATCGCAACTGTCTTGGAAGAGCATGTCGAGGAACTGGCAGAGCTGGAAAGCTTGGATGCCGGTAAGCCCTGGCCCTCGGCTTTGGATGACGAAATGCCGTTGACGCTGGACACATTCAAGTTCTTTGCCGGTGCGGCGCGCACGATGTCTGCCGTTGCTGCGGGCGAATATGTGGCCGGTCATACCAGCATGATCCGCAAAGATCCGGTTGGCCCCGTAGCCGCGATTGCGCCATGGAACTATCCGCTGATGATGGCGGCCTGGAAACTGGCAGCGCCATTGGCAGCTGGCTGCCCGGTCACGCTGAAGCCCTCGCAGCTGACGCCGCTTTCCACGCTGAAAGCCGCCGAGCTGATCGCAGGTGTTGCGCCCAAAGGGGTGGTAAACGTGCTGCACGGCCCCGGTCGTGAGATTGGCGAGCAGTTGATCAACGATCCACGGACCGAGGCGATCTCGATCACGGGTTCCAACGCGACGGGTTCTGCCGCGATGGCTGCAGCCTCTCGTCAAATCCGCCATGTGCATCTGGAACTGGGCGGGAAAGCCCCGGTCATTGTTTTTGACGATGCTGATATCGAGGCGGTTGCCGAAACTGTGCGCTATGGTTCGTTCTTCAACGCCGGTCAGGACTGTGCACAGCCCTGCCGTTTGCTTGTCGCTGATGAGGTCTATGACAAGGTCGTCGCCGCCGTTGTTGATCAGGTCAGCCAGATCAAAGTTGGGGCTCAAAAGGCCGAAGGCACCGAAATGGGGCCGATCATCTCGGCCGCGCAACGCAACGCTGTAGCGGGGTTTGTCGACCGAGCGCGCGATAACTGCGACGTTGTATTGGGAGGCAACATGATCGACGGACCAGGTTTCTTTTATGAACCCACCGTGCTGATCAATGTGGCGCATGATGCCGAGGTATTCTGCAACGAGATCTTCGGTCCTGTCGTGACCATCTCGCGGTTTGGCGACGAAGAAGAGGCGCTCAAGGTGGCAAATGCAGGCCCGTTTGGTTTGGCCTCATCCGTCTGGACCAACAATACCGGTCGCGCGATGCGGATGTCTTCGAAGTTGCGCTATGGCTTTACGTGGGTGAACACGCATGGTGTTGCCACGCCTGAAATGCCTTGGGCCGCGATGAAGAGCTCTGGCACTGGTTGTGATATGTCGGTCTACGCCTTGGACGCTTATACCGCCGTGCGCCATGTGATGGTCGCGCACTGATGCGGTTGGCTGGCAAACGCGCTTTCGTTACAGGCGGCAGGCAGGGCATTGGGCGCGCTATCGTAGAGGCCTTCATGGCCGAAGGTGCGGACGTTATCACCTGTGGTCGGGGACCAAAGCCGGATGGTTTGAGTACTGATTGGATATCTTTGGATGTGTCAGATGCCGCCGCCGTTGGCGAAGCTGCGCAAGAGCTGGGTGTATTGGACGTCATCGTAAACAACGCTGGCGTCCAGGTTGAAAAGACTGTTGTGGACAGCACTGATGCCGATTGGGATTTGGTTATGGGAGCGAATGCAAAGGGCGTTTTCAATGTCTGCCGGGCACTCATTCCGCAAATGCAGGAGGGTGGCTCCATTATCAACCTCGGGTCGATCTCGGGCAATGTCGCGGACCCGTCGATGGCACTCTATAATGCGTCAAAGTCTTTTGTGCACGGGCTCACCAGGTCCATCGCGGTTGATCACGGACCGGCAATTCGCTGCAATGCGATCTGTCCGGGCTGGATTGAAACCGGCATGCTAGATGCAGGGTTTGAGCTTGCCCAAGACCCTCAGAAAGCGAAAGCCGACGCATTGGCACGGCACGCGGTCAAACGCTTTGGCAAACCTGCTGACATAGCAGCAATGGCTTTGTGGTTGGCCTCTGACGATGCATCGTTTGCAACGGGCCAATTGTTTACTGTTGACGGTGGCATGACAGCGGCCTCTCCTCTTAATCCGGGGTTGTTCTGATGTCTCAGATTGAAAGAACCGCCATTCTTGGAGCCGGTGTGATCGGGGCAAGCTGGGCCGCATTGTTCCTCGCCTCGGGCCGGAACGTAACTGTCTTTGATACTGACGAAAACGCTGAGAACGCCGTGCGTTCCTACGTTGAAAACGCATGGCCTGCGCTGGAAGACCTAGGCCTAACTGAGCGCGCGACACCTGACGCCATCACCTTTGTGGCGACCGCTGCCGCGGCCGTCACAGAGGCGCAATTCGTTCAGGAAAACGCGCCTGAGCGGTTGCCCATCAAGCATGCAATCTATGCGGAGATTGAGCCCGCGCTGGCTGCTGACGCAATTGTCTCCAGCTCGACATCGGGTCTGACGCTCGAAGCGCTCCAAGAAGGGTGGCGCGATCCCGCGCCACTTATTCTTGGCCACCCCTTCAACCCGCCGCATCTGATCCCGCTGGTGGAACTGACAGCGAATAAGGCCACCGGATCAGACATTCTGGACCGCACAGAAGCGTTCTACAATGACATCGGGAAAGTCACGATCCGCATAAAGAAAGGCATGCCGGGGCATGTAGCCAACCGGTTGCAGGCCGCAGTTTGGCGAGAGGCCGTTCATATGGCCGTTGAAGGTGTTGCCAGCGTCAAAGACATAGACAAAGCGATGTGGGCCGGACCGGGATTGCGTTGGGCCGCAATGGGGCCAACCACTCTTTTTCACTTGGGCGCGGGCGCAGGCGGTTTGCAGGCTTTTTGTGACCACTTTAAAGACACGTTCAACAGCTGGTGGGACGATCTGGGTGATCCACGCTTAGACGATGATGTGATCAGAAAACTGGTCGATGAAATGACAGCGCATACACACGGGCAAAGCACCGAGGAACTCTCAGCGCAGCGTGATGAGATGCTCACAGCTATGCAGAAGGCTACGAGACACCTTCGGACCTAATGTCAGGCTTGAACATTGGCCAGGCGCGAAACTCGAACGGCACACGACCTTCAATGCGATCAGCAGTGGGCGTCAGGCCGAAGCGGTTGCGGTAAGCGCGGCTGAAATGCACTTGACCGTTGAACCCCGACGCCTCTGCAATCTCGCTGAATTTGAGCTCGGTTTGCGTTACGAGGCCACGCGCTCGATCAAGGCGGATATCTCGGTAGTATTCGACGGGTGACTTTTGAACATACTGCCGGAACAATCGGCCCAGTTGCCGCTGTGAAACGCCTAACTGTTGAGATATAGCGGGAATTGACAACGTGGTCTCCAAATGCGCTTCCATAAGGTCGATCGCATCCCGGACAACGCCAGATGTGACATACCCAAGCGGCTCCACATCCTTTGGGTTTTGTGACTGACCTTCCCCACGCACATCATGGTGAAACAGATACCGCGCTGAGGCGTTTGCGATGCTTTCGCCAGCGACGGAATGGACAAATCTCAAGCCAAGGTCGGTTGCCGCTGATCCTCCACAACATGTGAAGATCTTGCCATCTGTTACAAACATGTTCTCAGATACCGTCGTGTCCGGTGCAATTTCGGCGAAGGCGTCGATGTGCTCATAATGGACCGTCGCAGTTTTGCCCTTTAGCAATCCAGCCTGCGCGAGCACAATTGCACCCGTATCCAACCCACCAACTATTGCACCGCCTGCATCCCATTTTTGAAGAGCCGCCTTGAACTGGCGTGTCCCGTGGCGTTCAGGCGTCCAGCTTGTACTTACGAGAACGAGCCAAGGCTTGCCCCTGACCACGTTTGCCAAAGGGGCAGTATCAACCACCAGGCCGCTGCTGGATTCGATGTGACCACCAACCTCCGAAACATAGGTCCAGGAAAACCGCACCAATCCTGACAGGTAATTCGCAGTTCTAAAAGGATCGATGAAAGATGTCGTTGCCGAAACGTTGAAATGCGGGCTCACCAAAACAACGATGCCTAACGTTTGATCAATTGATTTCGCCATGGCTGATTTTGTAAAGTAAGGTCCAAAAATATCAAATCGATTTCTTTTCTTTCATTTGTTTGGTGTCTTTTGGAGCTCCAAAACCAACAGCTTGCCGGGGACAGAAAGCAGTCCTGCGGTAGTTTAGAAGCACCACAAGCAGACCTTGGCGCAAATTTGACGAAGGCCCGCTCCGTCCGCGACTTGTGAGTTGGCGCATCCATTGTCGCTGCGCTGCGCAGGAACGGCCGGTTCTTCAGACGCGTTGCTGTGCACAAGATGATGCGCACGCGGAAAAGTCTGTGCTGCGAGCTCACGCAGCGAGAAAATCAAATTCACAGGATGGGCTCGGATTGGACACTCGCTAAATTTTGGTGGGCGTCTGCAGTGAGCTAGAAAGCTGCCATTGCGGACTGGAATTTTGGAGTTTCCGATCCAAACGGCCGGTTTTGCCAGCAACCGGCGTTCGCGAAAAATCATCGAAGGTCCGAGTCGCGGACTTTGCCGACATTGATGTTTTGCTATGTCGCTGACGCAGCATTTCCTCGCACTCGCGGCAGCACCTTTTCGGTGGCGCAGCGAAATTTCACCGAACCGGACCTTCACTGGTGACAATTCTGGTAAATTCAAACCGCCCTTTCGCCGCAAGCGGGATCGACCATCGTGGAGCGGGACAAAGCGCCCTTTGCAACTTCAGCCATAAAGGTCTGCTTTAACAATCCTGCGGTCAGGTAGTGGAGAATTATTCCACGATCAAACCGCTTCGCGGGGTCGAATGGCGCAACAAATACGGATGTCAGGCAACGCCCCACCACCGTAGGGTTTGTTCGCAGTGATACCGGATAGCTTGCACAGCGGCTTCAACGTCACGGCTTTCCAGGGCGTCAATGATCGAAATATGCTCTTTCATCGCAGAGACGATCCGGTCCTGAATAAACGGGCGCACATTCTGAATAATTGCGATCCGCATCCGGTTAGCGTCATAAGCGGCCGCTAGTTGAGGATTGTTCAGCCCCTCGGCCAGAAAATCGTGCAACGTCAAGTCGACTTCGACGGCTTTTGGCGAAAGATTATTTGCCGCACCACTGCGGGCCGCGAGTCGCATCTCATCGTGCTGCTTTCGCAAGGCTTTCAATTCCGAGATCGCGCCGCCAGCAATTCTCCGCCGCGCGCCTTCCTGGTCCAGTACCATGCGAAAATCAAGACACTCCCGGATGGTTTCAGGCCGCGCTTCCATAACTTTTACACCGCGCTTTGGCAATGTGGACACCAATCCAAGTGCGCTGGCCTGTTTCACCGCTTCGCGGATGGCTGCAATCGGGCAATCAAGTATACCGACAAGTTGCGACATTGAGACGAACTGACCGTCCCGCAACTCCCCGGATCGAAGTGCGGACCAAAGGGCGCGCTGGGCTTTATCCGCTGACAATGTGCCTTCGGTAAAATGGCTCATCGATTTCCTCGTCTGCGCTATTGTCAATCAGAACAGTAAAGTGTTGGCTGAAGTATTTGATAGTCGACTACATGATATATCTTCTAAAATGTTACTTGCAAGTTCAATTTCGCGCGAAGATTCGCCGAGATTCAAATTTCCGCTCGGATCTCGGGCACAGGGAGGAAAAAATGGCTTCAATTGACAACACACCCGTGGTGCATGGCGGCACGATGGATCCGGAAGGAAACACTCTCAACCCAGTCGGTGCCGATGAAAAATCCTGGGGGCCGTTCGCGATCTTCAATATTTGGGCAAATGACGTACAGTCTCTCTTTGGGTATTCCCTTGTGGCCTCGCTGTTCATTTCGTTTGGTGTCGGAGGCTGGACTGCTTTCGCGGCTTTGATCACGGCCGGGCTTTTTGTAATGTGGATGGTCAACCTGTCTGGGGCCGCAGGTGAAAAATACGGCATCCCCTATCCGGTCTTGGCTCGCGCCAGCCTGGGAACCCAGGGCGCCAAGCTTCCGGCCGTTCTACGCGCGATAGTCGCGGTGTTCTGGTACGGGGTGCAGGTCTATTTTGCCTCAACGGCTGTAGCCCTGCTGATCCGTTCGATCACGGGTGTGAGTGGCGGGGAAGAAATTCTCGGCCTGACTGGCATTGACTGGATTTCCTTCCTTATTGTCTGGGGCTTCCACATCGTTATCTTCTGGCGTGGCATGAACTGGGTTGAAACTTTCCTGAACATTGCTGGTCCCTTCGTCTATTTGGTGATGATCGGCCTTGTGATAGTGCTTTGGCAGCGTTCTGACGGTCAGCTTCTCTCGGCCACAGCGACGATCTTCGCCAATCCCGAAGGTACTGCTTGGACCGAATTCAAAGGGTTCGTCGCCATCGTCGGTACAATGGTTGCGTATTTCGCGGCCGTGATGATTAATTTCAGCGACTTCTCTCGCTATGCCAAAGACAAGCGGGCGATGAAATTGGGTAACCTTGCCGGCCTGCCTTTCAACATGATCCTGTTTTCGGCACTGGCGCTTCTGACAACTGGCGGTGCTGCAGTGGTCTATGGCGAGGCAATTATCAACCCGACCGAGATTGTCGAACGTACCGACAGCGTACTTCTGGGAATCATAGCGGCGATGACCTTTTTTGCCGCAACTGTTGGGATCAACCTAGTGGCTAACTTCATCCCGGCGGTCAACGGCATCGCCAACTTGTCGCCTGAGAAGATCAGCTTCCGTAAAGCCGGCTTGATTACATCGATCTTTGCCTTGGTGATTGGCGGGTTCTGGAACAGCTTCATCAGCCAGTTCGGGATCAGCGGTTTCGTAAACACGCTTGGCGCGGTGCTCGCTCCGATTTTTGGCATCATGATTGTTGACTACTATGCCCACCGCAAGGAACAACTTAGTGAAGCCGATCTCTACAACATGAGCGGCGGTATCTATCACTATGACAACGGCTGGAACAACGCCGCGGTCAAAGCCTTCGGTATTGCTGCGGTCTTCTCGGTTGCGACAGTCTGGGTTCCATGGTTCTCGGTCCTGTCCGGCTTCAACTGGGTGATTGGCGCGCTCCTTGGCGGTGCAGTTTACAACGCCATCGCCAAGGACCAAGTGAAGGTCTGACAATGGCTTGGCCGGTGGAGCGTTGTACTTCGCTGGCCATCCATTTTTTCAGTAGGGTTCTTCTTTTAGCTCGTTGACGCAGCAGTTATTTTTATTCACCTACATACAACAAAACCGTCATTCGCTGCGGCGCAGAAGTCTTGCAATTAGGGCTTAAGAGACGCCGTTCTCTGCTCTTCCTGCTAAGGTCGACTGCCAGCAAAGCTGACTTTCGCCGCCAAGATTGAGTGTTGCAAAGGCAACAGGCAGTTTCACCCCGTCGCATCTGCGCAACTTGCTATCGATTGCCATGTTGAATTGTGCAATGTCGCGATGGTTCTGGGCCAATCCAAGTCGCACTCGGATTACCCAGACGTGCTTTGGTTTCAATTGTCGCTTCTGGCCGACGCTCCGGCCGTTGTTCCAGGCCGGGCAAAGAGCGCGAATGGCAGGTAAGTCTGGGTTTCCATAACTGATCCTCCGCTCCGCTATGCACGCCCACAACGACAACCCGACGATGACGAGGGACGATAACAGGATGCTGCACCGCCTCCAAGGTCGGCTTGGAGCCCTGAGCAGACTCCAGTTCACACACCAGACCAACTCATGTTCAATAATTTGTCCGCGAGCCGAGATGGTCTGCAAGCTGATCGAATACCAACCTGATCCTTCGCGCTGTTTGTAACTCAGAGTGTGTGGCCAACCAGATAGGAAACTTGAACGGCTCGCGTTCGGGCAGAACACGCTCCACACCGGGTGTCAGGGCCGCCACATCGTCTGACATAACACTAATGCCGAAGCCTTGGCGCACAAACTCCCATGACACTATCCCGCTCTGCGATCCAATCCGAAAATTCTTGCGGGTTACTTCGATGCCGGCCGGATTGAGAAATCCAATCATCGTGTCAACATCGCCAAAGCCGACGAAATCCAACTTAGCAAGTTCGTCTTCATTTCGTGGTCGCCCAACCTGTTCGAGGTAAGAAGGGGCAGCGTAAAAATGTGCCGTCGCTTCTGCCACGAGCTTTGCAATCAGGTCCGGCTGTGTCGGGCGCACATGCCGAATTGCGATATCTGCCTCGCGCCGCTGTATGTCTCGTATGTCATTTGCTGCGACAACATCGATCTCAAGCCGCGGTGCCGCGAGCCTGATCTGTTTGAGAATAGGCGGTAGCTGATAGGCTGACATCACGTCGGAAGCAGTGATCCTGACTTGCCCTTCAACTGCTTGTGACTGGCTTGTTGCGGTCAGAGAAATTTTGTTCGCGACATTTGCCATTTCACTGACATGCACCAAAAGCTCAGCACCGGCTGTTGTCAGATTCAGCGACTTGCCAACCCTTTCAAACAAGGTGACGCCAAGCGCCTGTTCCAGCGCGGCGACCTGACGACCGACGGTTGGCTGGGTCTGCTCAAGCACGCGCGCCGCGGCGGAAAACGAACCTTCTTCTGCCGTTGCAAGAAAGGACCGTGCCTGGTTCCAATCGAAATTGATAGCGTTCCAATTCATGCATTAATGCATAACAGTTCTGCAATATCTGGCAATTTAATAAATCGGCGTTTTAAGATATTGGCTGCGGTGACACCAAGGAAAAGAGAAACGATATGGCTGCATTGTCCAAAGATGCCGCGTTCTGGAGCAAGATTTCGCGCAAATATGCGGCTGATCCTATCCGGAACATGGAAGGGTATCTGAACACGCTTGAACGTACAAAGTCCTACCTGCAAGCCGAAGACAGCGTGCTGGAAATCGGGTGTGGGACGGGGTCAACCGCGTTGCTACTGGCACCACATGTGGCTCAAGTCACTGCCTCCGATCTCGCACCGGGGATGATCGAAATCGCCAACGAGAAACTCGCTGAAGAAGAGCTGGAGAATGTAACGTTCAAAGTGGCCGAGGTTCTGCAGCACGATCCTAACGACGGTTCTTACGACGCTGTCCTCGCACATAATCTACTGCACCTTGTCCCCGATATGGGCCATGCACTCGAACACATTGCGACCCTTACAAAATCCGGTGGGGTATTCATTTCCAAGACCGTCTGCGCTCCAGAGAGCGGAGGGTTCAAATATGGCATAATCAGCCGAATAGCGATCCCGATTATGCAGGTGCTCGGGAAAGCTCCGTTCGTAAATTTTGTATCCGCAGCTGAACTCCAGGACGCTATTGAACGTGCGGGCTTCGATATCGTTGAGACAGCGGATCAAGCCGGGTTATTGCCGAGCCGGTACATTGTCGCGAGAAAGCTGTGAAACAGTATTCGCGCCCTAATTACTTTGCATGCAAGGGACATCTCGGGCCATCAAATGAGTACAATGATGAAAGATGGGATTTCATTTGCACGCCTTTCGGAAATCGATCCGAATGACATTGCGGTTCATATGTCCGACCCCCGGGTAGCAGAGCATATGCCGCTTTTGACGTTCAAATGGAATGTTGAGGTCGCAAGAAAGTTTATCGCCAAAAAGGAAGACTACTGGGCGCGGGACGGTCTTGGACACTGGGCGTTTTTATCAGGCGGTCGGTATGTTGGTTGGGGGGGGTTTCAAAAAGAAGGTGACGAATGGGATTTTGGGTTGGTATTGCGGCCCGACGCCTTTGGACTTGGGAACCGGATTTCCAAAATGGCAATCGACTTTGCGATCGCTGACAAACGTATCCCCTTTGTCACGTTTCTGCTGCCACCAAGTAGAAAAAATCTGGGTGCGCTCCGGAAACTCGGTGCCAAACACATCGGTGAGATCGAATACGAAGATGCTCAGTTTCTCAAGTTTCGCCTGGATACGGAGTGAACTCCGTTCTTCCTGATTTTTCCCGGTGGTGCGCCAAATACCCGTTTGAAGGCTTTGTTGAACGCAGGCTCTGACAAGTATCCGATGTCAGCGGCAATCTGCGAGATTGGTTGATCGGTAGACACCAACCTTTCGCTGGCCAGGTGCATACGCCACGTTGCAAGATACTGAATTGCTGGAACGCCTACCAACCCAGTAAACCGCGCCGCGAACGCGGATCTGGACATACCAGCAACCTCCGCGAGAGACTCGACTGTCCAAGCCGCAGCAGGCGTACGGTGAATGGCGACTATCGTGCGCCCGATCTGCGGGTCTCGCGCCGCTTTCAGCCAGCCGCGGTTTGCGTCTGGTGCGCTGTTCAGCCAACGACGAATGGTCTCGATGACAACGACATCTGCCAGGCGCGTAATCACGGTTTCGCCACCCGGTCTCAATTCCCGCGCCTCTTTTGCGATAAACTGCAAAGTTGCCTGTAGCCAGCTTCCGGCATCCTCTTCCCACGGGTCGATTTTGAGCACATCCGGAAGCAAGCGCATCAACATACCACTGGCGGCGTGATCGATCCGGACGAGGCCGTACATGATGCCCGTCTCCGCGCCGCCGCCGCCGTATTCCAGTGTTTCATAAAGCTCGGTTACCTTGCGAATGGGCAACTCCTCCAGCGTCAAAAGCGGCGTGTCTTCTGAGCTAAAGAAACCGACCGGTGCTCCGTTGGTCATCAAGACCAGATCGCCTTTTTCGACCTCGAACGGGTCATCGTCACCGACCTTCATCAAGCACCGCCCGTGTGTGATGACCGCAAAGCTCAGTACGCCGGGAAATCCCGGTATCGATACGCCCCATGGTGAAGTCATGCGAGACTGGCAATAGAATGTACCTGTCAATTTCAGCAAATGGAGGATTTCCCCCAGCGGATCGCCGATCGGCTGTGCCAGTGCATCTGGGTCAAGGACATGCGGTTCAACCTTGTTCATGTGGGGACCTTGGCTGAAATTTAGCTCTTCGTCTATCTACTTTGGACGATCGAATAATAATATCGGATTCTGAAGAATAGAACATCTCTATTGATTGCCTAATTTCGGGCCATCAAGTGAACTCATGGAGATGACCAATGATGGAGCAAACCATTCTTGTACTTGGCGCAACAGGCAAAACCGGATCGCGGATCGCGACACGTCTGGAAGAAAAAGAGCAGACAGTCCGGCGCGCATCGCGGAACAGTGAAACGCCATTTGACTGGGAACAACCGCAGACCTGGCCCGCAATCCTGGAAGGCGTTTCGGCTGCCTATATTTCTTACTTTCCTGACATCGCTTTTCCTGGCGCGGTTGAGCAAGTCGAAGCCTTCACAGCATTGGCTCGTGAAAAGGGATTACAGCGTCTTGTTCTGCTAACCGGGCGTGGCGAGTTTCATGCGGAACGAGCGGAAGCAGTCGTACGCAATTCCGGAGTTCCGTTCACTATCGTTCGTGCAGCATGGTTTGCACAAAACTTCTCTGAAGGGGCATTGCTTGGTCCGGTCATGGCAGGTGTCTTGCCGATGCCCGCCGGCGAAGTACGCGAACCGATCATCGACGTGGACGACATCGCCGATGTTGCCGTAGCTGCTTTGACAGAAGAAGGACACGACGGCGAACTGTACGAGGTCACGGGACCACGTCTCATGACGTTTGCCGACATGGCCGCAGAGCTTTCGCGCGCCATGGGCAGGACTGTGCAATACCTGCCAATTTCATTCGAAGACTTCCACGCGGAAATCGCGCATGCGAATGGCGAGATGATTGCTGATGTGATTACGGACATCGCGCGTGAAACGCTGGACGGGCGCAATGCGAACCTCGCGGACGGGGTCCAGCGTGCGCTTGGACGCGCGCCACGCGACTTCGCCGACTTCGCAAACAAAGCTGAAATGTCTGGCGCGTGGACCAAAGCCGCTTGAGCCAGGCCAAAGGACATTGGAGACAAACATGAAACTTGAACTTAGAGGCAGGCTTATCTTGGGCATGTCCGGATTAACTGCATTCGCCATCGGTCTGGCCATCACTCTGGACCCACAGTCTTTCTACGCCAATTACGGCATCGTACTCTTGCCGCAGCCAAACCTGATGAGTGAGTTGCGTGCACCTGCTGCCAATCTCGCGGTACTTGGCCTGATCATTTTGTGCGGAGCCTTTTACCAAAAGTTGGTCCAGGCCTCAGCCTTGCTTGGGGCCACGGTTTTCTCAGCTTTCGCCGTGGGCAGGACAATCAGTTTCGTCCTCGATGGCTGGCCTTCCGAAAACATTCTTGCCGCATTTGCGATAGAGGTTTTGCTTGCGGTGTTGTGTTTGTGGGTTGTCGGTGGAAATGCGAAATCTGCAGCGCCAGCCTGAGACGGCTTTGTCTGCAACTCGGCCGTAGGTCCTGTTCAAACCGATGACCGGTTCCAGTCGCATTCTGGGCATTCGACAATGGCGCTCTGATAGCCGCGTCTACCCGGCGCGCCTCTGGGTTTGAAATCGGAACTCTGCTAAGTCGCCAAGAGCAGCGCATCGAAGGAGCACATTATGGAGATTCACCGCGCCGGGGACCGGCCCTCTCAATTTCCCGGCAATGAGTATTTCACCGGTACGGTCCGCTTTGATCCTGTTGTAACAGGGAATGATCCCTCGCCGGTCAAGATCCTTACGGTGACTTTTGAGCCCGGCGCACGGACAGCTTGGCACACGCACCCTGCCGGTCAAACGCTGCATGTTTTGTCGGGCTTGGGCCTGGCTGGGTCTGAGGGGCAGCCAGTGCAGGTGTTGCGTCCTGGCGATACGGTGTGGTTCGCGCCAGGAGAGCGGCATTGGCACGGCGCGTCGCCTGACTGTGCGATGACCCATCTGGCTGTGCAGACCTCTGTCGAGGGCAAGACTGCGGATTGGATGGAGCATGTCTCAGACGAGGATTACAGCGCAGCCCGCGCAGAATGAAGCGTTTAAGCCCTACCGAGCAAGTCGCAGCAGAGTAACCCCTTCTACGCCCATTCAAAGAGGGGTTAACGGATTTTTCATCTCGTGACAGGCGCGGCCCTCGTTTCGTCCCTGAGAGGCCCACACAGCGCGTTTTCACTTTTCAGGATTTCTGGCCCCCTCAGCCACCCATTTACCCTGCAAATTCCCATCGCTGCAGAACGTCTCTCGTCCCTGCCATTTTCTGCGCGTTGGCCACAACCTCATGCGCTCCGTCGCGCACCTCCTCATCGAACAGAAAAGACTCCTCGTACCCACATGCATTGCAGGCAGCCTTCTCACCCGTAACCAGCGTATCCAGCGATCCGCATTCCGGGCATCGTGCCTGGACGTCATCGTTGAACATATCGCGACCTCTCCTTCCTTTACCGATTGCCAGAACCGGGTCCCCCCGCCAGCATCGCTGATTGGCGCATCCGCTTGAACTCGTCTGGGGTGACGGTTCCGCTGCTGACATCGATACCTTTTGGGATCCGCGCTCTCTTGTGTCCGATCGCGCGAACGCTGCCTCTTGTGATCTCCAGACAGGTCGACCCGTAGCATGTCAGCCCGCTTGTGTTGATTTGGATGGCAGTCTGACCGTTCGCGTCAGTGACCAATGGAGCCTGTGTAGGTGGGCTGCACGCTGAAACCAGCAACGTGAACCCAAAATAAATCCATCTGTTCATACAAAAGCCCCTTTCTCTCAAAGATAGGCTGGCAGTTGTTCAGTCAATTCTGTCGGGTGTCAGCTTCGAGCGCGTCGAAGATGCTCTCGAAATATCATCGCATGATCGCATCGAGTCCAAAGCGGACCAGCACCAAAACCCGTAATGTTCTCGCACGGACGAAAATTCCAAACGTTGGTCAATTTTACCATAGTAGCAGGCTTGCTTTTTGCGCTTCGAAACCTTTTGGCGTCGGAAAAAGCGAGCGCATCCTGGCAACTAGTTCGATCTCACCATCCAGCATCTTTCGGACAGTGTTTAACCAGTTATTGAAGGTTTCAGATTCCCAATGATCTTGGACCGCGGCTTCGTTCCTGAACACTTCGTAAAAATAGAAACGATTTGGGTTTGTTTCATCCACCATAATATGAAACTGGAAAACTTCGGGTTCTTCACTGACAACATTTTGCGCTTGGAAGATGCTGGCGTCCAAAAAGGGCTGCCGATACTCAGGTTTTACGTTGATCACGAAGAACCCACCAAACATTGCATCGTCCATATTTGTCTCCTTCATTGACCTAAAAGCGGCGAAGGTCGCAAAACACACCAGTCCTGCTGGATGGCGTTAACCTACAGCACTGCGATACCCATGAACCTAAGCGGGTATCCTTTCTTTATCTGCTTCACCCCATCCTAGCGCGCGCGCAAGTTCGTGTGACATTGTGGTAAGTGTATGGCCAATCTTTTCTCGCTTCGAAGGTGTAAACACCCGAAGAGACGCGGTAGCGCCGATTGAAAGCGTCGCACCAACACCTGTCTTAGTCAGCGTTGTTGCGACAGAACTGATCCCGCGCTCGAGCTCTTCAACACATACGGCATACCCTTTGGCTCGAATGACATCGAGTTCCGCGGCCAGATCCTTAGGGTCTGTAATCGTGCGATCTGTGTACCGCTTAAGCTGCCCATCCAATCGGTCTTGAGACAGCAGCTCAGGCGACACGGCGGCGATTGCCTTGGCGCAAGAGCACGCGTGCATTGGTCGTTTGCCCATACCTGGATGAAGAAAAGACACGCCCGTCTGCGGTGTCTCCACATGAATAATCTCAACCCAATGGCCTCGTAGCCGAGACAAGAAGAACGCAGCGCCATAGTCATTCGCGGCGCCAGAGAGGACAGGCGCAATCACCTGCAAAAGAGCGGGGTCAGAGTGATCGCTCAACGTGATACGCTTTAGCCTAATCCCAATCGCGAACTCACCGCGGGTTGGTGATTCAAGTAGGCCGGACAAAACAAGGTCTTGAACCAGCCTGTAGGCCGTCGGTTTAGGTATACCGGACTGGGCACAGATATCCGCTACGGACGCACGTCCTTTTTGACCCACGATTTCCAAAATCAGCGCTAATCGTTCGAGATGCATTTTTCTCACTTTATGATAACTAAGTTTTCGATATACGATACAATTTAGGGAATCAAGGGAGGAGCACACGATGGATGGACAATGCTGTGGACCGGGCTTCAAGAGTCCGCAAGAAGCCATCAAAGCCCCCCGAGAAAAGCTACTCTACACGATCGCCATCTACACTGGGACAGGGATCCAGAAACCTGATTACCTCGCTACTGTGGATGTCGACCCTGACAGCCCGACCTATTCTCAGGTAATCAATAGGCTGGAAATGCCGGGGATTGGGGACGAGCTTCACCACATGGGGTGGAACGCCTGTTCGTCCTGTCACGACGACGGCTCGATGTCCCGCAAATACCTGATCCTGCCAGGCGTTCGCTCTAACAACCTTCACATCGTTGATACAGCCACTGACCCGCGTGCGCCGCGGTTGCATAAGGTCATCGACGGGACCGAGATCAAGGCCAAGGCAGATTTATCGGGCCCGCATACGGTGCATTGTTTGGGCTCGGAAATCATCATTTCCTTCCTTGGAAATGCCAAGGGTGAAGCTCCTGGAGGCTATCTGCATCTCGACAAAGAGTTCAACATCGTCGGTCGCTGGGAAACCTCGATGGGCGATATCAAGTTTGGCTACGATTTCTGGTACCAACCGCGCCACAACGTGATGGTCAGTTCCGAATGGGCTGCGCCCAATACCTTCATGCCGGGCTTCGATCTGGAAGAAGTGGGCCATCTGAAATATGGGCGGGAGCTGCATTTTTGGGATTTCGAAAAGCGCGAGCCGGTCGAAAGCTTCTATTTGGGTGAAGACGGGCTGTTGCCACTGGAAGTCAAGTTCCACCATGACCCCGACAGCACGCACGGGTTCTGTGGCGCAGCTCTTTCGACCAATGTGATCCATTGGTGGCAAGACGATGCTAAAAAGTGGCAGTGGGAAAAGATCATCGACGTGGAAAACGAGATGCACCCCGAATGGCCGATCCCGTTGCCGGGGGTTATGTCGGCGATCCTGATCTCGATGGACGACAAATACTTGTACCTGAACAATTGGCTGCATGGAGATATGCGCCAGTATGACATCACCGACCCGCATAATCCCAAGCTGACCGGCCAAGTGTTTATGGGGGGCCTTTTGGGTAAAGCTCCGATCGTTAACGGGGTCGAGGTCGCGGGTGGTCCGCAAATGTTCCAGCTCTCTCTCGACGGACGAAGGCTTTATGTCACGACCTCGCTGTTTTCGACTTGGGATAACCAGTTCTATCCCGAGATTCGCGAAAAGGGCGGGGTTATGGTGATGATCGATTGCGACCCTGAAAACGGTGGCATGAAGATCAACGAGGATTTCATTGTGGACTTTGGCAAAGAACCGAATGGTCCATCGCGCTGTCACGAGAGCCGGTATCCGGGCGGTGATTGCACAAGCGACATCTGGCTATGACTATGTATACCGTGACGATCGCGAACAGAGATGGCGCGCAATACTGTGTGGATGCGCGGCGTCCACTTCTGGAAACGCTGAGAGAACAGGGCGTCGACTTGCCTTTTGGGTGCAAGTATGGCGGCTGTATTACCTGCGCGGCAAAACTAAAGACTGGCGCGATCGATCAACGCCGACAGGTTGCGCTGAATAATCGGCAAATCGCGAACGGCTATGTGATCCTTTGCGTGGCACGTCCAACATCCGACATCACGCTTGAGATAGGGGTCGAGAGCCATGACAAGCTGTACCGCAATCCGTTTCTCGACCCACTCAAACCCCACGAACTCAAGGCTGACATTGCGACGCCGAAGGAAGGTTAACCGATGCCCGAAGCAGATATTGATCGCATCTACGATTACGACCCCAAGTACCTAGCCGACATCCTGCAGTCGGTCAAAACCATTGCAATGGTGGGGGCTAGTGCGGACAAAAGAAAATTCAGTTATGGCGTTCTGCGACAGCTCAGTGAAATCGGCTATGATATTGTACCGGTGAATCCTAATCCGAATGTTTCGGAAATTAGAGGACTCAAGGTCTACCACTCGCTAGAAGAGATCGACAAACATGTTGATATGGTTGACGTCTTCCGCCCAAAGGAAGAGTTATTTGGCTTTGCCGAGGAGGCTATCGCAATCGGGGCAAAAGTTCTTTGGGGTCAAATCGGTGTGTACGACGACCAAGCAGCGCAACTCGCCGAAGCGGCGGGCCTTAAAGTCGTGATGAACCGATGCCCCAAGATTGAACTCTTCCGCCCTTTTTGGAAGCCGCGCCTGGACCTAAAGATATGATAGGAATTCGATTGGTAGCGGCCTCCTCAGCATCCAATGAGGGTGCCAATTGAGATATTGTGCTTACGGAAGAGAAGACAAGTAATCCTGTCACTCTACACAACCGCCTAGTCTAAAACCAAAAATGTCCGATTAGTTTGGAGAACCAAAGGCCGCTTTGTCCGCAGTGCGGTTTCTCACGACAATTCGACGAACGACCGCACCGAGCCCTGAGCGGAAGTGTCAAAGTCTCGCTGCGCGCGCTCGCAGCACGGATTTTGCCGCGTAAGCATCATCTTGAGCACGGCAACGCGGCGCTAAGAGCGGTCATTCGCGCCGGGTGCAGCGAGATTTCCTCTGGTAATGAGCGAGACGCGGACTTTGCTGCCGTCCAGGAATTGAAACCGAAAGTCAGCTTTTGGTTTCTAACGACCATTCCTGCGCTTTGACCTCAAGGGCTTCATCTCTCAGGTAGAAATGAAAATGCCGCGTCCCAGACCCATCCATCTTGACCCAAGGCGTGGGGTCCATGTCGTCTCTGGTGTCGCCTGAAATTTCGTAGAACTCGCCCCATGACGGAGCGAGCCCGCTGAAACGGCATTGGCCCCCATACCAACCATGGTCATTCATTTGTGTCACACGATACCGCTCGCAGCCTGAAAAGCGGACTGTGATTGAGGGTATGTTCTCGTATTTACGATAGGCGTATGGATTTGGCCGCATTTGGGCCAGTAACGTTTGATCATTCTGCTCAATCATGAGGCCGACATCATTTGGATGCGCGTTCCAAGTTTCATTGAGGTGATTAAATGTCGGCAGATCATCCGTTTGGAAGTGCCAAGGCAGTTCGTCTTTAGGGATCCAAGTGACGACAGGGCGAACTGGACTCTGCGCTAACGGGCGAAGAGCTTCGCTAGGTTTGTTGACCAAGACAGCAATACTGCTGCGCCCCGGCATCTTCCAACCAGTCAGGCAGTCTCTAAACCGCCGCCTATCGACTTGAGCGATAGTCAAGTGCTGGTCCGCAACCGTTAATACGTCTCCTGCCTCTGGAACGTGCGTGAGCCGATCCAACATCAGGACGGTTCGAGGTTTTCCAAATTCATCATCTGGTAAGGCAAAAACGTCGGTCAGCCGACCCTTGGGTTTGCGCACACGGTTGCTCCACTTGCTGGAACTGACGTTACCCATAATGAAAAACCTTTGAAAGCAGACACTCTGGCACCGTGCAGCATCGTTAAATTTGGGCTCGCAGTCGACCAATGCCCATGCAGCAAGGCATTGGACGCAGGCGTAGCGGAACCAACCGTCGATAGATCGAGCCAAGCCCTTGATCTTGAGTCGCCTCGCTCACCGGACGGTCGTTCACAAATCAGGAGCCGAGCTTCGCGCTACAGGCGGCGAATGCGGGCTGAGAGCCCCAATCTTCCAGATGCTGCTTAACGCTTGAAGAGGCGCTAAACGCAGAGTTCGTACATTGCCCTACAAAGGCTAATTCAAGTGAGTCAGTCTTTGCGGTTTTCGTTGCTTCAGCAGCGCAACATTGATCCCGACGGTGTAACTCTGCAAACCGTTTGGTTCGGCAAGAAATCTCATGCTGTAATCATTGAAGACCCGACAACATCATGTTGAAGATGTTGCCGGGTCGCTTTTGACCCTCTGCGGATATTTTTTGAAGCTTGATGTTCAAAATCACGCTCGTCGCCTTACAACAGGAACCCTCCACCTGCTTGTACAGACTGGCCTGTGATCCACCCGGCACGGTTATCGGCAAGCAAAAGAACCGCGTTTGCGATGTCTTCAGGTTCACCGATGCGACCCATCGGTGTTTGAGCGATAATCATTCCTAGCATTTGTTCATTTGACTTTACGTCTGCCGTTATTTCCGTGTCTGTAAGTCCGGGTGCGACCGCATTGACCCGGACGCCCATTGGACCGAGTTCCGCAGCAATGAGTCTGGTTGCATGGTCCACAGCTGCCTTTGACGATGCGTAAACCGCAGCGCCAGGCATCATGCCGCGCGCGACTACCGAAGAAATATTGATGATTGCCCCCTTACTGTTGGCAAGATGGGGGGTTGCCTCGCGGGCAAAAGCCAGCGGTCCAAACACGTTGGTTCGGTAAATGCTTTCGATATCCTGGTCACTGGTTTCAGACAGTGGACCCATCTTTCCTGTTCCAGCATTGTTGACCAAAACATCCAGCCGGCCAAATTTGCGGATGGTCTCCTCGATAATTCGGGCCGGTTCGCCATCTTTGCTGACATCCCCAACAATAGCGTAGGCTTGCGGCCCAAGTTTCTGAGTTGCTTCTTCAAGAACGGATTGTCTGCGACCGGTAATAACCACCTTCGCCCCATTGGCAATAAAGGCAGATGCCGTGGCTTTCCCAATTCCCGTACCACCACCGGTGATAAGGATCACTTTGTTTTCGAGGTTTTCCATTTGCTTCTCCTGATTTTTAGCGAGGGGTATGTGCCTATCCAGCCAACTTGGCGCTGGCTTCAGGCTGTTGCCCGGTCAGATGCGCAATCAACGCCGGAACGCTTGCTTCGATCCGGATCTGGTCCTGGCTCATCGCACTGTGGAGTACGAACGGCGGCAGATAGGTCATGCCAGTTGTAAGTGCCGTCTGTCGAAACGGAGTCAGAAACTCGGACATGGAAAAATTGTTGAATGCACCAGTCCGATAGCTTTCGACCGGTCCGCCAGTGGAAACGGCAAGCACGAGCTCTTTTCCGTTTAGTTGGTTGCCACCGGGGCCATAGGCAAACCCGGCAAGCAACACCTGATCAAGCCACGCCTTGAGTACGGGCGGGGAGGAGTACCAGTAGAACGGAAACTGCAACACGACACGGTCAGCATTCCGAAGCAGGGCCTGTTCGACCTCCGGATCAAATTTCATCGCCCGCCCGCCGACGGCCATCAGGTCACGGGTTGTGATGCCTGCCACATCTGACAGGGCGTCAAACCACACTCGGTTGACCAATGAGGCTGTGAGGTTTGGATGAGCGGTCAAAACGAGAATGTTCATTGGTGATTTGTCTCTGCCGTCCGGGGGGTCGCGTTTACTTGTTGGCCAAATTTATATATTCCATCACAGACAACAATAAGCCTGTTAACCATCTCTATGGTGTAGGAGATGCACCAATGCGCCTGCCTCTTTCCACTCTCGAAGTGTTCAATGCGATTGCTCAACACGGTAGCCTGAGTGCTGCTGCACAAAAGCTGGGGCTCAAACGGTCCACAGTAAGTCATCAGCTAAAGAACCTAGAAGACAGACTTGGAACTGCACTGTTCATCCGGACGACGCGGTCAATCAATCTGACAGAAGCCGGGCGTGCTCTGGCGAGAAGCTCGGGTCCGGCATTTGATCAACTTGCCGACGGGCTTGAAAGCGCACTTACAGCAGGCCATTCAGCCCGCGGTACGTTGAAGCTCGCGATTTCCGAGATCGCCTATCATCTGGTCGTTCGCGAAGCGCTGGTCTCATTCCAGCAGCTATATCCCGAGATCGAGGTTGAGCTGCTGCTAACCGATGCTTTGACGGATGTGCTTGGCGAGGGCTTCCATGCTGGTTTTCGTATGGGTGGCATGATTGCACAGGATATGATTGCCATCTGCTTAACAAGTCCATTGCAAACAGCTGTGGTGGCAAGCCCGAAGTATCTTGCGGAGAATGGCACCCCAGAAAACCCAAGGGATTTGTTGGAACATAATTGTCTGCGCTACCGCTTCCAAAGCTCCGGCCAATTCGCCCCCTGGACATTCACCAGCCCTGAAGGTGACTACGCCGTCGAAGTGGGCGGTAGCCTGATTGCAAACTCTTCGCCGGTTACGGTTGAAATGGCGGCCCGCGGGCTGGGAATAGCTTATACGTTTCGCGACACGTGTCTGGAATCACTGGCATCCGGTTTAGTCGAAGAAGTCTTAGTCCAAAACAGGGTTTCCATCCCCGGCATCAATATCTTCTTCCCGCGGGAATACCGTTCGATGACACCACTGCGCCTCTTTATTCAACACCTGAAAAAGAACCCCGTTGGTGCTTAATCCAAAGGGCGCCATTGAGCTCACTCCAATGTCGTCTGAATTAGCACTAAGTCCCGCTTGCTTCTCGTTCGCAGCCTTTGTTACGAAGTTCCGCAATCGTCTACCCGACAAGGGTTTTCGCGCCGGTTCAGCTCTTCACCCAACTGAAACTCTAAGCGTCCTGCCGAGTGCATTCGGAGCAAATCCCGAAGGTTATCAACGATGCTCCGCAACTCGTGCAGTTCTTGTCGCGTTGGCGCATAGCTGCCCCCAGAAAACACTTCGCGGTTCATAGCCGTTGTCATTTGATTGAGATTCGTCGTCGCGCCACGGAGTTGGCGGAATCCCCAGCGGATCGCTTTTCGCTCGCCCTAGATCGGTTGGGGGGGGCTGCAAGCACTCGGGCCGTCAAAATACGAGCAGCCCAAGTTGACGGGGGAATACCCTGGATCTTGGCCTCGCGCTCGATCTTCAACCGAACATCCCTGGCAACACGAACAGTTATCTTGCCTTCTTTTCGGCCTTTGCCACCTTCACATTGATGCGCTGGTTCCGGCTTTTCGTCCTCAACAACCAATTCATTCATCTTGCCCACAAACGTCGAAATCGTGTGGCCTTCGGCTTCCGCAACAGCTTTTAGCTGTGTGTGAAGCTCAGGGGTCAGATATGAGGTTGCAGACTTCTTTTTGTGGGCATGATGATCAATAGTAATGTACTTGCTGGCGCTAAGCCTATCCTGCGTTGGACTGCACTTGAACTCAATTTGTGCTCCCAAAGCACTTTTTCCTTTTTCACATTTCACCTTGAAAATGCGCAAAGCGCATCGCGTTCAAAGAACGCGCCGGGGCTTTCTGCCCTGGACCCCGAGGATATTTTGCGAAAGTGAGGTAAGATTGGGCGTGTTCGCCAACCTAGCCGACCTTCGCCGCAAGGCGGTACAATGACGGCTCTGCGGGACAAACCAGCCGTTCGCCGCACGATGCCCGAACTGGCAGGAAGGCCACCAAGCAGACCTTCGCTGCTAGTGCAGCACTAGGCCATAGTGACGGCGGCAATGCACTGGAACCGGACTTTAGATCAAAGATGCGGTGTTTTGGAGCCTTGGACAGCAGCTATGCGGACCAAGCAGACATTACGCGGAATCGCGTTTTGACCCGCTACTCGGACAGCTTTCTGACTTGGTCGTGTTCAAATTTTCTCAAGATCACCCAATACCCAGCCGCTCTCAATCCAGCCTTCAGCAGGTCCGTACAGTCGAAACAGTAAGAAGTACGGTTCCGTCGTCGGTATCCAATTGCTCTCCTGTCCTTCGGGTGCTTCGGGAGCAAAGTAGATGTCATACGACCCATCATCGTTGACCTGCATTGTTTCTACATCCCGCGACGACAGGCCGACTGGGTTCACATTGCGGATGAAGCTCTTGGTCTCCATCGAGTAGACAATCACGGACCAGAAATCCTTGGCGGGCGTATCTGCAGGGATGTTCAGTTTGTATGTCTGAGTATGGTCGTACATGTCTCCCGCGCTGTCGCGCAGACCCGTGAGATAGAAGGTGCCACCGCCCAGATTCTTGGGCAGATAGGTAATCCAGAAGTAACTTCCACCAGCCCGATCATCGACCAACACTTCGGTATCGGTCTCGTATGGGAAGCCAAGCTCGGCTTGCCCCTCGGCAAAGTCCCAGATCAGCCATTGCGACTTCAAGTCACCGCTATCGTCGACCCAAAGCGGAACGGTCGCTAAACCGGGCTCAACGAAGTATCGCTGCATGGCAGCATAAGCCAATAGAAGCCCCTCGTTCATAGCATCGATTTGGCGTTCCGTCGGTTCGAAGGGCTTGCCTTTTTCGATCCCAAGATCCTTCAGGAAATTGACCATGATCTTGTCTTGCGGACGGATCGGGTTGTTTTGAATGTAGTCGTTCAGGTCCTGAAAGTAGGTATGATTGTAGTAGGGCAACGAGTCATACGGAACCTCGGAGGCTTCGTGGTAGGTGTTCGGCGGCGGGTTATCCGCTTCCGACAAGTAATAGACCTTGATCGTCTGCGCATAGTCCGCTGCGTCGGCATCCGTCGCTCCGTTGTATAGCCTCGGGCGGAAAGAAAAGCCGTACTCGTAGGTATCAGTTTCGAAGGGCATATAGCCCGCATCCGTCAGTTCCTGGACCGACATCTCTCCTTCGTAGCCGGGCGGGAGCATCAGGTACTTGCCCCCTTCTCCCTTGTCATGGCCGTCCGGCCCAACATCGACAATTGGCACGTCCCAGGCGTTCACAATCGTTCCGAAGTAGCTGACGTTGTCTGTTGCCGCCGGCACCTCGATCACAAGTGGACCGGGTTCAGATGTCATCGACGACCATGCATAGGCTGTCACGTCGTTCGCTGTCAAAAAGCCATGCTTAGAGTCGAAGGGTTTGTTCAGGTAAACGACATCGTTGTAGTCGCCACCGAGGTCACGCCGAATGCCTTTCAGGAAGTCCACCATACCAGCCGCAGGCATTCCCCAGATTGCGGCCTGCGTCGCGCGTTGAACCATGATCGTGTATTCAATGTCCTCGATCTCGGCGGATCTCGCCAGAATATCGCCTGTGTCATTGAAAGACTGCGAAACGGCTTGTTGACCAGACAGTAGGATTGCGGAAGCTACCGTCAAACAGGGCAGTACAGTTTTCATATTGATACCTCGGCGTTTAATTGAAACCCCTGCAGTCTATGTACGAATTACTCGGAAGTGCAGTGGCAAACGTCGCCCAAAAACGTAAAGATTTCTTGCGTCGGCTTCGGGCTCAAGGCAGTCATCTGAGTCTTTCTGTCAGATGACGGCTTAGGAACGGATAGCGGTCATTGTTGGCGGTCATTCCGAGGAATTTCGCCTGAAGGTCTGCATTGAACTCGCAGCGGACGTTCGCTGAAATCTGCTGAACGGCAGAAATGCGGGACGAAGCCGCCGCCGCGAGATGCTGGGTGAAGGTCCGCTTTGGTTAACTCTGGGAGTTGAAGCACAATGTAGTGAACGGCCAGATGAGGCCCTTACAACATTGCCAAATTATTCAATGCAGGATGATTGCCTAAACGCGGCTATGGGGATCAAAGTCTGCGAAAGGTCTGCCGAGAATCCGCCACTGTTTTCATCGATCAACCCAGCCATTTGGAATAGTCGCTGACCAACAGATGTGTCGGAGCGACATCCTCTTGAATCTCGGCAAATCGGCCAATTGGGTCACGAAAAATATTGTCGGTCTCGTCATCATTGACGGTCGAGACCTCGCCTATCAGCACATCCCCGCCTTCGCCCCAGAACGCGTGCCAATCACCAGGACGCAGGGTAACGCTTTCACCCGGTGCCAGGCGCAGCTTTTCGCCCGGTTGATAATGATGTCGGATGCCGTCCAGCCAGACCACACCGCCGCGATCCTCTGCAAAACCACCCGCGTTGCCTGAGCCGAAAAGCTCAACAATCAGAGTTGCGCCACCGCGGTTGATGATATCCTCAGCTTTCAGAACATGCGTGTGCATGGGCGACAGCTGGTCCTGCCTTGAAATCAACAGCTTCTCGGCGTAGCACATGCCGCCGCCCTTGGCCAAATCACTCTGTAACCCGTTGCGCAGGGTAAAGAGGAACAGGCCCATCTTGTCAAAATCACCGTCACCATAATCGGTGATGTCCCAACCGCACCTTGCGTCAATCACGTGACGGGCCTCACTTTCACGGGCCTTAAACTCCTTGGGTGTCCAAAAGGCAAAGGGCGGCGACGTGACCCCGTGAGTGCGGATCATCTCATCTGCTTGGGCCATGATTTCATTGATGCGCGAACGCTTCATGCCGGCACTCTTTTGGTTTTGAGGATTTCGATTACCATGGCTGCGGTCCACGTAAAGCTACCGCCGCCACAAGGTTCACCACTCATCGGGTCATAATATTCTGCAAAGCCGCTTTTCTGAATAAGCTTTAGGCTGTCGGCTAGGATGCGTTGTGCCATTTCCCCCTGCCCGGACCGACCTAGACCTTCAGCAATCAAATAATTTACGATTAACCATGTCGGCCCGCGCCAGTAGCGCAGGCTGTCAAAAGCGCCATCTGCCGGGTCGTGACTGGGCACCAGATAGCCGCATCGCTGGCCCAACAAGGCGATCCTGCGTACCAACTCCTCAGCGCGGCCATGAGGGACATCGGCAATTGCTGCGAGCAGCCCTGCTACCGTGGGCGTGCTCTGCAGATGACCAGCAGCGCGGTTGTAACACGTGTATTGTCCAAGTGTCCGATTCCAAAGGCTTTCCAATGCCGCACGACCCTTCACGGCCATTGTTCGCGCCTCCGAAGCCATTGAGGTATCGCCTAGGACTTCGGCCAAATCCGCTACATCGTCGCAGGACCGTATCAGGATACCGTTGAAGCCCGGATCAACCAGCCGGAAGGGTGAGGCATCGTGGAGCTTCGCATTGTCCCAACCAAGCCCTCGGAAATGTTCAAGCAGCCAGATGTAACACTTGTATTGCTCGTCCGACGGGCGGTGATCAGGGTTGGCGTGTGTCGTATCGCGCCGCGTAAATGGCGCGACGCCCTCGATCGGCATGGCTTCCAGCGCTTCATCCCAATCCACCGAGTTGTCTCGGCCAGACTCCCAAGGGTGAATGATTGCGACCAACCCCGTACCGTCGGGATCGCGGTCGCGATAGAACCATTGGTGCCACGCATGAACCTTTGGTAGGAGCTCAGCCAACCGTTCGCGCGCAACAGCCTTGTCGTTGGACCGATCGTAGAGCTTTCGCACTGCAAAGCCCGCGACCGCTGGCTGGGTGATGCCAGTCGTGGGTATAACTTGACCGGTTTTCCAGACTTCAGGGCCTGGGAAATATCCGTCATCGGGTTCATGAAAGATGATATGGGGCACCATACCATCGTCCCATTGATGAGCCATAAGAGTCTCGACCTCGACCCATGCCCGATTCATGTCAAAATGTGAGAAGCCAAGCGCGGACAATGCGCTGTCCCAATTCCACTGAAAGGGATAGAGGCCATGGGTGGGAACTGTATAGCTACCCCGGTCATTTCCTTCCATTACTTCACGAGCCTGATCAATCAGCGCTTGGCTCATATATCTTCTCCTTTACGCGACAGCCAAAGTGGTTTCGGGGTCAAACCAGCGACCCCGGCCTTCTTGCGGCGCCAGCGTAAGTACGTCACCAGGTTTCACGCTGAGCTCACTGTCCAGGACGGCGCGGAACTGGTGTCCGTCCACTTCACAAGTCACGAGCAAATGTGCGCCCAGAGGCTCCACTACTTTGGCTCGCGCTCCAAAACCCTGATCCGCAATGCGCAGATCTTCTGGACGGATGGCCCATTTAAGATCTTTTCCATTTGCCGGCCCGTCAAAGCTCTGTCCCGCCACTGTCCAGCGACCAGAGCCCGCAGCTTCAGCGGGGAGGAAATTCATCGGAGGGTTGCCGATGAAACTGGCCACAAACTCGGCCGCTGGATCCCTGTACACTTCGATGGGTGAGGCTGCCTGAACAATTTTGCCCTGATGCATAACGCTGATCCGGTCAGCCATGGACATAGCTTCGACCTGATCGTGTGTCACATAGATGGCGGTGGTTTTGCTTTCGGCCAGAACGCCTTTCAACTCGGCACGCATCTCCATGCGTAGGAGCGCGTCAAGGTTCGACAGCGGCTCATCCATCAGGATCACGTCCGGCTCCATTGCCAACGCACGGGCAACAGCGACCCGTTGACGTTGGCCGCCGGACAATTCTCCCGAATAACGCTTTAGAAGCTGTTCGATATGCATCAGCCCAGCAGTTCGCTCGACCCGGCGTTTGACTTCATCATCGGGCAGCTTTTGCATCCGAAGACCAAAGCCAATGTTCTCGAACACAGTCAGGTGTGGGAACACCGCATAGTTCTGGAACACCATCGAGATGCCGCGGTCTTTGGGCGACAGGTGATCTACCCGGCGGCCACCGATCCAGATTTCGCCGGTCGTAGCCGTTTCTAACCCTGCGATAATGCGTAAAAGCGTAGATTTACCACAGCCCGAGGCGCCCAAAAGGACCATAAATTCCTGGTCTGCGATGGTCAGGTTGATGTCGTGAAGAGCCTGGTAAGATCCAAAGTTCTTGGCGACGTTCTTGATCTGTATTTCAGCCATAACAGTTTCCTTTCAGCCACCGCTCAGCGGTTGGCGATGCCCCACATCGCAAAGAGATATTTGCGCACGGCGAAGATGAAGATCAGCGCAGGCACCACGAGGATAAAGCCGCCTGCAAATTTCAGGTGCAAAGGGGCCTCGCCCAGGGTCTGCAACAGGAACGCGGGAAGCGTCCGGTTCTCGATGGTCAGAACGGCGGCCGCGAACACTTCGTTCCACGAGATCACAAAGGCGAAAATCGCCGAGGCTGTGATCCCTGGTAGCACCAGAGGCAGGATCACCTTGGTGAATGCGGTCAGCCGTGTGCAGCCCAATGTCCAAGCTGCTTCTTCGAGCTCCAGCGGGATACCCGAGAAGAGCGAAAAAGTGATGAGCACCGCGAAAGGGATCGCCAACGTTGTATGAACCAGCGCCAGACCAAAAGCCGTATCATCCAAGCCCGTACGGATGAAGAGAACTGCCAAGGGTAGAGCCAAAAGCGGAAGCGGGAAGGCCCGTGTCAGCAGGATCAGCAGTCGGAACAGTTCTTTCCCTCGGAAGTCGAACCGCGATAGCGCGTAGCCCGCGGGGGCGCCTATGGCGATGGACATCACCATCGTCATCAAAGCCACCACAACCGAGTTCCAAAGCGCCCTCAGCATCCCCTGAAACCCCATAAAGAACTCCAAGGATCCCATATTGAACTCCGGAATGAAGCTCTTGGGAAAACTGTTCACCGTATCCGGTGAAGACATCGTGTTCACGAACAGTAGGTAGAGCGGAATAATCACCCAAGCGCACAGCAGGATAACCCCAGCCCGATAGAGCCCCCTTCCCGCTTTGCGGGCGTCAGGGGCCACAACGTCTGCAACTGCCGTCATATCGTGGCTCCTTTCGGGACGCGCAGAGCGCGCATGATGATCAGAGTGAAGACGATCGAGATGATCAGAACGATGATCGCCAGCGCTGCTGCTGCTCCGCCATTCTGCAAGTCAAACTGATAGGCGTAGATTTCGCCCATAAGCACCGGGAATATCGTTCCCCCAAGGGCTGCGACCACAGCAAAGACTTCAAAGGCCAGAATGACACGCAGGACCAGGGCAGTTTGCAGCGATGGGCGCAGAAGCGGCAAAGTGATCCGGGTGAACTGTTTCCAGCGCGAGGCGCCAAACACATCCGCAGCCTCGTAGTATTCCTTGGGGATCAGACCGATGCCCGCCACAAGGATCACAAGCATAATCGCGGTCGCACGCCAAATCTCGGCAAGCATAATCGCCAGGAACACAACCCAGGGTGTTTGATAACTCAGCAAACTTACAGGTTGGTCAGTGACACCAAGCCCGACCATCATCGAGTTCAGAAAGCCCGACTGCTCGAAGATCGCCAACCAGATGATACCTGCAGCAAGGTCAGAAATCCCCAAGGGAATGGTCCAAATATACAGAACCAGATCACGGCCCTTTTGCATCTTCGTGACCATCGTGGCCATTAGAAGTGACAGCGCCAGCTGAATTGGCACCACGGCTGCGGCCAGAAGAAAAGTGTTCTTCATCGAAATCGGGAACTTCCAGTAGCTCACAACCTCGCGAAAGTTATCCAGTGAGAATCCGTTCTCAGTTCCAAACGCCTGCTGCGCCACTAGCGCAAACGGGTATAGGAAAAACAGGCAGAGAAACAGGGTCACCGGGAGGATCAGAAAGTAAGGCAATAGCCGCGCTTCCATCGGACCGCTCCTTTAAGTTGGGGATTTGCTGGGGAGCCGGGCCACAGCTTCCGCGGCCCGGCAGTCATGGAAGGTCTTACTCGACCGGGCAGGCACCTTCCGAAGGCGCATCTGGTGCCCAGCAAGGCGCGCCGGTTTCGGCCATGATCTTTTCCAGCTGTTTCTTTTGATCTTCCAGAACCTGCTCAATGGGTTGACCAGCCAAAACAATGCGTTCGAATGCATCCACGTATACACGGTTGAAGTCGCCGCCCATGCTACCCAGACCAGCGGGTAACAGGCCGGGATTAGCATCCGCCGAGCTGCTCATCTTGGCAACCGCTTCGCCGGCAGCTTTGACCGAAGGAGGTAGGTCGTCTGGTAGCTCAACATCAACCACAGGGAAGAAGTTAGTGGCTTTAAGGGTTGCGATCTGTGTCTCGGGCTGCATCAGATAAGTCACCAAAGCTTTGGCACCTTCGGCATCCGGCGCGGTGCGTGGGATGGCAACACCTGCCAAAACAGGCATGAAGCCACGACCGGTCGGTCCAGCAGGCGCCGGGAAGGCGACGAAATCGTCGGGACGCTCATTGAAAGCCTGCGCAAGGCGCGAAGTATGATCAAAGACAATCCAGGCATCGCCGTTCAACAGCTGCTCCTGCATGAATGAGAAGTTGGTTGATGCAGGGTTCGTATGACTCCAAAGCTCTTTGAACTTCTCCCATGCCGTCACGGCTTCCGGCGATGCAAATGTCCGCACAACACCATTGGTGTAGGACGGGTAAAGATAACCTTGGAAAAAGCGGTGTTTCAGACCCTTGGGTCCCGCTGGGAAGCCGAACTTCTTCTGACCCGTCGCTTCTTCAACGTTCGCCGCCCACGCGATCAACTGGTCATAGGTCAGTGCATTGATGTCCGCACCTTCAGGCAGGTATTGCAGCGCTTCCGTATTGGCGGCCATGATATAGCTCGCTTGCATCCACGGCATATATTGCAGACTGTCGGTTCCCAGCTTAGCCAGATCATTGAAAGTGTCCGACGCCGACATGACGCCAAGATCGGAAAGGTCCATCAGGTCATCAGGGTTCATCGCCGAGAAGTTGCCATGCAAGGAACCCAGCAAGTCAATGCTGCCTGAGTCGGCTTGCAGCTCGGCTTGCAAGCGAGTGAGCCAGGGGCCATCTTCGTTCGGTTGGTAGTCAACCCCGCCCTCGAAGCCACCAAGTACCTCAGTCCGCATAGCCTGCGCTTCTTCGGCGGGCCGGGCCTGGGTCGACCAGAACAGAGTTTCAGCTTGCACGGCAGCTGCGCCAACAAGCATCGCAACACCGGACACGGCACCCGACAGTTTCAGATGAATCGACATGATTTCCTCCCTATGTCTGAGGCTGACCGAAACCCGACAACCTCTCTCCCCCGCCGACACCTTTGGGTCAGTCTGCGGGCGAATGCAGTTAATATGATATATCGTTGTATCTTGAGTCAAGCCTGTTACCTCCAAGCTTTCGCCATAATTTGCTTGCCAATTGCAAAACCAATTGCGACTTTAGGCAAACGATATATCTAAACTGTGACCCATGAAGAAAAAACCCACCTTATCCAGCGTTGCCAAAGAAGCGGGCGTATCGGTTCCAACCGTTAGCCAAGTTATGCGTGACACCGGCCGAATTTCAGAGAAGACACGTCAGAAAGTCCTGAGCGCAGCCAAGCGTCTGCGCTACGTTCCAAATCAAGCGGCGGCCACAATGCGATCAGGTGACAATCGCGAGATCGGCTTTATCCTAAACAAATTGGCAAACCCGTTTAACGCAGAGGTTGTGAGTGGCGCCGTCGACTTGCTCGAAACCGAAGGGTTCATGGTGTCGATCCTCGATGCGCAAGGCGATCTTCAACGTCAAGACCGCCTTCTGGAAGCCTGCATCAGATTTGGCCGACGTGGATTGATCTGGGTTCCGGCGCTCGACACAAGCGAAGTATCTATAGAGCTTCTGAATGCTCACGGTGTTCCCGCTGTGACATTCATGCGAAAGGTGTCGCAGTCTTTCGACCATGTCGGCATTCTTAATACCGAAGCCCTCGCACAAGCCACGCAGCACTTGATAGACTTAGGGCACAAGCACATCGCCTATTTTGGCGGCACCGAGCAATCGTCCGTGCGTGAAGAACGCATTGCCGGTTACCTTGGCACTTTAAAGCAGATGGATGACGTGCAACCAATTGTCTGGCCATGCGATGAGAATAAGAGTGCTGGCGTTGACGCTATTGCCGCACTCCGTCACCAACACCCCGAGGTAACGGGCATTGTTTGCAACGGAGACGTTGTGGCGCTTGGCGCTTGCTTCGGCTTGATCCAGTCCGGATTGAAACCAGGGCATGACTTTTCAGTAGTAGGCTTCGATGACATCGAGGATGCGGCCGTCTCGACGCCCGGCCTCACGACCATGGCGATCGACCCGAAGAAGTTAGGCAAGCGGTTGGCCGAGATCCTTCTGGACCGAATGCGAACACCCGATCTGCCAGTCCGTCATTTCGAGTATTCTGCGACTCTGACAATTCGAGGAACATCAGGAGCAGCCCCTGACCACTAAAGTGTATATCTCAGTTGCTGTCGCAGGCGTTCATTGCAGTACCATGCGATGTTTGACACTTTGGGCTCGCTACGGACCTTCTCTGCACCAAGTCCGAATTGGCAGTGAGAGCCCTTCGCAGAATCTACGGCCCACATTACCGCCTGCCCGGTCTACGACCCCGGCAAATTGCGCACACACGGCTAGGATGCGCGAACGTCCCAACCGACGACGAAGCGGAAATCCGGTTCGCCCAAGGCAGTCCTGTGGCGGGGCAGTTGGGCAATAAACGGAAGAAACCGCATAGTATTTCGCCGACGCGATCTACTCTGAGATCATAAATGTTCTTGCAAGCCAGCGTATCGCTGGCTTTTTCTTTGCCATTGGAAGAAAAAAAGCTTTGCTGCAAAAAAGGAATGTTGGGGGCAGCAATCGAGTTACCACGCATTGATTTCGTTGTGCTTTTTCGGGCGAAAAAGGAAAACCTTTGAGGGACGAGCCAACAAAACAACAAGACTGTATGCGTTAGAGCGGCGTGACACATTGTTGTGGCACAAAATGAAATTGCATGCGTATTTCGCGCAGTACAGGCTCGGCGTTCCTTTCTTTTGCTGGGTGCTATAGCGCTTCGAACCCCAATTTGCCGCGTCTCGGTCGATTCCATTGCAGGCGGTGAATTTCACTGGGCAATTTGACAGATCACAAAACCGATGCTTACCTGAGCGCGACGCAACACAGATAATCTAAATTTCCAAGCATTATCAGCGTTCTGAAGCACCATTCGTGGCGCCGTTAAAGCCAGACTTGAACCCTGGAGAATTTAAGATGGAATTGATCACTGAACAGCTCCGCGCCTTTCCGATCATGGCGCTTTTTCTCTGTCTTGGCCTGGGATACGGCGTCGGCAAGTTCCGGGTCGGCAAGTTCGAACTGGGTGGCATCGCCGGAACCTTGCTGGTGGCCGTTTTCGTGGGTCAGATCGGCGGTATCAACCTGAGTACGGATGTTCAGAACGTCTTTTTCTCGCTGTTCATTTTCATGGTAGGCTACAATGGCGGCCCGCAGTTTTTTGCGGCTCTGAACCGAACCGCCCTGACCAAGCTGCTGGCCGCGTTCATGATGACGCTATGGGGGCTGTTCTTCGTCATCGTCGTGGCTCGATTGGCGGGGTTGGACAAAGGGCTGGCCGCCGGGTTGGCCGCCGGAGGGTTGACGCAGTCAGCGATCATCGGCACCGCCGGCAATGCCATCGACTTGCTGGGGCTGGCAGCGGATGAGGCGGAAAAGCTGAAAACCAATATCGCGGTGGGGTATTCGGTCACTTATATCTTTGGCTCAATCGGTCCGATCCTAGCGGTCAGCGTTATCCCGATCATCATGCGTGTCGACCTGCGACAAGAGGCAATCAAGCTGGCTCAGAAGCTCAGCGGTGGCGGTCGCAAGCTGGAGGAAGGCGAATTCCTTCCAATGAACCGATTTGATGCCCGCGCCTATCAGGTGAATGCAGACGCCGCGATTGCAGGCCAATCGGTCAAATCCATCGAGGGCAGCTATGACGGTGATCTGGTCGTCGAAAAGCTGCTGCAGGACGGCGTCCCGGTGGATCCGACGCCGGATACTTTGATCAGCGCAGGGGACGTGATCGTGGTTTCTGGCCTGGTCGGAACGCTGACGCAATTCGAAGGTACAGCTAGCGGTGAAATCGGAGAATACCCGCCCGAACTCACCGTTGTGGAAGAGCGCCGCAATGTCGTGGTCACCAACCGCAAACTGACCGGTAAGACGCTAGCGGAATTGCGCGAGGCGTTGACGGCGGATCAGCGGCGGGGTGTCCACATCTCAAAAATCACCCGCATGGGCCATGAAGTGCCAGTGCTGCACAACACCGAAATTCACGCGGGTGATGAAGTCAGCATTGTCGGTCACAAAGATGATCTAAACCGGGTGGCTAAAATGGCGGGCTATGTGCCGCCCGCAGCCTCGGTCACCAACTTCATTGCACTGGGGATCGGCGTGGCTGTTGGATATCTGATCGGTGAGATCAGTTTTGTCATTGCCGGTACGAAAGTGGCGCTTGGGTCCGGGCTTGGTTGCTTGGTAACCGGGCTGATCATCGGATACCTGCGCATCCGGCGGCCCAAGATCGGTGGGATCAATCGTGGGGCTGCGAATTTCCTACAAAGCTTTGGCCTGGCCGTGTTCGTTGGGGTTGTCGGGCTGAACGCGGGCAAACCTGCGCTTGAAGCCATTCAGCAATACGGGATCACCTTGCTGTTGTTGGGCGTCGTGGTCACGCTGATGCCGATGATCGTGCAGTTCCCGATCAATTATTTCGTCTTGCGTATCAAAAACCCGGTCGAGGCTTGTGCAGTGGTGACAGGGTCGCGGTCGGGTAATCCGGGTTTTGCAACGCTTCTGGAAAAAGCCGGGAATGCAACCCCGACGCCCGCGTTTACGATGACTTATGCGGTGGCGAACATCTTCCTGACGCTCTGGGGTCCGTTGGTTGTGGCATTCGTGCCGTAAGCTACATCAAAACGATCACGATGACCGAGCCCCACAGGGCCAGCAAGACGTTGCCCACGGCATAGCCAAGACCATAGCCCAGGGTTGGAACCTGGCTCTGCGCCGCTTCCTGCACGGCAGCCAGACCGGGGGCCGAGGTCCCTGCCCCGCAGCAGGTGCCCGCCAGAACGCCCTCGTTTATGCCAAAGACCTTGCACCCAACAATGACCGCCGACCCATGGGCCAACAACACGATGGCCACCGACCCGAAGATCAAAGATGGCCCGCTTTCGATCACCCCGGTCACAAAACTCGGCCCCGAGGTGATGCCCACGCAGGCCACAAACACGCACAAACCAAGCGAATCGAAAATCCACAGCGTTGCCTCGGGCACAAAACCGAATGTGCGGTGGACCGAGCGCAACCACCCCGCCACCAGACCGCCAAGCAGCACGCCGACCGACGTCCCAAGCCCCAGCTCAATAGCGCCATACTTCAACGCAGGGATACCGATCAACCCGCCCATCAGGATGAAAAACGCCACAAAAACCATATCGGTCTTGCTGGTTTCGCGGTCCAGATAACCAAGGCGTGCAGCGGCATCCTCGATATGACTGCGAGTGCCCGAGACGGTCAGCACGTCACCCTTGTGCAGGGTCACGCCGCGAAAGATTGGCAAACGCTCGCCGCTGCGCATGATGCCGCGCAGGTAGATGGTGCGCGCTTCGGGACGGGCGGACAGTTCGGCCAGGGTCTTGTTGACCACCTCGTTGTTGGTCACGACGATGTCGTTGGTTTGCACCGGCAGGTCCAGAAGTTCGGGGTCTTCAACCTCTTCCCCCAATAAGGCGGTGTGTTCGATCAGATAGGATCGCACGCCGGCGATGGCGGCTATGTCACCCTCTTGCAGCACCATATCGCGAGTGGTGGGCAGGATCTTATTACCCCTGCGGACACGATCGAAAAACGCGCGGACATGTTCGGGCACGCGGGCCTCAAGCTCGGAAATCCTGTGGCCGACGAATTCGGGGTTGATACGATAAGCGCGGGCTTCGAAATCGCGGTGTTCGGACACCATCGGAGCGTCGTTGCTGTTCAACCCGGCCTCGTATTCTGCACAGGCCTCTTTCAGCGACCTGCCATAGAGTCTGGGCGCCAACTGCGTGTGGAAAAAGATGGTCGCAATGACCCCGACGAAGTAAGCCACGGCAAAACCAGTGGCAATCTCACCGTCGAAAATGGCTTGCGCGGCCTCGTCGGCGCCAGCTTTGGCAAAGGCGTCAATGGCAACACCCAAGGTCGCGCTTTCCGTGACACCGCCTGCTAAAAGCCCCGCAGCAATTCCAACGGACAGCCCCATAAGCGGAGCCAACAGCACCGCGACCAACAGCGCCACAACACAAAGCAACACTGTGATGGCAATCTGCGGCAACGCACCAAAGTTCAAAGACCGAAAAAACTGTGGCCCGGTTCGGTACCCAATGGAAAACAGAAACAGTAAAAAGAACGCCTGTTTCAGGTCATCTGAAACGACCACTCCGGTCTGGCCGACCAGAACACCGGCCAGAAGACAGCCCGCCACCGATCCAACGGTAAACGAGCCGATGGTGATCTTGCCTAGCGCATAGCCAAGGGCAAGGCTGCAGAACAAGGCCAGCGCAGGATGAGGGCCCAGGATCGACCCGATCAATTCCATGATAAGCTCCCCTTCCCTGCGGCTCTGCCTCAGCCGTGTAGCGGCAATCCTTTCGAGGCCCGATAGGCCTGTACATAGCCCACAGCCACCGCCCGCACGGCACGCCCAATTTGGCGATAGGCGCTATCGTCCAGATTGGCGAAAGAAACACGTGCCGACCAGTTCGGTGCATCAAAGCCCGATCCGTTCAACAGCACGATCCCATGGTCCTGCGCCAGCTTGAACGAGATATCCAGCGGGTGGACGTTTTCCTTGATCCACACCACCACCTCTTCGCCAACATATTTTCGCAGCCAGAATTCGAAATCAATGATGCCGTAATATTTGTCGAACAATGGGTTGTCGGGCACGTCGATACCCATCCCCTCGACCAGTTCATCGAAACGGTGTTTCAGGATACCCCAGCAGAACTTCTGATATCCCTTATCCTCGTCCATCAACTCGACCAGCGAAAACAGCGTCATCATCACCTGCTGCGGCAGGGACAGGCCTGCCGTGTGGTTCAGTGCAACATCGCGGCTGTCGGCGACGATCCGGTCGATGAACTTGAACGACGACGGATCGGGGGTCAGCGTCTCGTATCGCGCATTGACGACGGTCTTGGTTTCCTCCGTAGCCTCGGCAATCATCTTGTCGAAGATGTTGTTTTCGGCCACCAGAATGGCCCCCAGACGCCACCCCGTGCAGCCAAAATATTTAGAGTAAGAATAAACCCCGATGGTGTTCTCGGGCAGATGACCCATAACGGACTGAAAGTTTGGAACGAAGGTGCCATAGACGTCATCAGTCAGGATGATCAGGTCAGGCCGCCGGGTTTTGACGAATTCGACCAGTCGAGCCATGACCTCGGGGCTGATGGCGACCGAGGACGGGTTGCCCGGGTTGACCAGGAACAACGCTTTTACTTTTGGGTCGGACAATTGCTCGAGATCGTCATCGGTCAGCTGGAAATGGTCCTCTTCTTCCGAGGACACGTCCACCACATTCAGCCCGTAATCTTCAAGCACCGGCATTTCCAGGTAGGGCGTGAAAATCGGCGTGCCCAGCGCAATGGTATCGCCCGCACTCAGCAACCGTTGGTTTTTGAGCGCCTTGAAAATATAGCACATCGCGGCAGTGCCGCCTTCGACCGCGTAAATGTCAAACTTGGCATCGGGCCGGTGCCCCGCGCACATCGCCCACATCACGTATTCATGGACGATGGCTTCGTTATGCGCCATGCACCGGTCCGGCATTGGATAATGATCACCGACGATGCCATCGGTGAGTTCCAGCACGAAATCGTCTGGGGTAAAACCGAATTTCTCAATCGCGAAATCCACCACAGCGGCCAGAGTATCTGCGCCCGGAGGGCCGTTCTTCGCGATCGAGTCCGCGCAATAGGCGTTGAGCCGATCATAGCAACCCGGCCCCTGCGGCATCCCTGCCAGACCGACCAGCGCTTCGTTGCGATGGCGCTGTGCTTCGGTCATGGCGAACTGACCCAGCAGGAAAAACGCCTCGCGCGCTTTGGAGGCGATCCAGTTTGGATTGCCACGCCCTGCGTTCAGATAAGGCAGCGCCATCTGGCGTGACTCTTTCTGCGCCAGCTTGATCAGTTCGTCTTTGATTTGAAAAGGACTTAGGTTTTCGAACTTATGCAGGTCCAGTGTTTCTGACATGGCATCAAACCCTTGCGTTAAAACAATCGGAAAAATTCTATCGGATCGTACGCAAGGATTCGCATGTGTGTAAACTGTGTAGTCAATCGCTGACGTTGGGATAACTGCGCAGCGGTCAGTTGATCCGGGTCGACGCCGCCAGCGCACCGGCCAGCGCATTCTGAATCTCGCCAGGGAATTCCCGCCCCTTTTCATGCAGCCCTGCGGCAACCCATCCGACAGTATGCCCCCGACTGCCAATATCATTCGCCCGAACTATCGTCGGCGACGTATGCTCGACGCTGACCAAAGCCATCGACCGCTCAATCTCACTATCGGTCAGCGTCATTTTGACGGCACTGAAAATATCCATCGAAACCTGCAAGGTCTGATGCTCAAGCCGATGCGCAGCGCCCGTCAGCATACGGGTGCAAAAGGCTGACAGGAAATACCAGCGAAAAATGGAAAAGACACGGTCCTGCAACTCACCATGCACTGCGGCGCCATCTTTGGCTGCGCAGGCGACCTGTTCAAACGCGGCCTCGGCGGCTTTGGATGCCCGGAATATCTCGCGCTCGCGCTTTGCGATCGAGATGACACGCGGTGCAATCTCTGTTGCGGCTTCGTGGGATTCCAAATTCATAGATGTCCTCCAGCATTAAAGTCTAATGAGGACATGGAAATTCTAAAGGAAATCCGAATGCGATTTAACGCCATTTTTTGCAGAAAACATCCCTTTGTTGGCGAAATAAAAATGTCACGACCAGCTATTTAACACAAACATAACTGGCGGAAAGGATGTAATTTCCGGCAGGTATGTTGAAAACATGCACATTAAGATTGGGGCAAATTGCGCGGTTTCGACCGAAAGATACATAGAACTGACACGATCTTGTAATAGTTATGCCCATTTCCGCATCTATGAATACCTAATCCTGCTGATCAGTTTACGAGTTTGAATTTAACGAGGGGGTACGAGCGGGACCAGGGGGTGAGCGCCTGACCAACCGGGCTCGCCTATGGGCAGAGCAGCTCCCCCCGCCGCTTACGGCCACATTTCACTGCGCCCATCCAGAAATTTGACCGACACACAATTTTGCTATGCCCACGGTTCTGGCCTTCATCGATAAAAAGCCCAATACTCGGATGAAGAGAACTCATCTGAAATCAGACAATGCTTCCCAGATCATCATGTCCAGACGCCACTATAACCTGCCGCCCCTGACCACCTTGTCCGCCTTCGAGGCCGCCGCGCGGCATCTGAGCTTTAAGAACGCAGCCGAGGAACTGTCGGTCACGCCGGGCGCGGTCAGTCACCAGATCAAGGCGTTGGAGGGCGATCTGGAAACCACGCTGTTCCAGCGCAAGCATCGCGGCGTCGATCTGACCGAAGACGGCAACGCGCTTTACGAGGCGCTGTCGTCGTCATTCGGGCGTATCTCGAAAGTTCTGGCAACGATCCGTGACCGCAAATCTGGCGGCAAGGTCACGGTCGGATCGACCACGGCAGTGGCGGCGTTGTGGTTGTCGCCCGCCGTGATCCGATTTTGGCGCGAAATGCCGGACGTCAACGTGGACCAGCTGTCGCAGGATCGCCCTTTTCGGGACCGACCGGATGTGGACTTCTTTATTCGCTACGGGCGCGACCCGGACCCGAACTTGACGCATACGCCCCTGTTCCGCGATCACCTGATCCCCGTCGCCAGCCCCGAGGTCGCGGAACGATTGGCTGGTGCTGACCTCGACGCGCTGGCAGCCGAACGCTTGATCCACATGGCCTCGGAAGACCGCACTTGGACCACCTGGCCGGAATGGTTCAAACAACTGGGATATGTGGGCACGATCCCGATTGACTCTAGGGTGAACAGCTATTCGGTTGCCCTGCAACTGGCGCGCAAGGGGGCTGGGCTGACGCTGGGTTGGCAACGGCTGATCCAGCCGATGCTGCAATCGGGAAAGCTGGTCGCCATTGGCCCGCACTATCTGACTGCGCCCAACCAATTCTACATTGTTGGCCGCCCGGAGGAAGACCTCTCGGACAGCGCCCGTGCCTTAAAATCATGGATCATTCAAGAGGTTCAGGACGGTTCAGTTTAGATCAGATCACCCAGTGGTGAGGTTTTCTGATATTGAGAAAGGGCTACACCATCCGCCAATACGGAAAAGAACGCATCTAGCAACCCACAGGAGAGCCCGATGAACAAGTACAGCGCGCTATCATCCGTTCTGAACGATGTGACCATCGCAAATGGCCTGCCGAATGAACACTATATCGACCCGGTTGTTTTTGCCGAAGAAAAGCGCTCGGTCCTCTTTGCCAATTGGTCCGGGATCGGGTTTGGTCTGGATGTCCCCGAGGTAGGCGATGCAAAACCGGTCGACTTTCTGGGCATGCCACTACTGATCGTCCGTGATCGCGACGGAGAGATCGGGGTTTTCCAGAACACCTGCCGCCACCGCGGCATGATCCTTGTGGATACGCCCCGCAAGATCGAAGGCGCGATCCGCTGCCCCTATCATAGCTGGTGCTACAGCCTGAAAGGTGAGCTGCGTGCTACCCCGCATGTGGGTGGCCCCGGTCAGAACAAGCATGAAAACGTCGATCACAAGGATCTGGGGCTGGTGCGTGTCCGGTCGTATGTCTGGCGCGATGTGATCTTTGTGAACGTAGACGGCAACGCACCCGAGTTTCAGGATGCCCATGGTGCCCTGCTGGATCGGTGGAAGGAATTCGAACAACCCCTGCATGACGGCGGCGAGATGGCCTCGTTCAAGCTGGAGGTCAAAACCAATTGGAAACTGGCGGTCGAGAACTATTGCGAAAGCTATCACCTGCCTTGGGTGCATCCCGGCCTGAATAGCTATTCCCGGTTGGAAGATCACTATAACATCGAAGTCCGCGGGCATTACTCCGGTCAGGGCACGCTGGTCTACCGGCAGCTAAAGGATCAGGACGGCACCACCTTTCCCGATTTCGAAGACCTGAGTGACAAGTGGGATGAAGGCGCGGAATACGTAGCCTTATACCCGAACGTCCTGTTGGGGGTGCAGCGCGACCATGCCTTTGCAATCTTGCTTGAGCCGGTCGACCACGAAAACACCGTCGAACATATCCGGCTGTACTATGCCAAAAGCGTTGAGGACACGCCGCATCTGGACGGGCTTCGCACCACAAACGCACAACAGTGGCGGGCCATTTTCGAAGAAGATGTCTTTGTTGTCGAAGGTATGCAAAAGGGTCGCCACGGGGTGCTGTTCGATGGCGGACGGTTTTCACCCGCAATGGACGGGCCGACCCATAACTTCCATCACTGGGTCGCAACGCAGATCGAAAACGGACGGGCGGAATAACCTCTCAGCCGGCCCCTTTTGGCAGGAGGTCCAATGGAAAAAGACGATTTGGATCGCCTGCTGTTAAAGGCCCATGAGCAGGACGATCATGCTGCCCTGATCCACTATTACACAAAGGCTGCGGATGAACGCGAGGCGGCACAGGACATTGATGCCGCGTGTTTTTACCTAACCCACGCCTTTGTCTTCGCGCTAGAATCCGGTGCGCCCGAGGCCGAGACACTTAATGCACGCCTTGTCGCGCATGGTCGGGCACATCGTCTCGAATTTTAAGATCGGTGTCACGTCAGGGCGAATGCGCACCAGGCTATCCAAACTCTATGTGACCCCACGGGAAGCTGTTCAGACGTCTTAGGTCCCCTATAGTCAAATGAAACCGTCACGGTTGCTTTGGGAGGGGCAGGTGCATGGCGCACAGTGCGGAAATGCTGATCATTGGTGCCGGGTTCTCGGGGCTGACCATGGCAATCGAGGCACGCAAACGTGGAATCAGCGATATCGCCATCCTTGAAAAAGCGGGCGATATCGGCGGTACATGGCGCGAAAACACCTATCCCGGCGTGGCATGCGATATTCCCTCGCATCTGTATTCGATGGCCACGCACCTGAACCCGGACTGGAGCCGCGCCTATGCCGGTGGGGCCGAGATTCAGGCGTATCTGCAAAAGATCTGCCGGGATGAGGGCCTGTACGATCTGTGCCATTTCCACCAGCAACTGAAATCCGCGCGCTGGGACGGCGACCAATGGCAGGTGGAAACCGAGGGCGGGCAGCACTGGACGGCACGCTTTTTAGTCTCGGCCATTGGGGCACTGCATCTACCGGATGTGCCCGACATACCCGGTGCCGACGGCTTTCCCGGCCCCAAGTTCCATTCTGCCGAATGGGATCACGACGTTGAACTTGTGGGTAAACGCATCTCTGTGGTCGGCACCGGTGCCTCAGCCGTTCAGTTTGTGCCTGAAATTGCGAAAACGGCAGCCCAAATCACCATCTTCCAACGGACCGCGCCCTACGTCCTGCCCCGCCCCGACGGGCCAATTGCACCGTGGGTTCGCAGTCTCTATAGGTGCATCCCCATCCTGCCCCGGATACGCCGCAAACTGATCTACTGGATTTTTGAGTATCGCCACCGTGTGTTTCGGGGTGAAGAGCGGATGGTCAACTTTGCCATGAAGATGTGGCGAAACGGGCTGGAGAAAGCGACAACTGACCCCGAACAACGCGAACGCCTGACCCCTGGCTACAGGATTGGATGCAAACGTATCCTCAGTTCGAATGACTGGTACACGGCCCTTGCGCGGGACAACGTGACAGTAATTCCGCACGGGGTGGCGACAATCGAGGGAGATCAGATCATCGCCGCGGATGGCAGCCGGACCCAGGCCGATGTATTGATCTGGGGCACAGGCTTTCATGTGACGGACGTGGTCGAGCGTCTGGACATCACCGGAACCGATGGCCTGACCCTACGCCAAGCATGGACCGATGGGATGCAGGCCAATCTGGGCACTGCCATCGCAGGTTTTCCGAACTTCTTTATTCTGTTGGGGCCACATACCGGATTGGGCCATAACTCGGTCGTGCTGATGATCGAAGCACAGGTCCGCCATATAGGCCGGGTGCTGGATCAGATGCAGCGCAACGGCTTACAGGCCATCACACCTGACGCCGCGAAACAAGAAGCCTTTACGCAGGAAATGCAGGACCGCCACTCAGACAGCGTCTGGCAAGCGGGCGGCTGCACCTCGTGGTATCAGGATGCCCAAGGCCGCAACACGACGCTTTGGCCCGGCACCGTATCCGAGTATGAAAAGCGCATGGCCCGATCCGGGCTGGAACAATATCACCCTGCCCCTCCCCCAGCCGGAGATCGTTGACATGACCACTCTTCTAACCATCGCCCTGCTGATCGTCGCATTTTTTGTCGGCATGAAACTGTGGACCCGCAAACTGACTCGCCAAGGCCAAATCCGAGTTCCGCAGCTTGGGGTCATCGCGCCCGTGAACGGCGGCAGCATCCATTATGTGGAAAAGGGCGATCCGTCGAAGCAGACCCTTGTCATGATCCACGGGCTGGCTGGGCAGTTGCAGCATTTCACCTATGCCTTGGTCGACATGCTGGCCGATGACTATTACGTCATCGCAGTGGACCGGCCCGGCTGTGGCTATTCGACCCGCGACAGTGCCGCTCTGGGCCGTCTGCCCGAACAGGCGCGCATGATACAAGAGTTTCTGGACAGCAAGGACGTCACCGACGCTGTCCTTGTGGGCCATTCCTTGGGTGGCGCGGTGTCGTTGGCCATGGCGCTGGACCGCCCAGAAAAGATCAAGGCCCTGGCTCTGCTGGCCCCTCTGACGCAAGTTTTGCCGTCGACACCCCAGGTTTTCAAACCACTGGAAATCCGCACGGAATGGCTACGCAGCCTGATCGGCAACACAATCGCTGTACCAGTGGCCGCCAAAACTGCACCACACACTCTGGACGTCGTTTTCGCCCCCGACCCTGCACCTGCGGACTTTCTGGATCGTGCTGGCGGTGCGCTTGGACTGCGCCCGTCGGCCTTCATCACCGGATCGCAGGACGTTGTGGGGATTGATGACAGCATGGCGGCGCAGGTCGCACGCTATGAGGAGTTAGCCGTACCCGGCGGCATTCTATACGGCACACAGGACGCTATACTTGCAGCCCACGCGCACGGCGATCCAATGATCCAGTTCGGCCTGTCAAACGAGTGGATTGACGGGGCAGGTCATATGATCCTGATCACGGCACCGGACACATGCGCCGCATTCATCCGCCAGATCGCAGAAACCAAGTATTTCGAAACCAAGGCGGCGCCCGAGACGGTTTGAACGGCGTGGAAAAGAATCCGGCTTTGACCGTGTTTTACCTCTTGACCCGCCACAGCCCCTCGCTTAAATCGCCTCTCACTCATGGCGGAGTAGCTCAGTTGGTTAGAGCAGCGGAATCATAATCCGCGTGTCGGGGGTTCAAGTCCCTCCTCCGCTACCAAAATCCCCTTGATAATAAAGACATTACGTCCTGTGGCCAAAATCCTCCCTGCAGGTTATCCACCGGGACTGCAATGGGACAGCAATCCGGCGGAAGGGATTCTAACGCGGACCTAACTGATTGTTCTGTCTATAAGATCGAATCCTCGGTCAGTCGGCATGCAGAACAAGCATTGGCCACCGCTGGCGTCAGCCCATGCGTCGCTAATCTGGCGCCTGGCTTCTTCCGAGTCGAAAAGATGCGCGCCCTTGTATTCGACAACCAAGATTCGCCCATCGTCGAGCATCGCTACAAAATCCGGATAGAACTTTCCGTGTGGTAGCTGGAGCCAGAAAGAGGTTTTCTTGTTCTCGATATTCCGAATCCAGTACTTCACCGTATCCAACCGGTCCAGATAGACGGCGCACTCGAACTCCTCGCCTTCGGCTTTCAAGTCGCCAATCAACGGGGTGTAATGCTTGTTGAACTTGGTGGCCCTGGCCTAGGGCTGGTTGAAGGCGTAACTCTGCTCATCGAAGATCATGGACAGTTCTGCGCTGGTGGCAAACTGTTTAGCGTGAGCGGCAAACAGGGCAGAGTAGTTGTCGGTTTCTCGATTGGATCGAAGATCGGAAATGAAACCTGCCACTACATTGCGCAGATCGTATTTGTTCCGTGCCAAGGTGTCCAAGTCATGGCCGCTGGCCAGCAGCTTGTTCAGGGCGCTCCCAAAAACACCACCGCGCTCGGCTTGGTAATGTCAGGATGCTTTATACCCCGTCGATCCAGTTGGCCAGTCTGGGCAAAGTCCATGCTGGCTCTTGGATGACAGCAGCAAGCTCACCTTGGACGCGCCGTGCAAAGTCGATCTCCACCTTGCCACTCTCGGATATGTCGATCTGACCAGCCTGGCTTCAATCAACGATCTTGAAACGGTTTGCGATATCCGAGGCGTCGCATTCATCAAGCCGTCAAGGTAGGTTAAGGAAATGCTCCTTGCTGAATAGCTGCAATTCGCCTTGCTTGCGGAAACCAAGCAACGGCACGATGAAGGGCGACTTCTCCTCTTCATCTGCCGCCGAGGTTTGGAAATCGTTGGACTTCGCATAAGCAACGAAAGAGCAGCAATTACGCCGAATGTTGCTTCCCCGAGAAGAATCGAGGAATCAATAACTACACATCTATTTGATTTACCGAGAAATATTTTTCGTGAATTGAGAGTGGTGCCCGGGGGCGGTGTTCTATTCCCGTTACAGGCACTTCTTCAGCCGGTCTCTCCAGCAAAACAAGGGGTATGCGACGGGCTGTGTCGCTGTCAACAGGCACCATATGGTCTACGGAATGGTCTACGGCTGCTGTGAGAGCCCCTCAGTGACTCCCTGAGGCCCCGTTCGATTCCCGGGGGCGGAATCTATTTGATTTTTTACTTAATAAAATCAATATTTTAGGAAATTTTCGGTTCTTCCATACGTCAAAAATACGTCTTTTTAGCCGAAAAGTTGACATCAAACTTTTGGGTGGCGTATGGGTATTCACACTAGTCGATTGGTTGAATCCAGCACGCAGTTCTAGTTCCAAGAAACCCACTGTGACTCCCTTAGTTTGACCTCAGCCTCACTTATCCAAAGGATGTTTTCGCTCTTCATCTGTTAACTGAGTATTGGTCCGTCGGTTTCGAAATGCCAGTTCTATTTCGCCTGTTGAATTTCTCTCTGTGAAGTATCTGCCTGAGAGACTCCAACTAGGGCTTGTACCAAATTCAAGCACAGCGGTTCCATGGTGAATTGCGCTCCTACCGGCTACGCCGGGTTTTGGTTCACTGCGATAGGTGTACACCAGCTTTTCGATGTGGTTGTTCGGATCGCGCTCAATCCCAGCAGAGATCGAAAAACTCGTCATCTCGCCAGTGCGTACCACGCAACTCATTCCAAAAAGGGACTGCTTGACGATGAGGAGCGAAGTAATCGGATTCAATTTCTCGTTTGTTTCGGGGTTGACCCAATCGGATTTAGTAACGCCTTCCCACGTGCCATTAAGATTAGGGACCAGAATGAGCCACCCTTTGAGCCAGGGGATTTTCCAACCTTGCCAAACAAGAAGCGCCACTGCGGATGTCGTCACCGTCAATGCTGCAGAGTAGGCTCTAAAGAACTCGGTCGGATCAGTCAGATTGTAAATGCCGAAATAGCTCAGGCAAAACAATGAGAATGCGAATAGAGCAACCGTCAAACTGACAAGGACTTTTATGTCTATAGTGTTGCTCATAGTTCAGCTTTATCCCAAATCCTGGCAAGCACCGTTCGAGCATCCTCTTTGGTCCACGGGTTAGCTTTGAACAGATATTTAAGTTCGCTGACCTCGCCCCATTCGTCGGCCGCAGGCAATGCCAAATATTGATAGAGGTAATTGAGATTTGAGCGCAGAGTTTGTTCGTAAGTCGCGTGCAAAAAATGTGAGTCAGGCACATTCCACATGAGGCACTCGATTAAAAACCCTGGTGCAGGCTTTTCTGTTAGATCATTTAGTGATTTCACTATGCGAACCATTCGCTTGAACCGACGGCCAGTTACTTTGTTTTTGGAAACTCCGTTGGCCTTATGCTGTTCGGGCCAGTTGATTACCCTTCCACCTCTGTCCGGGCGCAGTTCAACTCCCTCAATGTATGAACCATTGGTGTGGTATCTGCGATGCTCCAAGAATGGAGCGACATCAGCTTCCACGTGGTAGGAGGTCGCTTTAATGTCAAAGGCTTTGTTCCCACGTGTTACCGTACCGTCTCGGAAGTACGAAGTGAGCGCTTCCCCCACATCCTTCTTAAAGTCTGCAAACGTGTAAGTCGCATCAGCCAATCCGAAATCGTCTCTGCTTTTTCCCTCTGGGTATGATGAGAAGAAGCTTTCGTGACAGACTACGCCTACATCAACATCACTTTTTCGCGCCGTGTTTGTATTGTTTGCATAAGAACCCTGCAGAAAAACCGTGATGTCTCGGCTTTTTAGAGCATCACTGGCCTGAATCGCTTTGCGGATCATATCCTCAGCGTTCTTACAGCGTTCCTCTTGAGTTTTGCTTGGTGGTTGTGCCCATACTAATAGCTGTTCTTCAGAAACCGTCATGTGTACTGCCAATCGAAAATCTTTTGTGTTTTCAATATTGTTAGAAACAGCGAAAGCACAACCCGTAATTGTGCCTTGTGTCCGCAATTCAATACAAGGGGCTTCGAACTGAACCCGATTAAACCCAGGCCAAGGCCACAGCAGTACCGGCTGGTTGCCGGGTAATCTTGCTACTTTGCTCAAATATTTCCTTCGAGCAGGGATTCACAGGAGAGCGGGTCAGAAAGAACCCACTTCGAAGCTCATTTTGCAAGCGTGGATTCCGCACCGGAAATGATTTGGTTCGATTCAGGTTTTGAGAATCGAACGATACGTCACCATACGTTACAATTTTCGGGTTAAGTCATTGTTTTTAAATGTTAAATGGTGCCCGGGGGCGGAATCGAACCACCGACACGAGGATTTTCAATCCACTGCTCTACCCCTGAGCTACCCGGGCACGGGAACGATGTTCATCGTTGGGTGGAGGCCTTCTATGACTTGCCACAGGCAGTGTCCAGAGGCTTTTTCAGATTTTTTCAGTGTGGACGCGATTGCTCGGTTTGACCTTCGGATCCATCCGTGTCCAAGTCCTCTTCCCGCTGCGACGGAACCGCATATGAGCCGTTCAACCACTTGGCCAGATCGAGGTCGGCACAGCGTTTTGAACAGAAGGGGCGGAACTTGGTTACCGTGTCTTCACCACAGATCGGGCAACTCATTTCAACACCTCCGTCAGTGGAATACGGCCGCGTTTGCGTTGCAGTTCGTAATGGCCCAATGGTGTCCAACCCGCCAGGGTGGTTTCAATTCCATCTGCCTTGAACGCGGCGCGCAGGGCTGATTCAAAACCGCGCCGATCTTTCTTGGGCATTGGGGCAAGGTCCAAGGTGATTTGCCCGCCCAGACCCCGCACGCGCAACGCACGTGCCAACACCTTGGCGCAGGCGAAGTTCGCCTTGGTTCCGGCGGCCATTGAGGTGTCGGATCCGGTGTTTACATCCACTGCGACCAGGGCGCGTGTGGGCTGAATATACAAGTGCCCGCCGCCCGGAAGTGGCTCGGAAATACCGCGCACCTCGTCCAACGCATCTAACACGCCCTGTGTTTCAAAGCTTCCGTCCTGCGTCACCACTTCGGCCGGGTCGGTCCAGTCGCGCCAGGCCAGAACGTGAGGGCCATCGCCCTCCAACAACAGCTCGGGTTCGGTTCCCGGATCATTCAAAACCTGATCGGCATGGGCCAGCATGGCGTTGATGTCCTCGGCGATCTCGCCCGCATCTTCACCCAGACAACAAGAGCGCAGAATCAGGCCATAAGTGCTGCCGTCCATGCAGCCATGCGCAATCTCAAGCAGACGGTCGCGCTCGTCCTCGTCACGGATTGAGCGTGAAATATTCAGACCTGGCGCTTCGGGTGTGACAATCGCATAGCGGCTTTTGAACAAGATGCGATCTGTGACCGGCAGCGCCTTGCCCGGCTCTGCATAGCCAGTGATCTGCACCAGCATCAGGGTGCTCGGGGCCAATCCCTTCACCTGCCGCAAGAAGGCCGGACCGTCGGGAGTTGTCAGGAACATGCCACCCTGCCCTTTGACGGGGCGGTCGGCACGGGCGCGATAGATCGTGCCCGGTGCGGGGGCACCCCCTGCGATCAGGAAATCATCCAGCTTGCCATCCACCATTAAGGCGGCAGCTTCGCGGTTGTCGATATGATCCAGAACGATGGTGCGGCCCTTCATGACACCTCACGATACAAGGGATAGCCGATACCCTGCAAAAGGGCGGCAGTTTCAGACAGGGGTAGCCCTACGATGCCGGTGAACGAACCTGAAATCCAGGGAATGAACGCCCCGGCCGGACCTTGAATGGCGTAAGCACCTGCTTTGCCCTGCCAATCTCCGGTTGCCAGATAGGCATTAATCTCAACGTCCGACAGGCGCTTGACCTTGACCTGCGAGACCACATCACGTTGCAACACCCGATCCCCACGCCGCACAGCGACCGAAGTGATCACGCGATGCCGCCGACCGGACAGCGCATGTAGGAATTCGGCCGCCTGCCCCGCATCTTCGGGCTTGCCCAGAATGCGACGGCCAAGCGCGACGGTCGTATCCGCACACAGGGTAACATCATCGCTATCCGCCTGAATAGCCTGCACTTTTGCCCGTGTAATACGATTACAGTAAGGCACTGGCAATTCGCCTTTCAAAGGCGTTTCGTCAATGTCGGGGGCGCGAATTGCATCGGGCTGCACGCCAAGCTGGGCCAGCAGGTCCAGCCGCCGTGGGCTGCCCGATCCTAAGATAAACGCCATTGCGGCAGGCGTTACTTGAAGCGGTAGTTGATCCGACCCTTGGTCAGATCATAGGGGGTCATCTCGACCTGAACCTTGTCGCCGGCCAGAACACGGATGCGGTTCTTGCGCATCTTGCCTGCCGTATGTGCGATGATCTCATGGCCGTTTTCCAGCTCGACCCGAAACGTCGCATTAGGCAGGAGTTCCTTCACGACACCGGGAAATTCGAGCGTATCTTCCTTGGCCATGTTGTCTCCATCATTACGTTGCACCCGCAGAATCTACGGGGATGTGCGCTTAAATGAGCCCATTTTGGGCTTATTTCAAGGCCAGAATCACCTAAAGGCGCGATAATGTGACGGAATCGACTCGCGGCGACTGCTCCTCCCAATGAGTGCGGTTCAGAACATGCCCATCGGTGCGAACTTCGGCAATTGCTGAAAGATCGATATCCGAATAGGTCCATCCCGGCTGGTTCAAAGCGCCTTCGGCCAACACACCAGTCGCAGGAAACCCCTTGTCGGGTGGGCCGAAAATGCCGCCGGTGCCGGTATTCTTGTCCACCGCCTCGGACCAGTCATTGTCCCCGACCAGAGACGCCATCACCGTAACGCATTGATTTTCCAGCGCCCGTGACATCGCGCCGATCCGAACCCGCCAATAGCCTGCCAAAGCCTCGGTACATGAGGGGACCAGGATCAGATCGGCCTCGCTCAGCGCATGGCCCAACAGGGGAAATTCGCTGTCATAGCAGATCAACACGCCGATCTTGCCCAACGCGGTATCGAATAGTTTCAGCGGTCCGCCCGGCGCGATATCCCAGTCTTCGCGCTCAAAGCGGGTCATGATCTGTTTGTCTTGATGATCCTGCCCACCATCGGGCGCATAGAGTGCTGCACGGTTTACCGGTCGGCCCGGCCCATCCACAATCGGGGCCGACGCGCCCAGAATGTAGATCTTGTATTCCTGCGCAAGAAGCTGATGCAGGACCTGCGCCGCTTCCATCCGATCAGACACTGCCCGGATCGAACGCTCAAGATCGCCCGCGACGTCGACCCCATCCAATGTCGACAACTCCATCGCACCGTATTCAGGAAAGACCAGCAACTCAGCCCCCTGTCCGGCGGCGTCTGAGACCCAGCGGCCTAGCTTGTCCTCATACTGCGCCCAACTGTCGAGCCAATCGAGGTTATAGGCAGCGGTTGCGACTTTCATTTTTTGAAACCCAAATCTTTTGGTCACGCGACAGTAGATTGCAAATGGATAGCCTGTACAGCTCAATTGAACCAAAAGTAAGCGCGCCAGCCCGCAAATTACCCAGTACAGAGTTGGTTTGGACTACCCAATAAACCTGCATTACTGTCCAGATTTGCATTAACAAATTTCGGCAACGTTACCAAGCTGTCAAATCGGACGCTGTCGGCAAAATTGTAAAGCACCTTACCGGAGCGTAATCTGGCGGTGTTAGACTGTGTAACACTCAACCGATGCTTAGGGTTTTTCATAACGGGAGAAATTGACATGCCTCATTACATTAATCACTTCACTTGCTCGGCGGCGGCATGGCCAAAAGACCGCGAGGGGGAGATCGCTGCGTGGACCGATATGGTCGGCGACGCCAGCGAACTTGTGGAAGGGGAAGGCCCAGTCAAATTCACAGGTTGGATAAGCAATACTGAGGGCTATGTTCTCCTTGAGGCGGACTCCAAAGCCGAAGTAATTGGGATCTGTGCGCAATTCTGGCCGCTTTTTCACAATGACATCATGGAAATTGTGCCAACTGCAGAAGCAGGACCAGCAATTTTGGCTGGCGTAAAGCGAGGGTGGGAAAAGAAGGCATAGCACTTCGTTCTGGCGACCATCAGTTTCCCCTGAAGATCGGAAAGGCCGGCCAATTTGCGGGATTGCTACATGCTAACGGGTCAGCACCGTCTGTTAGATATCCCGTATCCAGAACTGCAGCGGCTTCAGCGTCTCGCCTTTTTCCCCGATATCCTTCCACGAGAACTGGGCGACGGCGCCTGACAGCGGCTCATATCCCCGCGCCCGCCAGAAGGCGTCCAGCGGCCGGTAGTTTTCGGGCCGCATCGGGTGATCCGCCGGGCGCTGTACGCCGCAAAAGGCGCATTTGCTGAAACCCAGTGCGCGGGCATGCTCCTCACGCAGATCGAAAAACTTATGGCCAACGCCCTGACCTCGATAATCGGACAGCAAAACGGATTCCGCGCAGTAGAAGATCTGCGACAGATCCAGCCCGGTGCCCTCAAACGCCGCCGCGAAATCGTCGGCGTGGTCAGTCAGCGGTGCCCCGGTTGACGCGCCAATCAGGCGATCGCTGTCAAAGGCGCCGACGACAATTGCTTTGTCGCTGTCACGATAGGATTGCAGATATTTCCGCTCATATGCCAGATCACCATCATAAAGGTAGGGCCACGCCCGAAACACTTCGATCCGCAAGCGCGCCACATCGTCCAGAGCGGCCTCGAGCGCCGCTCCGGTCAGGGGGCGGACGGCGGAGACCTCAGCCACCGGACACCTGCTTGGTCCAGTCTGCAAGATTGTAGAAGGTGGTGACGCGGGTGATCTTGCCATCCCTTAGGTCAAAGAACGACCCCGCTGGCAGGCGGTAGGTCTGGCCGTGGGCCTCGGGCAGGCCCTCGTCAGTTTCCAGATAGGTGCCGTTCACGATGAATTCGGCCGCTGCACGTGTGCCGCCCTTGGCCTCGAAAACCACGATATCAGTCAGGTTCTCGCGATAGCAGCGGTTCATGTGATCGCAAAAGGCCGTGAATTTCTCTTTCCCGACACGAATTTGACCTTCGTTCACGTAATGGGCCACATCCTCGGACAGGCAGGCCAACATGCCCTCCACATCGCCGGCGTTGAAGGCATCGAAATAGGTTTGGACGGTCTGGTTCATGGTCACTCCGTAGGTTCGCCCCAGCGGTCTTTCAGATGCTTGATGATCTGATCGCGGGTCTGTCGGTAGTGATGTAGCTTTTGTTCGCGATTCTCGCCCAGTCCAGTAGGGTCCATTATTGGCCAATAATCGACATCCAGATGAAAAACCCGTGTCAATTCCAGCGCCTGACGCTGACTGGCAGGCGACAGAGCCACGACCAGGTCGAAGGAACTAAGATCGTCGCCCCATTCCTGCATCTCATCAAAGGACCGCGAGCGATGCCGGGACAGCTCGACGCCGATCTCGTGACAAACGGAAATGCAAAACCCGTCAATCTCAAGGTCGTTATGGACGCCAGCAGACTGTACATAGGTGCCGGTACCATAGAATTTCTTCATGATACCTTCGGCCATCGGAGACCGGACCGAGTTGTGGTCGCAACAAAATAGGACCGACTGCGGCAGAGGCTTCACGCGTCAGCCCCCAAAATGCAACACGCAAATCAGCGTGAACAGACGGCGGGCGGTGTCTGTGTCAATATCCGCCTTTCCTTCCAGCCGCTCCTGCAACACGCGGCTGCCTTCGTTGTGAATTCCGCGCCGGGCCATATCGATGGTTTCGATCTGGCTGGGTGGCAGGTTCTTGACCGCATTGAAATAGCTTTCGCAGATCTGAAAATAGTCTTTGACCACCTGCTTGAACGGGCCAAGCGAAAGGTGGAACTCGGCGGCTTTTTCCTCGGCCTCGGTGGCGATGTCAAAGACCAGACGTTTTTCACGGATCGACAGTTGCACGTGATACGGCCCGTCCGGCGCCGTGCGCCCATCCCGTTGAGGAAGGGTAAAACTGTTGTCTTCCAGCAGATCATAGATGGCGACCTTGCGCTCTTGCTCGATCTCGGGGGTCGGCGGCGGCAGGTTTCGATCATCCAGTTCGATATGTGAAATGCGGGTCATGTCGCGTGTGGTCCGTTCAGTTCAGCACAGACCTATAGCAATGGTTTTCATTGAGCAACGCACAGAAACGCCATGTGCCATAGGTCTTTGCGTCAATTCAGCCCGTTGAGGCGGGCCGTCACCGACAGACCGTGCGCCTCAAGGCTTTCGGATTGCGCCAGTTGTTCCGCCGCGGGGCCAATGGCGCGCAGCGCGTCGGGCGTCATCTGGCTGAGCGTGGTACGTTTTAGAAAATCCATCACGCTGAGACCGGATGAGAACCTGGCCGAGCGCGCGGTGGGCAGCACGTGATTTGGGCCACCAACATAATCGCCGATGGCCTCGGGCGTGTACTGGCCCAGGAAAATTGCACCGGCATGGATGGTTTTTTCACTCAGCCCGACCGGATCGGCGACGCACAGCTCCAGATGCTCGGGCGCAATGCGATTTGACAGGGCGGCGGCCTCATCCAAATCGCGCACGGTGATAATGGCCCCAAAATCACGCCAGCTGGCCCCGGCAATGGCGCGGCGTTGCAAGGTTTCAAGTCGCTTCTCAACCGCTTGCGCCACTGCCTGCCCAAAGGCGGCATCATCGGTGATCAGGATCGACTGGGCGCTTTCGTCATGTTCGGCCTGGCTGAGCAGATCCAACGCGATCCAATCGGGGTCATTGTCCTTGTCCGCGATCACGAGGATTTCAGATGGACCGGCAATCATGTCGATCCCGACCTTGCCGAACACTCGGCGCTTGGCCGCCGCGACAAAGGCATTGCCCGGGCCAGTGATCTTGTCCACTGGCGCGATGGATGCGGTGCCATAGGCCAGCGCTGCAATCGCCTGCGCGCCACCGATACGATAGATTTCGTCGACTCCGGAAAACCGCGCGGCCAACAGGACCAGTGGATTCACCTGCCCGTCTGGCGTTGGCACGGTAATGGCCAGCCGCTGGACCCCTGCCACCTTGGCCGGGATCGCATTCATCAGAACCGAAGACGGGTACGAAGCTAGCCCGCCCGGCACATAAAGCCCGGCTGCCGACACCGCCGACCAGCGCCAGCCCAGTGTCGCCCCGGCTTCGTCGGTCCATTGATGATCCTCAGGCATCTGTTTTTCGTGATAAGCGCGGATGCGCTCGGCGGCCAGTTCCAGCGCAGCGCGGTCCGTATCCGAAACCTGCGCAACTGCAGTGTCGATTTCTTCTGCGGAAAAGGCCAACGTAACGGGCGTCAAGTCAAGCCGATCGAACTTGGCGGTCAACTCTATCACAGCCGCGTCGCCCCGGCTGCGCACATCATCGATGATTTGCGCTACGGTGGCATCTACGTCCGGGCTGTCCTCGCGCTTGGCCGACAACAGCGCTTGAAAGGCGGATTCGAACTCGGACGACGTGGTATCAAGGAAAACGGGCATGATCAGGCACTCCGGGGCGTTTGATGGGGACATATCGCCGGGATGAGTTGGCCTCAACCCTTAGTCCTTTGGGTGCAGCGATTTGCGCATCGCGAAACAGGACACGTCGCCACGCGCACCACATTGCCCTGTGGCCTGCCAGCCGTGCCGCCGGTAGAAGTCCTGCGCGGTTTTTGTCGCCTCTAGTCTGGCATCGAATTGACCTGAGGCAATTAGGTCTTCCTCAAGCCGGTGCAGCAGGACGGTCCCGATGCCATGACCCGTGTGATCCGGGTCGATGTACAGCAGCGTGATTTCGTCGTCGCGTAGACCGCCCACGGCGGCAACCTGCCCTGCATGCTCGGCCAGCCAGATGTGCGCTCCTGCTACGATCCAACCCCGGATGGATGCTGGGTCCTTGTTTGCGGTCCAATGCGTGATGGCCTGTGGGTCGCCCCGATGATCCGCGACACAAAGCTGGGTGATCGATCGGATCAACACCCGACTCAGATCGAACACATCAAAAACGGTTGCGCGGCGCAGGGATACTCCAGCTGGAATCTGCGAGAATGCCTGTGAAATGCCGCGCTTGTTCTGCATTTATTCGGGGTGATGTGGTACCTGACCCGAAGGGGCCTTGTACGGCCGCGTCACATCCTTGAGCGTGGCGTCCAGTGCTTCGACCTTCAGTCGGATGGCACCATCCCCTGCCAGCGTCAGCAAAACCTGACCCGCTCCGTCCTCGCCTGCCTCAAAATCAATCGACAGCAGGGACATCACCATCTCCTTATCCCTGCGGTCGATGCCCTGACTGGCCACCGACAGCACCGAATCGAACACCAGAACCGCCTGAACCCGCTCAAACGGACGATCACGGCGTGTCGCGGCATCCTTATCTTCCCACCGAAAACGGTTCAGCAGCAGGCCGAACCGGCGCTGCGAGGGCTGCCATGTCATCTCGGTTACAGGAAATACCGCATCCTGCGCCAGGGTCGAGATCACCTGCAGATCCTCTGCATCCTCGGCGCCCAGATTCAGAGGGGCCTCGCGCCCGTCGTGGAAACTTGCGTCTGTCATTGGCCCTTGATCCGTTCTATTTTTGCACCCACGCCTTCCAGCTTGCGCACCACATGCTCATATCCGCGGTCCAGATGATAGACCCGGCTAACCGTGGTCTCGCCCTCGGCTGCCAGACCCGCCAGAATCAACGAGACTGAAGCCCGCAGATCCGTTGCCATCACCGGCGCACCTTTCAGCTGATCCACACCTGTAACAGTGGCCGTGCCGCCATGCACTTCGATATTCGCGCCCATGCGCACCAGTTCAGGGGCGTGCATAAAGCGATTCTCGAAGATGCGTTCTTCCAATACCGCGGTGCCTTCGGCCGTACACATCAACGCCATCATCTGCGCCTGCAGGTCAGTCGGAAACCCCGGAAAAGGCTCGGTCACCACATCCACCGAGGTCACGCGCCCGTTCTTGCGCGCCACTTTCAGACCCTTTTCGGTTTGCGTGACGCTGACACCCGCCGCGTCAAGCTTGGCAGCAAAGGAGTTAACCAGCGACATGCGACCGCCTAGCAACTCTACCTCACCACCGCAAATGGCCGGGGCCAGCATATAGGTGCCCAGCTCAATCCGATCGGTCACAACCTGGTGGGTTGCACCGTGCAAGCGATCAACGCCCTGAATCTCGATGGTCGAGGATCCCTCGCCCGAGATTTGTGCGCCCATCTTGCGCAGGCACTCGACCAGATCGACGATCTCAGGCTCGCGCGCAGCGTTCTTCAGAACCGTGGTGCCTTTGGCCAATGTGGCCGCCATGACGATGTTTTCGGTCGCACCCACGGATGCAAAACGCATCTCGTGGACTGCGCCTTTCAACCCGCCGGATGCCTTGGCGTGCAGATAGCCGTCCTTCAGCTCGATCTCAGCGCCCAGCGCCTCAAGCCCCTCAACGTGCAGGTCCATGGGTCGCGCGCCAATCGCACAACCGCCAGGCAGCGAAACCACCGCCTGCCCCAACCGCGCCAGCATCGGACCCAACACCAAATTGGACGCACGCATCTTGCGCACGATTTCATAATCCGCAGTGTGGCTGGTCAGATCATGACTCGACATCGCGATCACCTGCCCGTCCTGCAGCGACGACACCTCAGCCCCCAAAGATTGCAGCAATTGTGTCATGGTCTTGATGTCGCTGAGCCTTGGTGCATTGGTCAGCGTCAGCGGTTCTTCGCTCAGCAAGGTTGCGGGCATCAGCGTCAAACACGCATTCTTGGCCCCCGCAATCGGTATCTGACCGTTCAGCGGCCCATTGCCCGTCACCAGAATCGAATCCATCTGCTCTTATCCCTCGTCCTTTTCGGCATCGTTATCCGAGCTTGCGCGCGCCTTGGCCTGCGCCTTGCGCCGCGCCATATTCGCCTTCAGCGCCGCCTTCAGTCGCTCTTCCCGAGCGTCCGCGGATTTGCCATGTTTTTTGGGTGTATTTCTATCTGCCATAATCTTTCTCTACAGGAGGTGAAAAAAACCGTCCAGAGACCCTTGCGCCCTGTTTCGTTTGCGTCTAATCACCCGCCCACAGCGCTGCTGTAGCTCAGAGGTAGAGCACTCCCTTGGTAAGGGAGAGGTCGAGAGTTCAATTCTCTCCAGCAGCACCATAAAATCAAAGACTTATAGAATTGTCAGCGTGCCCCCATAGGGGACAGGCGACCACATGGGGGCCATCGCACAGGATTCCTCATCCGATGGCTACGTTGCGCCGATTGGCTTGAGCATTCGATGATAGGCTGCACCTAACTGACGAACCCGCCCCCCGACCTACCCCCTCAGTCAGCCCTGCGTGTGCCATTGAGGCTCGCCGACTTTGCGGGGCATGATTTTCAAAGGACCGTCCTCTCTTAAGTAAAGCTCTTGGTGTTCTTTGAAGGCTGTCGAATTGGGGGCTCGGGACGAATGCCCGCTTCAGCCCGACAGGGGACGTTCACACAAGACGGAGCTACGTCCGAGGTGCGGACAGAGCCGCCATCCACTTAGCACAAGGCAATGACCGCTCTTAGTCCAAAGCGGACACCAAGATGTATTGCACTAAGTACGCGCGTACAAAACGCAAAGCTGAACTTAGGCAATTTCTTTGAAATCACAATTGATTTTGCTGCGAATGACTCGGCAAAAAGGCAAAAGATCTAGTGTCAGATTTTAATTCAGCTGCTTTTCTCAATAGTGTCGGAAAGCAGAAAATTATTGATCGCAAGTCGCCAATCATAAGGGTCAAGGTTGCAGAATGAAACTCTTGTATCTCCTTCACGGTCACGTAACCCATCAACTTTACTGGCGATCACATTGCGCTTCGTGGCAAGCGCTTCGTCCAGCACAAGTCCATAAGCCTCCCAACGCGAGGGAATCGCAATGATATCGACGGCTTGATAAGCTTCTGCCGGATCTTTGGCGTGACCCCGAAATTCGATGCGCGGGTCACCCTCAGCCAACGCCTCAAGGTATGACCGTTGACTGCCTTCGCCAAAGATCAACAAGCGCGCGCCCGGCGTTCGGGTTGACCGAAAGCCTTGAATCAGGATGTCGAAGCCTTTCTGCTGCTCGAGCCGCCCGATGGCGCCAATTGTGGTCTTTGACTTGGGAGGCATCGTCTTTCGTGACAACTGCTCAAGATCAACGGTCGGAGGAATGACGGCCAGTTTTTCTGAAACCGCTAGGCGTCGTTCTTGCATCCAGTCCGCCTGCGCATGGCTGACCGCCACCAACTGATCGAAGAAGGAATAGATCACCCGTAGCATCGCAAAAAACCGACGTTTGTGAGGGACATTCAGGGTGGTAAATGCCCGGGTGTAACTGTGTTCGACATGGACAAGTCGAGTATTAACATGCATTGCGCGAAGGGCCGAGAACGCGGGCAGGCTTCTCCAACTTGGTGCGACGTGGGACACGATGACATCCGCATCCAGTTTGCCCCAAGAAAACGCGGTCCTTTTGACCTTCAACACCTTTTGCTCGATCGCGCCGGAAAGATCTGACTGCGCCAAAAGATGGTCGAGCATTCGCATCACGCCGCCCGCTGTCGTGTCGTCTACCAGGTGGAGGACTTTTTTCTGTTCCATGATGATGCCTCTCTCAAATCGATTGCAGTTTGGATTTCATTTGCCTCAGCCGGGTGATCGGGCCGGGTCCAAACGTTTTCAACACAAGGGCCGCGGCGAAGGTGCTGAACGACTTCACAGGTTCCTCAAGCACCGGGCGGAGGCTTTCCTGGACGCTTCGCGCAAACAACTCCCAAGCTGTGTCCCGGTCGAGGTTGGTGATGGCCCGCCGTGCCAGATAGCGTAGCTGATAGGCCCGCGCTGAGTGTTCGTGCTGGGCAAAGAACTCAGGGTTAATCGGGCGCAACTTCGCGACCAACCGCTCCCACGCCTCCAACTGGCGGTCCAAAGCCGCTGACAGCCCGCCTGCATTGATCCGGTAATAGGTTAATAGCCCCGGAACGCCTTCGATCTGCCAATCGGTCGTCAACATCAGCCGCATCCAGCATTCTATATCTTCGGACTGCCTGAACGTCTCATCGAAGACCCAATCCCGCTCGATCTCAAAACTCGGGCGGTAGGCCAGAGCCTCCAGTACCGTCTTTCGAATAACGGCCGCCGATCCATTGCCGATTGGATTGCGGTTCAGAACATGGGCTGAGGTCACATCCTTCAGGCGGGGTGCTTGTTTGATCCCCATCATGAACCCCGCCTCGTCGATCAAGGCACTGCCGGAGAAACTAACTCCCACATCCGGTTCGGCCTTGAGATGGTGAATATGAGCCGCCAGCTTCTCGGGCATCCACAGATCGTCGGCGTCGCAAAAGCCGATGAACGTACCCCGCGCGGCAGCGATGCCAGTATTTCTGGCCCCCGCCAGCCCACGATTGGCCTGCCCGACAAGTCGTACGCGCGGGTCGCCTTGGTGCGCGCGGGCAATCTCAGAGGTCGCGTCCTGCGATCCATCGTCGACGATGATGATTTCGAAATCGTCATAGGTTTGCGCCTGCAGTGAGGCGAGCGTTTCGACCAAGGTTGCTTCGGCATTGTAGGCGGGTACGACGATGGATGCTGTGGGCATGGTGATCTCCTTCAGAACTCTTAAGAAAACAACGCGCGTTTGATCGCTTGCGGGAGGATCGGGGCCAGCGCGGCCCCTGCGGCGGTAGGCAGTCCTCGGCGCAGGGGCAGCAGGAAACTGCGCGCATGCAGGCTCAAGCCTTTGCGTGTGTAAGACAGGGCCTGACCCTGATGCCCCAACCGCAGCGCCCGGCGGGCAAGATAGCGCAAATAGACGGCCTCGGACGACCGCAACGGGAACACGCCAAAAGACGCAGCCGTTTTCACCGCATAAGCCCGCCCAGCGCGCATTGCGTTCAGGTCCGAGGACAAGCTCCCGGCTCTGGTGCGATACCAGACCTGGAACTGATTGACCCCTTTGACGGTAAACCCCTTGCCTACGAGGCGGATTAACAGCTCCAAATCTTCGTTATGCACCGTTCTCGTGTCCAACCCGCCAATGGCGTTGAAGACCTCGCGACGGATCGAAAGATTCGACATGGTGCAGACGGGATTCTCAGCCAACAGGTCCTGAATGTTCAGTGGTGCGCTAGGAACGGTCGAGCATGTCTGAGAATCTCCGAGCTGATCGGCGAAGAACCCGATCTGCCCAAAAACAGCATCCGTCGAAGAGGATTGAAAGGCTTCGTTAAGCTGCGCCAGCTTGTCCTTGTGCCACAGATCGTCTGCATCACAGAACGCCAGCATGTCTCCCTTGGCCAGTTCGGCCCCATAGTTGCGGGCGGCACTTGGGCCATCAAAGGGGCTGCTTGCGACCCGGATACGGGGGTCTTGGGCGATGTGATCTAGCACGATGGACAGGCACGCCTTCGAGGGACGGTCGCCGACGCAGATCGCCTCCCATTCCGTGAAGCTTTGCGCGCGAATGCTGGTCAGCGTTTCAGCAATTGTGTCCGCATCGGTGTGAAACGGCACGATGATGGTAAAGCGGGTCATTGGAAGCCGAACCTCTCTGTTGTCTTTTGATCCCGAGGCAGCAGCACCCAAGAGGCGATCAACATGAGGGCAGCACTGGTCATCAGGTATCCCATCGCCACCGGCATCAGCCCGAACGGGGCCATGATCGCGGTGTTGAGGATCAATGCGAATGCAAGGGCCGTGCTGACTCGTAGCTCGGTGATCGCGCGGTTCTCGGACCGCAGCCAGCCGGCCACGGCGGACCAGATGACGCTGGGCAATGCGGCAAGGCACAAGACCGAGACCACCGGTGAAATCTGCTGCCACTCAGCACCCAGCAGCAGCGGCACGTAGACCGGCGCAAGGGCGGCTTGCAGCAAAACCAGCGGGGACAGTACCAGGAGGGACGTACCGAGCCCATGACGCAACGCCTTGGTCTTGTCCGGGGCTGCGCAAAGATGTGGGAAAAGAACGACTGAAAAGGCCTGCGTGAACGATGTCGCCAAGCCGAGCCCAGCGTTGAAGGCCATGAAGTAGATGCCAAGGCTCTCGGCCCCCAGCATCGCGCCGACGACAAGCTTGTCGGCCTGCAAACGCAGAACTTTGACAACCTCAACCCCCAAAACGGCCCAGCCGAAGCCAACAAACGGGCGAAGGGCGGCAAACCCACGCTTCGGGTTTGATGCCCAGGGACGTAGACGGCGCATCAGAACCAGCCAAATCGGGGCGGCCAGCAATCGGGGCAGAACCAAAGCCAGCGGCGAGGCCCAGAGCAGCGCCAGTAGCGCGGCCATAACATTTGCGCCAACCACCTGCCCTCCGGCAACAGCGGCTGTCTTTTGTAGCTTGCCCTCACGCATCGCAAGCGCGGCCTGCACCAGGCCGGCGGGCATGAACAGGTACTCTCCGGCCAGAATAGCGAGCAGCAGCGCCAGGGTCTGGTGCCCTATCGCATAGAGGGCAATGGCGATAGTCACCTGCAGCAAAAACAGCGCCCCGCACCAGACCCAGAAGATACGATGCGCGGTGTTGCAGCGCTGTTCCAGCTCGGACTGCGGGGCTTGGATGATCCTCTGCCCCACGCCGTTCTCGGTTAGCGCCTTTAGAATATCCCCTGCCGCGAGGGCAGCGGCAGCCAGCCCTATTGCCTCGGGGCTGAGGGTGCGGGCCACAACCACGACCACCGCAAGACGTGAGGCTTTTGCCGCCACTTCGGACGCCGCATAGGCAAGCAGGTGCCGCAGGAAACTGGAATGTGCCAATCGCTGAGTCATGTCGCCAAGTGTCCAAAACAGTATTGGGATCAGTTCTAATTGGCCGCGACATCCCTGTCCCAGACGCGGGCGGACAGCCAGACGAACCATCGGGCGAGCGACCTATCCGATTGGGATAAACGGCAATCCCGATGCCGGTCTGACGCACATCAAGACACTGCTGTAGCTGTGGATGCAGTTCAGGAGAGTTCAAAATGAAACGACATTTCAAAGTTTTGGTTTTAGGGGCCGTCAGCGCGATTGCTCTGTCGGGTTGCAGCAGCATGAAGACCCCGCGCAACATCGAACCCGTCGCAAAAGGCGAAAGCTATCAGGCGCAGTACCGTGCCCCATCACGGCGCCGGGCAAATGCGCCCTTGCTGCAAGCGGAACATTTGAACGGGCGCGCCTGTATGCCTCCGACCGGGGATCAGGGCACAAACGCCTTTGCCAAATGGTCTAAACCCGCGCTTAGCCCTCTGCTGGGCGAGAAACTTTCGCGCAATGATATGGTGCAGATCACCATCGACGGGGATGAGCTTCTCAGCAACACCTATGTTGTGTCCCGCGATGGCGACCTGAAGCTGCCGTACCTGCCGCCGGTGCGCGCGCAGGGCAGAACGACCGAGCAGGTCGAGCGAGACGTGGCCCGGGTTCTGGTAGCCGCACAGTTCTACGACAGTACCCCGCGCGTCACGGCGCGCATCAGCGATTTCGCCTCGGTCACTGTCGGCGTGAAAGGCGCGGTGTTTGAACCCCATTCGGTCGAGATCGGAGGCATCCCCGGCGACGCGCTGGATCGAGGGCGTCAGGGCGTACTGGGTGCCTCGACAGAGGCGCGCAACCTCTCGGTCGCCATTCGCGCTTCCGGAGGTGTGCGCCCGGATGCGGATCTGTCAGCGGTTGAGCTGCACCGGCAGGGCACGATCTACCGGATGGACCTTCGCGGGGTGTTCGAAGGCTCGGATCCGACCGACATCATGCTGCTGACCGGGGATCAGATCGTGGTCAACAGCCGAGGGTGTTTCCAGGATGATTTGATGCGTCCCAGCCCGATCAGCCCGCCCGGCGTAACGCTTTATATGTCCAACCTCACGCAACCTGCCACCGGCAACGCAGAGTCGGCCATTGGACGAGACGTGCGTGAGGTACCCTATGGGACGCGCTACCTGCAGGCCGTAGTCGATACCAATTGCGTCGGTGGGGCCAAAACCACCAATGCCAATCGCAGCGCGGTCCTGTTCACCCGCAACCCGATGACCGGGAACTCGATCGTCATTGAACGCAATATCGAAAAGCTGCTGCGACGTGGGGATCGCGATGACTATGACCCCTATGTTCTGCCAGGAGATGCGATTGCATGCTACGACAGTAAGGTGACCGGCCTGACCGAAGTCGCCCGCGCGGTTGGCATCGTCGGCGCAGCAGCGCTGCTGGCGCCCTAAGTCAATCCCTAGCGGGCGATGATTTCGCCCGCTCCCAAGCAGTGGAGACTGCAGCGAGTTTGTTAGTGATGTCTTTGTGTTCTTTGGCTGCAGTCTCTACCGCAACTAACGCCGCTCGAAACTCTTCCACGCCGAAGGTTGCTGCACTCCCAGCCAGTTTGTGACAGGCCTGAGCGATTTGATTTAAATCTGTCTGGTCAAATGCCCCGGTTTCTAGCTGTTCAACCAATTCATCCCCTTCGGCAATGAACTTGGCATGCAGGCGGGCAAAGGCTTCAGGGCCGAGGCTGACTTTCAACTCCGCTAACGGATCTGGCTGCGCATGTTCCGAAATCTGCCCGTCGGTGCGTATGACCACAGAAAGCGCCCTGCGCAGGGCATTCAGCGAGATCGGTTTGCCAATGAAAGCCGTCATACCGGCGGCGCGAAAGGTCTCAACCGCATCTGGCAGGACATTGGCCGACACAGCGATAATCGGCACATCGGTCGACTGCCCCCGACCGCCACGAATATGGCGCGCAGCGGTTGGCCCATCCATCACTGGCATGCTGATATCCATCAGGATCGCGTCGAACCTCTGACTGCTGGCCTTGTCGACGCCAACCTGCCCGTTCTCCGCCGTAGTTACACGGTGACCGTCCAGCGCCAGCATGTTGCAGATGACCTCGAGGTTGATCTCGTTGTCTTCGACCACCAACAAGTTCAGCGGGAGAGCGGTCTCGGTATTGATCTGAGCAGCTTCTAGCAGTTGGTCGCGCGCTGACGGCTGTAACGGTATCCGCAGCCAAAAAACGCTTCCTTCGCCCAATGTGCTTTCCGCCCCCACCTCACCACCCATGGCCTGCGCGAACCTGCGGGCAATTCCCAGGCCAAGCCCGGTCCCTCCGACCGTGCGACCGATAGAGGGATCGCTGGTGTAGAAGTCATCAAAAATGGCGTCGATCTCATCCTCGGCGATGCCAGCCCCGCTGTCGATCACACGCACTTCGTAGACATGTGCCTTACCCTGACCGGAAGGTTCACATCTTTCGACCTCGATCGACACACGGCCATTTTCGGTAAACTTGATCGCATTACCCACAAGGTTCAGCAGAATTTGCCGCAACCTTTGCGCGTCAGTCGCGACATGCGGATAGGCTCCGCCCACCCATTGCCACGAGATTGAATTGCCGCGCGAGGCCGCATTGCCGCTTTGACCATCCACAAGGTCCTGCAGCATCGCGTTCAGGTCGGTTGGCTCGTGCGCGACAGACAACTTGCCGGCCTCGAACCGAGCAATATCCAGCACCGCATCCACATGATTTTGCAGAACCTGGCCCGAGATCTCCATGTTGCGGACAAACTGAGACTGCTGTTTGGTCGTGCGTGTATTCTTGAGAAGGGTGAGGTTGCCCAGCAACCCGTTCAACGGGGTTCTGATCTCATGACTCATAACAGTCAGAAAATCCGACTTGGCCTTTTCCCCGGCAAGGGCACGGTCGCGGGCCGAGACAAGCTCTTTCTGATCCGCAACGCTTTGTGAGATATCGCGGACGAAACCGATAACAATTTCCTCGTCCCCGGCCTGAGCGGATTGCAAAGCGAGTTCGACGGGAAAAACATCGCCATTCCTGCGCAACGCCTCAAGCTGAACGCGACCCTTGCCAACCACGTGGCGGTCGCCCCCGCTCTGCATCCGCTCCATCCCTTCATCATGCGCCGCGCGTAGATGCGCAGGCACAATCAAGTCGCCGATCGAATGCCCCTTGGCCTCATCTTCGGAATACCCGAAAATCGCCTGTGCAGCTGGGTTGAACTCCAGCACTTCGCCGGCGGCGTTCACCACGATCACGGCATCCAATGAGGTAGAAAGGATCGTATTCATGCGCTGGTTGGCCTGCTGGATTGCCCCACCGCGTCGATCTGCCTTGCGATTGACCACCAGGAGATAGGCGCTGACCGCGGTCAGCGTCAGAAACAATCCCCCGGACAAAACGGCCAGTTGAAACAGGCTGAGCGCGGTTTCTTCACGGCGCTGATCCGACTGGCTTGCAAAGTACGAGATCGCCGAGACCGAAAGCTCTCGCACTTTTTGAGCGATCCCCTGCGCGCCGTCATAGAGAACCGGTAGCCCCGCCTTCAACCCAGGATCCTTAGCATCGATTGTAGGCACCGAGACCTCCAGATATGCGGAGACGTCGTTCAGAGGTTCAGCGAATTTCGGGTCGCTTCGCAGCGTTTCGAACAGACGCGAGGTGTCTAGAATATCGATTCGGCTGTAAAAAAGATCGAAACGGCGCCGGACAAGGTCCAGGTTTTCTGTGCTTGGCTCTGCGTCCGATACACCCACCTCAAGCGCGTTGAGGTAGAACAGGAACTCGACCTCGACCTGCGTCAGCGTCCATTGCACATTATCTGTTCGGGCTGACTGCCGGTCGCGCAGGTCGGACATCACCTTGACGGAAAGCAACACGACCAAAGCAAGGGCACCCAAAACGGCGATACCGAGGAGCCCGAAAGCCCACCGGCGCCGCGAGTGGTATTGGAAATTTCTTGTCAAAGTCTAGCCCGTATCACCCACTTCATACTGTGTTGTAACCCCACGCTATTTAACGATTTCCAACCTGTCGAGTTGCCAAATGCTGCGAGAGTAAATCACCTCGGTCTGGTACTTGGTATCACTGTCATAGGGATATACGATCCATAGAGGACCTTTCTGCCGCCGGGACATCGCCGCGCCATCCATCTCATAGGCGACAATCGGGTCCTGCGCCGATATTGAGCCCACAGGTATCTCAACCGCGTAGTCGTTGATCGCCGTTGCCCGGATCGTAGCACCCTCTGCTCCGATCTGTTCCAGCAACACAGAGAGGGGAACGCCGACAAAGCTGGTCTCGCCTTCAGTCCAGATCGTCGAGGTTTCAAAGCTGCGCTGCGGTAGCGCCTGCAACATTTCCATATCGAGCTGCGCCGTCCCGTCGGGGCCGGTCTGTGCGATGTTGCCCGATACGGTCAGGACGACTTCCCCTTTCGGAGTTCCCAAGCCTTCGGCTTGCGCAGGCGTCAGGCAAATGGTGAACGCCGCTGTGAGAATCGCAAAAAACAGGCGCATCTCGATCTCCATTTTTGTGACCTTAAGAAACCAGAAAGAGGTCCGTAGCGACAGATGGGCATGAGGATATGCACCTATCCGAACGGATAGGTGCCTCGGTCTCATGCGGCGGTAGACAGCAGATTCATGCGCTGTCGCAACATGGTTTTGAACCCGTCACGCAGCTCGGCACGTTCCAATGCAAAGACGGTGGTTGCCTCAAGAAACCCGGCGACCGACCCACAATCGAAGCGCTCTCCTTGAAAAGCGAAACCGCGGCATCCGGTCGCTTCGATATCGGCCGCGATCGCATCGGTCAGTTGGATTTCATTGCCCGCACCGGGCGCCAATCCGTCCAACTGATCGAAAATCGAAGGGTGCATCAGATAACGCCCGACAATGCCAAATTCTGACGGAGCTTGATCGGCAGAGGGCTTTTCGACCAACCCTTTCAGATGTTGCACCTGCCCTGTCCTATGCTCGATATCGACCACGCCATAGGCGCTGATCCGGTCGGATGGGACGGCTTCGGTTGCAATCATATGGCTGCCTTCAAAGTTCTGGACCATTTGCGCCAGAACCGGGCGCTGCGCGTAGATCACATCATCAGGCAGGATCACGGCAAAGGGTTCATCACCGACAATGTCACGTGCCAGAGAGATTGCATGGCCCAGACCGCGCGGGCTGTCTTGTTGGATAAAGCTATATGTCTCATCCTCAAGGTTCGTGAGGCGCAAACGGTTCAGCAGGGTGGTTTTGCCGCCATCCTTCAGTTTACGCTCCAGTCCCGAGTTGCGACCAAAATACGCCTCCAGAGCGGATTGGCCGGTTGAGGTGATGAAGATGAACTCATCAATCCCGGCCGCGCGGGCCTCGTCCACTGCATATTGAATCAAGGGGCGGTCAATCAGCGGCAACATCTCCTTGGTCACCGATTTGGTAGCGGGCAGAAACCTTGTGCCGAGACCCGCGACCGGAAAAACAGCTTTGCGAATACGTGTCATTTCAATGCTCCTAGGTTTGATCAGTAAGCGCCGCGACCTGACACGACGGCACGTGCGGTCATTGCGATGAGGATGAGGTTTAGAAGGGGCGAACGGGAGCGGACATAGGCTGTATCCAGCTCGATCATGTGGTCAAAGCCGATGCCGGCGCGGCCCGAAACCTGCCAGAGGCCGGTGATGCCGGGACGCACCTGCAGGCGCTCCAGCGCTTGTTCGGGATAGGCAGCAACCTCTTCGGGCAAAGCCGGGCGCGGGCCAACCAGCGACATATCCCCTTTCAGCACATTGAAGATTTGCGGCAATTCATCCAGCGAGAACCGGCGCAGAACCTTCCCAACGCGAGTGATGCGTGGGTCATTTTTGGCTTTGAAGCACACACCGTCACGATCCGAATGGGTGAGCAGATCCGCACGTCGCGCTTCGGCGTCCGGGGTCATTGAGCGAAACTTGTACATCGTGAAGGGCACCCCGTTTCGACCGATACGTGTCTGCCGAAAAAAGGCGGAGCCGCGACTGTCCAATCGCACTAATGCGGCGATTGCGGCCATGGGCAGGGCCAGAAGAGACAGCGCGACCACCGCCAAAGTGAGGTCCAGCAGGCGACATGCTGAAACCTTGGGAACAGAATTGTGCGCGGCACGCCCGAGGAATTCGAAATTGCCCAATAGATACCTGCGGGCCATACGGCGGGGCTCCATCGCCAACCGCCATGCCCACTCCATCCGGAAGCGCCGAACAAGGCGCGGCGCCCGGCGCACGTTGCCAGCCAGGAAGTCAAACAAAGCACCCACGCCCAGCGCGATACAAGGGGCAAGCCGGTGGCGGTTCTGCATAATCCACAGCTCCTGCAGCGGGACGCCCATCGCGACCAACAGGATGTCTGCGCCAGACTGGTTGATATCGTCAATCGCCTCATCAACCCGCGCGGCCCCCGCGTAGCCATCACGCGTACCAGCCACAGCCAAATCGGGGATCATGTGCTGCAACCGCGCCGCCGCCGCCTGAGCTGTTCCGGGACTTCCCCCCAAAAGGTAGACCGACTGCCCAAAACGCGCAGCGCGTTTCAGCAGTTTGGGCACAAAATCCGTGCCGTTCAGGTTCTCGGTCAACTGGACGCCTTGCAACTTTGCCGCGACGTCTACACCAATTCCATCAGGTAGGATCATATCTGCCCGGGCCAATGCTGCTCGATAGGTATGGTTGCGGGCCCGTATGTTTGCGCAATGTGCATTCAGGAAAAACACAGTCCGGCGTGTCCCATCCAGCAGTTTGGAGATCACCTGTCCGGATCGAGCGTTCACAACTGGCAGACCCATTATCTCAGTCTTTTCCAGAGTTGGTATGGGTGTTGGCTGCGCGCCTTTATACATATCTTGGACTGACAGGAACTGCATAGAACTCTCCGATCAACAATGACAATCTGTGGCTTCAGACTGCCAATGAGACCCTGCAACCGATAGGCGAGCATCCGGAGAGGGATCGGAGAATAGGTCTATTCAAACGACCCCGCAGCACATAGCGTGGTGAAAACGGCCCGCTGACCTATCCGATTGGATATTCACCTGTCCGTCAGGAAGGCTTCATGCCATGGGTTCAATGATTTATTAACGCATTTGGGTGTGTTTGGGGGCAGGCGGAGGTTTGAAATGAAAGTTCTTATTGCTGACGACCACGAGCTTATTTTGGACACGCTCGTTGCCTTCATAGATGCAGCAGGCGGGATCGAGGTGGAGACCGCGCCGGATTTCCCAGCCGCGAAAACTTTGATTGAGAACGACGGAGCCTTTGATCTGGTTCTTCTGGACCTGAACATGCCCGGCATGAACGGGTTGGCCGGACTTGAAACCTGCATCGCTTTGGACGGTGCCCAGCATGTGGCCCTGTTTACCGGCGACACCTCGCGTGATCTGGCGCAACGCGCGCTAGAGCTTGGTGCAGCCGGTTTCGTCCCAAAAACTTTACCGGCTAAATCTCTGGTCAACGCGATCCGCTTTATGGCGATGGGGGAACAATACCTTCCTGCGGGTTTCATGAACGCAGAGCAGCCGGAAGACTCCCACCCCATGGCTCAAAAACTGACAGAGCGTGAGCGGCAAGTTCTGAAAGGGCTGACTGAGGGCAAATCCAACAAGGAAATCGCTCGTGATCTGGATCTGTCAGAGCCGACGATCAAACTGCATATGAAGACTTTGTACCGTAAAGTTGGTGTCAGCAATCGAACGCAGGCCGCCCTGGCCGCGCGCGAGGCTGGGTTGTTCTAGGCCTCACTATCCGAAGGGATAGGGGACGCTCCCAATCCCCTCGGCCCCTAGCCTGCTGAGCGAATGATCAGCAATCAGATGCGGTGTATCACTCTTGTAAGAAAGGGTTTTTCCATGCCGCAACAGATTTCGAACTCCTCTGAGTCCACGCGCGACATGCAATTTCTGCATTGGGTGCGCATTTCCCGATCCAATTTCAGAACGCTCGGGTGGCGTCGCTTCGTAAAGGGCGGGCGCCTTAGCGATGTAGGCCGCCTGCCCCGTTACGTGGCATTATACCTTCTTGGGGCGAGTTGCATCTGGGCCCCGATCAGCGGTTATTTGGCGACCGCGCCTGTCAAATACACCTCTCACGCATCATTGATCCTGCCAGGATCTGGCGCTTCGGCATCGGTCAATCTGGCCAATATCGGTCAGGCATCCTCATACGCGAATTCCGCCTTTGCCAACGGGTCAATCAGCCCGACCGAGACGTATAAACGTTTGTTGTCGGCCGACCGTATCCTCGACGCGGCAGCCAAGGCGGTAGAGGCTGACCGGGACGCGTTTGGAAAGCCGCGGGTGCAACTGGTCGATCAAACCAGCCTGATCCATATCGAGCTTCAGGCGGCCTCTCCGGCAGACGCTCAGCAATATGGTGACGCCTTGGTGGCCGCCTTTTTCGCTGAGATTGACGCCCTGCGCGCCGATGAAATTACCACTCGCGAGGCCAGCAATACCGGCGCGATCGAGGACTACACGCGCGCAATTCAGGCCACGCGGGCCGAGATCAAACAGCTGCAGTCGCAAAGCGGTCTGATATCGGTCGCGCAATACCAAGAGCAGGTCGCCGCTAATGACCGTGCAAAGCAGGAACTGCGAAAGCAGGAGAGCGAGCTGGCACGCCAATCGGAACGTGTCGCCGCGCTTCAAGTCGCGTTGAATCTGCCCTCTGACGCAGCGGCGGCAACGCTGAAACTCTATGCTGATGCGCAGTACCTATCGTTGCTTGAGGATGTGTCGGTGGGGGCTGCAAAGCTGGCGCAAGCCGACGCGACCTACGGATCGCGCCACCCAATCTATGTGAATGCCCAAAACGACTATGAAGGGGCGCGTTCGGTTGCTTTAAGACGCGCGGCGCAGGTGACTGGTCTTGAGGTCGAGCAGCTCGGTGGACTGGATCGCGCGCCGGAAGGGCAACGGGCGCAGTTGCTCAGCGAGTTGGTGCGCGAAGATGCCTTGCGCGCCGGATTGGAAGAGCATGTCGCGACACAGCGCGCACAAGTTCGTCTGGAAACCCTGCGCCTGTCAAACCTCGCCCCCATCGCCGCTGAATTGGAGGACCGGCAGAGAGATTTCGCAGTGGCAGAAGCCGTGTTCGCCTCTGCCATCGCTCGGTCCGAGTCGAAAAAGACCGATGTCTATGCCTCCTATCCCTTGATCCAAGTGCTGGAGAACCCGTCTCTGCCGACTCGCCCATCTTCGCCGAACAAGAAGATCTCGATTGCCGCCGGGATCGTTGCAAGCCTTATGCTGCTGATGGGTTTGGTTCTGGCATGGATCCGAAACCCGCTGATCTCAAAGCTGCTGAAAGACCAGAAAGAGGCCGCAGTTTGACGCGTGTGGCCCCCCAAACGCCAGCCGAAAAGATCGTCTGGTGTACGCTGATCTGGACATGGCCGTTCTACGGGCTTGGCGCGCTGTATGTTGTCGGTCCGGTGCTAGGTTGGATGTTGGCTGCGATAGCCGGGGTGTCACTTTATCTCGGCCCGGCGATCCGATTGGATCTGCGTGCAACGGGCCCTGTACCTGCTCTGGTCTGGATCTGGAGCGTTGGCATGCTGGTGATGCTGGTCTCACTATGGGCAGGCCACGCGGATTGGAACCTCGGCACCACCAATACGATCAAATCGAGTATCGGATGGGCAAAGGGTTGGGCGCTGATCCCGTTGTTTATCCTAGCAGGGGCGGTTTTGCCAATACGGCGCGAGGTTTTGGTCAGAGGGCAATGCGTGGTGGGCCTTTGGACCTTGTGCCTTCTGCCGTTGCTCATTGCCGCCCCCTATGCCGGTTTGCCGCATCTTCTGTTTACATCTCCCCTTAAAGCAGTGGGCGGCCCGGGACCTGAATATTTCTCGGTCTACCTGTATACAATCGACCCCGCCAGCGGCACGCCGCGGTGGCAGTTCTTTGCGCCCTGGTCGCCATTCGCGGCCTTGTTGGGCGTCTGCATGGTCCTATTTGCCCTGGAAGAAAAGCACCGCAGCTGGAAGGTCATCGGCTTGGCTGCCGGAGTTGTGATGATCCTTATGTCCAAGTCCCGAATGGGCATGGTTGGATTGGTGATCTGCTCGCTGTCACCCAGCCTCTTGCCACTTGTCGCCCGCAGCTCGGGGTGGATTCTTTTGTCTGCAGTCACCACCGCCGTAGCCGTTTGGGGCGCAGTCTTTGTTGAGTTCGGCAACCGAGCCCTTTACAGCTTCAAATCCGCGCGCGCCGACAGTACCCGCGTACGCGAAACTCTGCAGCGTATTGCGTATGAGCGCTGGCAATCGGATGCGGTGGTTTTCGGGCACGGCACAGTCAGACCCGGAGCGCATCTTGTTGAGTACATGCCGATAGGCAGCCATCACACCTGGTACGGGTTGCTATTCGTGAAAGGGCTGACCGGATTTACAGCGTTTCTCGTTCCTTTCCTCGTTCATTTAACAATCGTCACCCTGGACGCCATAAAGTCGGAACGCGGGAGGCTGCCGCTCGGACTGTTGCTCACAGTTCTCCTGCTGACCTTTGGAGAGAACGTTGAAATCCAAACCTATCTCCTCTGGCCGACTCTACTGATGCTCGGATTGCATTTGCGAGAGGTCAAATCAGTGCGTCTGGGAAGCTGATGTGCCGCTAGGATTGTTGCGACGCCAGCGTAGTGTCAGCGGTCACTCTTTTGGGTCGGGTCCTTCACTGCTGCTAGGGACATATTGACCATGTAAAGTGAGTACTTTCACATCGGGTATCCGCCCTGTTGGTTTTTTGGCGGCTGCCGCAAAGCGCGGAAAGCGGACGTTCGCCTAATACACTGGAAGGCAGGTTTGTCCGCAGAGCAGACACCCATTTAAGTTGCAGCGAAGGTCCGCTTCGAGCCCATAGTGACTGCTGCTGCGCGATCAACCGACGGCGGCTATGCGGTCAAAACTAACATTCCGGTCTACTGCATGTGGTCGTCATTTTCCTGCAAAAGATTACCTGAGCGGACCTACCTATCGTTCGCCGGGTATCAGAAAGCCGAAACAGAACTCACATTTTTTTGGCATGTGATCTGTTCACAAAACAGAAGAAACGACTCCCAACGTTTATCGGGAGCCGCATTTACTGAATAGGAGGGTCTTTGGAAAATCAGGCGTGTCCACCACCGATCAAGCCGATACCCGAAGTCAGACCGAACCAAGCTTTAACCCGCAGACCGACTGCCTTGATGATACCCATAGCCTGGATCCCGTGGGCAACAAGTGTTCCTTCCATGTCACCTTCAAATTTGGTGGTGTAGGATTGGACGATGCAACCACTACCTGGCACCAAAAGTTTGCGGTGTTCTGGATGCACCAGATCGAGATGCACTACGATCTGACCCCGTTTCGCCTTTTCACTCGGCTCAATCAGGCGACCGCTAGGCGCGAGCTGACCCGAAGAAATCTGCTCCTGAATACGTACGATCCTTGCAGGAAGAACGGTGTTGCGCATCGAGATGTTGAAGTTGCTTTCGCATGCCACCTCTGCGGCCATACCTTCGTACAGTTCGGTGCGAGAAACCTGTGAGAAGCCGGCTACGACGCGTCCTTTCTCTACATCTTTTCGGTCGGGTACAATCAGCATGGCGGGGCTCATTGCGGCTTGCGCTGCGCGTGAACCAACATTCAGGGTAACTTGTTCAACTACACCATCGACAGAGCTGCGCGTCAGGGTCTTTGAGAGTTCCACCTGAGCCTGCTGTAACGATGCACGCGCCGATGCAAGTTGGGCGGGCAGAACAGCCGTCGCCTGAACTTGCGCCACACCAAGTTGCGTTTCAGCAGCCTCAACCTCAGCTTCCCGAGTGCTCAAAGTTGCTTGAGCGCGCTCCAGCTGGCTCACTTGAAATGCTGCAGAGCCCTTTGCTTGAAGTGCCTCGTGATCCATCAGCACCAGCTCAGCCTGTTCTCTAGCGGTAACTGCGGCATCCACCACGGCCTGCGCGGTCTGGACCTGCAACTCAGCGGCCAGTTTCGCGCTTTCAATCTCTTCAACTTTGCGCATCGCAAAATCTACAGCGGCTTGTTCCGACGCATTCTCGACTGCAAACAGCGGATCGCCCGGTTCGACACGATCGCCGCCCTTTACATAGATGTCCGTAACGGTTCCGCCGTTCTCGGCGACGACCGGAACAGTTCTGAATGGCACGAGGCCGGTGTAGGACTTGGGATAGTAGTAGAATACAGCAAAGAACACGATCAGGGCGAGAACGAACCACATGAAGAGCGCCCTGTGAACATTGTACAGGGTGACTGGCAGCCCGCGCCATTTCAGATAGATCACACGCAGGACAAACGGAAAAGATGTGACGAGAAGCTCAATCATTTTACCAACTCCTCTTTCGATGGACGCCACCACAACATGAAGTCGCGGGCGATTGCGGTCAGGATTAGAGCGCCCGGCAGTAGACTGCTGAAGTGGCTCAGGGCAGGCATCAGCTCATACGCCAAGGCGACAGTGAGCATTGTCGGAATAGTTGTGCGCAGCGGAGTGCCGATTGACTTGTGTTCGGTGTAACGTTCAAAGCGCGCGTACAGATGTACGACCAGCAGGATCGCAAGGGCGAGAACGACCAAGCCTACCCATGCATAGGTGTCGGTTTGGTTGGGCGCGACCCACCATCTGGGATCGCCGCCAGCGGCAAAGGCCGGAGTTGAAATGACGCCAACTAAGGGCGCCATCAGGAACGCGGGTGGTTTCATGTTTCAGTCCTTTTGTTACGCAGCCACGCTGCGCATGTAGATTTTCAGTGTTTGGAGAACGTCAATTCTCGGTGGGTTGTTGTGCGGGTTCTGAGGGTTGTTCCGGCAGGGTGTAGGGAGGGTCCCAGCGACGCCCGTTCGGTGTTTTTTCACCAAGCGCCGAAGTGTTCAGACCGCGGATGTTACCCCCGGCCCACTCTTGCTTGGCGGAGTTTTGGATTGCCTTCAGCACGCGGTAGTACCTTGCGAAGTAGATCATGGTCGTTTCCTTTCTGATGACCCGGACCTAACCGTCGTCGCGCCTGCAATCCTGAGGGTTCTGGACATTTGTTGTTGGCTTCTGGACAATTGCTGTGACTGCAGGGAGTTGCGTGCCATTTAGGGGAGGACGCGAAAGTGCCACGTATCAGCACTTACAGACTGCGAAACGTCGGGCTGCGTTATTCTCAAGAACCCAGCGCGCGCATTCCGTTTCCCGAAGTCCTGGAAATGGCGGGGGCACCCGTTGATATCGGCGATAGCCCTGACGCAACTGTCGAGCTGCTACATGAGGCGGGCGCAGTTGAAACTGCCTGCCGGGTTTTGGAAGACAAAACTTTTGCCGCGCGCGTTGGGCTTTCGGCGCAAGGTCCCGGAACACTTCTGGCCTACATCGTGCGGGCAGCCGAAACGGTGGAAGACGCGCTGGTATTGACGCAGCGCTTTTATGCAATGCAGGATCCTGACTTGCGTCTTGACGTAGTGGGGGGGGGCGAAAAGCCAAAGATCACTCTGGAGAGCAGTGTTATCCCGGCACATCAATACCCTCGCCACCGTGAAATGCTGATATTCGGTCTTTATAAGCGTGTTCAACAAATCACCTCTGGCGGGCTTGCCCCGATCTCTATCGAGTTGGAAACGGACGATGCCGAGCACTGTCGGCAGCTGGCGGATTTGGCGGGATGTGATGTCGTAGGCTTCAAGTCTGGATACGCCTTGGCCCTGCCCACAAACGGCATGAGTTTTAAGATACCAACGGCAGACCCCACCTTATTGGGACATTTACGAAGGCACGGAGAAGAGCAACTGAAGGCGCAGCCTGATGCAGTCCGTAGTCTGTCCGACCGCATAATGGATATGCTCGGCGAACGTCTTCCCGGACCGATACCAAACGGCGACGATATAGCCGGAGAACTTGGCCTGACGCGTCGGACCATGACACGGCACCTGTCGGCCGAGGGAACAAGCTTTAAGGCTCTTCTGGAAGGTGTGCTGTGCGACCTGTCCAAACGCATGCTGCGTAGCGGTGAGGGTGTTGCCCGTGTTGCCTTCATGCTTGGATTTGCGGATCAGGCCGCCTTTTCGGTGGCGTTCAAGCGCTGGACAGGTGAAACGCCTGCCAGATTCCGTAAAGCTGGCCGCTAGAGGGACTGGCACCGGGGATCGAAAGATGTCCAAGATCCACAAAACCTTGTCCCGTCTCCAAAAGAAAGCGGGCCATCGGGTCACCTAGTTCAATGGCACACAGCAGCCACGGTGGTTGCTAACCCAGAACAAGGATGAACCCTATGAAGACCTCGAAGAAATTCATTATCGCCCCGATCTCAGGCGCACTTCTGATCACCATGGCGGCAACAGCTCATGCTGACTACGTCACCGACAAGGCGATCAAGGGTGCAGTTGTCGGCGCCACTGTCGCCGGTATCGCAGGCGAAAGCATCGTAGGTGGCGCGGCCGCTGGTGCCGCAGTCGGAGCCGTAGGCGGCGCGATCCAAAAGGACAATTTCGAAGACGCGCAGGACGAAGCCCGGGAGCGTCGCGACGACTTTAAAGAAGAACACAAAGACTGGAACGACTAAGACACCACCCCAGCGAAGCAAACAAGGAGAAACACAGCCGAACAAACCCGACCGGTCAGCATGCGCTGTTAGCATCCAGACGCAGTTTGACTGACCATCCCGCACAGAACTCGCACAGTTTCTGATAGGTTGCCATCCAGCTCACAAACGAGCCGGGTGGCAACTTTGTTTTGAGCCCTCGAACGCAATTGTTTCCTGAAGGCGCGGTTTTGACTTTCAGCCTCAGTCCCAGCCAAGGGGAACTGGGTTTTGTCCAAAACCCAAAAACAACCGTCCAGAACCCAAATGAACTGAAACAGGCAACAACCCAAATCCGGCTCATCTGAATGACATCGATGAGCTGGCAGCCGAGGTACTTCTGTTCACTGCCGCACTTTGCAACCCAATGCCAAAGGAAACGGCAATGAACTTATTCGCAAACTTTGACGCAGAGACCCTGGCACGCATCCAGTTTGCCTTTACTGTGTCGTTTCACATCATCTTCCCGGCCTTTTCCATCGGCTTGGCGAGCTTCTTGGCCGTCCTCAATGGCCTCTGGCTATGGCGAAAAGACAAGGTCTACCTGAACCTCTTCAACTACTGGAAAAAGATCTTCGCCGTTGCCTTCGCGATGGGCGTCGTGTCCGGCATCGTGATGTCGTACCAATTCGGTACGAACTGGAGCACATTCTCGGATACCGCAGGCCCTGTAATCGGGCCCCTGATGGCTTACGAAGTCATGACAGCCTTTTTCCTTGAGGCAGGCTTCCTTGGCATAATGCTTTTCGGTCGCGAACGCGTCGGTCCCGGTTTGCACATGATGGCCACGGCGATGGTCGCCGTTGGCACGCTGATTTCGGCTACGTGGATCTTGTCGGTCAATTCCTGGATGCAAACCCCGGCTGGGTTCGACATCAACGAACTGGGGCAGTTCGTTCCCGTCGACTGGTGGTCGATTGTCTTCAATCCGTCCTTCCCCTACCGCCTGACACACATGGTTCTTGCCGCTTACCTCACCACTGCTTTCGTGGTGGCCGGGGTTGCGGCCTGGCACTTGTTAAGCCGCAATCGCACGGCTGAGGTCACTCGAATGTTCTCGATGGCAATGTGGATGGCCGTTCTGGTCACCCCTCTGCAGATCGTTGCCGGCGACCTTCATGGTTTGAACACGCTGGAGCATCAGCCGCAGAAAGTGATGGCGATGGAAGGTCACTTCGACAGCCATCCCGAAGGTGCACCGCTTATCCTGTTCGGCATTCCGAACGAAGTAGAAAAGCGCGTGGACTATGCCATCGAAATCCCGAAACTATCATCGCTGATCCTGAAACATGACCTAAACGCGCCGCTTGACGGTCTGGACACTATCCCCGACGAGGAGGAACCACCGGTCGCGATCGTGTTCTACAGCTTCCGCATTATGCTCGCTATCGGCTTTGCCATGCTGGGCATCGGCTTGTGGTCGCTTGTTCAGCGGGTTCGGGGCCGCCTCAACGAAGATCGCTGGTTGCAGAGGACATCCGTTCTGTTGGCACCCAGCGGGTTTGTAGCGGTACTGGCCGGTTGGATCACCACCGAAGTGGGGCGCCAGCCGTACACAATTTACGGGCTGATGCGGACATCGGACTCACTCTCACAAGTGGATGCACCTTCTGTTGCCGCGTCTTTGATAGCGTTCATCGTTGTGTATTTCGCGGTGTTCGGAGCAGGCACGTTCTACATGCTGCGCCTCATGGGCAAAGCACCCGCCGAAGGTCCTCGGGAAAACTACAGAACTATTGAAATCCCGACTATGGCGGAGGCGGCGTAATGCTTGAACTCTCGACAATCTGGGCAGGCATAATAGCGTTTGCCGTTTTAACCTACGTGATCCTGGACGGTTTCGATCTTGGAATTGGAATCCTCTTTCCATTCGCGAAAACCGACAAAGATCGGGATGTTATGATGAACTCAGTCACTCCGGTATGGGACGGGAACGAAACCTGGCTGGTCATGGGCGGCGGAGGTTTGTTCGCTGTTTTCCCGCTGGCTTATTCCGTGGTGATGCCCGCGATCTATTTGCCCGTTATCATCATGCTTCTTGCGCTTGTTTTCCGCGGTGTCGCCTTCGAATACCGGTGGCGAACGGTGCGTGGGCGCTGGCTGTGGGATGTCGCGTTTCACGGCGGTTCAACCGTGGCTGCCTTCTGCCAAGGCATCACGCTTGGCGCGCTGGTCCAGGGCATCCCGGTCGAAGATCGGCTGTACGCAGGCGCACAGTGGGATTGGCTGACGCCGTTCTCTGTCCTATCGGGTGTGGCCTTGGTGATCGGGTATGCCTTGCTGGGCGCGACCTGGCTCAATATGAAAACAACGGGCGGAATACAGCACCAGATGCGTTCCTATGCACGTCCACTGATGCTCATGACGCTCGGGTTGATTGGCCTCGTCAGTCTTTTGACCCCGTTCCAAGATCCGATCTATCTGATCAGATGGTTTTCGTGGCCCGGTGTAGTTTTCTCTGTGTGTGTGCCGGCTGTTGTTGCTCTCATTGCTTGGATGCTTCATCGCGGCCTGAAGACACAGCGCGACTATCAGCCCTTCTTCTGCGCCATTGCCTTGTTCGTCGTGTGCTTCATTGGCATTGGGATCAGTTTCTATCCCTATATGCTACCCCCAAGCCTCACGATTGCCGAAGCCGCAGCACCTGACAGCAGTTTGGCTTTCGCTCTGGTCGGAGCCGTCATTCTGCTGCCTGTGATCCTTGCTTACACCGCCTACACGTACTGGGTATTCCGCGGAAAGATCGATCCAGAGGAGAGCTTCCATTGAAACTGATAAAGCAAGTTTTCTGGTTCGGCGCGATATGGTTCGGCAGCGTCTTGTGCCTAGCCAATGTCGCTTACGTAATCAGGTTGTTCATCACCTGAAATTGCAAAGATACCAATGCTCGCGCGTCGGCATGTCCAGCTCGCGCAAACATTAGTCCAAGCGCCGAAAGAAACCCCGTTCCAGCTCACCAGATTTTCAATAACACGCGGCTGGCTGGGTCGTCTCAAACCTAACAATGCAAGGGGGCTGTAATGCTTTCTCGTCAAAAACAAATTTCTGTGCAGTGGGATCAGATTGACCCGGCTCTGCCCACTCTACCTAAGCAACAAAAGCTGGGCCATAGCCGCTCGTCTGGCATGTTGCCAAAGCTATTCACAGGGCTCCTTGCAGCAGGGTTTGCGACCTTCGTTCTATTGCCATTCACTTCGGCCCTTACAGGAACTGTTACGAAAGACCTCTTCGCAATTGTGGACATGTTGCTCGTCCTGCTCTCTGCGCTTGTCGTTTTTGCTTTCACAACCGCAATAGTACTGAAAGGATCAACACTGCGAGCCGTCCTTGGGCGAGGATTGGCCTCTCTCGGTGCAGCGCTTATCATTTCGCCCGTAGGGCTTTCGATCCTGTTCGCATTATACCTGAAAGACTGGGTATCAATCGTAGTAGACACGTCTATCGAGCAGGCGGGAAGAACAGCGATATCCCTGTTTGGCGGTATCTTCGTTGCCAATGCCCTCGCTATGGGATTGGCGTTTGGATGTTTGTCTCTGCTACTTGGGATCAGGCTAATGCAAAATCGTCCAAAACCACTCGCTTCGCCTTAGGCGAGTGAACTTTCGTTTTGGGCTCAACGCGGTCATCTGACAAAAAATGTCGGATGACGGCTTTGCGGACAAAGCCGCCGTTCAGTTTTTGGGTGGTTCGTACGGATCAGGCGTTCCCGGTGGGATTGGAGGGTGTTCCTCGAAGGTTGCAATGTGCTCCTGCAACTGCGGCAGCGCCTTTTCGACTGCCCATGTGTGCGGGAAGAGTACGCTTTCACGCTCGTGTGGATCATTCAAAAGGTTGTAGACCCTTGGTGTGTCGAAAGACTCCGTTGCACCAAAAGCAGTCGTATTCTCTTTGAAAAGAACTTTCCAATCCTTCCACTTTACTCCGAATACCTGCTCACCCATGTAGACGATCACGCCTTCTCGGTTTGAGTTTGGTTGGGCACCAAGAAAGAACTTTGACTGGTCGACACCATCAAAGGCCCTGTCATCAGGCACCTTGCCCCCTGCAAAAGCTGCAAGTGTCGGATAGAGATCCATTGAGTGGACAACATCGTTGCTTTCTGAACCGGCAGGGATCTTTCCCGGCCACTTGATTGCAAAGGGTACACGCATGCTTCCTTCGAGGCTGGTGAACAGAGTGCCGCGCCAAGGCCCGGCTGTACCATGTACAGCAGGAACCGGCGAGACGTTGGCATTTCCAACTGGAAGAGCTTCGGGGCCGTTGTCAGCGGTGAATATCACCACGGTGTCGTCGGAAACGCCTTCCGCTTCAATCGCATCAACGATGCGTCCGATATAGCTATCTGTTTGAAGCAGAATGTCTGCCCAGACGCCGTTTCCAGTGGCGCCATCAAACTCCTCGGACGCGATATTTGGATAGTGGGACTGCGTATATGCAAGATAGATGAAAAACGGCGCGTCTTCGGAACTCTTCGCTTCGATAAAGTCGATAGCCTTTTTCGTCAGTTCGCCGTCTATCTCGCCGCGATAGTCGAGATCGTAGTCCCGCGCGATGGTTGCTGGCTTGCCTGCAACACCCTGCATCACAACAGGCTCTTCCAAGTTGGCTTCAGCAAATCCCGGAAGGGTGCGCCAGACTGTAACGTCAGTGGTCTCAACTCCGTAAAATTCGTCGAATCCTTGATTCGTTGGATAGCGTCCTTCGGTCCAGCCAAGGTGCCACTTGCCGTACATGGCCGTGTTGTATCCCACATCCTTTAGCATCTCCGCCATCGTGATTTCCCACTGAGTTAGGCCGTAGACGCCGCCGCCCAGTGGGACCGTGTGGTTGCCGCTTCGGATACCGTATCGTCCTGTCATGGTCGCTGCACGGGACGGCGTGCACTGGCTTTCCACGTTGAAGTTTGTGAGTCGTAGCCCCTCTGCAGCGAGGGCGTCCATCTCGGGGGTCGCTGTACCTCGGATTATGCCGCCTCCATTGAACCCAGGTTCGCCCCAACCAAAATTATCTAAAAATATGAATACGATGTTGGGTTTATCTTGAGCTGAAGCGCCCGTGGCAAATAGAAGAGACAAGGACAGCAGGAATGTTCGCGATAACCACTTCATAACAACGTCTCCAATCAAGATCACGGACTCAAGACTGACGAACCAAGTCACCAGTCGTCAATAACGTCGTATCATTGCGGTACTTTTTCACCGCGGCTGAGCACCAGAGGTAAGGGCGAAGCTGCGGCCCCGGACTAGTCGAACCTCTCCTGAGATCTTTTGAGCTCATCTAAGAAAAACCGTTGTTTTCCTTGACGAACAGTCGGCTCAGATGTTGCCATAGGCTGGCATTAAGCGCGTCTGGGAGGTTCAAATGAAGTTTTTTCTGACGACATCGACAGCAATAGTTTCCGCAGCATTCCTATCAAGTTCTTCAAATGCTCAAGAGGCCGCACAAGGCGGGCAAGTCGGAGAGATGACCATATCGGTTGATGATATGCGCGAACCCGCGCCCGCTGATTTCTCACCTTATGCAGGTCGAGACTTTCCTACACGACCTCTGTGGGGTGACACTCACTTGCACACGTCAAATTCGCTCGACGCGCGAGGGTTTGGCGTCATCCTGAGCCCAGACGATGCTTATAGATTTGCACGCGGTGAGGAAGTCACTACGTCGCACGGCCTTCGGGTGCAGTTATCGCGCCCCCTCGACTGGCTTGTCGTATCCGATCACTCGGACGCCATGGGCGCCATGAATGAGATCGTCGCAGGGAATTCTACCCTGATGCGTGATCCAACACTTCGAGACTGGAACGAACGTCTAAACGCCGGTGGAGATGTTGCTCTCGGCGCAACAATGGAAGTCATAGAAACCTTTGCGGGTATAACCGGTGATGCTCTTCCCGAGGCTGTTTCAGATCGCAGGTTCGTACAATCCGTTTGGGACGAATTCACGCAAACTGCGGATCATCACAACGACCCCGGCGCATTCACTGCGTTCATCGGGTACGAATGGACGTCCACAGAAGGAGGCAACAACCTCCACCGCAACGTGATCTACCGAGATGATGCCATTCGCGCACGGCAGATGCTGCCATTCACAACCGCAGAAACTTTTAATCCCGAACGTTTGTGGGACTGGATGGAAACTTATGAACTAGAGACCGGCGGCCGTGTACTTGCCCTTGCCCACAACGGCAACGTCTCAAACGGCCTGATGTTTCCGGTGGAAACCAACCCGGAAACGGGCGAGCCTTTGACCGAAGGCTACGCAGAGCGGCGTGCTAAGTGGGAGCCGATGTATGAGATCACCCAGATCAAGGGTGACGGAGAAACTCACCCTTTTCTCAGCCCGAACGATGAGTTTGCCGACTATGAAACCTGGGATAAATCCAATCTGGGTCCGACGCCCAAAGAAGACTGGATGCTTCAGTACGAATACGCGCGCGAGGCTTTGAAGAATGGTCTCAAACTAGAGGCTCAGCTCGGCACCAATCCATACAAGTTCGGAGTAGTGGGTTCGACTGACAGCCATACGGCTTTGGCAACGGCGGAAGAAGACAATTTCTTTGGCAAACACTCCGGTGTCGAACCGGAACCTGGCCGTTGGCAGCATGTCGTTGGTGAGTTTGATGCCTTGAGGATTCTCGGGTGGGAAATGGCGGCCTCTGGCTACGCAGCAGTTTGGGCTGAAGACAATACACGCGAAGCCATATTCGACGCCATGGAACGGAAAGAGGTTTACGGGACAACCGGTAGTCGCATTGCGGTCCGTTTCTTTGGTGCCTGGGACTTTACGGAAGAAAATGCAAGATCCCGTTTGCCCGCCGAAATAGGATACGAAAAAGGCGTTCCGATGGGTGGAGACCTCTCACAAACCCCTGAGAGCGCAGACGCCCCAACTTTCCTCATCGCTGCCCTAAAAGACCCATTTTCCGGCAATCTCGACCGTATTCAGATTGTGAAGGGTTGGTTAAATGCCAACGGCGATACTGAAGAGCGGGTTTATGACGTGGCTTGGTCGGGAGACCGAGAACCTGATGCGGACGGCAACCTGCCAGCGGTGGGGAACACCGTGGATGTTGCAACGGGCACGTTTACCAATTCTATAGGGTCTCCAGAGCTGATCACTGTTTGGAAGGATCCTAATTTCGATCCTTCAGTTAGGGCTTTCTACTATGCCCGTGTCTTGGAAATTCCCACACCGAGGTGGACAATTTACGACTCCGTTCGGTTCGGAGACGAACTACCCGCGGAGGTTCCGACGTCAACGCAGGAACGCGCGTACACTTCGCCAATTTGGTATACGCCCGAGAACTGAAAGGCACCAATGGTCTTAGACTAATTTCATCAAAAGGTAGCCACTGGGTGTTGAAACCATACGGCTACTTTGTCCGCGTTGCGGACCTCCGCCGAATTTTGACGAACGTCCGCTGCTGACGAAAGCGGCCGTTAATGGTCGATGATCTGCGGTTAAGTCCGTGAACGTCGGCTTATCCGATGTAACCGGACCTTAATCCTAATGCGAGCTAGGTCCGAGTTGCGGGACTAAGTTGGCGCAGAGAAAATCACCTTGATTGGTCGACCGTGCCACGGCAATTCTCGCGGCGGTGCAGCACGAATTCCCGAAACCGGACATTCAAATCGTGAAAATGGCCAAAACCCAATCCGGCCGTTCGCTGCGCTTCTGTTCTTTGTCTCACATGCGGACTAAGCAGACGAGCGATCAATATCGTAAGCTGGCTTTGGCCTTAACGGCACGGGCACCTCAATGGCGGGATCGTACTGACAGTAGCCGAAATGCATAGGCACTGATACTTTCGGCGCTGAGGTCACCCTGCGAGGTAAAAAATGAAAGGATACTGGTCATTTGCCGCAACCATGCTTCTATCTGTTTCCGCAACGGCAGTAAGTGCCACGGAAGACATTCGACTTGTCGTGCAGATAACAGTGGATGGCCTGCGTGGAGATTTGATTTCCCGGTACAACGCCTCTTTTGGCGATGGAGGGTTTAACAGGCTTCTGAAAAACGGTGTCTGGTACACCGACGCTCACCATAGACACGCCAACACCGAAACTATTGTCGGCCACGCGACTCTTGCGACTGGGGCATACCCCTCTGAACATGGAATGATTGGCAATGCCTGGTTTAACAGGGCTGAAGAGCGTTTGGGATACAATATTGAGGACTCGGACTATCCAATGCTAGCTGTTTCCGGCTTTGGGGGTGAGGTTGATCAAGTTGACCCAACACAGGCTGCCGCTACGACCTCAGGCCGTTCGCCTGTCAACCTGCTGGCCACAACCTTCGGAGATGAATTGTCGAAGTCCAATGCTGGCCGATCCAAAGTGTTTTCTGTGTCTGGCAAAGACCGTTCGGCGGTTGCAATGGCAGGACATGTCGGCAAGGCCTTTTGGATGTCGACGGCTACTGGCGCGTTTGAAACAAGCAGGTACTACTATGACGCATATCCTGACTGGGCAAACGATTGGAATTCAAAGCGCCCGGCAGATACGAAAATCGAGAGTGAATGGTGGCCGGAGTGTTCGGATGCACCCTACCTGATGGACAAAGAGGAACGTCCATTCGTGACAAATCTTGGTACGTTCGGTCGTACTTTCCCACATTTCTATGGGACGCCGGAAGATGGGCTCTATTTCACACAGGTCCTGGTTTCACCGCATGGAGATCGGATCACGGCGGATTTTGCAAAAACTGTTATCAAAGAAGAAGAACTAGGCCATGACGAGTGGCCCGACTACCTCTCCATCAGTTTCTCGGGCGTGGACGCAACCAACCATTTCTTTGGACCAACCAGCCTGGAAAATGAAGAAATGGTGCGCTGCTTGGACGAGACGCTGGCAGATTTTTTCGCCTTCCTGGATCGAGAAGTCGGACCCGAGAATGTACTTTACGTCCTTTCCGCAGATCATGGTATGCCCGAAGCCCCGGAAGAGATGGCTCAAGCCGGACTCACTACTTTCCGAAACTCCACCGACGTACTGATGGCGGAGGTAAATAACACTATTGCTGATGAATTCGGCGTTGCGGGCGCGATTCAGTTCTTTTTTCGTCCATATGTTTATCTCGACCACAACGTTATATCGTCGGCAGGCGCCGACCTCCGGTTGATCGAACGGCGCGTCGCCGAAAGGTTAATGGCTGAACCGGGTATTGAGCTTGCCATGCCGACTGTACCGCTCGCTGAACAACAGGGTCACACGCTGCAGAACCAGATCCGGCGCAATTACCACCCAACACGCTCTGGAGACATTTACGTTGTGCAGACGCCGTATTCATTTTTGTTTGAGGATGGTCCGATTGCCGTAATGCACGGATCACCTTGGCGCTATGACACTCACGTTCCTATCATCTTCTCTGGGCCCGACATCAAACCGGCTAGAGTAAGTCGTCCAGTTTCAACAGTGGATGTCGCTGTTACACTGAGCAATTTTTTGGGTATCAGCCAACCTAGCAGCGCTGCTGGTGAACCGTTAATGGAAATTAGCCCTCTTAGTCCTTAAGGTGGTAGTACTGGGCTCGAAGGCGTCAGTCGGAAAGTATTTACCGTAAGACCGGTCCGAATAGACGAACGGCAGCAAAGACCGTTCGTCCATTATTCAGATGTCGATCTTCTCAGCGATGCTCAGCGCATCTTCGAGTTCAACACCTAGGTATCGCACCGTGCTGTCAACCTTGATATGCCCAAGCAAAAGCTGCACCGCGCGCAGATTTCCAGTCTTGCGATAGATCTGCGCTGCTTTTGTGCGTCTCAGCGAATGCGTGCCATAACCGCTCGGTTCGAGACCTATGGCGGAAACTCATCCACGCACCAGACGTGCATATTGCCGTGTTGATACATGCGGCCTGTTGTGGAGCCGGCTTGGAAAGAGACAGGCACACCCGCGCATCTCGGAGCTACGTACCCAGGTCCAGATGGAGTCGCGTGTGTTTTCAGACACCTCGAACTGTACTGGCCGGTTTGTCTTGCTTTGTATAGTCGTCACCCGGTCGCGCACCCGATCTCCGCTTACAAGATCGACGACCTTCAGTCGGACGAGGTCGCAACCCCGTAGCTTGCTGTCGATCGCCAGATTGAACATCGCCAGATCCCGGAGATTGCCTGCGAGTTCGAGGCGGGCACGGATGGCCCAGACCTGTTTTGGAAGCAAGGGTAGTTTCTGGCCGACCAGCCGTCCCTTGTTCCAGGGAGTACGCTTCGGTTTGACGGCGGGGAGTTGGAATTTGGGCATGAGCTTTCCTCAATCCGTCCCTCCCGCTCCATGCGTCGACACCGTGTTGACCGGCTGATTCTACGCAATAAGTCGAATGGCAGGTTTCGGAACACCGTCACTTTCGATGCCGCCGCAATGCCGCAAGGCCGTTTCGAGCCCAAAGTTATCGGATGCTGCGCGATGCCCCTATTACAGCGATGCGCAGAAAGCGGACTTTGCAAATCTGCAAAGCCCACCCTCAATCCACAGACGGCGTGGTCCGGCTCTATCGCCGATTTTATCAACGCCGTGTGCTTTCAAAGCGGAATTATTTGAATAGATTTTGACGCTCGTTTCCAGGCAATAGGCGCGATACGCTTCGTCAGTATCTGCTCAGCGTCTCCAGTATTATATTCCGCGTATTGACGTCGTTGTGGAAAATCCTGCCGGCGAGAAACTCGGACGGAAACTCAGGCCATGTCCTGTGCATTTCAGCGACGAGCCGTCGTGCTTCTTCTGAATTTCCCAACTGATCATACGCTACGGCTTGGAATAAGAGCGAAGGCGCACTGACTGGCGCTCCGGCAGCTGGCGCTCCCTGAAAGGCTTCAACAACACTTTCGTAGTTCCCGAGCATAAGTTGTGAAACGCCCCAGATATTTCTCGCACCAAACCTACCAGATCCTGATTTGGGTCTCTCCGGGTTGCTAACCTCGGCAGCAAGTTCCGGGGCGTTAGCCAAGATGGCGGTCATACCTGCAACGTCGAGAATATGGCCATCCTTCGGCGCCAGTTCGACGGACATTCTAGCGTATTTCAATGCCTCGTTTGGCTGGTTTTTGACAGCCAGCACCCAACCATTTGCGCCGTTTGCCCACGCATCAGAGGGGGATAATTCAAGCGCTTTTCCAGACATTTCTGAGGCTTGATTGAAGAGATCATCCCTTTGTGCTTCATCCGGCGACAACACTGCCAGGATCGCCAAGACCTGCGCTGATCCGGCATAGCCGTCGGACAGAGCCGGGTCGAGTTCCCTAGCGTGCTGGAACATTCCCAGCGCTATTTGCTGACGCTTGATATCAAAAACGGGGAAAAACATGCCGCGGGCTTGATCCGCAAGGTTGACCGCCTGGAGTCGTGTCAATGATTGTTCACCAAGCGCCACACGTTCTGCTTGCTCGATGGATCGAGTTGTTGGCACAACCTCCCTGTTATCCTGGCTCATCCAGATGCCAAGCACAGCGACCAATGCAAGAACACCCAGTCCAGCATGCAGCAGTTGCCGCGAACGCCAACGGCCAACTGGATTGTCGCTCTTCAGTTCACTTGATGTGCGGTCTTCGATTGTAGGTTCGAATGAAAACCGCGGCTTGTATCCGCCGGGGTCAACAAAAATGCGAACTCCATTGCCGTCCCAGTGATCTTCGTAGAACTGATGCAAAAGACGACGCAGCCGCCTTGCCTCAACGCGAACCAGGTTTTGACCACCAGTACCATCTATGCGCCGCCCATAGACCTCAACAGCGATAGCTTTGCCTCTAATCTGAGTGCTTCGACCGGATAGAGATTCCTCGACTATATAGGTGAGAAATTGCGTGAGTCGGGGTGAAGCTTGAAACCCGTCGCTTGATACGATTCGACTCAGAGCTTCCCGGATGAGTTCCGGAGAAGGCTGTTCAACATGTTGATTTACTAGCAAATCGTTGGATTTGTTCAATGTCAACTTACCCCCAGCTCACGGTGACTCACTTGGCCTTTGCGGTCAACCGCACTCATCTTGATTTGAGAATGGATAGTGGGCGTAGGGATTTTTCCAGTGACGGTGGACCTGATTGAAGAAATTCCAGAACTTTCCGATGTGCTGTCGAGGCGCATGGAAACGGATGCGCTACTCGGCGAGGTCATCGAAGACCTGAAGAAAGCATCTGCGTTTTCGAAAGACGCATCGATCACGGCCTCAGAACGCGCCGAATGGGCCCACATCAAATCTGAACTCATCAATGAGCTTCGCCGCATGTTGAAGCGCAATATGTGAGACACTTCTAACTGAGGACCAATCCATGACCAAGGAAGACAATAGAAAAGACCAAAACGACAAACAGGTTCAGGCGTCAGATCAAATTGAAGACCCGTCGCGACGGAGTGTTCTTAAGGGCTTGGCCACAGGAGCGGCTGCGACAGGGGCGGCTGGGTTAGCGGCAGGGAGTGCTGAGGCTCACCAAGGAGACGGCCCCTTGGGAGAAACACTCAAGAACCCATACGGTGGTCGGCCCGCAGGCGGCATCTCGTTGCCGGAGTACTTCCGTCCGACGAAGTACATGACTGGTTCAAATGCGAACTATTTTCCACTTAGTGAGGAGTTGGGGCCAGATGAGATGCGCATCTCATTCTGTGGCTCAACACCATATCCGCCGCGTGAAGATCAGGCGGGGACTTGCATCATGGTGGAGTTGGGGAATGGAAAACGGTTCTTCTTTGACTTTGGATCCGGTTGTGTCCGCAACATAATTGCCATGCAAGTGCCGGGGCAACTGATCAACGATATCTTCATCTCTCATTTGCATGTCGACCACTACGCCGACATTCCTTATATCTATCCGTTCCGGGCCTGGTCTGGAGGGTATACACCATTGCGCATCCATGGTCCTTCTGGTCGGACGCCCGAACTTGGCACAGCCGGAATGGTTAAAGGTATGCAACAGATGCTCAAATGGCATCTTGAAGCTTTCGACGTGTTCCCAATTGGTGACGGCTATGAGATCGAGGTCAACGAGTTCGATTTCCGCCAAGAAGGTGGCATCGTTTATGACCAAGACGGTGTGACTGTTCGGTCCTGGCCGCGCAGTCATGCCAAGGACGGCGCAGTTGGTTATCGGCTCGATTGGAACGGTCTGAGCTTTGTATGGACCGGCGATGGACGCCCGGATGAGCTTTCACGGAAATACGGCGAAGGTGTTGATGTCTTTGTAACCGAAATGTCAGGACAGGATATTGGTCAGTTGATGACCTACAAATACGGTATCCCACAGGATCTCTTCAATTACACTATCGATACGCATCACACCTCCCACTATGCCGTGGGTAAGCTCTTTGCGGACACAAGGCCGCGTTTGGGAATGGTGACACACTATACCCAGGACGAAGACATCGACGCTGAAATGCTGGCTGGTATTCGCGCCCACTACGACGGTCTGTTCCAATGGGGTCTCGATGTAGCCGTTGTGAACGTGACCAAGGATGCAATCTGGTACAGGAAAGCTGCACTGCCCGGAAAATCCGGTACTGTGCCACCATTTCGTGAACTGGCTGCGGCAGCCGAGGCCGGGCGTATTGAGCTTCCGGATGAAATCACATTACCGAATCCGAGGCTCACCCGAGCAGATCAGCAAGACCAGAAGTACCGTGATATGGAGATCGATCCACGCGAATACTACCCAACTGACGTTTTCCGAGCACCCGGCGGGGACTGGCCGCAGGACTTTACCATCAAAGTTTCGGATGTAATCGGCTCGCGTGATGAAGACTGAGAGGAGATCGAACAATGATTGAATTTGGTTCGACTTCTGCGATCCCTGTGACGATCCTTACCGGCTTTCTAGGAGCCGGTAAGACTACACTTTTGAACCGGATCCTAACAGGCAATCACGGGTTGCGGGTTGCGGTTCTTGTAAATGACTTTGGATCCATAAACGTCGATGCAGACTTGGTGGTCGGCCTCGAAGATGACGTAATGAGTCTGGCAAACGGCTGCGTTTGCTGCTCGATCCGTGATGATCTGATCGAAACGGTAGAGGTCGTTCTCGCCCGGCCTGAGAAACCAGAATACATCGTCCTTGAAGCAAGCGGCGTGTCGGACCCATCGTCAATAGCGATGACGTTTACGGATCAGCGGTTCCGGGACATGATCCGCTTAGATAGTCTCATGTGTCTTGTCGATGCGGAACAGTTATTTGCCGCACCGGAACAAATGGAGTTGAAGCTCCGACAAATTGCATTTTCGGACATGGTAATTCTGAACAAGGTTGATCTTGTCGACAGGGGCACAGTTCAGAAAATACACGATTGGCTGGGGTCTCGCTTCCGTCGGTATCGTCTGGTCGAAGCCGTCAACGCGAACGTCCCACTGGACATACTTCTTTCTGTCGGTCGCTTTGCCGCAGAACAACTCGAAACAGAAATACCCGATCATCATGAACATGGCCCCGACTGCGGTTGCCGCCACGCTGATCATTCAGACAGCTTTTCAACAACTATGATGAAAGCTGAACACCCCATAAGCCTATCCTCTCTCCGCAGCGCTATTCGGAAGCTTCCCGGTGATGTCTATCGTCTCAAGGGTTTTGTCTTCAGTGAGGAGGATCCAGATCATCGCATTCTCGTTCAGGTCGTTGGAAAACGTATGGACATCGCACGTGATGGCGCTTGGGGTGACCGCAAACCCGAAACAAGGCTTGTCGCAATAGGCGCACCGGGGGCCCTCTCCGAGGATGTGCTTTCGGATACGCTTATGGAGACAGCCTGAAAGCCATGTTCGATCAAGTATTTTGGCTTTAAGTCAACCGTGCTGGATAATTTCATCCAGTTCGGCGGCGGCGGACTGTGAGTGGGCAATTGACGTCATTGCCAACCTGGCGGTCTCAAGTGCAAGCCACCCATGAGAAAACGGCTAGCTAAGAGGAGACCGCCTATGAACCTTAGGTTGCTACGCTGCTCCATACTTGCCGGGATTGGTGCCCTTTCTGGTACTGCGTGGGCAGAGTCCCAGGAAGAAGAACTAGCAAAGCAACTTGCTAACCCCGTGGCCGCTCTCATTAGTGTACCATTCCAGCTGAACTATGATCAGAATTTGGGTGCCGACAGAAATGGTTCGCATTGGATATTAAACGTACAACCGGTTGTTCCCTTTGATCTTACGGATGATTGGAACCTCATATCCCGAACAATTCTTCCAATTGCCTCCATAGATGGTGGCCTGCCGGATTCTGGATCCGAGACTGGGCTAGGAGATACTGTTCAAAGCTTATTCCTTTCGCCCAAAAAACCAAGTGCGGGCGGTTGGATCTGGGGGGCTGCCCCCGTTTTTCTGCTGCCAAAGTCGACAGATAACAGCTTAGGTCTCGGAGAGTGGGGTGCTAGAGTTACCGGCGTGGCACTCAAACAGCAGGGTCAGTGGACATATGGTGGCCTGACAAATCACATCTGGGACATTGATGATGATACCGACATCAACCAGACGTTCTTACAGCCATTTATTTCCTAGACAAATTCGAACGCGTGGACGTTCACATTAAACACTGAGTCCACCTACAGCTGGGAAACCGATCAATGGTCCGTGCCAATCAACGGTGTTGTCACCAAAGTTACCCAACTCGGGGATCAACTTATCAGCGTAGGCGGGGGAGTACGCTACTGGGCCGACGGCCCAGATAGTGGACCTGACGGTTGGGGCGTAAGACTTGTAGCTACCTTGCTATTTCCCAAATAGTTGAGCCTTTCCTGAGAGAATACCGCTGACCGGATGCAGGAATTGCGCTGATGAAAGCGAACGGCGGTTTGCTCCGCATCTCGGAGGATGTAGAGCTCGTAATGAAGGTCCGGTTTGGGCTGACTGCGGCCCTATAGTTGAAGGATACTAATGACGGCTAAGTCCGCATAGCGGTCGTTTGCCGCAACTTGCGTGAATGTCTACTTTGCGAACAAAGCTGCCATTGATTGTCCAACGCAATCGGCACTCGAATTACCTCGGTCGGTGAGTACTCCGCATTAAACTTGTTCACTTTCCAACCGGCGTCAGTTCTATTGACACCATACTTATTGGTCACCCAGCGATATGGTAGTGTTCTTGCGCAGACAACACGTTGGATCGCGAATTGACCGTGTTTAGGTTTTCCCCTTCGAAGTATCCCCACCTACAATGCACTGCCACCAGCAAACGTAGTGGCAAGCGCTGTCAACGATGTCGTCGCCCTGGGTGGGCCGTATACCGGATGCATGGGGCTGGAGGCCGATGCACAGAGGCACGTCAAAAACCAGAACCTAGTGTCGGATCGAATAACCTGAGAAATCGGATGGTGAAGATGGGACGCCGCCTCGCGCGCACCGCCGTTAGGGACGTCCCGCGAGAGGTCGAACTTGAGTTCGCTCGAAACTAAGCCGCAAATGTTCCGCAGCCCGATCACGAGAGGTTTCTACTCGCACTAACGGCGGCGCGACCAAGCCGGCAAAAAGGGTCGCGTAGTGGCAGATATTGCAGGCGTCAAACAATACTAATTTCAACGGAGCAACGAACGGGAAACAAATTGTGATTAGAAATTAGATAATTACGGACCAGTTTTGTGGTAGACTAGGATGAACTTAGCGCGCTGGGACGAAGGAGTACGAAACCTAGAGGAACTTTTAAAATGGAGATTTTCGAGCAGTTTGCAGAAGAGTATGGGCGGACAAAGCTCATCGAAATGACATTGCAGGACTATTTGCTGGAATGTCGTGAAGACCCAACTATGCGGGCTACCGCAGCCGAGCGGATGATCGCCGCGATAGGCGAGCCCGAGCTTATTGATACCAGTCAGGATGCTCGGCTCAGTCGCATATTTCTTAATCGAACAATCAAGCGATACAAGCCCTTCCTGGACATATATGGCGTCGAAGAAACCATCGAGCGCATCGTTGGCTTTTTCCGCCATGCCAGCCAGGGTCTCGAGGAACGCAAGCAAATCCTCTATCTGTTGGGCCCAGTCGGTGGGGGCAAGTCAACGCTTGCCGAGATCCTTAAGAACCTGATGGAGCGGCAGCCTATTTATGTACTGAAGGCGGATGACCAGATCAGCCCAATCTTTGAGTCGCCGCTTGGCCTTTTCGACCGTGCGCGGATGGGGGATATGCTGGAGAACAAGTACAATATCCCTAAACGGTTGTTGAACGGATTGATTTCGCCCTGGGCTGTCAAACGCCTGCAGGAATTTGACGGCGATATTTCCAGATTTTCGGTTGTCAAACTCTACCCGTCGAAACTGCGCCAGATTTGCGTTGCGAAGACTGAACCGGGCGATGAAAACAACCAGGACATCTCTTCGCTTGTCGGAAAACTCGATATTCGCAAGCTGGAGGAATTCAGCCAGAACGACCCAGACGCATATTCCTATTCCGGTGCTCTGAACCGCACCACGCAGGGGTTGATGGAATTCGTTGAGATGTTCAAGGCGCCGATCAAGGTCTTGCATCCGTTGCTGACCGCCACGCAAGAGGGGTCATATGCTGGTACGGAGAATATCGGTGCTTTCCCCTTCCAGGGTGTGATAGTTGCGCATTCGAATGAAGCGGAATGGCAGCAGTTCAAAAACAACAAGAACAACGAGGCCTTTCTGGATCGGATCAGTTTGGTCAAGGTTCCCTATTGCCTACGTGCCTCGGATGAATCCCAGATTTACGAGAAGTTGCTTGAGGAAAGCAGCCTAGGTGAATCTCCCTGCGCACCCGAGACGCTGTCTATCCTGAGCCAGTTCAGTGTTTTGACTCGGCTAAAAGAGCATGAAAATTCGCCAACATTTTCTAAGCTCCGCGTCTATGATGGTGAAACACTGAAGGATACCGATCCCAAAGCGCGGTCAGTGCAGGAATATCGGGATGCGGCCGGGGTGGACGAGGGGATGACGGGCACATCGACCCGCTTTGCCTTCAAAGTGCTGTCCGAGACCTTCAATCACGACACCGAGGAAGTGGGCGCCGACCCGGTTCATCTGCTTTATGTTCTTGAACAGGCGGTAAAACGCGAGCAATTCCCCGACGAGATTGAAAGCCGGTATCTATCTTTCATGAAAGACGATCTGTCGCCGCGATACGCGGAATTTATCGGCAACGAGATCCAAAAAGCCTATCTGGAATCCTATTCTGACTTTGGTCAGAACCTTTTTGACAGATACATCTCTTTTGCAGATGCATGGATCGAAGATCAGGACTTCAAGGATCCGGATACCGGCCAGATTCTCAATCGCGGCGTTCTGGAACAGGAGCTTGAAAAGATCGAAAAACCGGCCGGAATTTCCAATCCCAAGGATTTCCGAAACGAAGTGGTCAAATTCGTGCTGCGCGCGCGGGCCAACAACCGCGGTCGTAACCCTGACTGGCGCAAATATGAAAAGTTGAGAAGGGTTATCGAAAAGCGCATGTTCGGCCAAATTCAGGATCTGTTACCGGTCATCAGCTTTGGCGCTAAGCGGGACAAGGAAACCGAAGCCAAGCATAACGAGTTTATTGATCGCATGATCGGCCGCGGCTACACGCGCCGTCAGGTCAGGCGCCTGGTTGAATGGTACATGCGGGTCAACAAGGCAGGATGAGGAGTCTATGCTCAAATGGCCCATTTCATCGATCGAAGGCTAAACCCCAAGGATAAGAACCTTGGGAACCGCAGGCGGTTTCTGCGTCGGGTTCGATCTGCCGTCAAAGAGGCGGTTGACGAAAGTGTCCGGCGTCGGAAAATCGCTGATGTCGACCAGCAGGAAAATATCTCGGTATCGTCAGAAGGGATCGGGGAGCCGCATTTTCAACATGACAGCAAAGGTGGTTCCAGACACCGGGTTCTAACCGGAAACAAGACGTTCAAGGCAGGTGACCGGCTTAAGAAACCCCCGTCGGGTCAGGATGGGCAAGGTGGACGTGAGGGGGCACCCGATGGAGAGGGCGAAGACGAGTTTATGTTCGTCCTGTCGCGGGACGAGTTTCTTTCCATGTTCTTTGAGGATCTCGAACTGCCCGACATGGTAAAACGCAGTCTGAAAGAGGTTGCCGTCTCCAAACCGCACCGCATGGGATATACTGCCGCTGGGACGCCCGCCAACCTCAGTGTTTCGCGAACAATGCGCAATGCGTTCGGGCGACGTCTCGCAATGCGGCGCCCGACAAACACAGAGATACAGGCTCTTACGCAACAGGTTGAAGAACTGGAGGCGTTGGAAAAACCAGATGCGGCACGAAAGGCGGAAAGGCAGTTGTTGCGCGAGCAGCTCGACAAGATGCTACGGCGACGCAAGATCATTCCCTACATTGATCCGCTGGACGTACGTTACAAGTATTTCGAGATGCGCCCCGAACCGGCAGCTAATGCGGTGATGTTCTGCCTGATGGACGTTTCGGCCTCGATGGGAGAGCGGGAGAAGAGCCTTGCTAAGCAGTTCTTCGTCCTCCTGCATCTTTTTCTCAAGCAACGCTACGACAAGATCGAACTAGTATTTATCCGCCACACGCAGATTGCCGCGGAAGTCGATGAAGATACCTTCTTTCACTCCCGCCAAACCGGTGGGACGGTCGTGAGCAGCGCGCTTAACGAGATGAAAAAGATTATCGAAGCCCGCTATCCGTCCGCACTGTGGAATATCTATGCCGCGCAGGCATCGGATGGTGAAAATTTCAGCGGAGATTCGCAACTGTGCGCCGACCTGCTGAACAGTGAACTGATGAAGTGGTGCCAATATTTCGCCTATACGGAGATCGTCGACGAGACCGAAGCCAATCTGATGAACAGCGAAGACAATGGTATGGAGCTGTGGCGCTCGTACCGACAGGTCGCAGAGGCTTGGCCAAACTTCGCCATGAAACGGATCGCGCGCGCCAGTGACATCTACCCGGTTCTGCACGAGCTGTTTGCACGCAAGACGAACGGAGTTTCCAATGGCTGATCCTGCCGAAGCTAAGGCGCCGCTGTTTGACGGAGCGGAATGGGATTTCGAGACCATCCAGCGCAGCTTTGACGCGATCGAATCTGTGGCGATTGATGATCTCGAACTTGACGTCTATCCCAACCAGATAGAAATCATCTCGTATCAGCAAATGCTGGACGCCTACTCGTCGACCGGGATGCCGCTCATGTATCGGCACTGGTCCTTCGGGAAGCGTTTCGTTCACGAAGAAAAAGCCTACAGCAAGGGCGCAAACGGTCTTGCCTATGAGATCGTCATAAATTCCGATCCCTGTATTTCGTACTGCCTCGAAGACAACACTATGGCGCTTCAGGTCCTTGTGATTGCCCACGCGGCCTTTGGACACAATCATTTCTTCAAGAACAATCACCTGTTTCGTCAGTGGAGTGATGCACAGGGTATTCTCGACTACCTCGACTACGCGCGCGGCTTTATTGCCCAATGCGAAGAACATCACGGGGAACGCGAGGTTGAGCAATTGCTGGACGCCGCCCACGCGCTCATGCCGTCCAGCGTTTTCCGGCATAGGCGCCCGCCCCACTCATCGCTCGCGGATGAGAGAACCAGACAGCGTGAGCGGCGTATCGAGGAGGAACGGGCGGTACACTATTTGTGGGACGCCTTCGATCATCCCACACAGTCATCGAAAACCGATGAAGAGGCGCGGAAACGCAAGCGTGAAATGGGGTTGCCAGAAGAAAACCTGCTTTATTTCGTTGAACGCCACAGCCCGGTTCTGGAGTCTTGGCAACGTGAAGTTTTGCGTATCGTTCGCAACATAGCACAGTATTTCTATCCGCAACGCCAAACCAAAGTGATGAATGAGGGGTGCGCCTGCTTCGTTCACTATTACATCACCAACGAGCTGCACCGCGCCGGTCTGCTGACGGATGGCGCCATGCTGGAAATATTGCACAGTCATACCAATGTGCTGACGCAGCCTGGCTTTGACGCTCCGAACGCGATGGGGATCAACCCTTATGCGCTGGGTTTCGCGATGATGCAGGATATCCAGCGCATCTGCACCGACCCGACCGAGGAGGACCGGGAATGGTTTCCGGACATAGCGGGAAGCGGCGCGTGGCGCGATATACTAAAGGATGCCTGGGCCAACTATCGGGACGAGAGCTTCGTGCAACAGTTCCTCAGCCCCAATGTCATGCGCCGATTCCGCATGTTTTCACTGACCGATGACGAGGGGAAACCTTTCTACACAGTCGACGCAATTCATGACGAACGCGGTTATCACCAAGTGCGCGACACCTTGGCGCGCGGTTTCGACGTTTCGGAACACGATCCCGATATTCAGATCGTTGACGTAGACTTGATGGGCGATCGTCACCTCAGGTTAAATCACTCCGTGCGCAATGGTGTGCCGTTGAACAAAAAGGCATCTGAGGCGACTTTAAGTTATCTGCAGCAAATCTGGGGTTTTGATGTGGCGTTTGAAAACTAGGTTCGGGACTCATTGATATCCGCTTTGCGACGTGATTCATCGTTCGAAGAATGAGCGGTGACCTTTCTGATCTTCTCTGGCTGAGCCATGCGCAGATGGTGCGTCTGCAGTCCTGTTTCCCAAAGCCCCACGGCAATCTTAGGACGACAGCGGACAGCGACAGTACCAGAGCATTTTGATCAAGATAATGTCGCGCGGATATCGACACCCTATGGAAAGATTGCGCCGAGTTATTGTTATCTTCACGTTTGGGACAGCGATGCCTCAGTTGTACCGAAGGTTGATGCAACAAAACCGCATCAAGAAACCCAACGATCTGGGGCGATCCACAGGTCACTTCAACCTAATAACTGAACGGGGCCAGTTCTTTAGCAACCCGAAGCCCATCCACATCCGAACGGTTTAGCGCCAATTCCAGATCAAAGCTCGCTGCGCAAACGCCTGAACTAAGCATGGCAGGCGCAAACAGTGATCCATCTTCCTTACCCCAGTTGGCAACATCTATCAGAGCGTCCGTTTAGGTATGGTGATCTTAAATAAGTGCACAATCTCCAAGCCTGTAAAAACACCATAGTTGCTCATTAGAATGCCTCCATGCTGTTGCGTGTCTAGATGCCCGCCAAGGGCAATGGGCGGCAGATCTGGATTTAGGCCTAGCCCGCGGGCAAGTATATTGGCTGACCGGTCATACTGACATAGCACCCACCCTCATCACATATGACGGAATGTCTTGCGCGCCAGTCGGTGTTCGTCGGTTTGGGCCACACGTATGCAATCTCCACCAGGCTGTGCCCCGATTTTTGTCATGCCCATCGGACATTGCCGCGGACGATCAACTTTAATGCCCAGATATTGGTCATGCGGCTTCGCGATGCAGGGCCTGACACAGGCAGTGAACGCCACCGCCGCCCAAGGTGAACATCGACATATCAGGATCATAGACCTGGAACCCAAGGGCCCGCATTTTTGCGTTTAGGTCGGTAGCACCAGCCATAGACAGTACCTTGCTATCCCCTAGCGCCACCAGATTAACCCCGAGGTTTTTGGCTTCGCGGAACTCGACATCAACGATTTCAATGCCCCATCCTTTGATAACATCCACCAACCAGGGCTCCATCGCGTCAATGCAGGCCACGGCAAGTTTCTCGGCCAACGGAACGATTAACCCGTCCATGTGGACAAACTCGCGACTGATCGGGGCAACGACTGCCTCCCAACCCTCGGCGCGTACAAATTCGGCTACTTGTTCCGATCCCTCTTGCTCAGACCGCTCACCACAATAGCCAATTAGAACACGGCCAGGTTCGATGATGTTGAAATCACCGCCTTCAAAGTGTCCTGCGGTCGCAAATTTCCAAATCGGAATATTGTTGTCCTGATAAAATTTTATCGCGGTGGCATAATCCGCACGCCGACACTTCAACTGCATATGGCAAATCAAAGCGCCCCAGGGGGTCATCGCCGAGCTGTCACGGGCGAAGAAATTGCGGTGAAGGACCGGATCACTGTCCAGATAGTGACAGTTCACGCCGTTTTCTTCGTAAATCGACACCATTTCAGCATGTTGTGACATCGCCTGTTGTAGATCAAAGGTCGCGCCGGTTTTGTGCGCATTGGCCAACGTCCGACCGATCAATGGGCCTGCTTTAACCCATTTGAAGTATTCAGGACGACCAAGCAGAACATCCGTAAGTTTTGCGTAGTCATTGTTGATTCCCCATTTGGGCGCATTTTCCGCGTTCAACGCCATGGTGCCAATTCCTCTGGTCTCATTCCTTGTATTGCAAAGCTTGGCACGGCAATTACAATTATAAAATTACAAAGTAAGAGATAATATTTGCATAAATATACAAGTAAAGGTCATGTATGCTGCCTCCTTCCTTATCGAAAGCCGACATTCATCTGCTGCACGTGTTTTCTGTCGTCGTTGAAGCACGCAGTTTCTCGGCAGCACAAGTTGTTTTGAACGTGTCCGCGTCGACGATTTCGCGCCAGATATCCGATCTCGAAACGCGCTTGGGTCTGAGACTGTGCCAGCGAGGACGCAAGGGGTTTCGCCTAACCGACAAAGGAGAAATCGTTTATGCAGCCTCTCGCAAGCTCTTTGCAGCATTGGATCTGTTTGGTGAAACCGTAGACGGGACGCGCGGGAAACTGGTCGGTCGGTTGACTATCGGAGCAATCGACAATTGGGTTTTCAATGACAACGCGCCTATCGTACCAGCTTTGTCAGAGTTTGCTCGTATTGCGCCAGATGTGGCCATCGAATTGCATTCAATTGCGCCTGGCGATATCGAGATAGGGGTTCAGGACGGACATATCGCTTTAGGCATCGGAGTGTTCCATAATAAAAAACCGGGGTTGATATATGAGCCGCTGAAAACGGAACGGATTGGCCTGTATTGTGGACAATCCCATCCATTGTTCAAAGCCGAAACGAAGGCCACCGTTGATGAAATTCTTTCTCAGGCAAACTTTTGCAATCGTGCCTATTTGAATGAACAAAAAGTTGCACCGGTTTCACGCGGCTTACGCTCTACAGCCAAAGCGCATCAGATCGAAGGCGTTGCCATGTTGGTGCTGACTGGTCGTTTCATCGGCTATCTTCCCGAAGGCTTGGCTGATATCTGGGTACGTCAGGGACGAATGCGCTCAGTCGGAAATGGTCGGTTCGATCAGAAGTCGCATATCACGCTCGTCCGCAAACGTGGTGACGAACCAAATCTGGTGGTTAAGACCTTCACAGAGCTACTTGTACGCGCATGTAAATCTGATCTGTCTTCAGATTCCTCTCTGTGGGCAAGGTCTGCTACTCTCCCTAATGGCTGATTGTCTTGCGCTCGCAGCGAATGACCGCTTTCCGCCCGAACTCTCACGTGTACCGAACGGCCCGAACCGGCCATTGAACAAGTCTCATGTATTCTGCAGTGCAGCTGATCGATGCAGACCTTAGCTGCACCGGCATACCGCACTCCAAAATCATTCCATGTCATTCAAACCTGACCAGGAAGCCATAGGACGATAGCAGGGAAGGCAACGAGCATCGCGATGGTTGCAGCATCCGCCAGAAAGAAAGGCGTTACACCTTTAAAAACATCCTGAACGCTTAGGTCATCACGAACGCCGGCCACGACAAAGCAATTCAGCCCAATAGGTGGGGTGATCAGGCAAAACTCAGCCATTTTGACAACCAGAATGCCAAACCAGATGGCGCACATAGGCCCAGACATACCGAAGGTACTTTCGACTGCGCTTACGGTTTCGCCACCGTTCAACGCCATGACGGCGGGGTAAACTACCGGCAACGTCAGCAGCAGCATACCTATCGCGTCCATGAACATACCCAGTACAGCGTAAGCCAGAAGAATACAGATCAGGATCAGCATCGGAGACATCTCAAGCGAGGTAATCCAGTCGGAGAACGCACTTGGCAGTTCGGCGAACCCAAGAAAACGAACGTAGACCAAAACGCCCCAGATGATCGTGAAAATCATGACGCTCAGCTTGGCAGTTTCCAAAAGCGCGTCTTTGAGCTCGGACCAGCGCATGCCTTGATACAGCGCCATCAGGAACACCACAAATGCTCCAATTGCGCCGCCTTCGGTTGGCGTACCCCAAGCATCGCCGCCGAACGGGTTGTAGACAAAGAAGATGATGGTGACGACGACAATCACGATGGGCAATGCGGGCGGCAACGAGAGGAAACGTTCTTTCCATGTAAATCCGGTGACTGCGGGACCAAATCCTTTGATAACGACGGCCATGCCAATGATCAGCAAGCCATAAATTACCGCCGAGAACATGCCCGGGATGAACCCGGCCAACAGCAGTTTACCCACGTCCTGCTCGACAATAATCGCGTAGATGACCAGAATGGCCGAAGGCGGGATGAGCGAAGCGAGTGTACCGCCTGCAGCGACGACACCTGCAGCAAAACGCTTGTCGTATCCGATCTTCAGCATCTCGGGGATGGCGATACGGGCGAACACAGCGGAAGTCGCGACCGAGGCTCCGGATACCGCAGCAAACCCAGCGGTTGCGAAAACGGTCGAAACCGCCAGCCCACCGGGGACCCAAGCCAGCCAACGCTTTGCGGCTTCGAACAGTGCTTTGGTCAGGCCCGCGTAATAGGCGAGGTAACCAATCAGGATGAAAGTCGGGATAAGGCTCAACGCTTGGCTTGAAATCTTGGAGTGCGGCACCTGCCCCGCTGTTTTGACGGCCACAGTCACAGCCTTGCCGAACCGCGCCGGGTCATAACCAAACTTGGCCCAGAAGATCCAGATTAGACCAACCATGCCAGCTGTCGCGGCGGCGAAGGCCACGCGCATCCCCAGCACCACAAGAACAAGCATACCGCCCGAGACGATCAGACCAATATCAATGGGTTCCATCAGATTTAACCTCAGTTATCGTGGCCCGAGACGTGCTCGGCTTCCATTGCAGCTTGAGTGGCTGCGTCAGCTATCAGCGGGACGGCAATAGGTGCTTGATCGGGGTGCCGGATCGCGCGCCCGTAGGCCCAGAGCTGCAAAGAAAGCCTTAGGCAAAGCACGCTAAAGGCAACGGGGGCCAACAGCTTTGCGGGCCACAGCGGGATACCTATGTCGATGGAGCTGTCGCGGCTCCAGAGTGGAGCACCAAAGTCAAAGCTGCGTGCGAAATGCGCCCAGCTCCCCCAGATCAGCAAGACGATCAGCGCCAGAATGACAGCGGTTGTGACGAACTCAACGATATAGAGCGTCCGGCCTCTAAGCGCTCCAACAACCATGTCCATTCGGATATGACCGCCATCACGCTGCGCATAGGAAATCCCCATGAAGGCGATTAACGGCATGGCCTGCTCGATCCAGTCCACGTAACCGGGAAGTGGCGCATTGGCGAAATTCCGACCACCAACGGAGACTACGGCCATGACCATCAGCGAGAAAACCGCAAGACCGCTGATCAGGGCCAGAAAGCTTTCCAGTTTGTAGAGATGTTGATCGAGAATGCTGAGACGGCTGTCGTTGGACAGCACCAGGGATGACCCGGCCATCGTTTTGCTCCGCTGTCAGGGAAAAAGGCACCCGACGCCAGCCTGACCGACGCCGGGTTGTGAGTGGATTAGCTGCCGTTTGCGATCTTCCCAGTCACAAGATCATAGAGTTCTTGTGCTGGTAGGCCACGCTCGGTGTTTTCTGCAATCCAGGCCTCGGCCGCGGGGGCGGCAGCGGCTTCTTTGAACGCTGCGATTTCTTCATCGCTGAAAGTGACCCGTTCGATGCCGCGTTGATCCAGTTCAGGGCCCCACGCTTCCATCGTTTTGGTCTGGTAGTGGCTCACGTAGTGATCCAGTGCCTCATCCACCGACCCCAGCAGAACTTCGCGGTGTTCGTCAGACAGATCTTCCAGTGCCAGCGTGTTCACCACGACAGGGCAGTTGACGGTGCCGGGATTGAGGTTCGTCGTCCACCACGTGCCATTCTCAATGGTGCCGAAGGACATATGCGCGTGTGGCGCAAAGCTGACCGCTTTGACGATGCCGCTGTCCATTGCCTGACGCACTTCGGATGCAGACATCGAGGTCGGAACTGCTCCAACCGTCTCCATCGCCTTGCCGATGCCACCTGTCGCCCGAACGCTCAGACCTTCAAAATCGGTTAGGGATTTGGGTGCTTCACCGACACCAACAAGGTTGTACTGCGGCAGCGGAGACGGCATCAGCAGAGTCGCGTCCCAGCGGGCCAGATCTTCGACAACGGCCGGATGTTGATAAACGGCCATCGACAGGTCGACTTCCTGTTCAAGGGATGTCACGCCCAAAAACGGCAGTTCCAAGACAGTGATCGAAGGGTTCTTATCGCGGTGGTAGCCAGCGCAGAACTGCGCCATTTCAAACGCACCAATCGAAATCCCATCGAGGTTTTCTTTGTTCTTCGACAGGCCACCATAGCTGATGTTGAGCGTGAACTCACCGCCCGTCTTTTCGTTCACCAACTCCGCAAGTTTCTCGACGTGTTCGGTAAAGGCGCGACGCTTGCCCCACAGGGAAACGTTCCATTCGACAGCCAGTGCTTCGGATGCAACGGTCAGCGACAAAGCTGCAATGGCCGCCCGGTTAAGATGTTTGCGCATAGTGGCTCCTCCCAGATCACGCAATGTGTTTGGGCAGAGTATTCAGGATGTGCAGCAGCCTGCCTATGAAGGAAAATGCGCGAGGAATTTCTGTTTCCCTGCGGATATCCGCAGAGTGGTTTCGCTTACAACAGCGCCTCTTTATCGAGACCGAGTTTGACGATCTTTTCGTTGAGCGTCCGTCGGCCGATTCCAAGCGCTTCGGCGGCGGCATCCATGCGGCCTTTATGCGCCTTGATGGCTTTGCCGATGAGCTCGCGTTCAAAAGCAGCAACCGCTTCGCGTAGGGTATCCGGCACTTCGTCGAAGTGCTGATCGCTTTGGATGGCCTGCGCCACCGACCCTCCTCCGCGTCGGACCGCCAAAATGCGCCGTTCGCAGACATGGCGCAATTCACGCACATTGCCGGGCCAGCTATGTGAAAGCAGAGCGGCCAAATCGTCCTGATCGAGTTCTGGCGCGTCTATCTCATAAACCTTTGCGTATTCGTTCAAGAAATGCGTTGCCAACAGAACCAGATCATCCCGTCTTTGACGTAGCGGAGGTAGAGACAGGACGACAGTATTCAATCGAAACAAAAGGTCCTGACGCAAGCGGCCTTCGTCTGCTGCCAGTACAACGTCTTCGTTGGTTGCTGACACGACTCTGAAGCTTACCGGCACCGGTGACACAGCCCCCACCGGCAGCACCTGCTGATCTTCAATGACCCTTAGTAGCTTGGCCTGCGCCGCTGGTGGGCACGAGCAGATTTCGTCCAGAAACAAGGTCCCTCCCGACGCCGCCGCAAGCCTTCCGTCGGATTCACCCGCGATGCCGAACATTTCCGCTTCAAACGTATCGGCCGACAATGCAGCGCAATTCAGCGCCAGAAACGGTGCCTCCGGCGAGCGGCCCAAATCATGTAAAGCATGAGCAACCAGCTCTTTCCCGGTGCCCGTATCTCCCTGCAACAAAACCGCAACCGATGTATCAGCAAGATCAAGTACTTCTTGTCGCAAGTCTGTAATGGCGTCTGTTTGGCCCAGCAGGATGCGGTCAAGGCCTGACAGTTTGAACAGCCGGTCTTTGAGGCGAGCATTGCTTCTTCGCATTCTGTTTTGTTCAGCTGCGTGCCTCAGGACCGTAAGCAATCGCCGTGGTTCATATGGCTTTTCGATGAACCCGTACGCCCCGTCCTGTATGGCCTGAACCGCCATCGGGATGTCACCATGTGCCGAAATCAATACCACCGGAGGCGCCACCTGTCTGTCCAGACTGGCCAGCAATTCAAGCCCCGACATACCCGGCATACGCACATCGGAAAGAATGACATCGGGCGACGCGCTGGCCAGATACTCCATCACGTGGGTCGCGCGCGACAGAGCGCTAACAGTCCAGCCGGCGGCTTCGAGCAACTCGACAAGAGACTGTCTCATTGATTTGTCATCATCGACGACCAGAACTTTAAAGGGTTGCCGCTGGGTCATTCGTTCGTTTCTTTAGTAATTGAGGCCGTCGGGAAGGTGACACGAAAAACTGTTCCGCCGCCATCACGATTTCGGGCCGTCATCTTGCCATCGTGATCTTTGACAATGCTGGTGGAAATGGCCAGTCCCAAGCCCATGCCTCTCCCGCTCTCTCTTGTGGTTACAAATGGCTCTTGCAACTCAGCCAGCGTTGCCTCACCCAACCCGTGACCGTTGTCCTGAATTTCCAACACCGCTTCATTATCAGTAGCTATGACAGCGATATGGATTTCAGGTGCATCCACTTCGTCCATCGCGTCAATCGCATTGCGCAAAAGATTAGTGATGACTTGTTCGATCCGCAGTGCACTGCCCCGGATAAAAACCGGACCGGTCGGCGCATCAACTGTGATTTTCACCTTGCCCTGGTCGATGTTTGGCGCAACCAGAGCCAACGCGGCATTGACCGAGGTGCATAAGTCTACGTCGTCGAACGCCTCGCTCTCTGAGCGCGCGAAGAACCGCAATTGGCGCGTGATCCCTTCCATCCTGTCGACCAGACTTCCAATTTTTTGTGGTAGCTTAGACCCACTGGAAGATGAGATCTCTTCTGCCACCAGGTGATTGCGCATCGCAGCGATCGGCTGGCCCAGTTCATGCGTGACCGACGCGGATAGTTGCCCCAGAGCCGCCAGTCGGCTTGCGCGCTCCAATTCCCCTTGGGTGCGTTTGAGGCTCCGCTCGGCTGTCTTGCGGTCGTCGATTTCGATAGCGAGCCTTTCATTTGCCACCCGCAGCTTTGCTTCTTCCTCTTCTGACCGCACTAAGGCCGCGCCTACGCGCCTTGCGCGTTGTATCTGGAAAAAGATAAATGCGAGCCCCGCCAAAAGGACAAAAACTGCAGTTACAAGCCAACTGCGCGCAACGGCTTGATCGTCACTTGCAAAATAGTGAAGCGACCAGCCATGGGGTAAATCCGTAGCTGCAAGGTGCAGGCGCTTCGTTCCAGCAATTCTGGCCTGATCTCCCGGCAACTCAATCCAGTCCAACGCATCTAAGTCTTGCCCCGGAAACTGCCTGGCATCTCGAATCCGTTCTTGCTGAGGTTCTGACAATGGCGCCAACGCGCGATATTGCCAGCTCGAGTTCGAAGAAAGCAAAACGACGCCGTCTTCATTGGCCAAAAGAACCTGTTCGCCCGAGTTTTTCCAACTATCCTGAAGATTGGAGAAATCGATCTTAATCGCTATGACGCCAGTTGAAGCACCCTGGTCGTCAAGCACTGCGTTGGCGATGAAGTAGCCTGGCAGACCAGTCGTTGCCCCGATGGCATAAAAGCGGCCCTGTTCACCAGAAATGGCAGTTTGGAAATACGGACGGAAAGCGTAGTTCTGGCCAACAAAGCTCCCAGTGTCGCGGTAGTTCGATGCGGAAATCGTGATCCCGTCTTCGTCCATCAAGTAGATCGCATCCAGCCCCGCCTGCTCCGCAAAATCCTCGAGGCGTCGGTTCAAAGTTCCGGTGCCGTCTCCTTCAGCTGTTCCAATTACAAAGGAATCCTGTGACAGCACATATGTGAGGTGGGAAAATCGTTCGAGTTCGCTGTTTACCGAGCTTTGGTAAAGAGAGAGCCGGCCCCGAGCTTTCGAAAGCTCCTCCGAAACGAAGTACTGGTAAGAAACCAAATAAAGGCCAATGCTGGCGGCAATGGCTATCAAAATACCTACAATATACGAAGCTGATCGCATCGAATGCCCATGAACTGCGACGGCATAGGATCACAGTAGGTATTAGCCGTCCATCCCAAGCGTACTAAACTAACATTTGGATGTTTAGGCCAAACAAGAATGACCGAGTATTTAGAGAACGCGAAGCAATGAACGAACATGCCGAAACAACTATTTGCATTCCGCAAGCAGATTCGGCCCAGAGCCGACATCCAACCCTTTGTTTCGATGCTGCGGTCGCAGCCCGCATTGCAGACTTTCGCCGCGAACGCAAAATCCTGTTCAAACCGAACTTACACAACGCGGGAAAAACCGTCGTTCTCTGCCTGGTAGAATTGGCATGCAGTTGAACGAAGGAGCTTGCCTTCGAGAAGCTTGATTACGCACCGCTGACATTCGCTTGGCGAAGCAGAAATCTCTGAATTTTACCGCTGGGTGTCTTCGGCAGTTCTTTGACGAATTCGATAAGCCGAGGATAGGCGTGAGCAGAAAGGCGCTGTTTGACATAGTCCTTCAACTCCGCGGCCAACGCATCATTACCTTCTGTGCCATCCGCCAGTACGACTACCGCTTTCACTATTTCGGTCCGTTCCTTGTCAGGAACGCCTACGACCGCCGTTTCCGTTACAGAGGGATGTTCGATCAGAGCGCTTTCAACGTCAAACGGTCCGATGCGATAACCCGAAGAGGTGATAACGTCGTCGTTCCGACCAACGAACGTTATACATCCGTGTTCATCCCGCTCCACTGTGTCCCCAGTAAGATAGTATCCGTTCTCGATCGATTTGGTGCCCATGTTTAGGTAGCCGCTAAAGAACAAGAGAGGTGAATCCTCAATGTTGACGGCCAATTGACCTGGCTCATTGAAGTCGGCGATGCTGCCGTCCTCAGCCAGAACCTCAACCCTGTATCCTGGCATCACATAGCCAGCCGATCCCGGGCGTACTGGATGTTCGAGCCCGTGATGATTATTCACCAGCATACCCGTTTCCGTCTGCCCATAATGATCCTTAATCGGCGCATTCAGTTCGGTCTCGAACCAACGGATGACTTCGGGGTTCAGTGGCTCGCCTGCGCTGCTGATGCAACGGATCTGATCGCGCAACTGTGACGCGCGCTCGGTTCCCGCGGCGATGATTAGTCGAAACGCAGTTGGCGCGCCTGCAAAGTTAGTCACGCCCAATTTCGAAATCACGTCATATGTACTGTCCACTGTGAAAGGCCCTTCGACCAGAGTGGTTGCATGTCCCAATAGAAGCGGGCCGATCAATGCATAGTAGAGTCCATAGGCCCAGCCTGGATCGGCTATATTCCAGAAAACATCCTCATGTTGCAGGCCGATCCCTTCGACCATGTAGGATCGAAAGGCAGCCAGAGCCTTTAGGGGCACGGGCACTCCTTTGGCGGGACCTGTAGTTCCAGATGTCGCCATCATGAACATCAGATCATCGCCGTTCCGCAAAACAGGGACGAACTCAGGCGAATGCGCGGCCATCGCCTGGCGGAAATCAATGTCTCCCGCAATAACCCCTTGTCTCATTTCCACAATCGTCGCAACAGGCGGACAACTTTCCACTCCGTCGAGCTTGATGCGGTTCGCGGCGTCAGTCACAACCAACTTCGCGCCACTCATGGTCAAACGGTCCTGAATGGCCTTGGGCCCAAAGGCTGTAAACAAAGGCTGATAGGCCGCGCCAGCCAGGAGGGTGCCGAGAACAACTGTCACAAGATCCGGGGTGCGAGGTAACAGACCCGCCACGATGTCACCGGGTTGGATGCCTTGTTCTTCCAGCAAGTTGGCGAAACGCGCAGCTTCTTCGCGCAACTCTGCAAAACTGCGCGTCTCATGGTGCCCATCCAATGCAACCCAGTTCAAAGCACGGGGATTGCCCTGCAAATGGGCGTCACAACATTCTACGCATGCATTTATCCCGTCGCTGAAGTTGCCGAAAAAGGAAGACTTTGCCAGCTCCAGGTCAAATTTCTCCACCGTTTTGGAGTATTCTGGGGAAGTCTCAGTGTCAGAACTCGATTCCATCAAAACGTATTCCTCCAAGTGCAGCCCTTAATTACCCTGCACTTAAACAAGTCGAGTTTCCACGTTGGAAATTACGCGAACATCAGCGCAACGTGAGTGGTCCATTTGTCCCGAACCAAAGCTCGGTTTGTGTTACATAGCAACCATCGGGGGTTGCGCAGCATCTGCATAGTTTCGGCTTTAGTTTGCGACGCCAACGGCCCATTTCAGACATTCGAGTAAAGCATAATTTGAGATGACCGCTTCCGCCGAGTTGACCTCCGAGTATTGCGAAATATCGGACGGCTACGGCCCTTCGCAGATCAGCGGGAAGGCACCGACTTCTGGTATCGTGAGTGTGCCCACGGTGACGAAATCGTCACCTTCGACGGCTGTTATCAATCGAACCGAGGCAACGATCCGGCTATATTCAGGATCGGCGAAGTCGATGACAGTGTGCATATCGACATCGGCCCCCTGCGCCACGATGATTGGTATCGCACCATCAACTTCTGTTAAGCTCCAGTGTTTGCTGTCTGCGTGAATGGTCGCACTCACGACTGCGAGTCCAGGGACAGTTCCCAATCCGACAGCAACAACTGCGCCTGATCCATCAAGGGCTTCGCAATACAACTCAACAGTTGCGAATGCCGAGGTTGCCGAGAAGAAAGCAAACAGCGCCAGCGCAGAAGTCCTGATCATGAAGATTTCCCTTCGTTCGCAATCCGACCTAAAATACATTTTGGGTTCACTGTTCTCAACAAGCGTGTCTCAACACGGGTCAAAGACAAGGAAACACCGGCATCCACAGACCACTACGTTGCCCCAAATCATTGGCATCGAACGGCTAGAAGTTGATTGAATCCGTTAAGAGTTTGAGCATTGTAGCGGACATTCGACTTCAGCACAGCGACCGAAGCAATAATACCCCAGGCTGCGACGTGGCACGACCCAAAAGAGACGTTGGCCAAGGGCTGTGGTGTTGCAGTGCAGCTTCCCGAAAGCAGACATTTCCAGTTCACATCAAACCAACTTCACCTCGGATGGACCAGCTTATCTGCGTTTGCTGCGGCCCACTCGTGCATCGCGCGAAGCAACCCGTCACGCATGAAATACTTGTCGGAGAAGCTCTAGAGCGCGGCAGCCTATGCCACGGCTGGTGCAGATGGAATCTTTGTTCCGGGACTGACGATTGTTTTGGTGAGTGCTGAATTCCCTTTACAAACCGACCGCCGGTCTAGATATACAGACCAACGGTCTGTATTGATGGATTCGGAAAACCACTAAAGCCTGACCGCCCTCTCACCTCGTGAGTACTTAAAACAAAAACGCCGGTCGCTCCACGACACCCATTTCGTGGACGCATTAGCTGTGCCCGAAATTGAAAGCTCGAAACATGCATCATAATACAATTCGTGCCCCGCGCAGTATTTTGGAGTTCTGCGCCCGTCAGTTGCGTCGAATTTGGCAACACTCAGGAGATGTTCGAAAAAGAAATGGCTCAGTAGGAAATCCCAACACTACAACACCATTGTCCGACCACATGCGCCGAGACGTTGGGTTGATTGAGCGAGGGCCGGATGATCGTTCGCATTGGTGGTCATATTGACGTGGTCAGCGATGGGATTGTGTATCTTCGCAACCTACAGGTTCAAATTTTCCTTTATCAACTCTGCGCATGCAATTGGCGAGGCATCTTCTGTATTCACCGATAAGTCATATTTCATCCCATCATGAACACGCTCGAATTGCCATCTGGAAAGCCCGAGCGTCCGGTCGCCTCGCTTTCGTTCCCGTGCCTCCAGCACGTCCAGCGAAGCAAACAAACCAACCATGAAAAAATCATACGGCTCCAGTAAGCTTTGATATTCAGCTACCGCGCTCGCAGACCCGGCTTCCGTGTTTCCAAACAACACCTCGTCAACAATCAAATTATTCCCGACGCGCGCCATTGCAGCAACTGAACGGCGCATTCCGGAAAGTGCGCGACTGGCTGTTGGCCCGACCCGCGCGAAGGTCACTGCTTTCCCGCCCACCACACGCTTTTCAAAACTCAATCCATCTGGATCACCAGCAAGCCGCTCTGGCAACATTGCCAGGAAGGCATCCATTTCGATGTGAAGGAACGGTAGTGTCGTAATGTTCTGAAGCGCTTTTGCGATAGAACTTTTACCAACGCTCCCTACTCCGTTTAGGAGAATTACTGTCGCCATAGGTCTCGTGACTGAATGATCGCTGCCAAGGTCCGTTATTTGGCTGTGGAAGGGGGTGAAGGCACAGTTTCCATCGTAACATCCACCGCTTCCGGCCATCCAAAATCTGTTGTCCCATCCGGCAGACCCAGAATTCGGTCGAGTGTTAGAAATTGCATATCGATCGCCGCCTGTAAATTGCGTGCGGCTTCATCTGCTATGTCAGTTCCCCTGGCGTCGATGGCGCGCAGCAATGCAAAATCAAAGAAGTTCATAAGGAAGAGTATAAGCTCTGCCGCCGTATCGACATCGGCGACAGTGAACGTTCCTTCGTCACAGCCCTTCTGGATGATTTTGGTCAGGACCGGCATGGCACCAGTTCTGACCCTGCGCTTGAATTGTTCGAGCAGGAACAGGTTTTTGTCCTGGTTCATGATCTTGAACATCTCGACCTGGCCTGGGTAGTCATGCTCGCGCAGGTAGTTTGCCCTTAGATGGGTGAAGTTATGCAACAGATCGAGTGCCGAAGATTTCTCGTCAGAGGCAACAACAGACATTTGCGCGAACACGCCTTCTGCCATGCCATCCAATACCCCGAACAAAAGCTCATCCTTGGATTTGAAGTGGTGATAAAAGCCACCTTTCGAAACACCGGCCAGATTCAGTACATCCTGAATGGTCGTATCTTCGAAACCTTTCGAAAAGAACAACATTTGCGCACACCCCAGTAACTGCGCGCGCCGCGCCTCTGGCTGCATATTCTTCCGCTTCGTAGGTTTCATACATTTTCCCCTTGCAAACCGACCGACGGTCTGCAATTACAGACCCGCGGTCGGTTTATATCCCGACTCATCTGGCAGGACAACGAAATTCACCTGCCGCCCCGAATTAAATGATGCGCTGATGCAGCCCAAGACCGCAAGCTACAACGCTTCGCGCGCCCAGTTGAGTTGTGTCTACTACACAGGATCGAATGCCATGAATGCTCTTGTCTGCAGGGATATTTCAATATCCGAGTTACGCCAAGCATCTCGGCTGGCTGGTATCCGGGATTTGCTTGAACTTCTGGTCAGGCTTTCCCTGGACTGGGACGAAGCTAGGCGATCTTTGTCACAAACAAGTCCGCAGACTTGGCTCGTAAATCCGTTCTCCCTCAATTGATCCAAACCTCTCAGGAGAGAAACATGTTGGACAATGTAAGAGCGCTTTCTACGGTTTACCGCGCAGCCAAAAGCATGACGGCAATCGCTTTGACAGAGTTGCCTGAGCCTGGGAATGTCGCGGAAGCATTGCAATTGGTGAACGTGCCCGTGCCAAGACCTTCGCGCCACCAAGTCGCGATTCAGCTGTTCGCTTCATCACTGCATGTCGATGAAATTTATGCGGCTCAGGGCACCGCTCTTGGTCGTTTCTTCGGGCCTAAACGCGCTTCGGCAAATTCCCCCTACGTCATGGGGACTTTGGTGTCAGGGGTCGTTGTCGCAACTGGTCAGGACGCAACCCGGTTCAATGTTGGAGACGAAGTGATCGTCGTACCCAACGAGCTTGGCGAAAACGGGTCTTGGGCAACATACAGATGCGTTTCGCACGACTATCTGATGCTCAAACCCCCGGCCTTGTCTCATGTCGAGGCGGCAGCCGCGACACTATCAGGTTGTGTTGCGTGGGGTGCGATCAACACCGCACGCGTCGAAAAAGGTGACCATTGCCTCGTTGTTGGGGCATCGGGTGCCGTCGGATCCATGATGGTTCAGTTCCTCAAATCAAAGGGCGCAATCGTGACCGGGGTTTGCAGCGGCGCGAATGCCGATCTGGTGCGCACGTTGGGTGCAGATCACATGATCGACTACAACGTCACCAGTTTTGGTTCGCAGGGCAAAAACACCTACGACAGGGTCTTTGATCTGGTAGGCGGTCGGGACATCGAGGCCGCAGCGTACCGAATACTGAAACGCAATGGCCGGTTCGTCACGATTGTTGGCCCAGTGCGCCACATTGGTGAACGCAAGCTGTCCAGGGCCGAGTTTCTTCTGGGTGTTGGGCACATTGTTTGCCGCAGTATCGCAACACGGTTCCGCGGTCCTCGGTATCGTTTTTGTGCCTCCTTGCCACGGAACAACGCCTATGCAGCAATACTGAGCATCGCAAAGCACAACATACGCTCTCCCATTGAAGCCGAGATTCCATTCGATCTGCCGCAAATCCAGGCCGCAATCAGAACTCTGACGTCCCATCGGACAAGAGGTCGGATCATCATCAATTTTGAGGCCGAAAAACAACCAGGCCAGGCTGCAATCGGTTTTAGACCTGAAGCACAACTCAATCGGTCATTGTTCTGGCAAAACTCACAACCCAATCAAGATACGGTAATAATATGAAAAACCTCTGGAAATTTCCGGGATCGGGAAATCCTAATTCTTCGGAATCCCCTCGCAACGAAAGCACTCCAGCTCAATGCACAGCGAACTGTGTTTGGCCCGTGCGGTCAATAGTGGTCGCGTTTACCCTTGGCGTCGCGCTGAGCGGGTGTGCAGCAAACATGGCCGCAAAAGGCAGTGATGGTCCAGACCTGAGCGTAGTCAGCCAGGAGGCCACCCGGATGGATGTCGAACGGCAGTTGGGGTCGCCTGAGCAGCTACAGCAACAAGCCAATGGTGATTGGGTGGCCGTCTATGACGTCGAACCCCGGACAAAGCCAAACCTTGCTCGGGCGGCAGGCCACGGAACGCTGGACCTCTTTACCTTCGGGCTCTGGGAGGTTGTCGGGGGGCCTTTGGAAGTGGCCCATGCGCGGCGGGTTCTCGTCACTGCGCGATATGACGACGCGGGAAAACTGCTGCAACTGACCAGCAAGCCCAAACCCATCCTTTGATCTGAGGGTGGGTCACCGCCGACCTGCAACAGGCCGGCGTTAAATCCAACACCCCGACGAACAGCAAGCCATCCCCGTTGAACCATAGTGCAGGTCCAGCGGGCAGATACCCCTGTCCACACAAACAAGCAAACGGACTAAAAATGAAGACTATAACATTGATCACACTGGCCGCTATGGCTCCCACAATATGTTTGGCAGACGAAAGCTGGACCGGCTTCAATGCTGGTTTGCAGCTATCCACGGTTGATGTTTCCCAAGACGAAAACGATAACGGAAACGCAGCGTTGGGCCTCCACGCCGGATATCTTCGTAATTTTGACGGCTATGTAGTTGGCGGTGAACTGACTTATGATGCGGGCGCTGAGCTTGTGTCTGACAACAAAACAAAAAAGGTCGATACGATACGCCTGAAGTTCAAAGGCGGACACGTATTTGGCCGGACGTATCTGTACGGCGTCATTGGATATGCGAACATCGATGGCGGTTCCATCAGTGAAGATGGCTACTCTGCTGGCGTTGGCGTTACGTATCGCGCAACGGACAGAGTTCTGGTCGGCCTTGAGTACCTGAGAGACACATATGACACGTCAGCTGACGACATCACAGCTGACTCTGTCGCGCTTCGGGTGTCTTACAAGTTCTGACAGAAGGCGTTTGAGAACCTGACACAAGCAGGGGACAGTCAATTGCCCCCCCACTCATAATTCAATTCCCGGGAGCCACCAGGTGACTGAAATACCAACGCTTGAGACTGAACGACTGCTACTTCGACCACCAATAACGGCAGACTGGCCCGACTATCTTGCGCTGATGACATCAGAGCGCTCAAAGTTCATGGGAGGCCCGGTCTCTGAGCGCATGACCTGGGGGATTTTCTGTCATGACATAGCTCAGTGGACCCTCATGGGACACGGGGCACTGATGATGGAAGACCGTGTTTCAGGAGCGTGCCTTGGGCAGGTTAGCATCAACTCCGGACCGCTTTTCCCCGAACCCGAATTGGGCTGGTTTGTCTATGCTGATGCCGAAGGAAAAGGCTATGCGTTTGAAGCTGCGCGAACGCTGCGAGATTGGGCCTGTACATGGAACGTAACCCAGTCGCTCGTCAGTTATATCGATCCGAACAACTTCCGCTCCTGCCGCCTTGCTGAGCGGCTTGGAGGAATTTTGGATTCAAATGCCGAGCGAGATGACCCCAATGATCTCGTCTACAGGTACCATTGAGTTGCGCAAACAACTCCCCGGACCATTCGTGCGAGGGTCACCTTCATCAGTCGCCCGATCAGACCGTCATCCCCAACATCCTTTGCTTTTTGATTGTCCCGGTATCAAGGGGCGCAACGCAGCCCTGTCTGCTTTTATCGGTTGGAAATACCGGATCACGGGCCGGGTTGCCGCAACCTATGCGCGGCAATACGAGGGCACAAAACCTCAGTCAGACAATGACCAGCATCCTCAGCCCCCCGCGGAAAACCCGAAACGCCCGTCGGGCTGATCATTTGTCCGACGGATCGCTTTCAGCATATTCTCGCAGACGCTCGATATCAGAGATTACGGCGTGGTTGCGGTTGATTTGCACACCAACCGTTTTTAACCGCGAAAAGGCCCGGCTCAGGCTTTCCGGCTTCATTCCCAGACGCCCGGCGATCAGCATCTTGTCATAAGGTAGCTCTACATCGCAGCCATCGGGTTTGGCATCGCACAGGTTCAGAAGAAACTCTGCCACCCGCTGCGCACCCGTCTGCGCCTTGAGCTGCTCCAGCTGTGCCACCAGCGAATGAAGATGCGTGAACGTGGACGCCAGAATAGAAACGCCAATCTCGGGGTCTTCTTTCATCAACGACAGCAGCAAAGGGCTTGGGATATGCATCACCTCGCAGGCCGAAACGGCCTCGGCAGAAACGGGGTAAGGGACGTTTCGCAGCGCGACCGCCTCGCCAAAACTTTCACCGCGGGTAAAGACGCTAACCACCGCCTCGGCCCCCGTTGGGGACATGCGGAACAACTTGACCCACCCGGCAAGCACCACGTGGACGGCCTTGGCCTCTTCTTCCTGTATAAAGATCGTTTCGCCCCGATCATAGCTGCGCCAAATTGCATGGCTCAGCAGTGTATCGACATGCTGGTCCGGCAAACTCTTGAGCAAAAGCGATTGTCTCGCGATCGCTTTTTGTGCTTCGTGTGCCACGGAGTTTCCCCTTTTCCCTGGTCGATCGTCCGACCGGTACGTCCTTTTTCGCAAGGCTATGCCAAAGCTCTGCCCGGCGCGCCAGCCTTTTCCTGCTTCAACTTGACTATTGTCATGTCTTAGGCGTCACCATGCGCATAAATTCGGCCCAAAGCCAGCAATCCGGGGAGCCAGTATAATGGACTACGAGCGATTTTTCACCCAGAGCCTGGACGATCTGCGGGACGAAGGAAACTATCGTGTTTTTATCGACCTGCAACGCCGCTGCGGATCATTCCCAAACGCACGTCAAACCGACGGGGCGGTACAGCGCGATGTGCGGATTTGGTGTTCGAACGACTATTTGGGCATGGGGCAGCATCCGGCGGTGACCGGGGCGATGCATGACGCGCTGGACCGGTGCGGCGCTGGTGCTGGTGGCACCCGGAACATCTCGGGCACCACGCACGATCACGTTTTGCTTGAGGCTGAGCTGGCCGATCTGCACGGCAAAGAGGCAGCGCTTCTGTTCACCTCTGGCTATGTTTCGAACTGGGCGGCCCTTGGCACCCTTGCTGCGAAAATCCCCGGCCTTATCGTTTTCTCGGACGCGCTGAACCACGCCTCGATGATCGAAGGCATCCGTCATTCGCGCGCGCAAAAGGTGATCTGGAAGCACAACGACCTTGAAGACCTCGAGGCGAAGCTGGCTGCTGCCGATCCTGACGCCCCCAAGATGATCGCCTTTGAATCCGTCTATTCGATGGACGGAGATATCGCGCCGATCCAAGAGATTTGCGATCTGGCCGACAAATACGGCGCGATGACCTATCTGGATGAGGTTCATGCCGTCGGTCTTTACGGCCCGCGCGGTGGCGGCATTGCCGAACGCGAAGGTCTGATGGATCGACTGACCGTGATCGAGGGCACGTTGGGCAAAGCCTTTGGTGTGGTTGGTGGCTATATCGCGGCCTCAGCCGCACTTTGTGATTTTGTGCGCAGCTTTGCCAGCGGGTTTATCTTTACCACCGCCTTGCCCCCGTCGATTGCGGCGGGCGCTGCGGCCTCGATCCGGCACCTGAAACAGTCGAATACCGAACGCGATCAGCAGAAGTCCCGCGTGGCGCAGGTGCGTGCCCGGTTGGATGCCGAAGGCATTCCGCATCTGCCCAACCCCAGCCACATCATCCCGGTGATGGTGGGTGATCCGGTGAAATGCAAATTCATCTCGGACACGCTGCTTGAAGAATTCGGTATCTACATCCAGCCGATCAACTACCCCACTGTCCCCAAAGGAACCGAGCGTCTGCGGATCACCCCTTCTCCGGTGCATACGGACGAAGATATCGAACATCTGGTCGGCGCGCTGTCGGCCCTATGGCAACGCTGCCAGATCGCGCGGATGCCGATGGCTGCCCAGTAAACAAAGCGCTCCTTGCTTGAAAAACTGCCGCCCAGATCGGGCGGCTTTTTTCTGCTTCAAACGAGGTAGAGGGCAAAGATCAGCACCGAAAACCCGGTTAGAACCATGGTGAATCCGCGCAGCCAGGCTGGGCTTTTAGCAAGGTCCAGATACTGTGCAAGGATTACGCGCGTCTTGATCAGCGCAAGCAACAGAATGCCACCACCCATGACCGCAGCCGGCACCGGCAACAAGGTCAGTACCGCTGAGCCGACACTTAGCCCCAAAAGGGCAAGCCAGGCCCGTGTCAGAGTGTTGTCCCCCATCGCCCTCATCCCAACAGATAGATCACCGGAAACAGCATGATCCAGACCAGGTCGACCATGTGCCAGAACTGCGCGCCCGCCTCGATATTGCGTGCGCCATCCCGCCAGGACACCAGTAGCAGAATGCCGACCCCGGCCAGAACATGGGCCGCGTGAAAACCAGTCAGAAGGTAGTAGAACAGGAAGAAGGGATGCGTTTCATAATTGATCCCCTGCGCCATTTTATCCGCGTATTCCGTGCCTTTGATGATCAGGAAAACAACGCCCAGAAGGGCCGCGCCGACCAAGGCCATGCGCGCCGCCGCGCGCCGCGCGACCTGTCGCCAGTGCAGCGCCTGTGCGGCCAGATACCCCGATGTGACCAGAACCGCTGTGTTAAATGCCGCTCCAGTGCGATGCAGATGTGACTGCGCCTCGGCAAAACCCGCCGGGTCGGTCAGACGCACGCCCATAAAGGCGATCATCCCAGCGCCAAACACCAGCAGTTCCGAGACGATCAGAACCCACATCAGCAACTCGCCCGGAAGCTCGTCGATCACAGAAGCATCGCTCATGCGCCAACCAGTTGGCGATAGATTTGCGGCAAAGCCATCGTCAGGCGGTGCGGGTCAGGGATCACCGCAAAACCGCCTTGCCCGAACATACGCGGGAACCAACTTTTGCCGGTTTTGTCGATGGTGACACCAAAGACCGATTGCCCGGCGCGACGCGCTTCGCGGACGGCCATGCACGTATCTTCGATACCATGGCGACCCTCATAATGATCCAGGTCGTTCGGCTTGCCATCGGTGATCACCAGCAGCAGCCGGCGCTTGCGCGATTGATCCGCCAAATCGGCCGAGCAATGCCGGATTGCCGCCCCAAGCCGTGTGTAATGCCCCGGGCGCAGTGACGCGATTCGCTGTTCGACCGTTCCGCACATTGGCTCATCAAACCGCTTGCAGCGCTGCACATAGACACGCTGACGTTTCAGAGAACTGAAGGCGTGGATCGCAAAGTCATCCCCACAAGCATTTAACCCCCACGCCAACGCGGCCAGCGCCTCGCGTTCAATATCGATCACGGCGCGGCCTGTGACGGCACTTTCGGTGGATCGGCTGACATCCAGCAGGATCGAGACCGCCAGATCGCGAGCTTCGGGACGGGATTGCTGCCAGATGCGCTCGTTGCCTTCGCCACAAGCCCGGCGTTCAGTCTCGGCACGCACGGCGGCTTCGATATCCAACTGGTCGCCGTCCAGATGGCCGCGTGTCATAACCCGACCGGGGCGCAGCGCCTCGAACTGGCGCTTCACCGCGCGGATGCGGCGGGCAGTGGCCGGGTCCTTGCCAAACTCGGCTGCGTCTTCGCGGATATCGGCATCCGACAACAGGACATTCACGTGGTCTGGCAAGTACTGACCGGTGCGCACGTCCCATTCGGGATAAAGGATACGGCCCGACAGACGCTCGCGATTCACATCCTCGGGCGCCAGATCCAGGTGCAGCTTCAGCTTGGTGGGCGGCGCCTTCGAGATTTGGCCCAGCCCGATCTCTTCCTGATCGTCGGCCGCCTTTTTGGCATTGTCGGGATCGTCATCATCGACCCGGCGGTTCAGGTTCAGAAACTCGGCCCAACTGAGGATCGCCTCGAATTTGTGCAGGATCAGGCTGTCTTTCCGTTCGGCCTGATCAGATTTACGGCGGCGGGCGCGGTGGGTTTTCTCTCCCGACTCTTCGGGCGGGCCTTCGGTATCGGGGTTTTCCACCTCATTATGTTCTGAAAAGCCAACGGCGCGCAGTTCGGGCCACAGGGGGACCGGGCGAAAACGCTGATACCCGCGCGGGGCAGACAGGCTGTCATCCAGCTCCAGCAGCTGTTCCGCCTTGGCAGACAGCGATGCCGGATCACCTAGCATATGGCGAACCAGTTCTTCCAGCGCGGCTTCGACCGGCGGCAGGTTAGGGATATCACGTTGGTGCAGCAGACCCTTGCACAGTTCGGTATAAAGGGGGCGCAAGCCGGGGGCGTTTTCCAGCGTGGCCTCGACCATCTGTCGCGCAGCGATCAGCGCATGCAGATCGGCCCGCAGGGGGTCATCCTCATCAATTCGGGTGTCGGCATGGGCCGCAACGGCTGCCAGCCAGACATATAGCGCGCCGTTGGCTTCGCGCGCCGGGAAAACGGCCAGACGGTCCGGCAGGCGCAATACCTCGCCATCGAACGAAGCACGCGGCATCAACTCGGCCTCGGTTCCCAAGCGGCGACGCCAGCTTAACCGGTGGCGTGAAATTTCGGGTGAGACCGGGCGTAATTCAACGCCCGGACTACCCCCAAGCCCTCGGAAGAGGACTGCCAGCCGCCCCGCGACCTCAGAAAGGTCGACCGCGGCTCCAACATGCACCTCAGGTGCATCGAGGCGGCTGGCAAGGGTGTGCCACAGTTTCCCGATCGTTTCTTCGGGTTCCCATGGCTCAAAATCGATCTTGACCATTGGCCGGCCTCACCCAAAGACAGCCGTGACAAGATCGAGGAGCCCGCGTTTGATATCCTCGTCATCAGTCAGAGGTTCGATCATTGCGGCAAGAATGGCGCGGTCCGTCGACATACCCTGTGCGATCAGCGTCGCAGCATAGACAACCAGTCGGGTAGAAACGCCTTCCTCAAGATCCTGACCCTTGAGCCCCCGCAGTTTGTTCGCCAACCGGATCAGCGGTTTGCAGCGCTCAAGCGCCAGGCCACTTTCCTGGGCGACAACCTCGGCCTCCATCTCAGGCGACGGAAAGTCGAATTCCAGCGAAATGAACCGCTGCCGGGTCGAAGGTTTCAGGGTTTTCAGGATATTCTGGTAGCCGGGATTGTAGGATGCCACCAGCATGAAGCCGGGCGCGGCTTCCAGTTCTTCGCCGGTGCGATCAATCGGCAGGATGCGCCGGTCGTCAGTCAAAGGGTGCAGCACGACGGTCACGTCCTTGCGGGCCTCGACCACCTCATCCAGGTAACAGATTGCGCCTTCGCGCACTGCGCGGGTCAGCGGGCCATCGACCCAGACGGTTTCCCCGCCTTTCAGCAAATAGCGGCCAATCAGGTCGGCAGCGGCCAGATCATCATGGCAGGCGACAGTATAAAGCGGGCGGCCAAGCTGCGCGGCCATATGGGCCACAAAGCGGGTCTTGCCGCAACCTGTCGGCCCTTTCAGCAGAACCGGCAGATCGTTGTTATGGGCGGCGGTGAACACATCGCATTCATCGCCCTGGGGCAGGTAGAAGGGGGCGTTTGCCGCCCCCGTTCCCATTTGTATGGAGCCATCCATTTGCATTACTCCGCAGGGGTTTCGGCTGCGCCGGGTTCGATGACCTCTTTCCGGGGCACCCAGATCGAGTAGACGAACAGCAGCGCACCAAGGACCACGACTACACCAGACCCAAAGCGCATCCAGTAGAAGATCGCGATCTGATCCTGCACGTCCATGAAGTAGTCACCGATCACACGTTGCATGTGCGTCTGCACGGTTCCGCCGAAGGTCAGCACGAAGGTCATGAAGACCATACCGCTGGTCATCAGCCAGAACGAACCCATGTTCAGCACCTGATTATACGGATCACGGTTTTTCAGGATCGGCATGGCATAGGTGAAGATCGCCAGATTGAGGCAGACATAGGCGCCGTAAAAGGCCAGGTGACCGTGGGCCGCGGTAATCTGCGTGCCGTGGGTGTAATAGTTCACCCCGTGCAGCGTATGCAGGAAGCCCCAGACACCTGCACCGAAGAAGGCCAGTGTGGCACAGCCCAGCGACCACAGCAACGCGGCCTTGTTGGGGTGGTCCCGGCGGCCCTTCCAGACCATGACGAAGGCAAAGGCCATCATCGCAAAGAACGGGATCACCTCAAGGCTCGAGAAGATCGAACCGATCCACTGCCAATACGCTGGCGTACCGATCCAGTAGTAGTGGTGACCAGTCCCAAGGATGCCCGAGAACAGCGCTGCAGCGACGATGACATACAGCCATTTCTCAACCACCTCGCGGTCAACACCGGTCAGCTTCAGCATCAGGTAGGCCAGGATCGAGGCCATGATCAGTTCCCACACACCTTCGACCCACAAGTGAACAACATACCACCAGTATTGCTTGTCCAAGGCCAGATTGCCGGGGTTGTAGAAGGCAAACAGGAACAACAGCGCCAGACCCCACAAGCCCAACAAGAGGATGTTGGTGATCGCGGTCTTTTTGCCCTTCAGAACGGTCATCGACACGTTGTAAAGGAAGATCAGCGCGGCCACGACAATGCCGGCCTTGACCCATTTGGGTTGCTCAAGGAACTCGCGCCCCTCTTTGCCCAGCAGCCAGTTTCCTTCGAACAGGTTGAAGGTATAGGTCAGCACCACTCCCAACGTCCCCACAACCAGAATGATCAGTTGTAGATAGGCCAGCTTGGGTGAATGGATTTCACGTTCAGCCTCTTCCGGGATCAGGAAGTAGGCCGCGCCGAAGAAGCCCAGGATCAGCCAGACGATCAGCGCATTGGTGTGCAGCATCCGCACGATGTTGAACGGCAAAAGCTCGCTCAGGAAATTTGGTGATACATAGATCAGGCCAGCCAGAAGGCCACCCAGAACCTGTATCACGAACAGGGCCATGGCCACCGCAAAGTAGGCGTAGGCGATTTTTTGGGATTCGTATTTCATTGCTCCGTTCCCTTTCTCAGCCAGCCTCGTTGGGCGGCCAGTCCTGAGCGTCGATATTGTCCGTCCAGATCAGGAAGTTGGTCAGGTCGCGAATTTCTTCGTCGCTGAGGTTGAAATTGGGCATCTGCCGACGACCGGGAATGCCGGTCGGTTGTGCCTCCATCCAGCCCTTGAGGGATTCAAAGGCTGATTCCGGGTCGTCCAGCACACCCCAACGTGTCATCACGTTGCCGACTTCGGGGGCGAAATAGGCCCCTTCACCCAAGATCGTGTGACAGTTGATGCACGCGTGTTTTTCCCAGACGTGCTTGCCCCGAACCACACTTTCATCGAGTTTTGCCGAATTCTCGGAATTCACGATGTACCAGTGGGAATGGGCCGACAGGGCCAGAAATATTAGGATAAAGAACAGGGACCCGCCATAGAATATGTTGCGAGCCATGCTCTTGGTCATGACTTCTCGCATTGCGCTCTCCTTTGCGCAGTTTAGCTTGTCTAGCCAGAATGGCGGCTGGGCCGCAGGAGGGCCTTAACGAAAGTCAAGGCTGGCGGAAGTAAATGAAAATCATCCCTCCCGGCCCGTACGAGGGCCCGTCAGCGCAGGCCACATGGCGATCAGGTAAAGCGCAAAGGCACAGACCCACAGGCCGTCCGACAACAGCATCGCCACCATATAGCCTGCGTTCAGCTCGGCCCCGATCCAGCGTGACAGTGCAGCAACCGCCATCAGACCATAGGCCACGACCATCGGGGCGGGCGCGATTAGTGCACGGCCGCTGTGACCCAGCGCGGCGCGGCTCATGACTGCCAGGGTCATACCGCCCACACACCCTATGCCCAATACGTGCAGGGCGGCGATTTCATTGCCCAGACCCAGCACTGCCAGTCCCCACAAGATCAACCCCATCGCCAACATGCCTAGACCCAAATGCAGCGCCAGCAAAATTGGCTGCCGGGCGGCCCAGCGGCTGCGCCAATTGGCCATGCGCAGTATCTGAACCACCCCAAGGGCAAGCGCCAAAACCCCGGCCAACGGCCCTGCACCCAGCACCAGAACACCCAGCGGCAAGATCAGGGCCAGAACCATGACTGCCTTGTCGAACAAGGCGACCGAAACTGGCCAGTCCGCCTCTGGGACCCCAGCGCGTTTCATGGCATTGCGGGTAAAGGCCGGAGTAATCCGACCACCCAAAATGGCGATCATCGCACACAACGCCAACAATCCCGCGCGCAGCCCAGTTTGCAGAGTACCTTCAGTGATCCCAATCCATTGCAGATGTGTCATCATGTCCGCGACCCAGATCAAGCTCAGCAACAGCAGGAAAATCATGTTCTGCGGCTTGGGACGGCGGATCAGCTGCGTAGCTATTTTGGCCCCCAGAACCGGCACAAAGGCCAGATCGACCACCGCGACCAGAACTGGCGGCAATACACCTGAAAACCACATGGCCATCCGACCGGCCAACCACAGCCCGGCAGCCAGAGTGATAAAGTGCGCCCGCGCCTCGGGGGCGCCGGTCCAGTTCGGTACTGCGGTCAGAAAGAACCCGCCCAGCGCGGCCGTCGCATAGCCGAAAATCATCTCATGCGCGTGCCACATCGGCGGCGTCATACCGTAATCCGGCGCCATGTAAGGCACTGTCAGCCACAGCCCCCAGACCACGCCGACAAACAGGCCGTAGAGACCGGCAGACAGAAAGAAAACACGAAATCCTTCACCAAGAATGCGGGCGATGATTGTGGGCATGGCTGCTCTCCTCAACCGTTTTTTTCAGCCCTAGCAGCCAACCCGCGCAACGGACTTAACAAAAATCAATCCTCACGAAAAACATGCCTCTAAAACACAGATTTTATGACGGTTTTTTCGCCATTTTTTCCTTCCGAACCCTTGAAATGGGCCCCTGGCGTTGACTTTCGTCAAGGAGCCGTCGGGCGCGATGTCTCACCCTTGGACCTGCCTCACCACGCAAATGGAGAGTGATCATGTCACTTGGAATCAGCTACAACAAAACTGGCCGCGCCTTTGGGGTCGGTTTGGCGATGCTGCTGGGCAGCGTCGCTGCGCCAACCTTCGCCGAAGAGCCAACCCTTAGCGAGGAAGCCTTTGAATCCTCCAAACAACTTTATTTCGAGCAATGCGCAGGCTGTCACGGCGTTCTACGTAAAGGTGCCACCGGTAAAAGTCTTGAACCGATGGTCAAAACCAAAAACGACGATGGCACCGTAACCGAATCCGGCACCCTAAAACTAGGTCAGGAACGGCTTGAAAAGATCATCGCCTGGGGTACCGAAGGCGGGATGAACAACTTCTCGGACATCATGACCGAGCAGGAAATAAAGGACATGGCGACCTACATCATGATGGAGCCGCCAAAGCCGCCTGAAATGTCACTTGAACAGATGATGGCGACCCGTAAGGTCTATGTCGAAGAAGCCGATTATCCAACCGAGCCGCTGCATGGCCGTAATTGGGAAAACTTCTTTGTTGTCATCGAACGCGATGTAGGCAAGGTGGCCGTGATCGACGGCGACACGAAAGAGGTTCTGACACACATCCCGACCGGCTATGCCGTTCACGTTCTGAAAGCATCTGAACACCACGCACTGGAAGAGCCAGAACAGCCCGGGCGTTTCTGGTACACCATGGGCCGTGACGGCAAGATGACTAAGATCGACCTCTGGCAGACGCCAGACAAGATGTTGGTTTCCGAGGTCAAGATTGCCTATGACGCCCGCGACGTTGCCGTTTCTGGTGACGGCAAATACGTCATCGGTGGGGGCTATTGGCCGCCGCATTTCGCAATCGTCGACGCCCAGACCATGGAACCGGTCAAGGTCGTATCAACCCGCGGTGTGAACGTGGACGGGGATTACGTGGAAGAGGCCCGTGTGGCCGCAATTTACACAACTCCGAACGAACCCACCTGGATCGTTGCCGTGAAGGAATTGGGGCAGTTGTGGCAGGTCGATTATACCGATCTGGACAACCTGCGGATCGACAAGATCGACAGCGCCAAGTTCTTGCATGACGGGTTCTTTGATCCGACAGGCCGATACTTCCAGATCGCCGCGAACGCGTCGAACAAGATGGTGGTTGTCGATACCGAAACCCACAAGCTGGAAGCGATGATCGACACAGCCGCGTTGCCGCACCCCGGCCCGGGTGCCAACTGGGTCGACCCCAATTGCGGCCCGGTTGCTGGTACGACACACCTTGGCGTGGGTACCGTGACCGTCTGGGGTAACGATCCCGAAAACCGCCCGGATGATGCCTGGAAGATCTGCTACGAAGTGGAAACCGACGGCCCCGGCCTGTTTGTCCGTACGCACCCGAATTCGGACTACATCTGGGCTGACCAGACCAAACACCCGGAACCTGAAGTTCAGCAATCGGTGCAGGTCATCTCGAAAGAGACCGGCGAGATCGTGAAAACCATCCAGATCACCGAAGACGAAGGCAGCGCCGCTGTTCACTTCGAATTCAACGCGGATGGTACCGAGGTCTGGGTTTCCAAGTGGAACCTGTCGGACTCGAAAGAACCTAACGGTCAGATCGTGATCTTCGACGCCAAGACGCTGGAAGAAATCGGCCGCATCGAAGGGCTTTATGCTCCGACCGGCAAGTTCAATGTCTACAACCGTTCGAACCACGTCACCTGACGAGTTCGCAACCAAAACCGGAAAGGGCGGGCCCCTCGCCCGCCCTTTCCTCGTTTGACCAAACAGCCAAATCCACCGGCCTGCCACCCAAGGCCAGATAAGAAAGCCAAACGGAGCCCGGATATGACTTCCGAACCGGAAAAAAAGAAACCAATTTGGCGCCGGTATTTCCTGTGGGGAATGCCCGTGGCCGGAATAGCCGTGGCCTTTGTCGCGGGCATCGTCTTTTGGGGCGGGTTCAACACCGCCATGGAAGCCACCAACACAAAGGAATTCTGTGTCTCGTGCCACGAGATGCGTGATTTCGTCTATGAGGAATACACCGGCACGATCCATGACGTGAACCGGTCTGGCGTGGGCGCGGTCTGTTCCGACTGCCACGTTCCCAAGGACTGGACCCACAAGATGATCCGCAAGATCAAGGCGTCCAAAGAGCTGTATGGCAAGCTGGTCGGCACCATCAACACCCGCGAAAAGTTTGAAGCCAAGCGCGTACATCTGGCGATGAATGAATGGGAGCGGATGAAATCCACGGACTCACGTGAATGCCGCAACTGCCACGATTTTGAATCGATGATGCCCGAGTTCCAGAAACCGCGCGCACGTCAGCAGCACCTGAATGCGATGGAGATCGGCCAGACCTGTATCGATTGTCACAAGGGGATCGCCCACTCGGACGCCCGTGATCGGGCCGATGAGGACTATCTGGAAAAGCTTGAGGCACCCAACCCGGCCTTCATTCGTGAAATCCCGCAGGAATACCTGACCAGCCTTGCGAAGATCGAAGCCAAGGAAGCTGCCGAAGCCGAGGCTGAAAAAGCAGCCAAAGCCGCCCAGCAAGAGGCCGTTCAGGCACAGATCGCGGCCGCCGTAGACGCAGCCGTCGCCGAAGAACGCGCCAAGGCAAATGGCGAAGAAGCCGCAGCACCGGCAGGCGGCGGCAGTGATGTTGGCAGCAGCGTCGACTGGAATGCCGTTGCAAGCGCCGATCTGAAACTGTTCTACCCCGGTCAAGCCTCGTTTGAGTGGGCGCAGAACGGCAAGTTCCACGGCGGGGCCCGTCCCCTGACCAAGGGCGGTGATCAATGCTCGACCTGTCACGCCAAAGAACTGGATACGATCGGCAACAAGATCGTTGCGGGCGGTGATCTGGAACCAACCCCGATCCCCGGCAAACGTGGTGTGATCGATGCGACCGTGCAGGCCGCGCATGATGACGAGAACCTTTATATCCGCATGCAATGGCCGGATGCAGGCCATAACCCTGCCCCCTTCGTCGATGGCGGCAAGATGGACCCCGACAACCAGATCAAGGTTGCAATGATGATCACCGGTACCGGGATCGAGTTGGGCGATCAGGTAGGCTGCTGGGCCTCGTGCCACGCAGACAACAGCTATATGCCATTTGATCCGGGCGCTGACGCGATTGCCGCCAATGGGGATATCGCAGGCCGCCTGAGCACTCAGGACACAGTGACCAAATACATCAGCGAAAGCCGGACCGAGGTCGAAGTCAAAGGTCGCCGCGGCAAGGCATTGGGTGGCTGGGACAAGTTGGAGGCCGAAGCGCAGATCCAGCAATACCTGGACGATGGCACCTATCTTGACCTGATGCGCGTCTATGCCGATGGCAGCGCCTCCAACGGTTATCTGTTGGAACAGCGCGTGGTCAATGACGGAGAAATTGCCGCCTCGGCCAATCTGTCCGGTGGCGTGTGGACCGTCGTCTTCTCGCGGCCACTGAACTCGGGTGCGCCCGGCGACGTGCCGCTGGAACCGGGTCAGACCTATACGGTGGGCTTTGCCATTCATGATGACTTTGCCGCCGCGCGGTTCCACCACGTTACGCTGAACACCAGCCTGGCGCTGGACGACGAAAGCGCCAACATCAACGTGGTCAAACAATAACGGATAGGGGCCGGAAAACCCGGCCCCCGCCCTTTTTTGGAAAGGAGAGATGGATCATGAAACCCTACTGCCTTCTTCCTGCACTTCTACTTCTCGCCCCACCCGTCTTGGCGGATGAAACCGCCGAGATTTGCGCCGAGGCTGAGCAACGCTATGTCGACTTATTCGGGCAACCTTCGTCAGCCGTCGAAGACGCCGAAGTGGTGCTGATGTACAAATACAATTTCTGCCCCGGTCAGTTGACCGTGAAAGCAGGAACGACAGTGCGCTGGATGAACGTGGACAAACGCACCAGTCACAGTGTGCTGCTGAAAGACGGCAGCGAACCCGAAAGCGACCGTTTGTTCCCCGAGGAATCCGTTGATCTGACATTCCTTACTCCAGGCCCGCAGGAATACCTGTGCGGGCCGCATTGGGAAACGCAGAACATGATCGGAATGATCACCGTAGAACCCTGAGCCGAGGCAAAAAATACAGGCAAGTCAAAGGAGCGCGGGCGCAAATCCCGCGCTCCTTAACTTTAGTCAAGGAAGCCACGCGCAGAATCCGCCAACCTGTTCTCATGACACGCCCGGTTCGCCCAGCAACGTCCCTTTTCGCAGGCAAACCCGGGCTCGGAAGACATTCAGACCAAGCGAGTTTGCACATGAGCGGTAAGGTTTTTCTGATTGGCGCCGGCCCCGGCGACCCCGAACTCATGACCCTGCGTGCCTTGCGCATGCTGCAAGAGGCCGACGTGGTCGTCTATGACCGGCTGGTTTCGGACGACATCCTTGCCCTGCATGCCGAAAAGGCGCGGCTGATTCCGGTCGGCAAGGCCCCCAAATGCCATACCGTACCGCAAGATCGCATCAATGAGATTCTGTTGGAAGAGGCCCGCGCCGGTCACACCGTTGCACGGCTGAAAGGCGGCGACCCGATGATCTTTGGCCGTGGCTCGGAAGAAGCGGCGTATCTTGTGGCCCATGGCGTCACGGTCGAGTACGCACCCGGCATCACGGCCGCGCAGGGGGCATCCTGTTCGACCGGCGTGCCGCTGACCCATCGCGGGCTGGCAACCTCGGTCCAATATGTCACTGGCCACCGGCAGGAAGACAAGGTGCTGGACCTGGATTGGAAGCGGTTGGCCGATCCCGACTCGACGTTGGTGGTCTACATGGGCGTAGCCAACATTGGCCAAATCGCCATGGGGCTGATGACCGAGAACCTGCCCGGATCGACCCCCGTGCTGGCTGTCAGCAAAGCCACCACACGGGCCGAACGTCGCATCGTGTCCCGGTTGGACAGGCTGGCCACCGACGTGCGCAGCGCTGCACTTGAGGCACCCACTTTGTTCATCATCGGACAGGTGGTTTCGCTGTATGCCGAACGTTCGGTGGCCGAATTGATGGAACAAGCGCATGGCTAGGCTAGGTCACCGGACTGTTGCGCCTGGCAGGCAGAGCAGCCAACCGTTGACTTCGGTTCTGCTGGCCGGCGCGGTTGTGATCGCCACCTCGGCATTTGCCGCCGACACCTTGAACCCCGACGCCCTGAGACGGCTTGTCCATCAGGATTGCGGGTCGTGCCATGGGCTGTCGCTGAAGGGTGGCCTTGGTCCCGATCTTCGGTCCCAAACGCTGCAACACTATGATCCGGACGTGTTGACCGGCGTCATTCTCGATGGGATTCCCGACACGGCAATGCCCCCCTGGCGCCCCCTTATTACCGAGGAAGAGGCCGAATGGATCGCCCGTTACCTGCTGCAACAGGAGGCACAATGAAACAGCTTATTCTTGGCCTTGCCGCCACCCTGATGATGACCTCGGCGCATGCTGAACCAACCGCCACCGGTGATCTGGGTCTTGTGATCGAACGCGCCAAGGGTTCGGTCCTGTTGGTAGATCAATCCGACCGGGCCGCGCTGGCGCGGATCGAAGGGCTGGGCGATCTGTCCCATGCCTCGCTGGTCTATTCGCCCGACGAACGCTTTGCTTATGTGTTCGGGCGCGATGGCGGGCTGACCAAAGTCGATATCGTCACCCGACAGATCGTGAACCGCGTCGTACAGGCCGGTAACGCAATTGGTGGCGCAATTTCAGACGACGGACAGCTAGTCGCCGTGTCGAACTACGAACCCGGCGGCGTCCGTGTGTTCGACACCAATACGCTTGAGTTGGTCGCAGATATCCCAACGGGTAGCAAAACAATCGGTCTGGTCGACGCGCCGGGCCGCAGGTTCGTCTTCACCATGTGGGACTCTGGCGAAACCTGGATTGCCGATTTCGCGACAGGCACGCCCGAGATCACCAAGATCCCCGATATGGGCAAAAACCCCTATGACGCGCTGATCACCGCCAATGGCCGCACCTATATCACTGGCCTTTTTGGCGAGGACGGGCTGACCGCGCTGGATCTCTGGGCCGAGGCCCCGGAACCGATCCGCGTCCTACCGGATTACGGGCGCGGGCAAGAAGAAATGCCTGTCTACAAGATGCCCCACCTGGAAGGTTGGGCGCTGACAGGCCGCGAATTCGTTCTCCCCGCCGTGGGCCATCACGAGGTTCTTTGGATCGATGCCGACACTTTGACCGAAACCGGACGCACACAGACCCACGGTCAGCCGGTCTTTGCCATGGCCCGGCCCGACGGGCGGCAAGTCTGGGTGAATTTCGCCCATCCGCTGAACGATACGATTCAAGTGATCGACAGCGTCACCAAGGACATCATCCACGAATTCAAACCCGGTCCAGCCGTACTGCATATGGAATTCACCCCGCGTGGGCACGAGGTCTGGATCAGCGTGCGCGATGCCAACAAGGTCATGGTTTACGACACGCAAACCTTTGAAAAGCTGCGCGAGATTGAAGCGGACAGCCCATCAGGCATCTTCTTTACGGCACGTGCGCACAGAACGGGGCTTTGAGACGATGGATCACATCACTGACCCGATCGACTGTCGCTTGCTGGACGAGTTTCAGCGCGATTTTCCCATAACCGACCATCCGTTTGAGGTACTTGGCGCAGCGTTGGGTCTGGACGAGGCCGAGGTCATCGATCGCCTGACCCGGATGCGTGCAACCGGTCGGATCACGCGGGTGGGTGCGACGATTGCACCGGGGGCAGTATCGGCCAGCACCCTGGCCGCCGTTGCCGCCCCCGAGGAACAGTTGGAAGAAATCGCCGCCCTGATCGACGCAGAACCCGGAGTGAACCACAATTACCAGCGCGAGGATACGTGGAACCTGTGGTTCGTTGCCACCGGGCCGGACCGGGTGCATGTGAACGATACCCTGGCCCGGATCGCCCGACGTACCGGGCTGCGGGTACTGGACCTGCGGCTGGTACGCCCATTCAATGTCGATCTTGGTTTTCGAATGTCGGGCAATTCCCGCAATGTGCCTGGCCCCCGCAAGGTGGATCGCTCGGCCATGCGGGACGGCGACCGCGCTCTGCTACAGGCGCTCAGTTCCGGCCTAGAACTGGTCGCGGAACCCTATACCGCGCTGGCCCGATCAATGAACCGATCCACGCCCGAGGTTCTGGCGCGGATCAAGGCGCTGCACGATGCCGGCATCATCTCGCGCCTCGGCGTCATCGTACGTCACCGGGCGCTGGGTTGGTCGGCCAATGCGATGGTGGTTTGGGACATGCCCGCCAGTCAGATCGACACCGCCGGCCCGGCGCTGGCCGCACATCCCGGCGTGACCCTGTGCTATGAACGTAACCCGGTCGAAGACGTCTGGCCTTACCGCCTGTATTCCATGATTCACGCCCGCTCGCGCAGCGAGGCGCAAGAAGTTCTGTCCGGCGCCGTTGCACTGCCGGAACTGGCCGGTGCGCGCCACAAAGTTTTGTTTTCGACCCGCTGTTTCAAACAGACCGGCGCATTGATCCAACCGAAAGAGGCCGCCGCATGAGACTGGACGAAACCGACCGTGCAATCCTGAACCGAATGCAGGACGACCTGCCGTTGATCCCTCATCCCTATGCCGCGATTGCCACCGAACTTGGCATTCCGGAAAGCGAATTGCTGCACCGCCTCAGCCGCATGAAAGAGGAACGCATCATCACCCGCTTCGGTCCGTTTTTCGACGCGGCCGCCATGGGGGGTGCGTTCTGTCTGTGCGCCATGGCGGTGCCGGTCGAAAATTTCGAAACCGTCCTGACCAAAGTCAATGCGCACGCGGAGGTTGCCCATAATTATGAACGTACGCACCGGCTGAACATGTGGTTCGTACTGGCCACCGAAACGCCCGAGGGGATCGAGGCCACCGCTGATGCGATCGAACGGGAAACGGGGATCGAGGTTCTCCGTTTCCCCAAATTGCAGGAATTCTTCATCGGCTTCCGGGTAGCGGCATGATCGACGCAAAAGACAGAGAGATTATCGAGGCGCTGCAAGGCGGCCTGCCCCTAGTGCCCGCGCCCTATGCGCGGGTGGCCGAGCGTCTTGGCATCGACGAAGACGCGTTGCTGTTCCGCCTGGCCGAACTGAAATCGCGCGGCGTTATCCGTCGCATTGCCGCTGCTCCTAATCACTACAAACTGGGCATGACCTCGAACGGCATGACCGTGTGGGATGTGCAAAACGACCGTGTGACTGAACTGGGCACCCAGATCGGCGCGCTGCCCTTTGTCACCCACTGCTATGAACGCCCCCGCGCCCTGCCCGACTGGCCTTACAATTTGTTTGCCATGGTTCACGGCGCGGACCGTGACGAGGTCGAAGAAAAGCGCGCCGAGATCACCGCCATTCTCGGCGATGCCTGTCGGGCCAAAGACATCCTCTATTCCACGCGCATTCTGAAAAAGACCGGGCTGCGCCTGAAAGCGAAAGGCTGAAACATGTTCCGCCTGACCGAATACATGCACCAACTCGTCACCCCGACCCCGGTGCGCAAACGCCGCCCTGGACCGGTGAAACCGGTGGTGATCTGGAACCTGACGCGGCGCTGCAATCTGAAATGCCGCCATTGCTACACCGTCTCGGCGGATGTTGCGTTCCCCGGTGAGCTCAGCCACGAGCAAGCCATGGTAACCCTTGAGGATCTGGGCCAATTTCGCGTCCCGGCCCTGATCCTCTCGGGTGGGGAACCGCTGGACCGGTTTGATTTCTTCGACATTGCCAAACGCGCCCGCGATCTGGTGCCGATGCTGGCGCTGTCGACCAACGGCACGCGGATTTACGATGAAACCGCTGATATGATTGCCGATGTGGGATTCAACTATGTCGGTATTTCGCTGGACGGGATCGGGGCCACAAATGACTGGTTCCGCGGCGTTGAAGGCGCCTTTGCCGACGCTTTGCGCGGTGTGCGCGAGTGTAAGAAACGCGGGATCAAAGTGGGCCTGCGATTTTGCCTGACAGAAGGTACTCAGCATCACCTGCCCGACCTGCTACAACTGTGCGATGACGAAGGGGTCGACAAGTTCTACCTGTCGCATCTGGTCTATGCTGGGCGCGGCGACAAGAACCGGGGCGAAGATGCTGAACACCTGCGCACCCGTAACGGGCTGGACCTGCTGCTGGAGCGCGCGTGGGAGGCCGCCTCGGGCGGGCGCCCGCTGGACATTGTGACCGGCAATAATGATGCAGATGCGGGGTACTTCCTGAACTGGGTGCGCACGCATTTCGATGCCGACAAGGCCGCTCATGTGCGCGAACATCTCGCCGCTTGGGGCGGGAATTCCAGCGGGTTGGGCGTGGCCAATATCGACAATCTGGGGCGCGTGCATCCCGATACGTATTGGTCCGACTACACGGTCGGCAACGTGAAGACCAAACCGTTCTCAGAACTGTGGGCCAGCGAGGACCAGATGCTCTCTATGCTGCGCACCCGACCACGTCCGCTGAAAGGGCGCTGCGGGGCCTGCCAATTAAAGGACGTCTGTGGCGGCAATACTCGTATCCGGGCTTTGCAGGTGACCGGCGATCCCTGGGCCGAAGATCCGGCCTGCTATCTTTCCAATCAAGAAATCGGCGTGGATGACGCGGGCGAACGCCTTAAGGTCACGCCGTTCCGGGGGAAACGTCATGATCCGGCACATCAGTTCTTTTGACACGCTGAAAATAGGCACGCTCTGCTCGCTGCTGCTGGCTGGTTCAGCATGGGCCGACGCCCCGTCGGACTATGCCGAACACTGCGCCTCGTGCCATGGCGAGAACCGTTTGGGCGGTGTTGGCCCGGCCCTGATCCCCGAGACGCTGAAACGCATGCGCGGCCCGCGTGTGGCCGCCGTGATTGCCGAGGGGCGTACAGCCACCCAGATGCCCGCCTTTTCGCATGAACTTGACGCCTTGCAGATCGAAGAACTGGCGGGTTGGCTGAAATCCCCGCTGGAAACCAACCCCGAATGGGGCGAGGCCGAGATCATGGCCAGCCGTACGCTGGACGCAGAATACAGCCCGGTCGATGCTCCCGTCTGGGACAGCGACCCGATGAACATCACGCTGGCCGTCGAAACCGGCGATCACCACGTCAGCGTGTTGGACGGTGATACGTTTGAAGTACTGGATCGGTTCGAAACCCCGTTCGCCGTCCACGGAGGCCCGAAGTTCAGCCCCGACGGGCGCTATGTCTTCATCATGTCGCGCGATGGTTGGGTTCAGAAATACGATATCTGGGCGCTGAAACAGGTGGGCCGCGTGCGCGCGGGGCTGAACAGCCGCAACATCGCCATGTCAGGTGATGGAAAATGGGTGGCCGTCGCCAATTACCTGCCCAACAGCCTGACCCTGCTGTCGACCAGCGACCTTTCGGTCGCCAAGGTCATCGAGATCAAAAGCAAAAAGGGCAATCCCAGCCGCGTTTCTGCCGTTTATCAGGCCCCGCCACGCGAAAGCTTTGTGCTAGCCCTGAAAGATGTTCCCGAGATTTGGGAGGTTTTTTACGGCGACAACCCGCCTCAGTTCGGACTGGGTCATGACTTCCGTATCGAAGGGCAGTTCAAGAACCCAAATCCCTTCCCGGTCCGCAAGATCACCACGCCTGACTATCTGGACGATTTCTTTTTCGACCAAAGTTATGAATACGTCATGGGTGCCTCGCGCGACGGCAAGGGTGGGCAGGTTATTGATCTGGTCATCGGTCAGAAAGTGGCTGATCTAGACCTGCCAGGTATGCCGCATCTGGGATCAGGCATCACGTGGCGGTACGGCGATACAACCGTGATGGCCACGCCGCACCTGACCGACGGCACCGTGTCTGTGATCGACATGCAGACATGGGAAACGGTCAAACGGATCAAGACCGAAGGGCCGGGTTTCTTCATGCGCAGTCATGAGAATTCTCCTTACGTCTGGGCCGATGTGTTCTTTGGGCCCAACAAGGATGCGATGCACGTAATCGATAAGCAAAGCCTTGAAATCGTAAAGACTTTACGCCCAGCACCCGGTAAAACCGTGGCCCATGTCGAATTCACCAAGGATGGGCGCCATGCACTGGTATCGATCTGGGAAGATGATGGTGCCGTGATCGTCTATGACGCGCAAACTCTGGAAGAGGTTCGCCGCTTGCCGATGCGCAAACCTTCGGGGAAATATAATGTCTGGAACAAAATCACCTTCTCGGAAGGTACCAGCCACTGAGGGCAAATGGCCGGTCTGGAAACTGGCCATCCTGCTCTACCCCGCCACGGCACTGACCGTGGCCATCAACCTGTTTCTGGCGGGTCTGGTTGCCAATGGTATGGGGCTTGGCGTGATCGCACCTGTAAGCGCAATCCTGTGGTCGATCCCGCTGGGCTTGCCCGCATCCTGGCTGGCCGGGCGCTGGTTGCGCGGGTTGATGGATGAAGCCGACGATTAGTCACAAATTTCGGATACCTGACCTAAGTCAAGTATCCGTCTGAGAGAATCCCGTAGGAAAAAGGAAAGAACGCCGAGTTGGATTCTCCATGTCTGCCCCAGTCCCACTGCACACACTGTCTGTCCGCGCTTTACGCGCGGCGTGCGCCATGGCAGGCACCCTTCTTTTGCTGTTGCAACTGCTTAGTCCGGCGCTGGCGAGTCCCGGACAAAGCATGTGGGTTGAGATCTGCTCGGAGGCAGGCGCGGTCTGGGTTCAAGTGGACCTCGAAGAAGGGACCGAAGACCCAACCGCGCCCTGCCCGAAATGCGCCGACTGTGCCTTGTGTGCCGTCACCGCTGCGGCACCCCTGCCAAACCTGCCGGAACTGAAGTCGGACGGGATTGTTCAGGTCGCTCGCTGCGATGACTGCAACCTGGTCAATTACTACCAAGTTAGGCGGTTATGGCCCGAAACCAGAGGCCCCCCGCACGCGCCCCAAGAAACATCCGAACGCGCCCCGCGCGCGTCCATGGCGTCAATCCAAGTAACCGGAGGTGCGCCGTGGTCGTAAGTCGCGCAACCCATATCCTGCTGGCCTTTGTCCTGTCCTGCCTGATGGCGATCAGCGCCCATGCCGACAGCCTTGCCAGCTTCCTGCCCGAGATTGAGCCCTCTGACCTTGCCCCCGGTGCCGATGCCTTTGGCCCGGTGCGCGATGACGTGCCTGTTGCCCCGGTTCTGAAGGGGGGCGAAACCGTCGCCTGGGCTTTCCTGACTTCGGATTTCGTGGGCACGACCGGCTATTCGGGCAAACCCATCCATGTGGTTGCCGCAATAAACGCTGATGCCGTGCTAACCGGTGTCCAACTGGTCAAACACTCGGAACCCATCGTGCTGATCGGCATTCCCAATTCGCGCATGGTCGAGCTGACCGAAGGCTACACCGGTCTGGACCTGAAACACGAGGCCGCAACGGGTGGTGAGGGGCATGACCTCGACATCATCTCGGGTGCCACCGTGACCATCATGGTGATCGACGACAGCCTTGTGCGCGGCGGTATCAAAGTGGCCCGCGCGCTGGGTTTAGGTGGGCTGTCGCCATTACAGGCCGACGGGCCGAAACGCGAAGTCGATATGGCTAAGAACGCCATCTATGACTGGACCACCCTGTCTGGTGACGGCTCGATCCGGCGGCTGACGCTGGATGTCGGTCAGGTCAACGCCGCTTTTGAAGCTACCGGAGATCAGCGCGCCATCAAACGCCCGGAACCGGGCGAACCGGATGACACGTTTATCGATATGCATATGGCGTTGGTCACGGTTCCCTCGATCGGGAAATCCCTGCTGGGTGAAGCCGAGTATCAAAACCTGGTCGAGTGGCTGGACGACGGCGAACAGGCCATTCTGGTACTGGGGCGCGGAGCTTACAGCTTCAAAGGCTCAGGCTATGTGCGCGGTGGGATCTTCGACCGGATTCAGCTGATCCAAGGCGACAATTCGGTCCGGTTCTTTGACAAGCAACAAGAGCGCCTAGGCAAGGTTGCGGCCGCTGATGCGCCCAGCTTCACCGAACTGGATATCTTTAAAATCCCAGCCGAGGCGGAGTTTGATCCCGCCGAGCCGTTCCGCCTGCAACTGCTGGTACAGCGGGCCGTGGGCGCAGTTGAGAAAACCTTCCTGACTTTCGATCTGGGCTACAAACTACCCGAGCAGTACCTACTGCCCGTAACCGCCCCAACCGTTGTTGACGACGCCACCGGCGAGGCCGCCGCCAAAGCCGCCCTGTGGAAGCGCATCTGGAAGGACCGCACAGTCGAAATTGGCGTCCTTGGCGTCATGCTGCTGGTCCTGACGGCGACGTTCTTCTTCCAGTTCCACGTGACGATGAACGCGAGGGTCTTCTATTGGTTCCGCATCGGGTACCTGACCATGACCCTGTTCTTCATCGGCTGGTACGCCAATGCGCAGCTGAGTGTGGTGAACCTGATGGCACTGGCTGGCAGCCTGCGGACCGGGTTCAGCTGGGACGCCTTCCTGCTGGATCCGCTGGTCTTCATCCAATGGTTTGCGGTCGCCGCCGCGCTGCTGTTCTGGGGGCGTGGGGCCTATTGCGGCTGGCTGTGCCCGTTTGGCGCTTTGCAGGAGTTGACCAATAAGATCGCACGGGCATTGCGCATCCCGCAATGGACCCTTCCCTGGGGCCTGAACGAACGCCTGTGGCCAGCGAAATACATGATCTTCCTCGGGTTGTTCGGCCTCAGCTTTGTCTCGATTCCGCTGGCCGAGAAATATGCCGAGGTCGAACCGTTCAAGACTGCCATCATTCTGAAATTTATGCGCGACTGGCCGTTTGTGGTCTTTGCGCTGACCCTGCTGGGGATCGGGCTGTTCATCGAACGGTTCTACTGCCGCTACCTCTGCCCGCTGGGCGGAGCGCTGGCGATCCCCGCCCGTATCCGCATGTTTGACTGGCTGCGCCGCTACAAGGAATGCGGCACCCCCTGTCAAACCTGCGCCAACGAATGCCCCGTTCAGGCCATCCACCCCACCGGTGAGATCAATCCGAACGAGTGCGTCACCTGCCTGCATTGTCAGGTGCTCTACCAGTCCGAGGACAAATGTCCCGTCGTTATCCGCCAACTGAAACGGCGGGCCAAGACAGGGTCGGTCGACCTCAAGACCCCCCTCGGACAGCCACCGGCGAACCATCCGAACGCCAAACCGCAATCCGTTTCCTAAAAAAGGAGGAACGAACATGTCGGAACATGACAACAAACTGAACATCACACGCCGAGGGATGCTAGGTGCAACCGCAACTGGCGCGGTGCTGGCCGGGACCGGTCTGGGCTCGACCCTGATGACCGCGAAACAAGCCAGTGCTGCGGCCAACGCCAACCTGCAGCCCGGTGAGCTAGACGAATACTACGGCTTCTGGTCCTCGGGTCAGACCGGCGAACTGCGCATTCTGGGCTTCCCGTCCATGCGCGAGCTGATGCGCGTGCCAGTGTTCAACCGCTGCTCGGCCACCGGCTGGGGTCAGACCAATGAATCGTTGAAAATCATGACCGACGGCCTGCTGCCTGAAACCAAAGAGTTTCTCGCCAAGCGTGGCATGAAAACCTATGACAACGGCGACCTGCACCACCCGCATATGTCGTTCACCGATGGCACCTACGATGGCCGCTACCTGTTCATGAACGACAAGGCCAACACCCGCGTTGCCCGCGTGCGCTGCGACGTGATGAAATGCGACAAGATCACCGAGATCCCGAATGCCAAGGCGATCCACGGTCTGCGTCCGCAGAAGTTCCCGCGCACCGGCTATGTTTTTGCCAATGGTGAGGATGAAACCCCGCTGGTCAACGACGGCACAGTGCTGGACGATCCGTCGCAATACGTGAACATCTTCACCGCGCTTGACGGCGACACCATGGAAGTGGCGTGGCAGGTGATGGTGTCGGGCAACCTCGACAACACCGACTGCGACTATCAGGGCAAATACGCCTATTCGACCTCGTACAACTCGGAAATGGGTATGAACCTGGCCGAGATGACCGAGAACGAGCTGGACCACGTGGTTGTTTTCAACATCGCAGAAATCGAGGCGGGTATCGAAGCCGGTGACTATCAGGAGCTGAAAGGCGTCAAGGTTCTGGACGGCCGTAAGGGTCAGAACAAGAAGTACACCCGTTACATTCCGATCCCGAACTCGCCGCACGGCATCAACACAGCGCCCGACGGCAAGCACGTCTGCATCAACGGTAAGCTGTCGCCGACCGTTTCGATCATGGACGTTACAAAGCTGGACGCCCTGTTCGAAAGTGATGCCGATCCGCGGTCGTGCATCGTGGGTGAGCCGCAACTGGGTCTTGGCCCGCTTCACACCGCCTATGACGGCCAGGGCAACGCGTTCACCACGCTGTTCCTGGACAGCCAGATCGTGAAGTGGAACATCGAAAAGGCAATCGAGGCTTACGGCGGTGCCGATGTGGATCCGATCATCTCGAAGGTCGACGTCCACTATCAGCCGGGCCACAACTCGACTTCCATGGGTGAAACCAAGGATGCCGACGGAAAGTGGCTGATTTCGATGAACAAGTTCTCGAAAGACCGCTTCCTGAACGTGGGTCCGCTGAAGCCCGAGAACGAGCAGTTGATCGACATCTCGTCTAACGAGATGAAAGTGGTTCACGACGGCCCGACCTTTGCCGAGCCGCATGACTCGATCATCGTTCGCAGCGACATCGTCAACCCGGTAAACGTCTGGGATCGCGCCGATGTTACATGGGAAGACGCCCGCAAACAGGCCGAGGCCGATGGCATTGATCTGGAAGAAGGCGCCGAAGAACCCATCCGGGACGGCAACAAGGTGCGGGTCTACATGACATCGCAGGCTCCGACCTTCAGCCTGGAAAAGTTCACCGTCAAACAGGGTGACGAGGTGACGGTTTACATCACCAACCTCGATGACGTGGACGACGTGACCCACGGCTTCTGCCTAGGTAACTACGGCATCGCAATGGAAGTTGCACCGCTGGCAACTGCCTCGGTCACCTTCACAGCCGACCGTCCGGGCGTACACTGGTTCTATTGCCAGTGGTTCTGCCACGCACTGCACATGGAAATGCGCGGTCGGATGTTGGTCGAACCGCAGGGAGCATAACCCATGCGTTGGCCTCTGCTCATACCGCTCCTGCTTGGCTCGCCCCTTTGGGCGGCGGACTGGGATGTGCCCAACCGGGCGGGGGCCATCAATGAAATATTGGCGCAGGCGGCGGATGGAGACACCCTCCGCCTGAGCCCCGGTGTTTACACCGAAACGCTTGTGCTGGACCGGCCCGTCACCATCGATGGGCTGGGACAAGCCACCATTGACGGCCAGAGCGCGGGAAGCGTCATCACCGTGACCGGACCGGGCGTGACCGTTCGTGGACTGACGGTGATCGGCTCGGGCTCAAGCCATGACGGGATCGACAGTGGCATCCAGCTGACCAAAACAGCCAAAGCGCCGGTGGTCGAAGACAATGTGTTGTTGGGCAACCTTTATGGCGTCGACATTCACGGTGCCAAGGACAGCATCGTGCGTGGCAACCGGATCGAAGGTCGGCAGGACCGGCGGATGAATGACCGCGGCAATGGCGTCTACGTCTGGAACGCGCCGGGTGCGCGGGTTGAAGACAACGACATCCGGTACGGGCGCGACGGGATCTTTGTGAACTCGTCGAAAAAGAACACCTTCACAGGCAACCTGTTCCGCGACCTGCGGTTCGCCGTGCATTACATGTATGCGGACAATTCGGTCGTCAGCGACAATGTCTCGATAGGTAATGATCTCGGCTACGCGGTTATGTTCACCACAAACGTGACTGTGGCCAACAATGTCTCGATCGGTGACCGCGAACATGGCGTCATGCTGAACTACGCCAACAAGAGCGTCATCACAGGCAACGTGGTAAAAGGTGCCAAGGAAAAGTGCACCTTCCTGTATAATTCCAACAAGAACGAATTCACCGACAACTGGTTCCAGGGATGCGGCATCGGCATCCACTTTACCGCTGGCAGCGAACGCAACCGCATCGTTGGCAACTCTTTCATCGGGAACCGGACACAGGTGAAATACGTCTCGACCAAATGGGTCGAGTGGTCCGAAGCCGGGCGCGGCAACTACTGGTCCGATTTCGCCGCATATGATGTGGATGGCAACGGCATCGCCGATGCCCCCTATCGCCCCAACGACTCGATGGACCATGTGCTGTGGACCCAACCCTCAGCCAAACTGCTGCTCGGCTCCCCCGCCGTGCAGCTGGTGCGCTGGTCGCAATCTGCCTTCCCGGCCCTGTTGCCGGGCGGCGTGATGGACAGCAACCCATTGATGCAAGCCCCTGAACCCCCAGCTATGAAAAAGGTGCCTCATGACGGATAAGGCCCTAGTTATCGACCATGTCAGCAAGGACCGCGGAAAAACTCGCGTTCTTGACGATATCGACCTGTCTCTTGCCCCCGGACAGCGCGTGGCGCTGCTGGGCCATAACGGCGCGGGCAAGTCGACCCTGATCAAATCCATCCTCGGCCTGACGCCGATCCATGGCGGAGCCATTCGGATCGGAGACGCCACCCCCGGCAGCGAACAAGCGCGGCGCGAGACCGCGTATCTACCCGAGGCGGTGTCGTTTCATCCCGCTTTAACTGGACGGGAACAGCTAACACTGTTTGCGAAATTGTCGGGAACCAAAGCTGATGTGCCCGGCCTGCTGAACCGTGTCGGTCTCAGCGATGCGCTGGATCGCCGGATCGGAACGTATTCCAAAGGGATGCGGCAACGTCTGGGCTTGGCTCAAGTTTTGTTGGGTCAGCCGAAAGTGGCGCTGCTGGATGAGCCCACCTCGGGGCTAGACCCCATTTCGCGGCAAGACCTTTACGCCATCATTGACGAGTTGGCAGCGAAAGGTACCGCCGTCCTGATCGCATCCCACGCCCTGACCGAAGTTGAGGCGCGCACAGACCGCATCGCCATCATGCGCAAAGGCCGGATGGTGGCTGATGATACGTTGACCAACCTGTCGGCCCTAGCTGGTCTGCCGATCCGCCTGCGCGTGCGCGCCAGCACCAACCCAGAAGCCCTGGCCGCGGCATTGGGTGGCGACCGGATCAATGGCGCATCCGTTGAGTTGCTGTGTTCCCCAGATGACAAAATGGAGGCCCTGCGCCGGATCGCTGGAATGGGCGATGCCGTGGCGGATGTGGAAATGACCCCACCCAAGCTGGAAGACCTTTATCGCCACTACGCTCAGGAGGAGATGCAATGACCCGCTTCCTCGCCATTACCCGCACAGAGATGCTGATCCTGCGCCGCAACCGCTGGCTGCTGGTGGCCACCCTGATCATGGTGCTGTTCGCCTTGGCGCTAACCTTTGCAGGCAGCGCGCCTACCGGTACGCTGGGCGTCGATATGCTGACCGTCTCGGTTGCCTCGATGACTACGTTGTCAGTATATCTTGCCCCCTTACTGGCGTTGATGATCGCTTTTGATGCCATCGCAGGTGACGTGGACCGGGGCAGCTTATCGCTGCTGCTATCCTATCCGGCGGGGCGTGGAGAAATCCTGTTGGGCAAATTCACCGCCCATCTGGCCGCGCTTGCCTTTGCCATGACCGTCGGCTTTGGCACCGCTGGTGCAGTGGCCGCATGGTTCGGCGGCGCGGGGCCAGAAAGCCTGATGGCTTTGCTACGCCTAATCCTCACATCCATCCTGCTGGGCGCCGTGTTTCTGGCGCTGGGTTACCTGCTGTCTGCCCTGGCTAGGGGCGCCACGGCAGCAGCAGGTTTGTCGGCCGGGCTCTGGCTGGTCTTTGTCGTCCTTTATGATCTGGGCTTGTTGGGAGCCGTCGTCATGGACAAGGGCGGCACCTTCACCCAATCCGTCTTTCCGTGGGTGATGGTAGCCAACCCGGCCGACGCATTCCGTTTGTGGAACATCGCCGCGACCGAAGGCGTTGCGATGGCATCCGGCATGACCGGGGCCGCGCAGGCACTGCCCGTCTGGGCCGCTCCTGCCTCCCTGCTGATCTGGCCGGTATTGGGCTTTGTCCTCGCCCGCGCCGCGTTTCGGAGGGTCGAGCCATGAAACGTCTTGCTTTGATCGCGTTTGTCGCGCTGGCGGCCTGCAAGGAAGAGATCGCCGAGGCCCCTGATCCAGTGGACCTGACCCCCGATGCGCTAAGCTTTTTCTGCCAGATGAACATCGCTGAACATGGTGGCCCCAAAGGTCAGATCCATCTGGAAGGCTACCCTACACCTCTGTTCTTCGCCCAAGTGCGCGACATGGTGGCCTACCTAAAAAGCCCCGAGCGTGATGCACCCATTGCAGCGGTCTATGTCAGCGATATGGGCGCCGCGCCCAACTGGCAACAGCCGGGTGTTTCCAACTGGATCGCCGCCGAGGGCGCAACCTTTGTGGTCGGAGCCAATGTTGCGGGCGGCATGGGCGCGCGCGAGGTGGTGCCCTTTGCAGACCCCGCTGCCGCTGAAACCTTTATTGGCCAGTACGGTGGCAATCTGCTGCCTCTGTCCGGCATCCCCGACACCGAGGTTCTGGGCCCCGTTGATCTGGACCTGAAACTGGAGACCCCCTCATGACCGCCCTCTCCCGCCGCCGGTTTCTGACCATGTCCGCCGCTTGTGCCGCCTTTCCCGCGAGTGCCAATTCTGCCCCTACGGCTCACTGGCACGGGGTCGCGCTGGGGGCCTCGGCCAGCTTGCGACTTGAGGGGCTGACGGACACACAGGCCGCGCCAATCATCACCGCGGTCGAAGCCGAAGTGAACCGGCTTGAGAACATCTTCAGCTTGTACCGACCGCAATCCGAACTCAGCCGACTGAATCGCGACGGGCAACTGCCAGCCCCAGCTCCCGAACTGCTGAACGTCCTCAGCCTGTGTTCGGCCTTGCACGAGGCCACAGACGGCGTTTTCGATCCTTCAGTTCAACCGCTCTGGTCCGCGCTGGCTAACGGGGCCGCCGCGCAAGAGGTCCATTCCGCCCGAAAATCCATTGGATGGTCTCGCGTTTTAATCGGGTCCGACATGATCCGCCTGCCCCAACCCGGTGTTTCAGCACTGACGCTGAACGGTATCGCACAAGGCGCCATTACCGACCGCATCGCGGCTTTGCTGGCCTCGCACGGTCTACGCGATGTATTGGTAAATATGGGGGAAATCGCCGCCCTTGGCCATCGCCAAGACGGGCAAGCCTGGCAAGTCGGACTGGCCGGACCCGGCAGAGAAGTTCTCAAATCCATCGAATTAAGCGATCGTGCCGTTGCAACCTCGGACGCAGGCAACCTCATGCTGACCGATGATCAAGGCCACATCCTGAACCCGCAAGACGAGGTAGCAACGAACCACATAGTATCGGTCTCAGCCCCCAGCGCAGCCATCGCCGACGGGTTGTCCACGGCCTTGTGCGCGCTGCCTGAAACGCGCGTTGACGCCGTGATCAGGTCATTCCCCGAGGCGCGCATAGAAATGTACATCTGAAAAAACTTCGGTGGTCATCTTAGTAAGCGAGGCCATTGGCTTTCCAATAAGCCAAACCATCAAGTGCCCACAACGGCTTACAACATAAGCCGTTGTTTCGACCGCATCTAAAAATGGTAGGTGGCGGAGACGAAGGGATTCGAACCCTCGAGACCCTTCCGGGCCTACTCCCTTAGCAGGGGAGCGCCTTCGACCACTCGGCCACGTCTCCGCTGGCGGGTATATCCTTGCCTGTCACCCGGATACAAGGCGATTTTCTATGCCTTGCTCACTTTTCTCAAATTCGTCGCAAACGCACACGCAATCAGCGAAATTTCGACGCTCTTGAGGACGGACATAAGCAGTCGTAATTGCGCGAAGGAATTCTTCAAACTACTCAATATGACGCGCTCTGAACTGAAAACTTGCCAAATACACGGGCTATAAGGCATATTTGTATAGATTTATTAGCGTATAATTCAAAAATACGAATTTATTGAGGGGCAAACCGAGCGGTGGGCGCGATGCGCTCAGTACCTATCTGTGGGGGAAGGACGTTAGGTTGGCTTGGTTGAAATCGTTACTCGTTATTTGTTGTGTTTTGCTTCTGCCGTCGCAGGCCTTAGCCAACATAGGAAAAGTCATCGGCGTCGAACAAGGCGCTGAATTAACGCGCGCAGGGAAATCGCAGCCGTTGCGCACAGGGATGAAAGTTGCATCTGGCGATTCCATATCCACCGACGGCAGCGGTCTGGTTCAGTTGGTTTTCGTCGATGAAACCAAGATCGCGATTGGCCCGAATGCTCGGATGACACTGGATGTGACAATGCTGCGCGGCAACAAAAAGGCCAAGAACTTCGCGGTTCAGGCCCTTGGCGGCAGCTTTCGCTTTATCTCTGGCAAAAGCAAAAAGCGCGCCTACTCGATTCAAACGCCCACTGCGACCATGGCCGTACGCGGAACGACTTTTGACATATGGGTCGCGCCCGGCGCGCAAAGCGCCATGCTGATTTTACAGGGCCGGGTAGAAATGTGTGGTCAGAACGGCATTTGCCAAGAGACCGGGCGCAAATGCAACCTTCTCGCCACCACACAGAGTGGACGTATCGGGCGCTCTGTCGATCAGGAAAGTTACGAACAAGCGGTGAAAGAAGGGTTCCCCTTTGTTCAGTCACAAGAGCAATTGCTGATTCCATTGCAAACAGATGTGACGGGCTGCGGCAGGGACGCCGTGCCACCTCTGCCGCAACGATCAGAGGTCCCCGCGTCCGGCCCTGACTGGGGGCCGCGTGAAGTGCAAAGCGCTGGGGCCTCCGGGTCGTCCCCGTCAAACAGCGTCGGCATCGGCAGCGGCAATGGCGGCAGCGTCGGCAGCAGCACTGGCAGCAGCAACGGCAGTGGCGGCAATGTCGGAAACGGTAGCGGCAGTGGCGATGGCAGTGGCGGCTCGATCGGCGGCGGTTCCGGCAGCGGCGGGCCAGGCAGCGGTGGCACGATTGGTGGTGGCGGAACAGGGGGATTTGGCGGCGGCAGCGGCAGTGGCACCACTGGCGGTAACGGCGGCAATAGCGGCGGGTGAGCAATCACAGGCCCCGCTGCATGACATCAGATCAGTCGTTGTCGCAGAAAAATGCGCACATCCCGTTCAGGTCCGTCCGGGCTGACCACGATATTCGGAGGCAAACGTGACCGGGAAGCCCAAAGAACGAACAGGGCGGCGGCGGGCCTTCCAGCTGGTCGGGCTGGGCCTGATCCTTTTCGGGTGCTTTATCCGTGTTCTCGATCCGTATCCGGTGCGGATGACACGGCTGATCTATTTCGACATTCTGCAACGCATCTCACCCCGCGAATACAACCCTGATCTGCCTGTCCGCGTGGTGGATATCGACGAACAGTCGCTGGCAAACTGGGGGCAATGGCCCTGGCCCCGAACCCTTTTGGCACAGATGGTCCAGAACCTGGGCGAATATGGTGCCGCCGCTATCGCCTTTGACATTTTGTTCGTCGAACCTGACAGGTTCTCGCCTGCGCGGTTGCTGGAAGAACCCTCGCTCTCTGGGGTGCTGTCAGTTGAGCGCCACGCCGAGAAGCTGGACCATGACGTGCTTTTCGGAATGGAGATCGCCAATTGGCCGGTTGTATTGGGCGCAGCTGCCCGGCAATCCAGCGACGGCAGGCACGTCACGCCGATGACCGGGATCATCGAAATAGGGGAATCACCGACCTCAGGGCTGGTTACCGTTCCTTATTGGACCCCACCAGCCTCACCGCTGGATCGAACAGCAGCAGGCATCGGAGGGGTCAATGTCTCACCCCTTGGCGGTATGGGCATCGTGCGCCGCGTGCCTATCTTGTGGGGCGGGCCGGATGGTGCGCTGCCGGGGCTGGGGATTGAGGCGCTAAGGGTTGCCATAGACGAACCCGTCATCATTGCCGAAGGCATGCCGGATGAGGCCGGTATCATGCTGGCGGTCGAGATTGGTCAATTCCGCCTGCCAACCACCGAAAACGGCGAGGTCTGGGTCAGGTACAGGCGCGATAACCCGGACCTGTATCTGTCAGCTGATGATATCATGCAGCCACAGGACAATCCCGATCTGCGCGCCGAAATCGAAGGGCGGATCATTCTGGTCGGCACGTCGGCCGCCGGATTGTTTGACATGCACCAGACACCTTTGGGTGAATCTGTTCCGGGCGTGTCGATCCATGCGCAAATTCTTGAACAGGTCCTGACCGACGAAATGCTAAGCCGCTCGGATGTGACGTCGGCGCTCGAACTGCTGTCTTTCGTCATTCTTGGCGTAGTGGTCACGGCCGTCATGACGCGGTTCGGGGCGGTTGCGTCATTTGTTGCAGGTGGCGTTGCTGCGGCGGTTGTCCTTGGCATCAGTTGGCTGGCATTCCAGCACCAGTTGGTTCTGTTCGACGTTACCTTTCCGCTGATGGGGGGCATGGCTAATTTCGGCCTGCTGGCGGGCTATCTGTTCATCTCGACCGAGCGCGAAAAACGTGTGATCCGACAGATCTTTTCCCACTATGTCGCGCCCGAGATTCTGGACGAAATTGAGGTGTCTGGGCATCAGCTTCAACTGGGCGGTGAAACACAAGAGATCACCGTCATGTTCTCGGATATACGAGGCTTTACGCCTTTGTCCGTGTCTGTTTCGGCCACCGATCTTGTCACCTTGCTGAATGAACTTTTTTCTCAGATCGGCGACCAGATATTGCTGGAACGGGGCACCATAGACAAATTCATCGGCGATGCGGTAATGGCGTTTTGGAACGCTCCCCTGCCGGTCGAAGATCACCCATGCCGTGCCGCAAAGGCGGCGCTGTTGATGCGACGGGCGCTGGTAGAGTTCAACGCCTCGGACGTCATGCAGGGGCGGCCGCCGATTGCGCTGGCGACCGGTTGCGCCACGGGTCGGGCCTGCGTCGGTAATATCGGGTCAAAGCGCAGGTTCAACTATACCGTCATCGGGGATGTGGTGAACGTCGCCGCACGGATCGAACAAAGCTGCCGCCATGTGGACTATGACATCGTTGTCTCAAGTTCGGTGTATGAGAAAACGCGGCACGAAATGGCGATGCTTGAGGCCGGGTATGTCGACCTTAAGGGACGAACTGACCTGGAACCCGTTTTCGTGCTGGTTGGCAATCAAGACGTACTGGAAACCCCTGAATTTCAGAAATTGGAAACAACCCACCAAAGGCTGATCGCGGCTATTCGGGACCGGCACCCTCAGGATCGGATTGAACGAATATGCGAGGATTGCATCGAACAAGCCCACCATATCGAACCCGGATTGATGAAGTTTTATTACGCGCTGTCCGGCAGGGCTGCCGATTTCCGGTCGGATTTCCAATCCAATCAGTTGATCTTCAGCCACCAAAGACGCGCCCGGAAACCATCAGCCTGAGCAATTTGAATGGAAAGGCTATGCCAATTCCGCCAGCGCCGCATCAATGCGTGTTAGCATCGGAGATCGCCCTGCAGACTCGACGATGACGCGGGCCCGGCTTAGATGCTCGATAGCCTGCGCCTTCTTTTTCTTCGCCTTGTACAGCAGCCCCATGATCATATCACAGCGCGCGATATAGTGGCCCTTTTGGTCGAACTGAGGGTTCTTGCGCACCTGCTCGACCATCGCGATCAGACGTTTTTTTCCAAACAGCATAACCCAAAGGATCGACCGGAAATTTCGAAACAGAACCCCCAGCGAACCGCCGCCTTCACCTGTTAGGATGGCCAGATACATCTCGCACAGAAACAGACGGGCCCAGTCAGCGGATATCTGAGTGCCCTCGTCGGTACGTTTCTGAATGGCGCATTCAATCTGGCGCAACCCGTCCGTAATCCGACCGTTCAGCGCATAGGCCACCCCCAGCATCGCCGCGGGCCCGAAGGTGAACAGCGTCCACCCCTTTTCGTTGCAGGCCTTGATGTGGTTTTGGACCACCTCAGTCGCCCCTGGCATTTCCAGCGGCACCATGGCTCCTACTCTGGCTGCTTCGGCTATGGCCAACTCAAATTCGACCTTTGATGCTTTGCGCGCCTTCTCAGCCATTTCAAGCGCCAGTTCGTGATCATCGGTGACCATCGCGATCAACGCTTTCATGGCGGTTCCATAGCCCAGCGCGCGCGGGTCGTTTTTGGCTTTTCCCAAGGCGATCATTCGATCCGATGCGGCATGCGCCCGCGCCACCCGCCCCCGTGTCAGTTCGTTCCACCCAACAGTGGCCTGATAAAAATTGTGGATATAGGCGTCGTCGATCTGTTCCAGCACAGCCTCGACTTCGCGTTTTCGCGCCTCGAAACGGTCATTGTCGATCGGCGCGTGATAGATTGAGACCGAAAGCTCATTCACCATGGCATACGCCTTAGAGGCCGGATCATTCAGACGACCGGCCATGTCTGTCAGCTCCTGCTGAACCCAATGCGCCTCGTGATACTTGCCGTTGCAGACCAGACAAGAGACATAGTGGTGCAGGAACAACGCGTGATCCTGACTGTCACCTGCTTTTTGCAGGATCGGACGAACTGTCCCGGCCAGTTCGATAATCTTTTTGACCCGCAGTGAGATATTGGAACACAGCGCGAAACTGGCCATGAATCCGGCAAATTCTGCATCTGTGGCGCAACTTGGGTCGTTTTGGTACAGCTCAAGAGCGTCCACAAAATATCGGTTGGCTTCGTCCAGTGAATAAACGCCGAGGCATTTATCACCAGCCATGGCACTGTAGTGAAACGCCTGATCTGCCCGATCCGTCTGTCCATAGTGAAAGGCCAGCACCTCGGCGGCCTCGTGCAACCGGTTGGCGTTGCGCATCACCAACGCCTCGGCAATGGCAAGATGCAGGTCGGACCGGCGGGACAGAACCAGGCTTTGATAGACCGAATCCCGCAGCAGCACATGTTTGAAGATGTAATCCGACGATTTCGGCTCGCGGTACAGTACATCCTGCGCTTGCAGCCGTTGTAGGGTGGCGCCGGTTGACTTGGTCGTCTCGGTGATCTGGGACAACAGACCGGGATCAAAACGCCGACCAATCACGGCTGCAGCCTGCAGCAAGGCGCGATCTTCGGGATCAAGTCGTTCAATTCTGGCCGTCAAAAGACTGCGCATGGTGACGGGCAGCCCGCTGTCGCGGATATCCGCTTCGATATGGGCGCGGCCATTTTCGACGCGCAAAACTCCCTGATCCAGCAGAAAGCCCAAGATTTCTTCGCCAAACAGTGGATTGCCCCCAGCACGGTCTGCCAGCTGTTCGGCCAACCCATCGGGCAGAGCATCCACCCCAAGACGGTTTTGCGCCAGGGTGGCAAGGTCTTCGACTCTCAGCGGGCGAAGCACCACGGTTGTCACCCCGGCCATGTTTTGCCAACTGGGTGTGTATTCGGGTCGCCGTGTCTGGATGATCAGCAGGTTCGACAGACCCGGAGCCTCGATCATATTCGCCAGCAAATCCTTTGACGCGCTGTCGATCCAATGTCCATCTTCGATCAGCAAAACAACCTGGCCCCGCGCGCATTTCAGGCGCAGCAACTCGGTCAGCAACTCGCGAATACGCAGACCGATCAGAACACCGTCGAGACCGTCCAGAGCCCCCTCGGGCGGTGTGAGACCCAGAAAATTCATCATTAACCCAAGGTTCTGTTGCGTGAACAGCCCGGATTTTTTTAACCCGGCCTCAAGCTTGGCCCGAACCCGCAGCGGGTTGTCGGCATCGGTGATGAGAAATGAATTTCGCGTGATTTCCAGGAAGGGTAGAAACGGAACCTGCTGGCCGTCGGCAAAGCAGTTCCCCGTCAGGACCGACACCTCGTCCGCAGGTAGGCGATGAAGAAACTCGAATACCAGCCGCGTTTTGCCCAACCCCGGCTCGGCAACCAGGTCAATCACGGTCCGGGTGTCTTTCGCCCGCTCCAGCGCGGTGGAGATCGTGCTTAGTTCATCTGTTCGGCCAACATAGCCGCTCAACCCTTGCGCCACTGATGCGTCGAACCGGGTTGCGTCGGGGTGAACGGCCTGCAACTGCCACAGCTTTTGCGGCGCGGACAAACCCTTGATCTGATGTTCGCCGAAAAAGCCAAGCTCGGTCACCCATTCGACCAGCCCCCGTGTGGTGTCGCAGATCAGGCTTCCACCCGACGGGGCAAGATTTTCAAGCCGCGCGGCCAGATTCACTGTGCTGCCCACAGCAGTCGTCGGGCCGCTCTCGCCCTGGACAGCCGCCATCAGAACCGTACCGGAACTGATCCCCACACGCACCTTCGGGCGCACGCCGAAACGCGCTTCGATATCCGAGGCGGACGCTTCGAATGCCGCATGGATCGCCATAGCGGCCCGGCAGGCCCGCAGTGCCGTATCTTCGGTCGCGTCGGGAATGCCGAACAGCGCCATTATGCTGTCGCCAGCAAAATCGCGCACCGTTCCACCGTGGGCCTCGACCGCGCGGACCAGCGTATCGTAGGTCAGCCGAACAAAGCCCAACGCCTGTTCGTCCCCAAGCGATGCAACAATCGCAGTATAGCCGACCATATCGGCAAACAGCACCGTGACCTGACGCCGTTGCTCGCTATCCGCTTGTTCTCGCTTAGGTTTATCCGCAATCTTCCCCATACCTGCAAAGGTGTACTACAGCCAATTCAGGCTCGCCAGTATTTGCAGATGAATTGCCGCAAAGGCTTATTCAAATAGCAGTGAAAATGTCACGCCCAAAGCCGGGTGCGACCATAGTCGGCGACATCAGTCTGTTTCAGATAGTTTCCGCCCACAGATCATCTACCCGAGGGATGCTGCAGACCCCAAGATACCGACGAACCGTCTCAGTCATTCCAAAGTTCAGAGCATCGCAAAACAACGCGTGCCCGATGGACACTTCGGCAATCGACGGGATCCGAGCGATCAGTTTGCGCGTGCCACTGACCGTCAGATCGTGGCCCGCATTGACCTTGAGCCTTTGCGCCGCAGCCGCGGTCGCTGCGGCGGTCAGACGGTCAAGTTCCCGCGTCTCGGCCACTGGGTCGTCATAAGATCCGCCGAACGGGCCGGTGTAAAGTTCAACGCGATCTGTTCCGGTCATCGCCGCATGCGGCATGTGCGCTGCCTCGGGGTCGCAGAACAGGGATACGCGATGACCGTTCGCCTGTAACCCGGCAACTACATCCGCTAGTATCGCGCCCCGCGCCGGGAAATCCCAACCATGATCACTTGTCGCCTGACCCGGATCATCGGGAACCAACGTCACCTGGTCCGCGCGCACCTGCTGAACCAGCGACAGAAACCGTTCATCTGGATAGCCTTCGACATTCAATTCCCGGTCTGGAAATTCCGCGTCAAGCATGGAGCGTAGCCCGCGCACGTCATCGGGACGGGTGTGGCGCTCATCCGGGCGGGGGTGCACCGTCACGCCCGCCGCGCCCGCGTTCAAGGCGATCCTTGCCAGACCTATCAAATCCGGCCAAGGGTGCTCACGCCTATTGCGCAGCAGGGCGGCAACATTCAGATTTACCGAAAGGTCCGTCATCACCCTGCCCTACAGCCGAAAGGATTGCACATGTTCGGGCGTCGGCACGCCATCGATGTTTCGGGGATCAGGAATAGGATCACCAACCGACGTGTGAACGGGAATGACCCCGGCCCAGATAGGCAGATCATAATCCTCTTCCTCGTCATTTGGACCGCCTGTGCGGACCTTGGCGCTACCCTCCGATACATCCATGCCCAGCACCATTGTTGCCTTCAGATCCTGCGCGTGATCGGGCCGCAGGCTTTCATATCGCCCCGGGAACAGGCCGTTCACGAACCTGCCAAGCTTGTCCAGCTTTTCTGCCGGGTCTTCAACCTTGACCGCGGTGCCAAACAACGTGACCGACCGCGAGTTAACGGAATGATGCATACCGGACCGAGCCAGGACAAACCCGTCAAGAATTGCGACCGACAGACAAACCTGCGCATCGCGAGAATTGCGCAGCGCACGACTGGCCGAGGACCCGTGCCAATAAATGCGATTGCCCTCTCGCCATTGCAACGTCGGAGTGACAAAGGGCTTGCCATCAATCACATAACCCACGCTGCACATGGGTTGCGCGTCCAGAATACTGTTGATGGCGGCACGGTCGAAATGCCCCCGCTCATGGGATCGACGCAAGCGGGATCTGTCGGTGATGTTCAAAGTCTCGTTCATGGTCATAGCTCGGGTTTGATCTTGCTATGACTGTAGTGCCCGGATATTGGATGTTTTTAAATGTCCAATTTTAAAACTTCTCCTAAGGCCAATTTGAATCGAGATCTTTTTGCGATCTCGTTGGATGCATCGCTGAAGACCTCGCTTCAGGCGCAACTGCTTGAGGTGCTGCGCGGTCTCATATCTACGTCCCCTGACCTAGTCGGGACGCGGCTGCCAGCCAGCCGCACACTGGCATCCGAGTTGTCGATATCCAGAACAACGGTTCAGGCGGTTTATGACCAGATGATCAGCGAAGGGTATCTGGTCACCCGGCAAGGCAGCGGCACATTTGTGGCCAGCGAGATCACCCACCTGTCGCAACCGCAGCCCATCCCCCGCCCGGCGGGTCCAAAGACCCAGAAATGGCTGCCCTTTCAAACCGGTCTGCCGGATCAATCCCTGCTGCCGCACAAACAATGGGCACGCCACCTTGAACGCGCATGGCGCACCCCAAAACCCGAGCTTTTGGCGCGAGCGGACCCTTTGGGTTGGTATCCGCTGCGCGCGGCTATCTCGGACCACGTTGCCGCGTGGCGACACTTGTCCTGTGATCCGGGGCAGATTGTGATCACCTCGGGCGCGCGCGAAGCCTTCGAGGTTATATTCCACGGGCTGCTTGGTGCGGGCAAACAGGTGGCGATCGAAGACCCATGCTGGCCGAAACTTCACACGATTCTGAGGGATACAGGAAACTTAGCCTGCCCAGTACGTATCGATCAGGACGGGCTGGATGTGACACGCCTTCCAGACAAGGCCCATGCCACTATCGTCACGCCTTCGCGGCATTATCCAACAGGGGTCAGCCTGCCCTTGCCCCGCCGGGTCGCCTTGCTGGATTGGGCCAGACAGACCGGTGCGGTGGTGATCGAGGACGACTACGACAGCGAATTCCGCTATCGGGGGCAACCTCTGCCATCGCTTTCGGGGTTGGATGGCCTCAATAACACGATCTACCTTGGCAGCTTTTCAAAACTCGTCAGCCCGGCACTGAGGATCGGGTATCTGGTTGTGCCCAAACGCATGCTGCAAAGCACGCGGACCTATCTTGATCGTGTGGGACCACGCGCCTCGCTGATCCCGCAACCCGCCTTGGCGACATTCATGAACAGCGGTGAATTCGCTATGCATTTACGACGCATGCGACGCGTTTATGCGCGACGTCAGAGCCATCTGCTCACCGCGCTCGCCCCCGCCTGTGACCTCCTGGAGCTTCAGCCGGACTCGTCGGGCATGCATCTTTGCGTTGCACTTCGAGCGGCACTTGCAGACAGAATGTCCGACATTGAAATCAGCCAGCGGGCCGGGGAAAACGGACTGCGCATCAGCGCACTGTCTGACCAATGTGTGTTGCCGCAAAAGATGCAGGGCTTACTGCTGGGGTACGCGGCGTTTGACGAAGATACACTTTCGGACGCGGCGGATCAGTTGGTTTCTCTTATACAGCTGCCACTTTGAAGCAAGCCATGCTGCCTACTGGATAATGGTCAAAAAGTTTTTCACACGTGAAGCACACAACATGATATCGTCAAATAAGAATATATATTCTCAGTATTTCACAAGCTGAATCCGCGAACTCTGTGAATGGGGAGGTTCACATGCTTCGACTGTCTGTCTGCTTACTTACTTTGGTCTCTGTCCCGGCAAGCGCGATTGCCGATGCCGTTCCCACCAAGGAAGCCGCCGAGGGAACCTTTGCCGAGCGTCCCTTTTCACCCTACGCCAACCGCACTTTCCCCGAGCGCCCGCTTTGGGGCGACACGCATCTGCATACGGGGCTGTCACTAGATGCGGGCGCATTCGGCAACACGTTGCTGCCTGACGACGCATGGCGATTTGCCAAAGGCGAGCAGGTGATTTCCTCCACCGGGCAACCAGTCAGACTGGCCAGACCGCTGGATTGGATGGTGCTGACCGATCATACTGACCTGATGGGTTTCGCGCCCGATCTGCAGGCGGGCAAACCCGGTGTGATCTCAGACCCGAAGGGGTTGGAATGGTACGAAGGATACAAGGCCGGTGGCGAAGAAGCTGGTAAAGCAGCCTTTGATATCATCACAAATTTTTCTCAGATGACGTTGCCGGAGATTTTGCTGGAGTCCTACAGCCCGGGGGCCGATGCCTTTGCGTTCACCTGGGAACATATCGTCCTGGCCGCGGAACGGCACAATGATCCCGGTCAATTCACCGCGTTTATCGGTTTCGAATGGACCTCGGTGCCCAAGGGCTTCAACCTGCACCGGAATGTTATGTTGCGCGACGGACCAATCCGCGCGTTGCAGGTTGTTCCGCCGGTAACACAGCCACCCTACGGCAACACTGATCCCAAGGCGCTTTACTCTTGGCTGGAGGATTACGAAGCCAAAACCGGCGGCCGGGCGGTAGCTTTCGCCCATAACGGCAACCTTTCTAACGGCTGGATGTTCCCAACCGAAGACACGTATCACGGTGGCCAGGTTGACGAAGAATACGTCCAGAACCGCGCAAGGTGGGAGCCTCACTACGAGGTCACGCAAATCAAAGGAGACGGCGAGGCCCACCCGTATCTCAGCCCGGATGATCCCTTTGCCGACTATGAGAACTGGGATATTGGCAACCTCGATATCACCGAATTGAAAACTGAGGACATGCTGGCGGGCGAGTATGCGCGCGAAGCCCTCAAGCGCGGCCTGATGCTTGAAGAAAAGTTCGGCGTGAACCCCTATAAATTCGGCATGGGCGGCGCGACTGACAGCCATACTTCGCTGGCAACCGCCGAAGAAGACAACTTTTTTGGCAAATCTGTAAGTGTGGAACCGTCGCCCACCCGGATACAACATCCCTTTATTGCCAATGAGCTGGGCGAGATACCGGGCGATCTGCTGGTCGCTTCGGGCTACACAGCCGTTTGGGCCACCGACAACACACGCTCAGCCATTTTCGATGCGTTCAAGCGCCGCGAAACCTATGCGACCACCGGTCCTCGGATCGGTTTGCGTTTCTTTGGAGGCTGGGCGTTTGACGAGGGCGACCTTGAGACGCGCTTTCTGGCGGATGTCGGTTACACGAAAGGCGTACCCATGGGTGGTGACCTGCGCCCGCGCGAAGGGGATGGCGCACCGAATTTCCTGATTGGTGCCTTGCGCGACCCGATCGGTGCAAATCTGGATCGGGTTCAGGTCGTCAAAGGATGGCTGGGTGCAGACGGGGCGATGCAGGAAAAGGTTTATAATGTCGCCTGGTCTGATGATCGGTCACAGGATGCAGATGGCAACCTACCCGAGGTCGGTAATACTGTGGATGTGGAAACCGCGAGCTGGAGCAATACCATCGGCGCGTCCGAGTTGATCACTGTTTGGTCCGACCCGGATTTCGACCCGAATGAACGGGCCTTTTATTACGTCAGGGTTCTGGAAATCCCCACCCCGCGTTGGTTGCTATACGACAAGTTGCGGTTTGGCATTGATCTGCCGGAAGACGCACAACTGATACATCAGGAACGCGCCTATTCCTCACCGATTTGGTACACTCCGGGGTGAATGGCCTTTTTCGAAGAACCACCACTGCGTTGGAATATAAGCGTAATTATTCTGCAGTCTGTTTGACTTATCCAAGGACCCGCCACTACTATTAAGGCGGGTCTGAAAGCGTCTTCGGAACTAAGCATGCATATTTTGAAAGAACCCCTGCTCCACTTTATTCTGATCGGAGCCGCCATCTTTGGCTGGTTTGCCATTGTGGGCCCAAAGGACGAAAGCGCTGAACGGGGTGATGCAATTGTTATCGACGACGCTGATGTCACGCTTTTGGTCACCCGCTTTGAAACAACCTGGAAACGCCCGCCCAATGACGCAGAGTTGCAGGTGCTGATCGACGCCCTGGTGCGCGAGGAAATCTTGGTGCGCGAGGCGCGCAACCTGGGGTTGGATCGCGGGGATCAGGTAATCCGGGCACGGTTGGCACAAAAGATGGATTTCCTGTCGGATGCAATCGCCGCCTCGGTAGACCCCGAAGATGCAGTGCTTGAAACTTATGTCGCAGCAAACTCGGCACGTTTTACTAAACCTTGGCAGATTGCATTCGATCAGGTGTATCTGGGCGATCAGCCGGTGCCCGAGGATGTGGACACCGCGCTTACCGCACTAACAGCGGGCAGGGAATGGTCAGAGTTTGGTGTACGATCCCTGATGCCTCGATCAATGCCGCTGTCGCCCGCCGGCGCCGTCGATGCCGCATTTGGCCCGGGGTTTTCGGCTGCGCTGGTCCCATTAGAACCGGGCGTCTGGGCTGGGCCGATTCAATCGGGATATGGGATGCATCTGGTCCGTGTAACCGAAACGCGCCTCGAATATCTGCCGCCACTTACGGACATTCGCGATGCGGTTCTGATAGCATGGCGTCGGGACACGGCCGAGGAACTGGCGCAGGCGCAATACGAAACCCTTGCCGCGCAGTACCGGGTTGAAACACCAGGGTCCGGTGAATGAGGGCCCTGTTTTGCTTGATAATAGCGATCTGGTTGGCCTGCACCCCAAAGTCCGGCAATGCACACGCGCTTGACCCCGGATATCTGGACCTCCACCAATTGACGCCAGGCACCTGGCAAGTGATGTGGCGCATACCGGATGTGAACGGCCAACCCATGAGGATTGACGCGATCCTGCCCGAAGCTTGCACCCCATCGCACGGTCCACCGCCGATCTTCGACTCGGTTGCTTGGGTGTCCTCTTGGGTTGCAGAGTGCGGGGCTGAGATCGAAGGACACACAGTCAGAATCCGGGGCCTAGAACGACAAAACAACGATGTCCTTCTGCGCGTTCAGCCACTGGAATCTGCGATTTCCACCCTCCGGTTCACACCTGAAGAGCCGGCCCTGACTTTGCCAATAGATCCGACCACATGGTCCGTTTTCATCAGCTATTTCTGGCTTGGCTTCGAGCATATCCTAGAAGGGTGGGACCACCTTCTGTTTGTCTTCGCCTTGTTCATTCTGGTGCGTGATCCTTGGCGGCTGGTCGGCGCAGTGACAGCCTTTACAGTCGCGCATTCGATCACGCTGGCAATGGCAACGCTGGGGGTGCTGCACGTTCCTGCCGCCCCGGTCGAAGCGGTGATTGCCCTGTCGATCGTTTTCCTGGCCCTGGAAATTCTCAAACACAAAGAAGGGCAGATCAGACTGTCCGAGCAATACCCATGGATTGTCTGCTTTTGTTTTGGTCTGCTACACGGGCTGGGTTTTGCCGGTGCCCTGTCCGAGATCGGCCTGCCCTCTCAGGATATCCCAGCTGCACTTCTGGCCTTTAACCTTGGGGTCGAGGCCGGACAACTTACCTTTATTGCGGGCCTGTCAGTAGGAATGTTTCTGTGGCGTCAGGTGGCGCGCTTTAATCCATCACGGCTGAGCGGGGTTACCCGACCAATCACTGGCTATGTCATCGGCAGCGTGTCGGTCTATTGGCTGGTCGAGCGTGTCAGTGGGTTTTAGGTTATTGGCCTCGCATCGCTGAGGTCAATTTGGTTTTCCGGCATTGAAGCTTTGTTTTGGATGAGGTTATTGCCTCTCACCCCATTGTTTTATGGTTCTGACGGGTTGAGTGTGTTAAGCGATTGATCTTGGGGATCAATTGTAGTGTGACCGGGTTGTTCTGAGATTTTCTGACG